>NZ_LVWG01000001.1 GCF_001622165.1 Pelodictyon luteolum
CCTGAATAATTCATGAGACTGCAAAAGAGAGGCATCTCGAGCCAAAAGTGAGCCTGCCATAGGCGAAGCCAACCTGAGATGCCGACCTGTCGTGTCTTCGCGTCATACGTTCACCCCTTATCGGGAATTTACTGATGCCGGAAAAGCGGCTTATCCCCGTAAGACTATGGCCTCAGATACCATGAGGCCATAGTCTTGCCTTGACGTCATGACTTTTACGCCCTTCCTGTAGCTATGTTTGATTGTTACCTTCCCCCTCCGGAAACGTTACAGCATTACGGAATTGCTGTTGATGGCCATGGGACTGATCGCAGGTGCTCAAGGACGGCGAAGCACTTGTTCAGTATCGGTTTGTACGGATATGAGGTCGGCAGATGCACCTTGATGCGTGTCTTCATCTCAATGACCTTCGCTCCGATTTTCAGGAGCTTCAATCGGATTGTCTCGAAGGTCGCCGTGGCAAGGGCGGTGCCCCGGAGCAGGTTGGTCTGGAAGGCGTGGACCAGGACATAGGCCGCCGAATGCAGGAAGACCCTGAACTGGTTGGCAAGAAAGCGATGGCATGAGGTCCGGTCGCTTTTCATGAACGTTTTATGCGCCTTGATGTAGAGTTCATCGTTGCCACGTGCACTGTAAATCTGCTCGTACAGAGTCTTGGCCTTTGCCTCCTGCATGTCGGTGCTGATGAAGCGCACGTTCAGCCCCTTTTCGGTCATCTCGACCTTGGCGACCACTCTGCGGGTCTCCTTCCAGCTCCGTGCCTGATACTGAAAGGTATGGTAACGGCGGTATCCGGCTCCATGCTTCTTGACCTCCTCAATAATGTCCTTGACGGAGCGGAGCAGCACGTCATTACCGCCGAGGCCGGTCACGCTGTAGCAGTTCTGCTCTCTGGCAAGGAAGGAGTAGACTTCCGGCACACCGTAATGGCTGTCGCCGCGGTAGACGATGATTGTTTCCGGCCACCTGCTCCGGATATGGCGGACAATGCGCTTCACGTATGATACAATCTCCTTGCCGGTCGGGCGTCTGCCGGGGCGAAGGATCGAGGCAATCAGCTTGCCAGTCAACCCCTCGAAAACATGGAGAGGCTGGTAACAGGTCTCCTGGTGATAGCCGTTGAAAAGCGCCAGCTGCTGTTTGCCATGAACAACATCCTCGGTATCGTCAAAGTCCAGGACGATGACCCGCGGTGCCTCGGTGTAGGAGTCAAGGAAATGATCGAGGAACCCGACAGCCATACGATAGAGTTCCGGACGGGTAACCATGTTCTCAAGCCTGCTGAAGGTAGGCTGGCTGGCAAGGTCATCGCCGCTTTCAGGAAGACGGTTGAGGGCCATCTTGAGAGCGGGATCCTTCCGCATGGAATTGCTGTCGTTGCCGTCCTCATAGCCGCAGGCGATCTGGTAGACCCGCTGGGCGATCAGGTCAGGGATCGAATGCATGACAGATGAGGTCCGACGGGAATCGGCAATGCAATCGGCAAGCTTCGGAACGATCCTGGTCATGGACTCGACTTCCTTCAACAGCAGGACACCGGCATCGCTGGTGGCGTTGCCTCCCTGAAAATCAAGAACCACTTTTTTGCCCTTGACAGGGGCAACGGATACTTCGAAACAATCAGGAAATAGCGCTTGTTGGTTGGGCTGGTCAGTGTGTATATTGGTGTAAGGGAGTTGCATAGCCGTCCAGTGGTTATTTGTTGTCTAAGCACCAATAAAATAAAACCTTGTGGCGATTATGCATCCCTTTTTTATTGCCCTCGTGAATTATTCAGG
>NZ_LVWG01000002.1 GCF_001622165.1 Pelodictyon luteolum
TAATAATGTAGCACCTCCAAGGAGTCAGGATGAACTGGCTGGTCAGCTTCTGAAGCATCCCGGGATAGGCGTTGGCAAGAACCGCAGCCCGTTCGGGGTTGCTGTCATCAACATCCAGCGTGATCGACCCGTCTTTTTCAAGCTTGACACTGGTGGCCGCCGTAAGCACCGCTCTTGCATCACGCAGGCTCGTAACGCCGTATGCCTTCTGCAGATCAAACCGTGCAACGAGGCTGTCGCCCATCGGCTGGCTTTGCATGAGGGAAACGAAAATCTCTTTTGATACACCTTCACCTGATTGCAGCAGCAGCTTGGTCGTAGCCGTATAGGTCGCAGGCATGAACAGGGTCACCGCAGCAACAATGACGGCCACGGCAATCGGCAGGCCAAGGATAAGTTTCTTGTGCTTTGCGAGGGTAATGGCGAGGTCAAGGAGACTGATTTCATCGTCGTAGGGATCGGGGCGCTGAAATTGGGGATTATTGGCGGGGACAAGCGTGTCGGACATAGGAGATGCTGTTGTTGAGTGGAGAGTGGAAAGAGGAAGAGGAGAAGCGGATATACAGCTTCGCTTGCTTCAGCCACAGCCGAAACATTGAAAATTACTATGGAATACATCGTCAAAACAGCGACGCATCAAGCCCCGACAACGGTCTTGTCGGTTCTACCGTTAGGAATAAAATATATGCAATAGCGCGTAATTGTCCTACCATAAATCCATAAACTGCGTTTTTTCTGTTTAGTAATACATCACATACAGCCACAAATCCTTAACAGGGCGAAGAATTATATATATCTCATACACATATCATATACTCTTACAACTGAACCAACGCATTCGGACGGAATGCCCCTTTCAATGCGGCGCGGTGTGGGCAGGAAGGTCCGGGTCTGCCGGGGATCGCCGGGCATATTCCGTTTCATGAACCAGTCACACAGCGGAAGGGTGAGGGCGGTATCGCCATGCAATCGACGTCACGCCGGCCCCCCGCTTTTCTCAACATCTTTCTCAACCTCATTAAGCACCTCCATCAGGCGCCGCTTTGCCTTGTGCCGCAACCGAAGCTCCTTGAGCATTGCAGTCCACTCTTCCTGCCGACCTGTATCCCTATAGACCCTCTGCATCTTCAGCATAGAGCCGGAAGCCTCCATATAGGCCTTCGGCTTCACCTCACCAATCAGGTTGTCGATGATAAGGCGCCATATCGAGAGCGAAAGATCCGGATGGGTTACGGCCACAGCATCGGCAACCTGTTCACAGATGCCCCTGTAACAGCCCCCGTGCCCGCAAAGATCCCGGTACAGTGCGACCGCGTCATCATTACGCTTTTCATAGATGGCGATTTCAATCAGGAGGTTCCGGTTCGGAAACGACCGGGGGCCCCGGCTCTCAGGAACAACCGCCCGGCCGGTCTCCGGCTCAGGCAGCACCCATGCGCCATGCTCCATAACGGAAAAAGCGGGACAGCGTCCGTTCAACAGATATCCCATCACAGAGTCCCGGACAGCCGGCCAGACACCCGCACCCTCCGCCGCATTATGCAATTCCCTGAACGCCTCCACCCCCGGGCGCTCGAAAAAGTCCTTTTCCCGGTAGGCAGCCGCCATGAGCCAGTTTTCCTCCATTTCCGCCAGTTCCCGAAGCCGCCGCTGGAGCTTTGCGGCGATGCCGGGCGCATCCTTGAAGGTCCGCATATATCCCTCTCTGCACCAGTGCCGCGCCCGATTTGTGTCACCGGCCTCAAGCAGAAGCTTGACAAGGGCATCATACTCCCAGGTGGCATCGGCCTCCGCCTCAAGCAGAGGAATGATCCTGCCGCCTTCACCGGCCCGCCGGTACGCGTCCATCAACTGCCTGACCACCACGGTGCGCAGGTCTCTCTCCCGCCACCGGTCGAACTCCGGAACCGACATATCCCGCAGCCGCTCTTCAAGCACAGCACCAAGGTCGTGCCAGACGGGTGCGGTGTAGCGCGCATCATCAAGCAGGACGTCCACACCCGAAAGCAGTTCGCATTCATCTTCATAAAGGGCCTCAAAGAGCCATGACAGCTGCTCAAGCTTCGAGCGCCTGGTGTCGGGCAGTGCCTTCAGCACCAAGCGCATGCAGTCCGATATCCCCATGGCCGTCTCGCCCTCATCATGGGCGTTCGAGACCTGTACCGTGCCTCTCTGCAGCAGTTCACGGCCAAGATCCAGAACCGCATCAGCATGCCCCCGCTCAAGAAGAGCCCGGAAGCGCAATTCAACATGGGAATAATCGGGAAGCGATTCGCCGCAGTCCTGGTAATCCGACCACGCGTCAAGGGAAGTCAACCCGCGGATCTCCTTCTGCAAGGCGCAAACAAGCGGTCCAACGCTGCCGCTTTCCAGCTGAACACGGTCCCGGACCCACCTGGCTACCCCCGGAACTTCGCGGGCAAGCCCCGCCACCATGGCCACCAGCTCATCCCTGCCTGCTCCCTGGAGCATCGACTCAATATCCATCATCATCCCGTAGTGTTTTTGTTCAGAAGAGATGCGCGCCACCGTGCCGGACACCCCTCAGCCACCGTCTCCCCCGCCACAGCACTTCTTGTACTTCTTCCCGCTCCCGCAGGGGCAGGGGTCGTTCCGACCCGGCTGCCGGCTGCCCCGTACCGTCCGATTCAAGCCCTGCTCAGCAAGATATGCCTCACGCCACGGCTGCCAGTACTCCTGCAGGTCCAGCACACACCCGCCCAACTCGTCAATCAGCTCCTCTTTCATGGCAAGCATCTCATTTTCATCAACCCCGGACTCCTCGTCAAACACCCCCGACAGCAGGGCAAAAGGCGTCATCACCCGCCGTCCCTCCTCATCGCCATAGGTCCGCGTCCACACATCCTCATCAATCATTGTGCCCAGCAGAAACCCGGCCGACCAGTCCACTGCCGCCTGCATCCGCTCTTCACCCGGTTCAAACTGCAGATTCTCACATAACGGCAGGTAATTGTCAGGATCATTGGTGAGCTGACGCACCACTGCGTTGAAGTATGCGTAGATCAGCCCCATCCCCTTTTCCATCTCCGCCTTCGAAGCAAAATCCGGCTGCCGGCCTGAAGCCTCCATATCCCACACCAGCGGCAGCCACCTGCTCGGCATGATGGTTACCGGATGAACGGCAAGCGCCGAAAACAGCCCGTCAAGCGCAAGCATCGACATCGCCCCTTCAGGAAGCGCATCCGAAGAAAGAAACTCCTGAAGTTCCATCAAAAACTCCTCTCCCGGCTCAACCTCAGCAACGGCTCTCATACGGGAGCCCGAAAACCTGTTCTTCACCTGATCATTGAATACACTGCAGTCAAACGCCTCAGGCTGAAACCCCTCGCCAAGCAGCTGCACTGCCGCTTTATGCTCATCTTCATCCAAAACATCCTTAAAGCTTTCAAGCAGCATAAGATACCCTGGCACCCCCCCGCAATCCTCCGGCGGGCACGCCCCGCTGCCACCAAGGCACCAGAGCGGATCATCATCCTCCCCGATTTCCGATACCTTTTCAAGCACAACCTCATGCTGCCAGTCATCACCTAAATCATAACAGTACAGACACCGGTCACCCGGTTCGCGGAGCAGATCCGACAGGAGATACTCCCGCTCATCAAGCACATCCGGACTGTCCTCATCACCGTCAATCGGACCATACCGCACCCTCTCGCTCTCTTCGCCGCCCTCAAACTCATGCAGATGCATGTTCTCCCACCCCATCACCATCTGAATCACCATATGGACAAGACCCAGATGAGCGTCATCGGGAATCCTGATCCGCCGCCACACCGCGGGCTCTGCACCGAGCAGCGATACACGGACCTCATACACCACCATACGCACCTCACCTCAAGCATTATGTTGAAAAAAATCAATCTGGCACAACGTCCCGCAATGGACATTCCGCAATGACCATCCCGCAATATACAGGACAAAAAAACCAACAGCAGGGCCGGCAACAGATACAGTACAGAACCAAAGGGCAGATTAATGTTCCATAAAGGGAACAGAAAGGTCCCAGAAAGGGACCGGAAAGGGACCGGAAAGGAACCAATAATGACTGCTCCTGAACCGCTCACCCTCTACCCGCGATTCTATCAAGTGGCCATCCGCCCCCTTTTCATATCTCCCACTCCCCCCGGGGCAGCTGCCGGTCGCGGGTCCACCGCTGGTAATCCACCAGCCGGTCGTTGATTTGAAGGATATCTACCTTCGCCCTGTCAAAACCCCCACCCGGCTGCTGGCGCTCGCCGTACCACACCCTGAACTGCTCATGGTCCGGGTGTCGGGGATCGGCCATCACCCGGCAGAATTCGCTGAAGCCGTCAGGTCCTCCGACATCCTCGGGCGGGGGCGCCCCCTCGCCCTCCAGGCACCAGACGGGGTAATGGATGCCCCGGGGCTCGAAACGGCTGTGCTCAAGGGTGAGCTCATGTTCCCAATAGTCCCCGAAATCATAGATGTAGCTGAACCGGCGCCCTTTGCGGCGCACGAGGTCCTGCAGCCGATAGCCCGCTTCGTCAAGAGGGCGGCCCGGATCCTCCGGGTCGAGGTGCTCCATAAAGCACGTCCTGCCGATTGTGAACTGATGCACATGATAGTCATCCCATCCCATGACGACCTGCAGCACATCGTGCAGCCGGTCGAGCGTGATGCTCCCGGGCACCATGAAACGACGCCATATCTCCGGCTGGACGTCCTGCAGGGTGATGCGCATAAGGTAATAACGATCAGTGGGCTCTCTGAACGTGGTGCCAAAAGGAATTTCCGGATCACTGAAGGGCCCCTCAAGCAGACGGGCAACCTCATGGCCACACACCCCGCAGCGCCCCTTCAGGAGGAGGTCTCCGGCGAGCATTGAGCCGGAATACCCGACGATGGGAACGCCTTTCCGGCAGTTCGTGCAGAAGACATGGGCAAGAATCTGCTCCTGAAATTCCGGGGGAACGGAGTCCCAGCATGCCGCAGCCTCCGGAGAAAATCCGGGAAACGGGATGATGGCCATCTGTAATAGCAGGTTGGTGCCGGCAATAAGCACGGGGCCGGCGGGGTTGATGCTTCGGCTTGAAAACGCCTTGAAAGATACGACGATCTGTATGGAAATCCAGAACAACCGGGACCTGCCGCTCTGGAGGCCGAAGAGACTGCTCTCTCTCTCTCTCTCTCTCTCTCTGCACGAACCATGAAATCCATCTCTCTGCATAACCACCAGACCACACGCCCTCATCCGGATATGGCTGTGCAGCCGGAGAACAGGCTTTCAATGGTGTTTACCCTGGCCTCGCGATGCATATACACTGAATTTTACGACATGTCGGGCATGATAGAACAATAAAAGCGACAAATCCCAACGTTGCATGGCCGTACTGCAACAAATCACGACAAAGGACGCTTCACCGATCCAGGGGGCGCCAACCGAATCGCGGAAAGACCTTTCCATAGTACCCTTTGGCATTACCCTCGTTGTTGCTGGGTTGGTTTAAATATTTTCTAAACTCAACGAGAGCTCAAACCTTTCTACGGGGAGGAAAGATGATCGGAGAACGCATCAGGCAGGCAAGGCAGATAGCCGGACTGACCTTGCTGCAGCTGGGTGCAGAGGTGGGCGTTTCAGATACCGCCATCCAGAAATACGAGCGAGGGGTCATAACCCCATCCTCATCGCAGCTGCTCGCACTGGCCGAGGCGTGCAATGTCCGTACCGAATACTTTTTCCGCACGTCGTCCGTGACCCTCCGTCACGAAGAGTTCCCGAAACGCTCCACCTTCGGTAAAACAGCCAGGGATACCACCCGGCTCAAAGTCATCGAACGCGCCGAACGATGGGTCCGGCTACTCGACGCCTTTCCTAAACCGCCCATCCCCACATTCACAGTACCTGAAGGGGTGAGGCCATACATCGACGACCCGCTACAAATCGAAGCAGCCGCCGAAGCCGTCCGAGAAGAGTGGAAGCTCGGCATTGATCCGATTGCGGACCTGTGCGGCGGCCTTGAGGCCCTCGGATTCATCGTCATAATGCTCAATGAGAACGACCCCCTGGTTTTCCGGGTTCACCGCCGAAGCGCACACCGCTTCCGGGCGGACATATCCCCTCATCGCTATTTCCCGACGGTGGCCGGGCGACCGCCAGCGCTTTACCCTTGCGCACGAGCTCGGTCACAGGCTGCTCTCAGGGCGCCTTCGCGGCGGAATTGATGAAGAGAATGCATGCGACCGCTTCGCAGGTGCGTTTCTTGCCCCCCGTTCCTCGGTACAGTTCCTTCTTGGCAAAGAGCGCTTGAAAATAGAATGGCAGGAGTTACTGAAACTCAAGCATGAATTCGGCCTGTCGATGCTGGGCTGGCTGATGCGGGCCCGTCAGTGCGAAATCATTACTGATGCGGTCTATACGAAGCAGATCAAACAGTTTTCGGCCAGGGGCTGGCGAAAGAAGGAGCCGGGCCCGCCCTTGGCCGAAGAATCCTCGCAGTTCTTCGAACTGTTTGTGTGGCGTGCGCCGGGCGAAGGATGCATAACCCCGTCCAAGGCTGCCGAACTGCTCGGCATCCCGCTCATCATCCTCCAGAAAAAAAGGCTGATCGAACAGCACGATGATGCTCCTCAATAGAGACGATAACATGAACCGGAACGCTTTGATCTATTCAACATCCCTCAAAACACCTCAGCAGTCGATCCAGCTCGGCAATCCCCTTCCTCGACAGATCAAGCACGGGCCTTGAAAAACTACCCGCATAACTCTGACGCTCCATCAGGTCAAGGTCGAGCAATTTCTCAATCTGTTTCTTGCATTGCAGACACCGTTCTGGCGGACGGTGGCCGAGAATCGCAAGCAACAGCCCCTCAAGGCATGGCATAGAACCGACCATTTCGATGCCGGATTTTCGTGCGCTCTTTGTTACCCGGTCGGCCCATTCAATGTCGGTGTCAAGCAACACGACACATGCATCGTAACAAAAGCGCTGACTCAGCTTCACGGCATACCCGATGACATGCTCGGGCCCTTTTCCATGGGCATTGCGTACGCTCACACTGACCCCTTCCCTCCGGGAACAATACAAATCACGAAGATGCGTGAGAAAAGCAACCTCAGAGTCCCCTTCACCAACCGCAAGCAGGGTTTTTCTGACCTGCCGCTGTTGTCGTCGGACCCCCATCCTCATAGCTGTGGAATGGCGCCATAGGCGCCTGCCATGTACTTGGCGTACAGGTTGTCATCAGCACGAACGCCCTTGAGGCTGTCCAAGCGCCAAGCATCGCTCACGCCCTCATCATCCTTTTCCACCAGCACGACCTGAGCTTTGTGAAGCAGGCTCAACACCTCAATCGAGTGGCTTGTGAACAGGATCTGTGCATGGTGCGGGTTCGTTGCCGGCGAGAAAAAAAGGTCAAGGAGAGGGGCAAGCATATGGGGGTGGAGATCAGCCTCAAGCTCGTCGATGACAGCCAGCCCCCCATACTGCAGGGCAGGGAGAATGCGGGAGAGAAGAACGAACGCCCCTTGGGTACCGCTGGACTCATGCAGGAACATCAGGCGATGCTCCCTCCCTCCGACCCGGTGCACGCCGAACGGAACATTGATCTCCTTGACTGTGCCGCCCTCATCCCTCACCGCCTGTTTCTCAATCTGCACATCGATGAGGCCGAAATCCCACTCGTGCAGAAGGGCTGCCATCCGAGTTTTGAAGTTGGCATTGCCGGCATAGAAATCCGATGCCAGAAGTAGCTGATTATGATCCGCCCCCAGCCGACCAAATGCATGGACATTACTCCAGACGTTTGCTGACAGCAGCCGCAGTGCAAGAGGCACTTCGTACTGGGCGGCTGTCGAAATCAGCGATGCATTCTCGCGCACTTTCCCGGCCTCCTTTCCGAGGAGGCCGAACTGACGTTGCTTGACTACATACCCCTTCTTCCCGGGACTCCAGTCGCGGACAAAGACATAGGAGAAGGAACGGGTCTGACGGGAGTAGAGTGACTCGTGATACACCCGCTCCCTTGAAGCTCGCAACCGGTAACGCCACTCCCGTCCGTCCAGCTGGAACGAAACCTCGAACGTGCTGGGCTCGGACTCTCTGGAAAAATGCGCAAAAAGGGGAATCGGTTCGTCCGGCTTTGCCTGGAAGGAGTGCCTGACGAACCAGTCCACAAAAACCAGGGACTTGAGCAGAGCGGTCTTCCCGCTCGCATTTGGTCCGATGATGGTGACAGCCTTTGACAGACGGGTACCGTCTGCAAGACCAACGGACCTGCCGTCCTCGGGGGGATGGCCGTTCAGCTCCAGCGAGATCCGGACAGAATCTCTAAACGACTGGAAGTTCTCAAGAGTAAAAGAGCGCAGCATAGTTCATCATATTAGGCCGTTTTCAACAAATATTTGTATAATAATGACTTTTATCATGAATACAAACTCATATAGAAACAAGAACGAACGGAATATTCAAGAACCCTTACCCACCTTAATTCCCGGCTGATTTATAACTATGTCCCCGATAATTCTTTGAGAAACTGACTGTTATGCGCAAATAGGCCTTTGTTATAAAGTCTCGGGAATTTAAGGATGTATAGGAAGGATTCTTGCTTTCTTTCCTTTGCCGCTAGGTTGGAAGTGTCGTATATTTGTGTTGAGGATGTGTCGTATTTTTGATTGATTAAGACCTTTATTTAAAATGAGTAGGAAGGGAACGGTAGGCGCTAGAATTACTGCGAGAGTGGCGCGGACGAAAGCATCGGTTTTTATCCGTGATGACTTCCGTGACATCAGCGACTATGACCAGGTTGGAAGGGTGCTCAGGACGTTGACGAAACAGGGGCAGCTGATTCGCCTGGGGTATGGTGTTTATGTCAAGGCGAAAAAGTCGCCGATCAATGGTGAGCCGGTTCCCGTTGCTCCATTGCCTGTTATCGCCAAAGAAGCTCTGCAGCGTCTGGGAATTGAAACGCTTCCATCCCGTCTTGAAAACGCCTACAATGCCGGAGAGACAACACAGGTTCCTACCGGGCGTCTGATCGGTGTGAAGGGGCGCATTAGCCGGAAGCTTGGTTATCGGGGGGCCTTTGTCAGCTATGAACGTGCGTCCTGAGCAGGAAGAGTTTGACGAACTGGCGCTGCTTACAGGAATCGATCCGTCTTTTATTGAAAAGGATTGGTTCGTAACTCAAGTAGTCGCAGCTATTGCATCCTTTGCGTATGAAGGGTTCCTGTTCGTATTTGGTGGCGGAACGGCTCTGGTTTTTGTTGCCCCATTGATATACGGAATTGACTGGGAACACAGGACAGGACATGCTCTATGAGGATCATTCTGCGATAACGGGTGCTGAAGAGGTATGTTGACAAAAGGGCACCATTCATTCTACCTTGATATTTATCTGGACGGAAAGCGGGATTACGGCCACATCCTGACCGAACTGACCAAGCCTCAACGCCAGATACTCAAGGCTCTCGACATTCCCTTCCTTGAAGAAAGCGCGGCATAGTTATAAAGTCTCGGGAATTCAGGTTACCCAACCGGCAACACGAGATGAAAAGAACCATCGAAGCAAACGATGCAGAAGAATCTGCTCTTAGCGCTCTCTGCGGGAACGACATCCCACGAGGCTACAGTCTTTTGGGAGAATCCGGGGAACATTTTTTGGGCTGAAGCATTTCCAGAAAAATATGCATTATACTATAGATTAGAATTTGAGAGCCAAACGATGCAGAGGGCTGAATGTAATGGGTGACTACAAGGCGAAGCTTCTCACGCGCCTCGATGCGCGTGACCAGGTCAAGGAGTGGCAGCGGGAAGGGCTGCGGGTGGTGTTCACGAACGGATGTTTTGATATCCTGCATGCCGGCCATGTCGGTTACCTCACCGAGTCGAGGAGGCTTGGAGACCGGCTCATCATAGGACTGAACAGCGATGCCTCGGTACAGCGGATTAAAGGCCCCCTGCGGCCGGTATGCAGTGAAGAGGACCGCGCTGCGGTGCTCTCAGCGCTCCGGGCGGTCGACGCCGTCACTCTTTTCGATGAAGACACCCCTGAAGAGCTGATAGGGCTGCTCCTGCCGGACATCCTTGTAAAAGGAGCCGACTGGGCGGTGGAAAACATTGCGGGCGCCAAAGCGGTGCTTGCCCAAGGGGGCAGCGTACTGAACGTGCCGCTGCTTGAGGGCCGCTCCACCACCGGCATCATCGAACGGATAGTTGCCGCATACGCCGGAGAGCGGCAGTTGACCGCCAGGGGCGGAGGGGACCGGGGTGGAACACCTTAAACAGCTTGCAATACGGATTCTGGCGGCACTCTCCGCACTCCTCCTCCTGCTCTCGCTCCTTCTGGCGATAGTGCTCAACAGCGGCGTACTCAACCACTGGGCGAAAGAAGCCGGTACGGCCCTTTTCAACAAGGAACTGACCGGGCGGCTTGAGCTTGAGGGGGTAGAACTCAAGTTCCCGAACCGCGTGACCCTCATCCGTCCCCGGATCTATGAGCCCGGAGAACGCATTCCCGCACTCTCTGCGTCGCGGGTTTCGGCGCGCATCAACTTCCTTCCCCTTCTGCAAAAGGACATCACCGTCCTCCGGTTCCGCAGAATCAGCGCCGACTCCCTCACTGCAAGAGTGACTGAGCGCGAGAACGGAAAACTCAACCTTGCCGTCATCTTCACTCCCCGCCAGCCCGATTCCACAAAGCCGGGACTGCAGGAGTTTTCCTGCCGCCGCCTCCGGCTCCAGAATGCCGCAGTATCCTACACGCCCTTTGCCGCCTCCGGCACTGCAATGGCAGCCGTTACCGCCCGGAACCTCGACCTCCGCCTCTCAAACTTCACCCTGCAGGAAAAGCTCCTGAAGGGATCCCTTGAGCAGCTCCGCTTCACACTTCCCCGTGAACGCTTTACCCTCCGGGAAGGGTCGGGACAGTTCTTCATTACCGATAAGCGGGCCGAGGTGATAGGCCTGAAAGCCGCCGGAGGAAAGAGCCGGGCAACCCTCTCCCTCTCACTCGACGCCATTGACCTGCGCCACTTCGACCCCGAGCATGCCCTCCAGACGGGGAGTTCGTTCGTGAACGTGGAGGAGATCCTGCTGGACACCGACGACATCGCAATGCTGGCGCCCGGGGTTCAGCTCCCCAAAGGCACCTATACCCTTAAAGGCAATATGAAAGGCAACGCCCGCGAAGCCGAGCTGCTCGACCTTCTTGCCACCCACAACGGAAGCCGCCTGAAGCTGAAAGGCCGCTTCATGAACCTGCAGGACAGGGAAGCGCTGGCCTACACCATCACGATCGACAGCTCGAAGGTGAGCGCACCGTTCCTCTCAGCACTCTCACCGGAAGGAACCGTGCGCCAGATTGCAGAGCAATCAGGCGGTGTGTCGTTCACCGGCAAGGCCGAGGGAAACCTGACAGCCGTCAAGACCGATGTAGCCTTTACGACCGGAGCCGGAAAAGGATCACTCGAGGCGACGGCCACAACAACCCCGAACAGCGGGGTGCACTACGCCGGCACACTTGAACTCCGGGAGTTCGAGCCGCACCGGCTCGTCCAGATGGACGGCATAAAAAGCCGCATCGCCCTGAAGGGAACCATTGAGGGGACGCAGTCGAGGGAAGGCATTGAGGACATGAAAGCCGAGGTGGTGCTCGGCGAGTCACTGTGGCACCGCCAGCAGGTTCAGTCGGGCCTCATCCGGGCGGACTACCGAAACAGGAACCTGCAGTACAGCGTGGAGATGAAGGGTGCAGAGTCCACCGGCCTCTCGCTCGAAGGGAACATGAACTTCAGCACCGCAAACCCGGCCTACAGCCTTGGCGGCACCCTGGAGGGCATCAATATGGCCCGCCTCCTGCCCTCCAGCACCTACAGCACCGACCTCGGCGGCGTGATTGCGCTGAAAGGCGAGGGGTTCGACCCCTCCAGCCTCAACCTCGCCCTCTCCGTCCGCTTCACGCCCTCATCCCTGAACGGCCTCCGCATCCAGGACGGCTCCCGCCTCAGCGCCGAAGTTGCCCAGTCGGACGGGGCCTCCGAGATTACCCTTTCGAGCGACTTCATGGACCTGCAGCTGCAGGGCAACTACTCGGTGCAGCAGCTCGCAGCACTCAGCCAGTACGCAGCTGCGGGCATTACACGCGAAGCAGCAAAGGAGAACATCTGGTCAGGCGCCGCGCCCCCGCCGCTCAAGGCAGACCCGGTGCTGAAAAAACCCTTCATCCTCAACTACAGCATCAATGTGAAAGAGAGCGCCCCGCTCGAGCTGTTCCTGCCTCTTGGAGACCTGTCGTTCAGGGGAAGTGCGGTGGGGCGTGCACTGTCCGCCGCAGGCCTCTGCTCGGTCACATCATCGATCGACGTACCAACCATCCTTTCCGGTTCAGGGGGAAAACTGCCGACGGGCAGGAACAGCAGCGCCCTCTCCATCAGCGGACTGAATGTGCAGGCACAGCTGGAGTGCGATGGAAGCGGGGCTGAGAGCCTCTCGCTTACCGGCAGGACCCGTGAAGCAGAAACCCTCGGCCGTAAGATCGGCTCCGCTTCGTTCTCCCTCCGCTACGCCGCATCCACCTTAGACCTGAAGCTTGATATGGATGTGCCCGAACCGGGAGGGCGGATCACGCTCGATGTGGCGGCGGTACGCAGCGGCAGAACCTACCGGCTGTCAGTCAACCGCCTCTCTCTGGCCGACAGCTCCGGCATATGGTCGACCGCCGGCACCCCGCAGGTGCTGGTTGAGCGCTCCGCACTGCGCTTCAACCGGTTCAATGTCGCTAAAGGCACACAGAAGCTGGTGCTTGAGGGTGACCTCTCAAGCCGTGAACCGGGTTCGTTCACAGCCAGCCTTACGGGGTTCCGGCTCGACGAACTGCAGCGATTCACCCTCGACCCTTCGCTTGCGCCCCTCTCCGGAACAATCGATGCCTCGCTCTTGATCAGCGGAAGTCCCGCATCAAAAACCAGCACACTCGACGTAGAGGGACGCAACGTCCGTTATGACCGGTTCCAGATCGGCCGTCTCCAGGCATCCCTCCGCCACCGCCCGGGCACCCTCAGCTTCCAGATGGAGAGCAACGCCGCAGGGGGTGCCGGTGGCGGCACCCTCGCCCTGAACACCATCACAGGCTCGGGAACGGTGCCGCTCGAACTCAACTACTTCCCGCTCCGTATAGCGGTGCCGGACCGCCAGCGCATACAGGCATCGTTCCAGTCCCGGAACCTGTCGGCAGAGGTGCTGGAGTTCGCCCTCCCCTTCTTTGCCTCCGCTGAAGGCATGGTACCCTCAACGCTGCGCATCGAAGGCCGCACCCCCTCACCCGAAGTCTACCTCCAGAGCGAACTGCGCAATACGAAAATCAGGGTGGCGCCGACTGAAGTCGCCTACACCCTCAACGGCGACATCGTCGTGACCCCGAGGCAGCTCGAGCTGCGCCAGCTCCAGCTGAGCGATTCACTCAAAGGAACCGGTACCCTCTCAGGCGCCCTGCAGCTCCGAAACCTCGAACCCGGCGCGATCTCGGTAGACGCAAGGCTGCGCAACCTCCTGCTCTACAACAAGAAAGACAAGAAGGACGAAACCTCGTTCGGCACCATTGTGGGCACAAGCCCCGGCATGCGCCTCCGGGGCGACATATCCGCACCGGTACTTGAGGGCGAGCTGCGGGTCAACCAGGCATCATTCTCGCTCTACCGCTCGGGGGCAAACGAAAGCACGAAGTATATAGGGGCGGAGAAGTTCATCGAGTTCGTTCCCCGCTACCCCAAACCGGTGCTGCCCGGAGACAGGCCGGCATTAAAACGCCCGAAGGACGCGGAGTTCTACTACTCGCTCATCGACATTCTGGAGATCAGGGACTTCAAGCTCTCGGGCCAGGAACCGATGCGCTACAGCATGATCTTTGACCGGCTGCGTGGTGAAGGGCTTGAAACGACGGTCAACAACCTCTCGCTCACCGTCAACAAGCACAACCAGCAGTACCGGCTGTTCGGCTCCGTGCAGGTGGTCGGCGGCAAGTACCGGTTCTCAAACTCCAACTTCGACCTCGAGGACGGAGGGCGCATCAGCTGGAACAACGACGAGATACGAAACGGAGCCATTACGGACCTCTACGGCTCGAAGTTCGTCAGCGCCCTCTACCAGCCCACTGCCGAGCGTGACAACGTGAAGCTGCTGCTGGCCATCACCGGCTCCATCAACGAGCCGCGGGTGGCAATGGGATACTACCTCAACGAAACCGCCCAGCCATACGCCGCAACCACCACCCTCGGCAGCCACTCGGCACAGATCGACCCGAACGCCGAACTGAACGTGATCTCCATGCTGCTCTCACGGCAGTGGTATATCCGGCCCGGAAGCAACGGAGCGGGCGGCGGAGGCATTGCAGCCTCCAGCGTCGGCCTTTCAGCCGGCACCGGGCTGCTTTCCGCGCAGGTATCGAGCGCCGTTCGCAACCTTGCCGGATTGGAAAGTTTCAACCTGAACGTCGGCACCGGAGAGGATGGCGCACTCACCGGCCTCGACCTCTACTTCGCCATGCATGTACCCGGCACTGGAGGCAAGCTGCGCTTCATCGGCACCGGCAGCTCCTCGGACATCAAGCAGTCGTCCCTCTTCGGCCAGTACGGCACGTCCCAGAAACTTGAATACCGCATCACCCCCAAAATATCCGCCGAAGCCTACCGCTCCTACGGCCAGAGCTCCAGCGAACTCATCAGCACCAACCTCCAGAAACCCACCGAAACCTGGGGCGTGAGCCTCTCCTACAAAGAGCGCTTCCATACCTGGGACCAGTTCTGGCGCCGCATCACCGGCAAAAAGCAACAGAAAGAAAAGCCCGCCCGGGAAAAAGAGCAGGAAATGGTGCCGCGCTGAGGAATTCGAAAGCGGCTTAAGGCAGAAGAGAGATGCCGTATCGAATGCGGTGTACGATATTTGTTCAAGACTACCCTTCAGGCCCTGACATCCATCTCATCCAGCGCCCGGTAACCACAGAGCGCTGGAAAGGACTGTTTGGCTTTTCTGGCTCTGTCATTGCAAGCCATCCATGCTGAAAGCCC
>NZ_LVWG01000003.1 GCF_001622165.1 Pelodictyon luteolum
ATGGGGTCAGAAGTGCCCTCAGCAATGCTGTCAATCAGCCCAGTCAGGCGGGATTGGCCGATACCGCCGGAAAGACTGGAGAGATGTTGTGTCTTCTCCATAACGAATCATGTTTGATGTGAACCAACGCCCATACCGATGAGAGACGCACTAACACAGGCGTTTTGCACGAAGTCCCCGCCCATGGCTACCGTCACGATGGCAACGGACTGCGCCGCCATAACCTGCTACACCAAAGAATTCATCGGCGCGATTTTTGGGTGATGTCGCGAAACGGGTTTCCAATAAACTACAGCCCGCTTCCGGTTGTTTGATTTGCTGACCAGTACATTTTACGAAGTTTCTGCTTCTCTCCCCATGCTCTTTTTCTTTCAGCGATAATCCCTGCTGCAAGGTCCTGATGCATCTGTTCCGGGGTCACATATCCGATGCGTGAATGGTAGTGCTCCGTGTTATACCAGCGGAAATACTTCTCGAAAAAGTCCATGACGACTCCTTCATTCCAGTGCGAAAACCTGCCCATGTACAAACTTTTCATCCGTCGTCCGGCGAATATGCGCCCTTAGGGTTGCAGTCCTTACAGCGAATCGGGGAGGGTCACATGGTTAGCCTTTCCTCCAAAGACGCTCTCCCCGATGGAGTGCCGGCTCCTCTCCTCCCCGTGTTTGAGACTGATCCATATGGGGCTGAACCCTGCAATTGTACTGATTCAATACCGACGACACTTTTTCCGGACGCAAAATCAAATTCCAGGCCACCCCACCGATAAGCGCCTGACGCCTTGAAATTGAGCCCTGAACGGGACACCTGCCAGAGAACAGTGAGGATGACATCACGCTTGATGCTGCTCTGCAGGATAGCCGGGGCTTCCCTGCCGTCCGGATATCCGGTGAGGGCTGCGTTCCTGATGGAACGGCCCAGCACTTCAGTCTCAGTCGCACTATGAAGCATACCGGGAGAGGCGAAAAGAAGCAAAAGAAGAAAAATGGGGGTCAGAGGAACCGCAATGCAACTACACCGTCGTCCATATAAAGAGTTTCCAAGACTCGGAGCTGACACTAAACGTGCGGCAGGGTAATGGGGAAAAGACATAAGAGTTACTTTAGTCCTTCATTATACCACCCGTCACAAGAATACACTACACTCGATACAGCGCGGCAGACAGTCTACGGCAGACAATGCCAGTCAACTGTTGCTTCTCTTATAAGAGACTCCGTTGCGCCCCTCGTCGTTCGCCGAGCTCAACCCACAGGATGAGTTTCAACACCAAGAGTGGGCCTGTACTGGGCCGCACCCAATAAAAAAAGCCCACCGGAGTACGGCAGGCTTTTAGAGAAAAGTGCACCCCGGAGGCCCGGGATGCATGGGGGCTTATTCCGGCCTGGAGAAATCGATGCTGAGCCACTTGTCCTCGAACGAGGCACCGGTGGACTCCATGCCGGCAAGGAAGATCGGCAGGGCAACGATTTTCTGGTAGTCGCCGATACGGATGGTAAGGTCATCGCCGAGCTTGAGAATCTTCGGCTCAAGACCCATGTGGTCCATGAACGGAAGACGGACGCGAACCTTGTAATGACCCTCAGATACCTTCTTGATGTCGATCGGGTTCTCCTTGAAGAGGATCTCAAGCGGGTTGGTCTCACCATATACTTTCTCGCCGACCTTGCGGAGCATCTCGAGACCCACGACCTCACCCTCGAACAGCGGAACCTCTGCAATCGGAATCGGGGCGAACGCGCTCTTGATCTGCTCGATGTAATGCTGCTGGATGGCACGCCATTTCTTGAAATAGGGGTCCTCTGTGTGATCCGGCATGATCCGGTTGATGGTGATGCTGTCGACCGTGATGCCGTAGAGGTTCAGGTAGGTCAGTGCACGCATGGACTCCTTGATGACCATCTTCTCGGGGTTCATGACGAGGCGGACGGTGGACTTGCTGCCGTCGGCAAGCAGGTCGATGATGCCTTCGGTCGAAGAGAAGAGGTTGTCGACCTTTTCGTAGACCTCTTCAGGTGCGACGAAATCGTCGATCTTCTTGATCTTTTTGGAGAGCGGCCTGATGACCGGCTTCACCATATATTTCTCGACGTTGCGGATGAGTTTGATGAACCAGCCGAATGTCTCGGGAAGCGAGAGGAGGCGGAGGGTTTCGCCGGTCGGCGCGCAGTCGACGACCAGAAGGTCGAAATCGGCCTGCTCTTCATTGTAGCGCTTGATGTAGGAGAGAGAGAACAGCTCTTCCATGCCGGGCAGAACGCCCATTTCTTCGGCGTAGACGCCTTCGACACCGCGCGACTCCATCAGCTGGGCAAAATGCTCCCTGACGACGTCCCAGTTCAGATTGAGGTCGCCGAACACACTGACTTCCTGACCCCAGAGGTTTTCAGCAACCTTGACGGGAGAAGGTCCGAGCGTGACGTCGAGTGAGTCACCGAGGCTGTGAGCCGGGTCGGTGGACATGATGAGGGTCTTGTACCCCATGTCAGCAGCTCTGAGAGCCGTGGCTGCAGCAACTGAGGTTTTACCAACGCCGCCCTTTCCGGTAAAAATGATATTACGCATACGATTTAATGATTCTCATTTAAGGAATTATTGAAAAAGCTGTGTCCCCAAGCTGTGTCCACCACATGCCGTCTGCCGCCATGCAAACATGAAAAGGCTAAAGATAATAAATTAATCAATTAATCTGAACACCACCTCGGCAACTTATTACCTCCCTGACAGGAGGAAGTGATTCAGGGAGACACCCGAAGTTTCTGTCCGGTTCGGATGATTTTCTTATTGGAGATCCGGTTCCACTCCGCCAGACGTCGGACACTTATCCGGTACTCTGAGGCGATGTCCGAAAGGGTCTCTCCCCTTCTCACCCTGTGGTAGCGCACATCCCTGCCGGAATTCTTCCGGCTCCCTGTGTCCGTGGTGGCGATGCTGAGCCGCTGACCGCGCTGGATCAGCATCCTGCCGCCAAGGCCGTTAAGTGCAGCAAGTTCCCGTATGCTTATTCCATAACGGCGTGCGATGGAGGCCGCAGTTTCCCCCTTTGCAACCCTGTGGGTCGTGATGCGGGCCGGGGGAGAAGGTTGCAGGGGGGAAACATCCGGAACAACCTCGGCTGTATCAGTTATCCCCTCCGGGATATCGAGTGCGGTCACGACGGGATCGTAGAGGTCGTTTTCACGGTCGGAGAAGACGCGGGCATACTGCTCCGGGATGCGAAGCTCCCCTTTTGCCGTGTTCCCTGCCGGGACGAATCCGATCTTGTACTGCGGGTTGAGGAACCGGAGATCCTCGATCGGAAGGCCGAGCGTAAGGCTCACCCGTTCGAAGGAGACCGGGCGGCGTACCTCGACGGACTCGATGTCACGGTACAGGAAACCCGGCAGGAGAGGCTCGAGATTATGCTCCCTGTGGTAGTTCATGATATAGTGGACAGCGATGAACGCCGGCACATACCCGCGGGTTTCAGCGGGCAGATACCGCCATATGGTCCAGTAATCCCTGTTCCCCGATGACCCCGAAGCTGCCCGGGCTTTCCGGATGGCCTTGTTGACGTTTCCGGGTCCGGAATTATATGCGGCGAGAGCAAGGAACCAGTCACCGTATATGTTGTAGAGGTCGCGAAGGTGGCGTGCAGCTGCATCACTGGCTTTCCGGGGATTGAACCGGTCCTCGATGAATGATGATGACTCCAGACCGTAGCGGCTGCCGGTTCCGTACATGAACTGCCAAAGCCCCTTTGCCCCGGCCCGGGACACGGCAGTGGGATTGAGGGCCGACTCGACGATGGCAAGGTATTTCATGTCCGCCGGCACATTGTGGCGGGCAAGGGCGGCCTCGAACATCGGGAAATAGATGCGGGTGAGTCCGAGAATTTTCGTCGTCGCAATCCGCTTGTCAACCGCATAGACCCTTATAAAACCCTTGACATGGTTGTTGTAGGTCAGATTGAAAGGCGTTTTACGGTTGAGGGCCTCGATTCTTGCGGCATAGACCGAATCGCTGTACTGGGGGACGAACTGCAGCGGAAATCCTGAACGCGTCTCGGTACCGGACGGAACGGCGAAATGCTCGTCGCTGAAGTATGATGCCTGCATGAGGCTGTCGAGCGACGCCGAGAGCGAGGCGCTCGAGAACACATCGGGAGCGGAGGCCGCGGCCGCTGGACGCCCGATGGGCGCAAGAAGGAGCAGCAGCAAAGGAAGCAACAGCCCCGGAAGGGCATAAGGGATCCTGATGATCACAGGTGGCACGGGAAACGTATATGGAAGATTAATGGGTACGAAGGAAACGCCCCCGATCAACATATGAACAGTTCCCCATTATTACAAGCGACGGAAGCGGCTTATCTCAGCTTCCGGCATCCGTAATCATCCGGATACACCACCCGGGAAAGAAAGAGGCCGGAGGCGGCTGCCGGCCGAACCCTCCGGGCATGGGCATCGGCATCGAGCATCGCCTTGAAGGAGCATGGATCGAGCCGGCCCGCACCTATGTCCATCATCGCGCCCACCAGTCCGCGAACCATGCTCCGAAGAAACCGGTTGGCCGCAATATGGAAGACCAGAAACCCCCGATGGCGGTACCATCCGGCCATGCGGACCGAGCACAGGCTGCCCGTTCCGTCCCGGTCCTCACGCGAAAAAGCGCTGAAGTCATGGATGCCCTTGAGGGTTACGGCAAGAGAGTGCATGAGGGGTAGGTCAAGCGGCCTGGACGAACAGCCGGCAAAACGTCCGAAAACGGCCGAGGGTTCTTCCATGAGAAAGTAACGGTACTGACGCTCGGCAGCACTGAACCGGGCGTGGAACTCCATGTCTACTTCCTGAGGGCAGTCAACCCTGATGGTATCCGGCAGGAGGCAGTTGAGTGAATGCGCGATACGCTGTAGCTCAAGCGATGAGGCGGTCTGAAAATTCACCACCTGACCGAGGGCATGCACGCCCCGGTCGGTACGGCCGGCTGCTGCAAGGTTGACCCTCTCCTGCAGGATACGGCTGAGGCACGCCTCCAGTTCCCCCTGTACGGTCACGATGCCGCCCGGCTGGCGCTGCCATCCTGCATACGGAGTACCGTCATATTCTACGCGCAGTCTGATATTCCTCATGAGAATTGCTACATTTCATTCCGTCAGTGCCAACAATGCACTGAACAGGAACAGATATTCAACCAGAACTGATATTCAATTCATATACAACAGCCCCCATCGTGCATAGAGAGCATTTAGAGATTGTCCAGAGCGCCCTTCGGGCCCTCTCCCCCGCCCCGGAATCATCCAGCTACCGCGTCCCCCGGATGTGGGTGGATGAACAACCCGGAGCAATCGCAGTAGATCCGGTCCTCTGGCATCTGGAGCAGCTTGGGGAACTGCTGGCCTCCCCATCAGCGGACACAGCCGTCGACTGGCACCGGGAAGCCGTCGTCTACAACCTCTTTGTGCGCTTCGGCTGCGCCTTCGATCACGACGGGGACGGCCGGATAGCCCCGGAGCCCCTCGCTTCCGGCTTCAGGGAGACCGGCACGCTCCTGAAGGCGATCGCAATGCTTCCTTATATAAAAAAACTTGGTGCCAATACCATCTACCTGCTCCCTCTCACCACCATAGGCGAAAAAGAGAGGAAAGGCACCCTCGGTTCCCCCTACGCCGTTCAGGATCCGCTACGGCTCGACCCGATGCTGGCTGAGCCAGCTCTCGGACTCCAGCCCGAAACCCTCCTCAAGGCATTCATTGAGGCCGCACACCTTCAGGGCATGCACGTGGTGCTGGAGTTCGTCTTCCGTACTGCCTCCGTCGACAGCCGCTGGATAGGGGAACATCCAGAGTGGTTCTACTGGCTGAAAGAGAGCGTTCCCCCGGAATCCTACGGCCCGCCGCACTTTCAGCAGGATACCCTGAACGAGATCTACAGCCTCGTCGACCGCCACGAGATGGAAGGCCTCCCTGCCCCTTCGGAAAGCTATCGCAACCAGTTCGCCCGCCACCCCGTTACGGCCGAGCCCCAAAAGGAAGGCGGGTATAGGGGAATCGATGCCGACGGTGAAGCATGCAGAATCGCCAGCGCGTTTTCCGACTGGCCGCCGGACGACCGGCAGCCCGCCTGGACCGATGTCACCTACCTCCGCATGCATACACCTCCGGAGTTCGACTACATCGCCTACAACACCATACGCATGTACGATGCCGCGCTCACAAACCCTGAAACCCACAACACCGGTCTCTGGGAGGAGATCTCGGGCATCATCCCCCGCTTCCAGCGTGAGTACGGCATCGACGGCGCCATGATGGACATGGGCCACGCACTGCCGGCAGCACTGAAAAAAGAGATCGTCACGCGGGCACGGAAAACAAGGCCCGATTTCGTCTTCTGGGATGAGAACTTCGACCCGACCCCGGCCATACGCGACGAGGGCTTCAACGCCGTCTTCGGCTCGTTCCCCTTCGTCGTCAGCGACATCATCTATATCAGGGGGCTGCTCAATTTCCTCAACAAGACCGGCGTGGCCCTACCCTTTTTCGGGACCGGAGAAAACCACAACACCCCCAGAGTTCCGTTCCGCTACGGTGAACAGGAGGCAGGAAGAAGCTTCTCGACCTTCATCTTCACCCTGTCAGCCGTCCTTCCTGCCGTTCCCTTCATCCACTCCGGCATGGAGATCCTTGAATGGCGTCCGGTCAACCTCGGGCTCAACTTCAATGATGAAGACCGCGCCATGTGGCCCCCGGAAACCCTTCCCCTCTTCAGCGCCGCAAGCTTCGACTGGGAGAGGACGAACAGCCTGCAGCCGCTGAACGGGTACGTCAAAAAAGTACTCGACGTGCGAAGCCGCCATCTCGACATCATACTCTCCGGAGAGCAGGGCTCCCTCGTTATCCCCATCGTCTCCGATGAAGCCATCTTTGCACTGAAGCGGACGGCCGGAGGCCGCTCGCTGCTCTTTATCGGCAACAGCTGTCCAAGCAGCATAAAAACAGGCCATATTGAATTCAAAAAAGAGTCCGGGGCGCTTGAGGATCTCCTTACAGGAGAGGTGTATAGGGTGGAAAGCCACCGGCTCGAACTCACCCTGGAGCCCGGCCGGTGCAGGCTGTTTCTCCTTCCGGATGAAAATTGAGGCACCTTGGAATCATACTGCGTAAAATCGTATCTTGAGTACTTTTACCCGAACCACTAAACGACCCTCGACCATGCCCATACTCATTGTCGGCTCCCTCGCATTCGATGACATCGAAACCCCCTTCGGCAGTTCCATGAACACTCTGGGTGGATCCTCCACCTATATCGCCCTCTCGGCAAGCTACTTTGCCGACAAAATCCAGATGGTCGGCGTGGTAGGATCCGATTTCGAGGCAGAACACTTCCAGCTTCTGCACGACAGGGACATTGATACCAAGGGAATCCAGGTCATCGAAGACGGCAAAACCTTCCGCTGGGCCGGCCGCTACCACTATGACATGAACACCCGTGACACCCTCGACACCCAGCTCAACGTCTTCGCGGATTTCGACCCCCATATCCCCCACCAGTACCAGGATACCGGCATCGTCGTGCTCGGCAACATCGACCCCGAACTGCAGCTGAAGGTGCTTACACAGATAAAGAAGCCTGAAATGGTCATCCTCGACACGATGAACTTCTGGATCGAGGGCAAGCCCGAAGCGCTTAAGGAAACCCTCAAGCACGTCGACGTCTTCATCCTCAACGACAGTGAAGCACGCCTGCTCAGCGGCGACCCAAACCTCGTCAAGTCCGCCCGCATCATCCGCGAGATGGGACCCAAGACCCTCATCATCAAGAAAGGCGAGCACGGCGCACTCCTCTTCACCAACGGAGGCATCTTCGCCGCACCGGCGTTCCCGCTTGAGTCCATCTACGACCCGACAGGAGCCGGAGACACATTTGCCGGCGGATTCATCGGCCATCTCTCCCGCTGCGGGGAAGTGACCGACATGGAACTGCGCAAAGCAGTGCTTTACGGCAGCGCCATGGCCAGCTTCTGCGTCGAGAAGTTCGGCACTGAAAAGATTGCAGCGCTTGATATGCTTGAAATCGAAGACCGGTACGACAGCTTCCTCGAACTCTCCAGAATCGACGTCTGAGCCCACTGTTCAAAGGGCCTAAGGGCCATTATCCCATGAACCCGGGGGGCAGAGAATCCCCCGGATCCCCTCCAAGCCCATGAATGCACTCAACGCCCTCGACTACAGTTTCATCATCGGCTATCTCCTCCTGACGCTCTTCATCGGACTCTGGTTCTCCCGGAGAGCCTCCGAGAACGTCGGAGAGTTCTTTCTGTCCGGCCGCAAGCTTCCCTGGTGGATCGCCGGGACCGGCATGGTGGCCACCACCTTCGCCGCCGACACGCCGCTGGCCGTAACAGGCTTTGTCGCACGCCATGGCATTGCCGGCAACTGGGTCTGGTGGACATTCGTTTCAGGAGGCATGCTCACCGTCTTCTTCTTCGCCCGACTCTGGCGCCGCGCTGAAATCCTCACCGACCTCGAATTCATCGAACTGCGATACAGCGGCCCTGCCGCACGGTTCCTCCGCGGGTTCAAGGCCATCTACTTCGGACTCTTCATCAACGCCGTCATCATCGGGTGGGTCAACCTCGCCATGTTCAAGATCATCAGCATCATGATCCCTGAACTGAACCCGCAGCTGACCATCATAGCCCTCGTCCTCTTCACCACCTTCTACTCCAGCCTCTCAGGCCTCTGGGGCGTCTCCATCACCGATGCAGTGCAGTTCGTGATCGCCATCGCGGGCTGCATCATCCTGGCGGTTCTTGCCGTCCAGTCGCCGGCAGTCGTCAATGCAGGCGGGCTGCAGGCAGCGCTTCCGGAGTGGATGTTCGACTTTTTCCCTGCCATCACCGCTAAAGACTCCGGCGGAACAGGTGCCTTCGCACTCCCCTTCGCCTCGTTTGCAGCTATGGCCTTCGTCCAGTGGTGGGCATCCTGGTACCCCGGCTCCGAGCCCGGAGGCGGAGGCTACATCGCACAGCGCATGATGAGTGCCAAGGATGAAAAGCATTCACTGCTGGCCACCTTATGGTTCACCGTGGCCCACTACTGCCTGAGGCCGTGGCCATGGATCATCGTCGGCTTGGCTAGCCTCGTGATGTTCCCCGACCTGCCGGCGGCAGAGAAGGAGGACGGGTTCGTCTACGTCATGCAGGCCGTATTGCCTCCGGGCCTCAAGGGCCTCCTCATCGCAGCATTCCTGGCCGCCTACATGTCGACCCTTGCCACCCACCTCAACTGGGGAACCAGCTACCTTATAAACGACTTCTACCGCCGCTTCATAACGATCGACGGTTCGCCAAAGCACTACGTCGCAGTCTCAAAAATCACCACCGGCCTCACTGCCGGCTTCGCCCTCTACATCACGTTCTTTGTCCTCCACACCATCACGGGTGCATGGGAGTTCATCATTCAGTGCGGAGCAGGCACCGGGTTCGTGCTTATCCTCCGCTGGTTCTGGTGGAGGCTGAACGCATGGAGTGAAATCACCTCCATGCTCGCCCCGTTCCTCGCTTACGGATACCTGTCGCTCTTTACACAGATCGTGTTCCCCTCGTCGATCTTCATCATCGTCGCATTTACCATCACTGCCACTCTGGCCGTCACCTTTCTCACCGCGCCCACCGAGCGAAAGCACCTTGAGGCTTTCTACCGCAAGACCAGGGTTGGCGGGGTCCTCTGGGAGCCTGTCGCAAAAAACCTTCCCGATGTCCACTCAGACACCGGATTTCTCCGGCTCTTCTTCGACTGGGCGCTTGGTATTGCCATGGTTTACGCCATACTCTTCGGCACCGGCCGCATCATCTTCGGTGAACCGCTGACAGGAGCACTTTATCTGGCTGGTGGAGCCGTTGCCGGAACACTCATCTTCATGGACCTCAACCGGCGCGGCTGGAACACCCTGAACTGATAGGAGGATGAGGACACCGAACATTCTGCTTGCATCGCAGTCGCCGAGGCGTCGCGAACTCTTAGCCCTCTTGGCCATTCCTTTCACGGCTGTAAGGGTTGATACGCCTGAACAGTTCGAATGCGCTGCCTCTCTTGAAGAGAACGTGCGGAGGATAGCGGAAGAAAAAGCTCGGGAGGCGCGGCGTCTCTACCCCGAAGAATCCAGCTCTTCCATCATCCTCAGCGCCGACACAGTGGTCGAACACGACGGGCTGATCCTGCAGAAACCACAGGGAGAGGAGGAGGCCCTTGCCATGCTCCAAAGCCTCCAGGGACGAACCCACTCTGTCCACACGGGGTATGCGCTTCTCTACGGAGAACGGAAGCATACCGCCATGGCAACCACCCGGGTCACATTCAACGCAATGCCGAAGAGGGAGATCATGCGCTACATCGCCACAGGAAGCCCCTTTGACAAGGCGGGGGCCTACGGCATCCAGGACCCGGTGATGGCCTCCTATGTCAGTGGGATAGAGGGATGCTACTACAATGTTGTCGGCCTGCCGCTCTCAGCGGTATGGACGGCCATTCAGAAAATGGTTGTTTAAGGCCGTGGGAAGAGGCTCTGGAAACATGACGGTACCGGTCATCACCGGACCGACGGCGTCCGGCAAGTCGGCCCTCGCCCACCGGCTCGCCCTTGAAACCGGTGCGGAGATCCTCTCCGCCGACTCCCGCCAGGTCTACCGTGAACTCACCATCGGCTCGGCCAAGCCCTCCCGGGAGATGCTCCAGGAGGTAGCGTACCACTTCATCAACGAAAGAGCAATCACGGAGCCCTTCAGCGCCGGCGCGTTCGCCCTTGAAGCCACAGCACGCATCCGGGAGATCAAGAGGCGCGGCAAACGGGTCATTGTGGCCGGAGGGTCGGCGCTGTACCTGGAGGGGCTCATTAGTCCCTTTGCCGAACTCCCCCCCCAAAACGCAGAAATCCGCCGGAAGCTCAGCGAGCAACTGGCGGACCTCGGAGGCGAACTCCTGTATGAACGACTCAAACAGCTGGACCCGGAACAGGCCGAAACGCTTGACCCGACAAAAACCCACCGCCTGCTCCGCAGCCTCGAAATCATTGAGATCTCGGGGAGGACCGTAACGGAACTGCAGGCAAAAAAGAGCGGAGAGCCGTCCCCCCCGAGTTCGCTGCACTTCAAAACCTTTGCGATAGATATTCCCCGGGAAGAACTCTACCGGCAGATCAACCGGCGCACGGAATCGATGATGGAGGAAGGGCTCCTCATTGAGGCTGAACAGCTCTGGAAGCGGTACCGGATCGAAATTGAAAACAAGTCACTGCCGGCACTTCTCACCGTCGGCTATCAGGAACTCTTCGACCACTTCAGGGGCCTTACAACCCTTGACGAGGCCATTACCCTCATCCAGCAGCATACCCGTAACTACGCCAAGCGCCAGCTGACCTTCATGCGCAACCGAATGCAGTGCATATGGCTGCGAACCCCCGTGACGACGGAGACACTGAAGAAGTGCATGGAAGCATAAAAAGTGTGCCCCATCAGCTTGCCCGCCCCCAAACCCTGCATCACTCCCGCAACGACGCCAGGCACTAGCTGACACAAACACGCAACCGATCGCCGGCCCATCTTGCGACAGCTTCTCCCTCGCTCAATTGATGAACATGAACCATAACAAGCTACGCCGTCGGTATCCGAAGGCATAGTAGGATACGGTCAAGATACTTGAGATGCATGCA
This sequence comes from Pelodictyon luteolum, assembly GCF_001622165.1. GTDB lineage: Bacteria > Bacteroidota > Chlorobiia > Chlorobiales > Chlorobiaceae > Chlorobium > Chlorobium luteolum_B. The sequence continues at coordinate 11,682 of NZ_LVWG01000003.1, forward strand.
CATCAAAAGGGATTAAGGCGGATTAAGGGGCCCATCCGGTTCTTTTCTCTCTGTAAGCCGATCAGTTCTCCCTTAAGCTTTTGCTCCCGGTCGTTAAACCGGGAGCGTATGCAGGGATACTCAGCGCGCCATTGGTGGATGTCAACGCTTCTTTTTACTGTTCCTTTCTCCGGAATCCTGTTGCCCATCACCCGTATCACCCTTTTCCGTCTGGCTATCTGACGGCTGCCCCTCGCCTGCGTCACCCTGTTCCGACTGGCTTTCCGACTGCTGGCCTGGTTCAGAAGATGACTTTTCGTTTACGAGCGTCTTTTTATCGACATCAAGGGTCTTTTTGTCTACATCGGGCGCAGACGCGTCATCCGGAGTGCTATTAGAAGATGATGACTTTTCGATGACGAGCGTCTTTTTATCCACATCCGGTGCAGACGGGTCAGCCGAAACGCCTTCGCTGGAAGTAGACTTTTCGATGACAAAGGTTTTTTTATCAACATCTGGAGCAGATGGCGCAGCTGGCGCATCTGGTGCCGCAGGTGCTGCTGGAGCAGCAGGCGCTGTTGGAACAGTTGGTACGACAGGTGCAGGTGGAACAACAATCTGAGGAATGGAGCTTATAACGCTAGCGACCGTTGAGGCAACGACTGAAACCGTTGACTGTGCAGCGACATCAGACACATTACCAGTTCCTACGGCACCGGCATCCACCGCAAAACCAGACAACAAGAGAGATCCGACCACAGGTATCACTCCAGATACAGCAATGCTTCTCATTACATTCTCCCTAAAAAGTTTAAAGCTTATATCCCGTGCCCAAAGCAAATACCATCCGCGGCCCATCACCTGAATTTTCCGTCAAGTCCGCCACACCGATTGTTGTCACAATAGGGATACCGGAGAAAATCACTGTTTTTGCGATGCCTGCGTTCAGATTCAACCCGTTCCAGTCGGCAACCAGATTGAACGAATCTGCTACCTCATATGCTACATTGGTAAACACGTACGTACCATACTTCCCCTTCCCGGAAGCAACGTCCATAGGACTTTTTTCTCCAAACCTGTTCGTACCGACACCAACACTGTAATGGAGTTTTGACTTACCGGTTTTGGGGTTTACGAAGGTATCAGACTGAATGCCCTGGCTATATACTACATAATAACTCTCAGTAGCATCACCCCCATCGGTCAGCATGATGCTCTCCACACCAATGCCTATTCCCATAGCCTTGCCAATTTCACGCGATAAATGCAAGCCCAACGAGTACTCCTTCCACTCGCTGATATCGACCGATACAAATGCGACCTGCAGGCCGACATTCTTCTGTGGATCACCAACTCCAAACCCGAAAACAGCAGCGCCATCGGTCTTGTCAGAGTATGGGGCGGGGGTTGTGCCGCCGATACCCATGAACAAGACATTATCCGAAGCTCCCCATGCCACCGGGGTGGTAACGGATTTTCCATGGTAATTCGGAAGATATGATGGCGGAGTCAGTTCTGCAGCACCCGCCGCAGATGGAATCATTACCGCAAGTATCGCCACAGCGGCATTGGTGAAATACCGGAAACGCTTCATTAGGGGGTGGGGTAGGATTTGTTTAACACAAGGTTAACTGTGGGAGAACCCTTCTCTTGTAAAAGAATACAGAATACATACGGAGGTCGCAACACCCTATGGAATGCCAATGTACACCCCATATACTGCGCTCATCACAAGAGCCCTCACCCAAAGTCGACACTGGCAAGCCAGCCGTATGAGGGAGGGCTGCATTCATGAACCCGGCCGAGTTCCCCTGTAACTCCAGCACAGGCTGACGTAGCGCCTCCAGAAGAAAAGCAGGATCACCCCAACAGCAATGCCGGCACTATCAGCAAGAAGATCAAGCACTGTTGCGTGATGGTACGGAACATACAACTGCGCGACCTCGATTGCCACACCATAGAAAATGAGGCCCAGAACCATCAACCATGTCTTTATCTGCCACCATACCGAAAACCCTATAGCCAAAACAGCAAATGCAAGAAGATGTGCCCATTTGTCATTCAAGCCATCAGCAAGCGGCACCTCACCTTTTTGAGCAAGAGCAACCATGAAAAGACAGACCAGCATACCCAAAGTGACCACCCGCCCTGCAATCTTAACCATAGCCCCTCAGCTTACCGGCTTTCGTTGTGTCGAAATGACGATTCGATTTTTCTTTCTGCAGCATCACCCAGACAGAGCCGGTTATCGGGACAGCAGTGATTCAAAATACAATGTAAATGGTGAACCAATGAAAACAAAGAACGGAGGGTGTGTACCCTCCGTTCAGACTGAAGCCATGTCAACAGCAGTAAACTATCGAACACACCGCACCGAAAAACCACTGCCGATAGCGCCGCCAAGCCGGTGGATGGCAATATCAAAATATCCCAGCATATAAATCCACGCTGAATACTGTGAGGCCATGGTCGCTGACCAGAAATAGGCATAGGTATTACGATGTGCATCAATACCGTACATATCGCGCATCCCTGCGGGCAATGCTGAAAATCCCGAGGCATTGCTCGATCTGGCGCTCGGGCTCATCCAGAGATCATTGCCTTCCATCTTGAGAGCCGTACCGCAATACTCAGCTCCGCCCGAAGATGCAATCAACTGCTGCCAGTCGTCATCAGATGGCAGGCGCCAGCTTCGAGGAGCCAGCCCGCGGGGATCAATAAGAGCATACCAGTTATAGAGGGCACCAAAATCCGTACCACCGTCATCTTCGTGACCCGTATACCGGCACATGGCCGGAATCGCATTCCGCGCACAATGCTCCCACTCACGACCCTCCTGCACCAGATTGATGGAATCACCGTTGAGGAATGTGCCGACATCAAGGTTCCCGGCCATCCATTCCTGCCCGCCAATCTGAACCGAATGGAACCTATCCTCAGCTGAAGGATTTCTCAGCCCTGCAGTATTTTCGTGTTCATTCTTTGCGTTTTCATTCATATGCCTTCTCCGATGTCAAGAAACTCAAGAGGTCGCCCCTGCGAAATATCCCTGACGCAGCGCACCGACATGGCAGAACCAACCACTGAGGCAAGGCGCTGAACGCTCGTTTCCGAGTACCCGAACCTCCTGCACCAGGCAAAGTTTTTGCGACAAAATGTTGACGACCAGTAATACCCGTAGGAACGAAGGAAATGATATACGCCATACATATCACGATAACCGCCGGCAAGCGCTCCGAACCCGACCATGTCATGCGCGTTATAATTAGGCGATTTCCATAACGGCGTCTTCTTCATCTTCAGCACGATACCGGCGTACCTGTCGCCGCCGACAGCATCAATCAAGGCATTCCAGTCCTGATCGGCTGGAACACGCCACCCTTCCGGGGCCAACCCCCGCGGATCAGTAACGGCATACCAGTTATACAGGCAGCCATATAATCCTGACAATCCCGTATCTCCGGAATAACAACACATGGCAGGCTCTCTTGCCTGGCTCCATGTATCGAAATCATTTATTACAGCAATTGGGTCGCCATTGCGAAACACTGGAACTGAAAGATTGGCAGCCATCCACTCCTGCTGCCCGATACGTACCGAACGGGTAGCCGATGCGCCCGCTTCGGCAAGAAGAACCTCATTGAGGGTTTGAGGTTTAGGGGTATAATGAAGAAATGCAAGCAATGCGAACTCCCTTTATCCATCATAAGAAATTGTATCACACCTGATACACCCCTTCTAACATGGAAAGGAAAACGCCATAATAAAACACATAAATTCTCACATTTTCTCACACCAGAGCAAGTGGCGCAGTGAATGTGTAACCGCTACCATGCGATGTTTTTATGGGGATGCCATCATCCTGGGTAATTTTCTTACGCAAGCGATACATTATCGTTTCAAGTGACCGCCTGCCATATTCGTCATTGGTATAGCCGAGCGCCCTCAGCAACTCTTCATGAGGTACCACCACGCCGATTCCGAAAGCAAGGGCCTGTACAAGAGAAAACTCCTTCGAAGTGAGTACATAACGATCCCCCATGGGGGAAACCAGCTCCCAGGTAGAGTTTAGGAGTGTCCAGCCATGAGAAGCTACCCCATCATCCGCCCCGCTCGACATCAGCAGCCTCGATACAGCAGCTGAAAGCTCCTGAAAATCAACTGGCTTGCCAAAGTACTCGTCCGCCCCTGCATCATACCCCATGGCCCTGTCATCAATCGAGGTACGGGCAGTCAGGATGATGATGCGCATCGAGGTGTTGAAGCGCAGGTATTTTGCCAGCACCAGGCCGTCCTGATCCGGGAGTGACAGATCAAGAATGGCCAATGCATAACCTGTCACCCCTAGCGCGCGGTAACAGGCAAAAGCCGATCCGACGACCGTCACTACATAGCCGTCGAACCTGAGATACGCGGCCAGGCTGTCTGCAAGATCAGCATCATCTTCCACAATCAGAATACCGCGTGATCCGTCAGAGGGAAGGGGAAAGAGTGGTACCATTGGTGCTACAACCTTTGTTATAAAGAAATCGGTGACAACTCACGATGAAAGCGGCAAAAGCACATCAACAATGACTTTCCGGTTTTTCAGGCGCTTCAGGAACACCTGCCCGCCATGGCGTTCAACGATCTGTCGCACCACCCATAAGCCAAGACCGGCTCCCGCGCTGCCAACGGCATTGCCTCCACGAATGAACTGTTCGAAAAGGCGCTCGGACTGTTCATGAAAGTCGGACAAGGTAACATTGCTGACACAGAGCGCCACCACCCGGTCACGAACAGCACAGCTGACCGTAACAGATGTATCCTGCGGAGAATATTTCAATGCATTGTCAAGAAGATTATACAGTACGATATCGAACAGGCCGGCAACAGGGGAGGGTTCATCATGGTTTACGCCCATCTCGATATCTATCGTGCGGTCGGGCCATAAGAGCCTGACTGCAGCAACCTGTTCCTGCACCAGTTGCCGTACTTCAAGTTCCGTTGCATGCCCGGGATCATCATCCCTTAAAAGACGGCTCTTTGCAAGCGACACATCCATCAGCTCATTCAGGCGCTTCACTGCGCGCTGGATCTTGATTACAGAGGGATCTTCCGAGCGTCCCTCCTCCCGCTCAACCCGGGAAATAAGATCCACATTCCCCTTGATGACGGCAAGAGGTGCCCGGTAATCATGTGACACAATAGACAGAAAGGTCTCGATGCGCTGGGTAGCCGATCGCTCTGCGGCAAGTGATACTTCCAGCCGGGCGTTGCAGATAGAGAGCTCCTTTCTGATCTTTTCGGCAAGTGCCTCTGCCTCCAGCGCTGTCATCTTCGTATCTTCTACCCGCCTTCGCTCTGATTGCCAGAGGCGGACCACAAGGGCAGGCAATATTGAAAAAGCATGCAGCATCATTGATGCCTCCACGGCATATGTTGCAATGATGGAATCTGCGATGATGCCGATCAAATGCAAATAATAGACAAAGTAGCCACTCATGTTCAAAAGCAACACGAAAGCAGACACAAGACCTGAGAGCACCGACGGCATCATCCTGAAACTCAACCATACAAGCACAGGAATCACCCCCACAAAGATCATCATCACCACTGAGGCCACACTGCCAAAGAATACGAAGGGACTGGCGGCAAGCGTCAGGAGGGCCAGGAAAGCCAGGAGGCGGAAGTACCTCCAAACCAGTGCCGTCATCTTCTCCTGAAACAGCTCAGCAATAAAGAGAGTGAATGCCAAAAGCAGAAAGCCAAGACTGGCCCGCAGCATGAGGGCGCTATAGGGCCTTAACCAATCAGGAAAGAAAAACGCATCCATGCCGGTAATGATCACGAGCGACAAGAAGATGCTAAGAACATAGAGTGCAAAAAACAGAAAATACCGCGATCTGCTGGAAAAGAACAGGATCAGGCTGACCAGAAACAGGATCAAGGTGGCACCGAAAAAGGCTGAAAGCCATACAATATAACGATCAGTACTGGAACTGAGGGCCGTCGAAGTATACACACTGCCCTGCAAAGCAATCGTGTTGATGCCTGCCAGACGGAGCCACAGAGAAACCCATGCGCATCCTTCTGGAAGACGGCAGGATCATGGAGTCCACCGCCCTCGTGCAGGCCGATCTGCTGCCGGTGCAGCAGATCAACCCCGAAGCGTGGGTGACCGGCGATGGACACCTCTTCAAAGGCGAGGCCGCACTGTCGCTGAACTTAGACCGGGGCAATACGCGATCTGACGAAGCCGATGTAGACACAGCCATGGAGTGGCGGCATCTCCGCCACCGGGTAAAGCTGTCAGGTGAACTGGAGTACGACACCACGGAAAGAGAAACGACGAACGACAAATGGTACGTGCTCGCCAAATACGACCACATCGCCTCCCCTCTCCGCTACTACGGCGCGAAGGTGGACTTCAAGACCGACCGCATCGCTGGACTCGACCTCCGCTTCGCCGCCGGCCCCTATCTCGGGCTCCAGTTCATCCACACCCCCGAAACCCGCCTCAGCACCGAACTCGGAGCGGATCTGGTGAGTGAGCGGTTCACGGCCATACCCGGCAACAACTACATGGCCGGCTCCTGGTCGCTTGACTGCAGCCACACGCTCCTTACTGACACCCTCGAGCTCTACCATCACCAGAAAGGCCTCGTGAACGTTGAGAGCCTCTCGGGTGTCATCCTCGACACCTGGACCGGCCTGAAAATCCCGATCCGGGGAGGATTCAGCACCAGTGCGGAACTCAAGGCCGAGTACAGCGGCGACGTCGGGGAAAACATCAAACCCTGGGACCTCTCCTACCGCCTGAAATTCGGGTACAACTGGTAGGAATCACCACGAGGTGCGGCATTTTCAGCGCATAAAAAAAATTCTTTGTGTGTGGATTTTTTGCCTATAATAATTCTGTGGGACAAGGAGGAGACCGGCTGTTTCCGGGAAAGTCTTAACAGGTTCTGCCCGTAATATCTTACAGGTTTTATCGTAGGAATTTACAATGAAGCACTCAGTATCGAACCGCAAGGAACTGACCATTCTGAAAATCGAGGAAACCGTCTTTGATTTCCGGCACGGCACCTCGTACAAGAAAGCCGTAGAGGATCTCATAGAAAGCGGCAGCACCAACCTCATCATCGACTTCAGCCATGTCAAGGCGATCGATTCATGCGGCATCAGCTCCATACTCCTCACCCATCAGCTTGCCAACCATGCCCACGGGCTCGCTATATTCGTCGCTCTCTGCCAACAGATCAAAGATCTTCTCAAACTCACCAACCTCGACAAGCAGCTCTATATATTCTCATCGATCAACGAGGTGGTGACGCTGGTCGAACCCGCCATGAAAACCCGGCGCTGCTCGCGCGCAAAATCTAAATCCGCAGCATACGACCACCCGGACGAAGTCGGTGACGAGCTGGACCTGCTCCACGAGAACGACATTGACAGTGTGATCGATGAAGATGATATGGGCGTATCATCTTTCGATGATGATGAAGAAGAATTGACCGGCGATGACCGGGTTGAAGGCGAAGGGAGCAAGAAGAGAGGTCGTCCGAAAAAAACCGCCGGACCCACGATCGGCAGAAACGGAAAGAAAAGCACACGGGCCTGAACGATGGCCCCTTCAATACCGGAGTAACTGACCGCAACATCCCCCGAGGAAAGACTGCAAAGGAGTCTATGCCATGGGGGATTTTTCATTGTGCCGGAGCCATGTGGAGCGCCTGCTCCAGCCTGCCGGCATCCAGGTGAACGGGCCGGAACCCTGGGACATCAAGGTCCACGACAGACGTTTCTATCGCCGCATACTCACCGACGGCCATCTCGGAGCCGGTGAATCCTATATGGAGGGATGGTGGGACTGCCGCGCCCTTGATGAGTTCATCTACAGGGTGCTCCGGGCAGGCGTCGACAAAAAGGTATCAGGCTTCCGGGGGTTCCTGGAGCACAGCCTCGGAAGGCTGATGAACCGCCAGGCACCCCGGAGGGCATGGACCGTCGGCAGAACGCACTACGATACCGGCAACGACCTGTTCCAGGCCATGCTCGACAGCAGGATGATGTACAGCTGCGGATACTGGAAGGATGCCGATACGCTCGAACAGGCGCAGGAACAGAAACTCCGGCTCGTATTCAATAAACTCGACCTCAAGCCCGGCATGCAGGTGCTCGATATCGGATGCGGCTTTGGAGGGGCGGCAAAGTTCGCAGCCGAGGAGTACGGGGTGGAGGTTACGGCGGTGACCATATCCGGCGAACAGCACCGCCTTGCACGGGAGCGATGCCGCACAAGAGATGTACAGATAGAGCTCATGGATTACCGCGACATCCGGAAAACCTTTGACCGTATCTACTCCATCGGCATGTTCGAGCACGTAGGGTACCGCAACTACCGAACCTACTTCGACACCCTGAATCGCTGCCTCAAAAAAGACGGTGTCACACTCCTCCACACCATCGGCACCAACAGGCCCTCGACAAGCGGCGACCCGTGGAGTGAAAAGTACATCTTCCCCAACTCCATGCTCCCTGCCGCAAGCCAGATCACCGGGGCCTACGAAGGGCGGTTCATGCTTGAAGACTGGCACGTATTCAGCCTGGACTACGCCCGGACCCTCATGGAATGGCACCACAACTTCGAAACCGCCTGGCCACAACTCCGCCACCACTACTCCGACACATTCAGAAGAATGTGGAACTACTATCTCCTGAGCTTTGCAGGAGCCTTCAGGGCCCGCAACATCCAGCTCTGGCAGGTGCTGCTTTCAAAAAAGGGTATGAACAGCCAAAAGGGCGTGCCGCGATAGCCCTTTGAAGACCATGGTATGCCTGTTGGGGCTCCCCTGCCGCGCGTTCATGTCCTCCAGCCCTCACGGGTCTGCGGCATTCTCAAGAAAGCGGACCACGTCGGGTTCTATACGATCATGTACCAACAGACGAGACTGGCGGCGGCACTCATCGCCAAATCCTGCAATGCCGGGTGTCCGGAACAACGACCATAAATGACCTCAGGCCTCGCATTCGTAACAGCTGGAGATACTTCTGTCTTCTTTCTGTCTGCTCCCGGTCATGAGTCCCCTGTATTCTTGCGGGAGCCTTTTTACGGAAGGAAACCCTCAGGGATACAGCAGAAGGGGCCGGAAACCCTCAGCCTCACGCCGGCTTTCAGCCACGATATCGCGGGGCGTCATGCCGGAGGTGATCATTTCACGGAACCGGGGCGTGCCGGCAAGGCGGTCGAAGAAAGTCCGGTGGCGGTCGATGCCGAACTCCTGCGGGTAGCGGTTATGGAGCAGAGAGAGTATGACGGAAGCGGTCATGAAGGGATCGAACACGTCGCGATCGGTCACCTGCAGCCGCACACCCCGGCACTCCTCGCCCTTGAACTTCGACGACGTAGGGACAAACCGTACCGCCTTGAAGCGGACGCCCGGAAGAGCGTACAGATTCAGACGCAGGGCGAGCTGTTCCCCGTCAATAAAGGGCGCACCGAACTGCATGAAGGGATGGCCTGTCCCGCGGCCCTCACTGACGTTGGTTGCCTCAAGAAACACCGTTGCAGGATAGAGGATGGCCCCCTCAACACTCCGGATGTTCGGGGAGGGGCTCCGGAAACTATAGCCGGAAAACTGATCGCCGAAGCGCCCGCGGTCCCACCCGCTCATTTTCACGACCCTCAGCGACAGATCCGGGCAGTACCTTTTTTTGATGAAAAGGGCTATTTCACCGACCGTCATGGCGTGGAGGAAAGGCACATCGAGAGAACCGACGAACGAGGTGGATGCGGGTTCGAGCATGAACCCTCCCCTCCCAAGCGGTGAAATGGGGTTGGGGCGGTCGAGCACCATGAAGGAAATGCCCGCCTCGCTGCATGCCTCCATGGCATACTTCATGGTGGAGATATAGGTATAGCAGCGCACACCGACATCCTGGAGATCAAACACCAGGATATCGACCTCCCGAAGCAGCGAGGGATCGGGTCGGCGCGAGGCCCCGTAGAGCGAATGGACCGGGAGGCTACCGGAAAGAACCGCTCCCCCGGCCTTCTCTCCAGCCTCCACATCGAGGGCGAACCCATGCTCTGGTGAAAGAAGATAGCGGAGAAGGACCCCCTGGCGGAGCATCATCCGATACCCCTGCTCCCCGCTCTTGGTCCGTGCAGCCGCATTGGTGATAAGGCCCACCCGGAGGCCTTTAAGATCACTGCAGCCGGTTACCTCCAGACTGTCGATGCCAGAGAGCAGCTGCTCTCCTGCCTCGGCGCGCTCCCACTGAATCAGCGAGCCCGGAACGAGAAAGAGAGCGATGATGAGAGAGGTAATTATGAAAGGGAAAAAACGAGCAGGAAGAAAAGCCGGAGGAAACCAGCTCGACCGGCTCCCCCACCGCGGAAAACGCGAAAAGCCGGTTCCCCTTATGAGGACCGGCTTCTGCTTTGTGGTGGGGACAGGACTTGAACCTGCAACCTTCGGGTTATGAGCCCGACGAGCTACCAATTGCTCCACCCCACGGTGTTTGTATGCACAATGTACGGAATCCCGAATCATTTCCAAATTATTATTGCACACTCTGGCCATTTATTTTCGCTCCCTGCGGTTCAACCATGAAAAGCCGCCCCCCTTCACCCTCGACGGCAAGCAGCATCCCTTCGGAAATCTCACCGCGGATGGTGCGGGGCGCAAGGTTGGCTACAAGCAGCACGTTTTTGCCTACCATCTCTTCCGGGCTGTAGTGTTCGGCAACGCCGGCAAGCACCTGACGCTGGGTTGAGCCGACCTGCACCTGCAGCTTAAGCAGTTTCGAAGCCTTTTTGACCTTTTCGGCGGCCCTCACCGTGGCGACCCGAAGGTCGACTTTCTGGAAGTCGTCGAACCCGATTGCCGGCTTGAACTCCATTTTCACCTCAATGGCTCCCGCTTCGCGCGCTTCGGCTTCACGGACGAGCTGCTCGATCTTCTGGAGTTCGGGCTGTATCTCCTGGTCCTCAATCTTTCTGAACAGGATTTCACTCTCGGGGCTGAGTTTGTGTCCCATCGGAAGAGCTGGCTCAAGAAGTGTCTTGAGGATGGGCTCACATTTGCGTACAAGGCCGTCCACTCCACCCTTGAAGCCAAGCATCCTGTGGATGCGGTCACAGGTTTCGGGAATGACAGGATAAAGGGCAATGGAGAGTGCATGGCAGAGATTCAGCGAGAGCGCCATGGTCCTTCCGGCAGCTTCAGGATCGGTCTTTATGGCTTTCCAGGGCTCTGCCGAGGTAAGGAAACGGTTGGCTGCACGCGCAATGTCCATTGCGATGGTTGCGGCCTCCCTGAAATGGAACCCCTCGTAAGCCTGGTCGAGCTGGCTCTGGGTGGCGTACCAGTCGATACCGAGCCCTTCCCACTCCTGAACGGTGCAGCTGTGCGGCACTTCGCCCCCGAAGCGCGAGTTGGTGAAGTCGATTGAGCGCTTGATGAAGTTGCCAAGCGTATCGGCCAGTTCACCGTTGGTACGGTTCTGGAAGTCGGTCCAGCTGAAATCGGTATCCTTGTTCTCCGGGTAGTTCATCGCGATGCTGTAGCGGAGGGTATCGGCAGGGAACTTCTGGAGGAACTCACCGAGATAGACGGCGTAGTTGCGCGACTTGGAAAACTTCCGGCCCTCGAAGTTCATGAACTCGGATGCCGGCACGTTGTCGGCGAGGTTGTATATCCCATCCTCCCGACCCTCGTTCCAGGCCATGAGGATGGCGGGGAGCATGAGGGTATGGAAGACAACGTTGTCTTTGCCGATAAACTGCACGAGACGGGTTTCGGGGTCCTGCCACCAGTGCCGCCAGAGATCCCGGTCGCCCTGCTCCTCAGCCCACTGCCGGGTGAAGGAGATATAGCCAAGGACGGCGTCAAACCACACATAGAGCACCTTGCCTACCGCTTCCGCCTCGCCGAGCGGCACCTTGATGCCCCAGTTGAGGTCGCGCGTGATGGCCCGGTCGTTGAGGCCCCCTTTGAGCCAGGTGCGGGTGTAGTTGAGGACGTTCGGGCGCCAGTCATCCTCGTGGGAGTTGACGAACCGCTCAAGTTCAGCCTGGTAGCGCCCGAGCGGAAAATACCAGTGGAGGGTGTCGCGTAGCTCCGGGGTGGCGTTGGAGATCTTGCTTTTCGGGTTTATGAGCTCCATCGGGCTGAGGTGCGTGCCGCACTGTTCGCACTGGTCGCCGCTGGCTTCGGTGCTGCCGCAGATGGGGCAGGTACCGCTCACATAGCGGTCCGAGAGGAAGCGCCCGCCTTCGGCGTCGTAGAAGAGTTTTTCGGTCCTGCGGTTGAAAATCCCCTTCCGCTCCAGCTCAAGGAAGAACTCCTGGGCGGTTTCATGATGGAGTTCCGATGAGGTGCGGCCGTAACAGTCGAATGAAATGCCGCACTTCAGGAACGCCTCAAGGTTCATCCGGTGGTACCGGTCGACCACGTCACGCGGACTGATGCCTTCCTTCTCCGCCGTAATGGTGATCGGCACGCCGTGCTCGTCTGAACCGCCGATATGGAGAACCTCCTCCCCTTTCAGGCGCTTGTGGCGGACATAGATGTCGGCCGGAAGGTATACGCCGGCAAGATGGCCGAGATGGACAGGACCGTTTGCATACGGAAGAGCGGTAGTGACAAGCGTTCTTTTGAACTGGGCCATAAAAACTGAATCTGGAAAAAGCTGGTAAAAACTGTTTGTACTAGGACGGTGGATCCCCCCGCAACCCTCAGCTGCGGCGCTCCCGTTTCTGAAGGAACATGGCGTTGAAGCGTTCGAGCGGCAGTCGGCGTTTGCGCGAACCCGCTTCATAAACGATCCATACCACTTTCTTCTCCAAGTCGACGCTGTCGATGACGGCCGGGCCGTCGGGGGTCGAGAGCAATGTGCCGGCGACGGGCAGTTGCGGCCCCTTGCAGGAGGAAGCGGCCGGATCGTTTTTACTGAACCCGAGACAGCATTTCGGCTTGTTGCAGAGACCGGTGATGTTGAAGGCGTGGCTGTCGGCATTGCCGGTATCAGCATACTGGGTCTTGTCGGCAAACGGATTGGCATGGATCTTCTGGAGCCAGCTCGAGCAGCAGAGCATGCACCCGCAGGGGCCGAACGCATTGGCGCGCCGGGCCTCCTCGCGCGTCGTGATCTGCACCATCTGGATCCTTGCACGGAACTCCCCGGCAAGGTCGCGCACAAGGTTGCGGAAATCGACGCGGTGCGACGAGGTGTAGTAGATGGAAAGCTTCTGCTGGTCCATGCGCAGCTCCACGTCGACCAGTTTCAGCTCAAGGGCGTGGCGCCGTACCTTCGCAATGCAGACGTCACGGATCTCATCCTGCTTTTTCATCACATCCTTAAGCATCACGAGATCCTCGGGGGTAGCCAGACGAAGGATTACCGGACGGGTTTCATGCTTCCGGTCGAGCCCCTTGAGAACGAATTTCTTGCGGGCTATCCGGCCCGTCGAATAGACCATACCGAAATCATACCCCCCGTCTGACTCCACGATGACTTCCTGGCCGACATCGAGCGGCACGGCTGTGTTGTTCAGGAAAAAGTCACGGAGACAGCCTGCAAGCTCGACTTCACAGATATCTCCCTCTACGCCGGTCACCTCATCAGCGGAGCCGGAGTAAAGTTCTTCGACTTCGCTGTGCAGCAGCTGTGAAAGCCGCAGCCTGACCTGTGCGTTGTCGCCCTGAAGGCAGCTGCATACAACATTACCCATAGTCGTTATTTCACTCCTTAGGTGAGGCGCCAAAAAGCGCCTTAATGTATGGGGCGCAAAAAGCGCCTTAAGGTTTCAATCCGCCGGTTTATCGAAGCCTTTCCCCTAAGAAGGGTACGGGCCCCCTCAAGCCGGCGGGCTATGACGTTCTCTTTGAGCGTGTCGAGCCGGGCCGAAGTTTCCTCCTCAAGGAGGCCGGTCAGCCGCTCCGTGCCAGGAAACGTTTCCCGGGTGACTTTCTCTGGTGGAGCGATCGACAGGAACAGCTCAGGTTTCTGTTCTTCAAGATATTCAATCCGGCTGACAACTGAAACAAGGTAAATGCTCTCTCTGGATTCCAGAACACGCTTCACGATGGAGGCCGCCCCGCGGTAATAGCCGAGCGGGCGCCGGTCGACATGCTCGATCCTTCCCTGCGGGAAGAGCCAGAGCGCGTTCTGCCTCTCGGAGGGGGCAAGGAGCAGTTCGGCCGCATAGGAGAGAGTCCGGGCCGCACTGCGAGGGTTCTCCCTGTTGAGTGAAAATGCCCCGAGACGGGTGAAGAACCGGTGCTTTTGGAGCTGTCGTTCTTCAATGATGATGTGAAGGTTCTGGCAGAAGTACTCCTCTGTGAGGAGCTGCGACCAGAACCCGTCCCACCAGTATGCGTGGTTGCAGTGGAAGATGACGGGCACACGGAGGTCCATCTCCCTGAGGGCGGGGTCCAGCAACACCCTCACGGAGTTGAAAAACCGCCTGAACTGCCGGCGCGAGTACCAGCCGAACCAGAGGGTGTACAGCCTGCTGCGCCGGACATACAGCATCAAGTCCTCACTGGAATGCGCGGCTGATGCGGAGGACAGCCTCCTCCAGAGAGGCAATTGAGGCCGCATAGGAGAGGCGGAGGTTTTCGGGGGCACCGAACGCGTCACCCGGAACCGTCGCCACGTAATGCTCCTTGAGGAGGTACTCGGCCACGTCTGCCGAATCCTTCATCACCTTTCCGCCAAGCGTCCTGCCGATGATGCCCCTGATGGAGGGGAAGATGTAGAATGCACCCTCAGGAAGCGTTGCCTCCACGCCGGGAATGGCGTTGAGGGCATGGAACATGAAGTCGCGCCGTTTTTCAAACTCACGCCTCCGCTCCTCGACAACCGACTGATCGCCCTCGAGGGCGGCGACAGCAGCTTTCTGTGCGATGGCGTTGGGGTTCGAGGTGGTCTGCGACTGGATCTTGTCGCAGGCATCGATGATCCATTTGGGGCCGGCGAGGTAGCCGATGCGCCAGCCGGTCATGGCATAGGTTTTCGAAACACCGTTGCTGACAATCACCCACTCCTTCATTTCGGGGATGCGGGCGGGCGAGAACGCCTTGACGCCGCCGTAAACGATCATGTCGTACATCTCGTCGGAGAGGACAAAGATCTCGCGGCCTTTGAGCACATCCATCAGCGCACGCACTTCCGCCTCGCTATATACAGAGCCTGAAGGGTTCGAGGGAGAGTTCAGGACCAGCATGCGGGTTGCAGGGGTGATGGCAGCCGTAAGGTCGGCGGGAGTCATCTTGTAGCCGTTTTCGATCGAGGTCGGAACCGTTACCGGGGTTGCACCTGCCAGGCGAACCATTTCGGGGAAGCTGACCCAGAACGGGGCCGGAATAAGCACTTCATCGCCTTCCTCGCAGAGGGCGAGGAACGTGTTGGCAAGCGTCTGTTTGCCGCCGTTGCTCACCATGACCTGGTTCGTTTGGAACTCCAGGCCGTTGTCGCGGCGGAACTTCTCCACAATGGCTTTTTTCAGCTCGGGGATGCCGGAGTTGGCCGTGTAACGGGTAAAGCCGGAACGGATGGCCTCGATGCCGGCCAGGTTGACGAAGTCAGGGGTCGGGAAATCAGGTTCCCCGGCTGAAAGACTGACAATATCCTTGCCCTCGGCCTTCATGGCGTTGGCAAGTGCTGAAATCCTCATGGTCTGCGATTCCTGCATGCTCCTGACCCGGCGTGTCAGGTATTTTTCTGCAGGCGAAGTGGTGGTCGGCATAGTGGTCTGTTATTCGTTTATGATGTGGTGTTAGGTTTCAGTTCTTTTCGTTTGCGGTGCAGCATCGAGAGCACGGAAGGGTGCACGAACTTGCTGACGTCACCGCCAAGCATTGCGACCTCCTTGATGATGGAGGAGGCGATGTAGGTGTACTTGACATTCGGCATGAGAAAGACGGTGGTCACATCGGGATTCAGGTGGCGGTTCAAAAGCGAGAGCTGGAACTCGTACTCGAAGTCCTTTACCTGGCGCACCCCCCTGATGATGGCATTGGCGCCCACGTCACGGGCATATTCGGCCAAAAGACCATCATGCAGCACTTCCACATGCAGCCCGTCCATACCGATGGTGATTTCGCGGATTGCGTCCATCCGCTCCTCCACCGTAAAGAGGGTGTTTTTATTGCTGTTTTCGGCAATGAGCACCGTTACCTCCTCGAAAATCGTCAGCGCCCGCTCCAGTACGTCGAGGTGTCCGTTGGTAAACGGGTCAAACGTGCCTGGATATATGGCTTTCTTTTTCATGGTGCAGGGAATTCAATGCTGAAAAAAAGTAATTCTCGTCATACCGTAGTCACGGTGGAACGAGTAGTAGGGCGAAAGGGAAAAATCACCGTGCGCATCGTGCTCGATGAGCAGCCAGCCATCTTCTTCGAGGAGGCTTCCTGCCATAATGCCCTCAATCAGCCTGGGATAGTCTTCCCATGCATACGGGGGGTCAGCGAATATCAGGTCGAAGGAACCGGTCTCCGTCTGCAGAAACAGGGTGACGTCTTCATTCACAATAGAGACCATCTCTTCCACCTTGAGCTCTCCTGCCGTTTTCCGGAGGGAGCGGAGCGAAACGGGATGACGGTCGACGAAGGTGACCCTGGTGGCTCCCCTGCTCAGGGTCTCAAAGCCAAGGGAACCGAAGCCTGCAAAAAGGTCGAGCACACAGGACCCTTCGAAATCCATTCTGGAGTGAAGGATGTCAAAAATCGACTTCTTCACCCTGCTGCTGCACGGACGAACATCCTGCAGGGGGGCAGTCGTTATCCTGCGGCCCCGGTATCTGCCCGCGATGATCTGCACTGGAGGCCCGTTGCCCTAGAAATCGCCGAAGCGGGTCTCTTCGAGGATCGCAAGCGCTTTTTCGGCATCGTCCTTCGAGGGCGGCTTGCCGTGCCAGTTGGTATTGTCCTCCATGGTGCCTTCAAAGAACGGAACCCCCTTGCCCATGATGGTGACAGCAAGGATGACTGAAGGGTTCGGGGCTGCCGCCAGCTTCACCTTCTCGACGGTGGCGACAAAGTCCTCGATGTCGTTGCCGTCGCAGTGATAGACGTTCCAGCCGAATGCACGCCATTTGTCTGCGAAGGGCTCGATACCCATGACGTTTTCCACCTCTCCGTCAATCTGCTGGTTGTTGTAGTCGACGATGCCGATGATGTTGCCGAGGCCGTAATGGGCGGCACTCATCGCAGCCTCCCAGATCTGGCCCTCCTGGCACTCGCCATCTCCCATGAGGCAGAAGACATGTCCACCCTGCCTGTTCATGCGCTGGCCGAGCGCGGCTCCCGTTGCAACCGAAAGACCCTGGCCGAGTGAGCCGGACGCGATGCGGATGCCGGGAAGCCCTGCCTCACACGTCGGATGGCCCTGGAGATAGGAGTTGAGCTGGCGGAGGGAACCGAGCTCCGAGAGGCAAAAGTATCCTGAACGGGCAAGGACGCTGTACCATACCGGAGCGATGTGCCCGTTGGAGAGGAACAGCAGGTCCTGGTCGCCATGGTCCCAGAAATCATGGGGGCGGTGGCGGAGAACCCTGAAGTAAAGGGCTGTGAAAATGTCTGCCATGCCAAGGGAGCCGCCGGTATGGCCGGAACTGGCCATTGAGAGCATGCGGACGATGTCGCGGCGGACCTGGCGGGCCATAGCCTTGAGGTCTTCAAGTGAGCCGAGCTCAAGTAGCTCGCCTTTTTTTTCAGCAGGATAGCGCTTTAAAGTTGCCATGGGGAGTAGTACTGCGTTCGTGTATGAAAAATAAAGGGAAATTCAGTGGCTCTTGCCCGGTAAGCCGAAAGTTAAAGGGCTTGGCAGAAATAACAAAAAAAACTCACTCACCTTCGCGCTTTCTCTCCCTGTGAAATCTGCGGAGGGCGAAAAAAAGGAAGAGCGCGAAAAGAATCGTGATAGGCACGCTGTAGAGCGCAAGATAGCCTGAGGCCTCCTGCCAGTTGCTGCCAAGGAAGTAGCCGCCGTAGAGCAGGAGCAGGTTCCAGAGGAGCGAGCTCAGAAATGCGGCCGGAAGAACCCGGGGCACATGCAGGTGCATGAGGCCCGCCATGATGGAAATGACGGCCCGTGAACCGAACAGGAACCGGTTTACCAGGACGGCAAGGTAGCCGTGCCGGGAAAACTTCCTGCGCAGGACCACCATGTCACCGGGGGGGAAAAGCTTGTGGAGACTGCGGGAGAGCCAGTGCTTCACGGGCCCTGCATCGTCGGCATAGAGACGGACGCCGAGCCCCCGGCTGAAGAGGAAAAGCAGCATGAACCCGGCCGTGGAACCGAGGGTGGCCGATAAAAGCGACCAGCCCATCGAAATCGTGCTGAAGGAGATCATGTAGCCGACAAAAGCCACCGGCACGTCCCCCGGAATCGGGGGAATGACGTTTTCAAGGAAAGCGACAAGGAACAGCAGGAGGTAGACCGAAAGAGGGTCTGCCTGCTGCAGCCACTGTATCGCAGGTTCCATCATGAAAGCGCCCCTGAGCCGAGTACCCGCTTCTGCACTTCGCTGTAGGCATCCTCAATGCCGCCAAGATCAAGGCGGAACCGGTCCTTGTCAAGCTTTTCGTTGGTCTCGAGGTCCCAGAACCTGCAGGTGTCGGGGCTGATCTCGTCGCCGAGCAGGATTTCGCCGTGATGGCGGCCGAACTCTAGCTTGAAATCGACAAGCTTGAGCTTCACGCCGGCAAAAAAGGGCTTCAGCACCTCGTTGACCCGGAGGGCGCGTGTTCCAAGCACGGCAAGTTCATCAAGGCTGGCCACACCGAGAGCCACGGCATGCGATTCGTTCATCAACGGGTCGTCGAGATCGTCGTTCTTGAGGTAAAACTCGACGATGGGCTCCCGGAGCACACTTCCTTCCGTAAACCCGTAGCGCTTCACCAGAGAACCTGCGGCGATGTTTCGCACGACAACCTCGACCTTGATGATATCAAGCTTCTTGCAGAGCATGTCGCGGTCGGAGAGTTTTTCTACCAGATGGGTGCGGACCCCCTCGCCTTCCAGCATGGTGAAGAGCTTGCAGGAAATGGCGTTGTTCACCACCCCCTTTTCTGCTATAGTGCCCTTTTTCTTGTTGTTGAATGCGGTGGCGTCGTCCTTGAACTCCTGAATGACGAGATCAGCTTCATCGGTCAGGAACACTTTCTTTGCCTTGCCTTCATGGAGGAGCGTTGTCTTTTTCATTATGCGGTTACGTTGGTGAGTAGGTGATAACAAACGGGTGAAAAAGGATGGCGGCGCCCTCTGGGGCGCAGGTGGAAAGAGGATTTGCTCAGCGCCCGTCCGTACGCTCTGAAGCAGCCTGCTGTACCGCGCCGGTAAGCACGATCGTGATCTGGTCGTCGGTTAGGCCGCGATCTTTGAGGAAACTCATGAACCGGAACACTCCGAGGTCGGAGAGCATGGCTTTCGGCTGGTCTCTGTCATCCAGCCCTCGCGAGCGACTGTGCTCACAGGAGGTATGGATCCAGTCTTCGATAAACGGCTCTGTCTTGCCCTTCTCAAGAAAAAAAGCCGTGACAATACGTTCGACATCCTCCAGAGAGGGCTCCGGATGGGCTTCGAATACCAGCTGCATCTCTTCGGAAATTCTGGTCAGGACGATGACTGCCTCCCTGTCAAGAGTCTCTTCAAGAATGTCCTTGGCACGGTCCTTGACATCTCGTTTCCGATCCATACCGCGTTCCCCTGCAGTGAATGAAATAAAAATTGAAACTGGAAAAATCCCGATTAAGTTACATAAAGCATACTGATTATGACAATGAAAAAAATACTCTCCGCCTTTTTGCTCCTCTCGCTTCTCCATGGAGTGGCCAAAGGCGGTGAAAAGACTGTAGATGACCGCCCCGAAAGCCTGCTCCTCCTGTGGTGGAACGTCGAGAACCTCTTCGACACGACGGATGATCCAGGGATCTCCGACGAGGAGTTCACCCCGGAAGGCCGGCTGCACTGGACCCCTAAAAAACTCCTTCTCAAAGAGATGCGCATCGCCTACGTCATGCAGGCGATCGCCACCCATCCTGACTACGGCCAGCTTCCCGCCGTGCTCGCCTTCGCCGAGGTTGAGAACGGTGCCGTGTTCCGCCGTGCCCTCCAGAAAATCAAGGGAGCCCGGTACCGCGCCCTCTACCATGACTCCCCCGACCTGAGAGGCATCGACATCGCGCTCGCCTATGATCCGGAGCGCCTGGACTTCACCGGAATGAAGACCTACAGCGTTCCGCAGGATGGGCGTCCAACGAGGGACATCATCGTCGCCGGGTTCAAGAACCGGGGCCGCCCCTTCACCCTCATCCTCAACCACTGGCCTTCCCGCGCATTCGGCAGCGCCCTGACTGAGAAGAAACGCATCATGGCCGCCAGGGTGGCAAGGGCTGCGGCCGACAGCCTCCTCCTCCAGAACCCGGATGCCGACATCATCGTCATGGGCGACTTCAACGACAGCCCCCAGGACCGATCGGTGAGGCGCACCCTCCGCGGCACCCTCAATCGTCTGCAGGCCCAACGAGCCAAGGACGGCACCCTCTACAACTGCTGGGGTGGAAGCAGCCAGCCCGGCAGCTACTCCTACCGGGGCCAGTGGGAACGGATCGACCAGATCCTGGTCTCAAAAGGCATGCTCTCCGGCCCCGGCATCCGCACCGATGAACCCGGTGCGTTCAGCTGCTTCTTCTTCCGCCCCATGTTCACAAAATCCGGGAAAAAGCCCTGGAGAACCTATGAGGGAGGAAAATACAGCGGCGGCTACAGCGACCATCTCCCCCTCCTGCTCAAAGTCGCCACCACGTCGCACCCGCACTGATTCCTGCGTACTTTTCCCCCGCAAAAAGAACCTTTCCGACTGGCCGATACAGTCCGTTAACAATCGTTATCTTGTTATTTATAAAAAACTTATACGTACATTACTGCTAATTGATTCTTCCTCTCTCTCTCTCTTTTGCAACCGTAAACAAACCACCCATGATGAAAGTGCTCGTGGGCCGGATTCTGCCGGTTATGCTCATCCTCTTTGCCTCAGGGCCTCTTTCCGGAGCGGTCTACCACCTCCCCAAGGACTCTCTCTCGGTCTCGACGGCCGACCACAGCAAATTCCGGCAGCTGCAGCGGGAGTTCAAAAGCGGGCCCGAAGTCACAAAAGCCTGCCTCGAGTGCCACACCGAAGCTGCAAAACAGGTCCACCGCACCAAGCACTGGACCTGGGAAGTGCCGATGAAAGACGGCAAGATGCTCGGCAAGAAAAACGTGGTGAACAACTTCTGCATCTCCGTTGAAAGCAACGAAGCGCGATGCACGTCCTGCCATGTGGGGTACGGATGGAAAGACAAGCAGTTCGACTTCAGGAGCGAACAGAACGTCGACTGCCTCATCTGCCATGACGGAACCGGCACGTACCAAAAGCTGCCCGCCGGAGCCGGCCACCCCGCCTACGAGGCGACGGTGCAGGAAAAGAAGAAGTACCCCAAAGTAAACCTCTCCTACGTTGCCCGGAACGTGCAGAACCCGGACCGCCAGAACTGCGGCATCTGCCATTTTGAAGGCGGAGGGGCCGACGCGGTGAAGCACGGAGACCTGGACGGCTCACTCATAAAGGGGCCGCGTTCGCTCGACGTGCACATGGCGACGGGCAAAAACGAGCTGAACATGACCTGCGTCGACTGCCATAAAACCGAAGGACATCAGGTTCCCGGCAGCCGCTACACACCTATGGCTCGTGATACCCACGGCTTCGACTATCCCCTGGCCGACGACTTCCCGACATCCTGCGCCTCGTGCCACAGCCTCGAACCGCACCGGAAGAACAAGAAGCTCAACGACCATATCGACAAGGTGGCCTGCCAGACATGCCATATCCCCCATATCGCAAAAGAGCGCCCGACGAAAATGTGGTGGGACTGGTCGAAGGCGGGCAAGTTCGACGAAAAGGGAAAAATGATCACGAAAAAGGACGCTGCCGGCATGCCGACCTACGTCACCAAAAAGGGCGAGTTCCGCTGGGAGAAAAACGCTCGGCCCGAGTACCGCTGGTTCAATGGCGAAATGAACTACGTGACATTCCACACCACCATCAACGACAAAGGAGTGGTGTCGGTCAACCGTCCCTCCGGCATGACCGGCGATACACTTTCCCGCATATGGCCCTTCAAGGTGCACCGCGGGCTCCAGCCCTACGACACGGAGCTGAAGCACTTCGTCAAGCCGAAACTCTTCGGCCCGAAAGGCTCCGGCGCCTACTGGTCGGACTTCGACTGGAAGCGCTCGATAGAAGCGGGCATGAGGGAGTCCGGGCTTAAGTACAGCGGCAGCTACGGGTTCGTAGAAACCGAAATGTTCTGGCCGATTTCGCACATGGTTTCACCTAAAGAAGATGCGCTCGGCTGCGTGGAGTGCCACGCCCGCGGAGGACGGCTTGAAAACCTCTCGGGATTCTACCTTCCCGGCCGAGATGTCAACCTGTTCGTTGAAATCATCGGACTCCTCGTCACCGTCGGCTCACTGGGAGGAGTCATCATCCACAGCATCGTGCGCTACTACACCACAAAAAAACACAAGGAACGGGAGGAGAGAGCATGAGGAAAATCTATCTGTATGCACGGTTTCAGCGCTTCTGGCACTGGATGCAGGCCCTCATCATCTTCGGCCTTCTCTTCACGGGAATGGAGGTTCACGGGCTCTTCAAGATCATGGGCTACGAAGCGGCATTCCATGTGCACAACTTTTTTGCCGTCGCGCTTTTGAGCTTCATTGTCCTGGCCTTCTTCTGGTACATCACCACCGGTGACTTCCGCCAGTACCTGACGGAGGGCAACCTGGTCGAGAAGATCCTCATGCAGGCCCGCTATTATGTCATCGGGATCTTCCGCAACGAGCCGCACCCGTTCAAGAAAAACGAGATCTCCCGGCTGAACCCGCTGCAGCGTATCACCTATCTCGGCCTCACGCTTGTCGGCCTGCCGCTGCAGATCATTTTCGGGTTCATCTACTACTACTTCAATGAGCTGGTAGACCTCGGCATGAACCCGGCATGGCTCGAGCCGGTGGCCCACATCCACACGCTCCTTGCCTACCTGCTCATCGGGTTCGTGGTGATGCACGTCTACATGACCACCACCGGCCACACCGTCACCTCCAACATCAAGGCCATGATCACCGGCTGGGAAGAGGTGGAGGACTAGGAGGCGTAACAGTAGAGGCAGCGGTGGCTGCAGGTTCCATAGGTTCCAATGTCCCGGCTTGGCGCACACCCGCACTGGTGGCGCTGGCCGGGATCTTTTTTTCTCCCTCCTTCCCTATTCCGCCCGAGCCCAAGGTCCAGCTGAGCACGGCCCGAAATCCGGAGGAGCAGATCCCTGTCGACGCAGCTCGAAGGGCGTACGCCCGCCTGCGACAGGTCCAGCGCCTCGGCGCAGGCGGAAAGCTCCATACCGCACTCCGCGGCAATACGGGCACAGCCTCCCGCAACAGCCTCCATCGCTGCAGCATCCAGCTCAAGCGTTCCCAGAGCCTGCATCGCCCGCTGTGTCTTGCGGTACCGGTCGACGAAGCTGATGATGGCGTGCCGGGTATAACCCGAGAGCTCACGGGCGAAGTGAGCGAACGATTCCAGATGCCACTGGACGTCCATCCGTGCGGTAAGGATCACGGGATCGTACCGCCAGATAACCCGTTCAGGACCGAGATGCTCTGACAGGCACCGGAACCGGTCCACGAGAAGCGGCTTCGGAGGAAGGCACGGCTCGATGTCGGTGCCGTAGGGGGTGAGGGTGAAGAGGAAGTAGTAGGGGTAGCCCATGCGGTCCAGCTCCGGGAGGAAGGGCATGAAGGGGCCTGGATCTTTCGTCCAGAACACGATGCCCTCAAGGGCATCGGGGTTGAGGGCAATGCGGCTCACCTGGCTCGGCCGCATGGGATTGGGAACCAGCACCTCACCCGCTCGCAGGCACTCCATAAACCACTCCCCGTGGCATGCCGGTATGTCGGTCCGGCGGCTTGCGCTGATGATCACCTGTGAGCGGGAGCGGGTGGGGCCTGCGGTGCGGAGGGAACCCGGAGGATCTCCTCCCAGGAAGTGGTGTAGCGTGGGGAGATGTGCCGGCAAAGCGGCTCCCAGGCCCGGGAGTCCTCCGCGGCAAGGCGGATGCTGCCGTTTCCGTAGCGGAGGTTGACCTGTTCCATGACCTGCTGGAGCGCTTCAGCTCTCCCCTCACCCTCGTCGCCGAAGAGCAGGAATGACTCTCCCGGAGGGTTCTTCGGAGCAATGGCTCCGAGAAGCACACCGGCTTTCCGGTACGGGTGGCCGCCCTGGTAGATCGCCTCGAGCACCCGGGAGGCGGCCGTGACGAGCGTCATGGCATCGTCGGCCGCACGGGGAAGAGAGACGGTGCGTGAGGCCTCGCGCCGGAGAGCGGAAGCGGCAAACGGGCTCGTGGAGATGAAGACGGTGAGAAGCGAGGCCGTCGAGCCCTCACGGCGAAGCTTCGAAGCGGCCCGGGAAGCGAAGCTTGCAACAGCCTCTTGCAGTTCCTCAACCGAGAAAACGTTCCGGCCGAACGAACGGGAGGTGCAGATGGTCTGTTTCATGGGCCGGACAAGCTCCAGCGGGAGACATCGGTGCCCCTGGAGCTCAGCCTGTACCTTTGCGCCGGTGACCCCGAGCAGCCGGCGCACAAGCGCGGGAGGCATACCGGCAAAGTCGGCTGCGGTTTGAATACCCTGCAAAGCGAGTTTCAGGCTCCACTGCCGACCGATACCCCAGACATCCTCCAGAGGGGTGGACGCAAGGGCACGGCGCACCCGGTCCGCCCCCTCAAGCATGAGCACGCCGCCGCACGAGGGGTCTTTCTTGGCCGCCTTCGCTGCAAGTTTGGCGAGGGTCTTGGTATGGGCGATGCCGATGCTGACGGGGATACCGGTGTGTTTGAGCACGGTGCGTCGCATGAGGGCCGCATGCTCCCTGAGGCCGAAACGCCGGAACCCGGAGAGGTCGAAAAAAGCCTCGTCGATAGAATAGCGCTCCTGCTCCGGAGCCATGGCCCCGAGGGTGTTCATCACCCGTGAAGACATGTCACCGTAGAGGGGGTAGTTGGAAGAAAAGACTGCGACGCCGTGGCGGCCAATCACATCCCGGCACCGGAACAGCGGAGTACCCATCGCTATGCCAAGCGCTTTCGACTCCTCGGAGCGGGCGATGACGCAGCCGTCATTGTTGGAAAGCACCACCACCGGCCGCCCACAAAGCATGGGGTTGAAGACCCGCTCGCAGGACACATAGAAGTTGTTGCAGTCGGCAAGGGCGAACATAAGCGCTCCCCGTTCAGCGGGACTTGTGGATGACATACGTGACGATACCCCACACCTGGAAATCGCTCTCCTCGCCGATCCGGATGGGGCTGTATGCGCTGTTTTCAGGCATGAGCATGAGCACCCCGTCATCCATGGCAATGCGCTTGACGGTGAACTCCCCATCCAGAAAACAGAGCGCGATGTCGCCCTCCTTCGCATCCAGGGAGCGGTCGATGACAAGGATGTCGCCTTCGGCGATGCCGGCCTCGATCATCGAACTCCCCTTCACCCGCGCATAGAAGGTTGCATCGGGGTGGCGGACGAGGGCCCGGTTGAGGTCAAGGGTAACTTCGAGATGATCCTCGGCCGGCGAGGGAAACCCTGCCGAAACAGCCGTTTCAGCCAAAGGAAGCGGCAGCGGAACCGAGAGGTCGGCCCGATAGAAATCAAGGAAAAGAGTATGGTGTATGCTGCTTAGTCGCATGAGGGTTAATAAACGAAACATTCCAGGAGCCGGCAAGAAAAGTAGCAGAGAACCCGCCCGGAGGGGGGCCTCCTATATACCCTTATGATACGCCATATCGAAAGAATTAACAGGATCGGAACCGTGAATAACGCCCCGGAGCCCGCCCTGAAGTTTGCAGTCCGCTTCATAAATCGTAAATTTCATCTTTACTATGACTTAGACTCCATCATAAGCCGGCACGCCGGTCCTGTTCTTTGGCCTTTTGCAGCATCGGCTTCCCTGAAGCCCGGATCTACTGTTCCTCACACCGGAACAGTGGATTTCGCACGTTCGCACGTTCGCACGTTCAAACATCCAACAAAAAAAAGCCATGGACAATTCAACTGTGCTGTACGCAATTCCTCTCACCGGAGTACTTGCGCTGCTGTATGCCTTGTTCAAAGCCTCCTGGATTTCAAAGCAGCCGGAAGGTACTGAAAAAATGTCGACCATCGCCGGGCACATCGCCGACGGGGCCATTGCGTTCCTGAAGCGCGAGTACAAGGTCCTCGTCATCTTCGTCGCATCGGTTGCAGTTCTTCTCGCCTTCGCCAACAGCGGCAGAGAGGGTACATCCCCGATCATCGCCGTGAGCTTCGTCGTCGGAGCGTTCTGTTCCGCTTTGGCCGGATACTTCGGTATGAGGGTGGCGACGAAAGCCAATGTGCGCACCACCCATGCTGCAAGAACAGGCCTCGGAGAGGCGCTCAACATCGCCTTTTCGGGCGGTCTCGTCATGGGGCTTTCCGTCGTCGGGCTCGGCATCATCGGCCTGTCCGGACTCTTCATCATCTACAGCCAGATGTTCACGGACATGGCTGAAGTCATCAACCTCATATCCGGCTTTTCGCTCGGGGCATCGTCCATCGCGCTCTTTGCCCGCGTGGGTGGAGGCATCTACACCAAGGCGGCCGATGTCGGTGCCGACCTGGCAGGAAAGGTCTATGAAGGCATCCCGGAAGACGACCCGCGCAACCCCGCCACCATTGCCGACAACGTGGGCGACAATGTGGGTGACGTGGCCGGCATGGGCGCCGACCTTTTTGAGAGCTATGTAGGCTCGATCATCGGAACCATGGTGCTCGGTGCCGCGTTCATCCCCGTATTCAACACTATCGGGTTCCCCAACCCCATCGCCGCCGTCATGCTTCCGCTGGTGCTTGCCGCAGTCGGCATCCTGGTCTCCATCGCCGGATCGTTCCTCGTGAAGGTGAAAGAGGGAGGCAACCCGCAGACCGGCCTCAACATGGGCGAGTTCGGAGCATCCATCGTCATGGCGGTGCTCAGCTACTTCCTCATCACAGCATACCTCCCCGCAAGCTGGACGGCTGAGGGCATCGTCTACAGCTCGCTGAATGTTTTCTATGCCGT
This sequence comes from Pelodictyon luteolum, assembly GCF_001622165.1. Taxonomy (GTDB): domain Bacteria; phylum Bacteroidota; class Chlorobiia; order Chlorobiales; family Chlorobiaceae; genus Chlorobium; species Chlorobium luteolum_B. The sequence continues at coordinate 38,830 of NZ_LVWG01000003.1, forward strand.
CATCATCGGTCTGGCCGCAGGCGTCATGATCGGCCTCATCACCGAGTACTACTGCTCCACCGACAAGGCACCGGTCATCGGCATCGCCCGCCAGAGCATCACCGGTGCGGCAACAACCATCATTGCAGGCCTCGGCGTCGGCATGATGTCGACGGCCCTTCCCGTCCTCGTGCTTGCTGCAGCAATCGTCGCCTCGCACTATTTTGCAGGCCTCTACGGCATCGCCATCGCAGCCCTCGGCATGCTCTCCGTCACCGGCATCCAGCTGGCCGTCGATGCCTACGGACCGATTTCCGACAACGCCGGCGGCATCGCCGAAATGGCAGGGCTCCCGGCCGAAGTGCGTGAACGGACCGACAAGCTTGACGCAGTCGGAAACACCACCGCCGCCATAGGCAAAGGCTTTGCCATCGGCAGCGCAGCCCTGACGGCCCTGGCCCTCTTCGCTGCTTACCGCCAGCAGGCCCACATCACCTCTCTCGACATCGCAGAGCCGATCATCATGGCAGGCCTGCTGATCGGTGCCATGCTGCCGTTCGTATTCAGCGCCATGGCCATGGGAGCGGTAGGGCGCGCAGCAAGCGACATGATCAACGAAGTCGGCCGCCAGTTCCGTGAAATCCCCGGCCTGCGCGAAGGAACTGCTCCTGCAGAGTTTGCGCACTGCGTCGACATCTCCACCAAGGCAGCCATCCGCGAAATGATCCTTCCCGGCCTCATGGGCGTGCTCGTTCCTGTAGTGGTCGGGTTCATATCCAAGGACATGCTCGGCGGTCTGCTTGCCGGCGTGACCTCATCGGGCGTGCTGATGGCCATCTTCCAGTCGAACGCCGGCGGTGCATGGGACAATGCCAAGAAACGCATCGAGGGCAAGATCGAGTTCGACGGAGTGGTTTACGGTAAAGGGTCCGATACCCACAAGGCCGCCGTTGTCGGCGACACGGTGGGCGACCCGCTCAAGGATACCAGCGGCCCGAGCCTCAACATTCTTATGAAGCTGATTGCGGTTGTGGCGCTCGTGATTGCCCCGCTGCTTTGATAACTCGGCAGCTTTTCGTACCATTGGACGGCCTTCAAATGAAGGCCGTCCCTGTTTTCACCCTCTCTCTGAAGGTCTCAAGCAATGAAACTCATCATCGGCCTCGGGAACCCTGAATCCCGTTACAACAATACCCGTCACAACATCGGCTTCGACCTTGTCGACAGCCTCGCCGCCGCGTTCGGCTCATCGTTCAGCTCCGGAAAGGGAAAATACCTTGCCGCAAAGATCACGCACCGTCAAGAGACCTTGATGCTCATCAAGCCGACCACCTACATGAACCTCTCGGGCCATGCCGTTGTGGCAGCCATGAACTTCCACAAGGTACAGAAGAACGACATCCTCGTCGTCTGCGATGACCTCAACCTCCCCTCCGGCACCATGCGCCTGCGCGCAAAAGGCTCGGCCGGCGGCCAGAACGGCCTGAAGCATATCATCGAATCGCTCGGAAGCGACGAGTTCGCGCGCCTTCGCATCGGCATCCGCCTTGGAGAGATGCCGCCGGGGTCGTTTTCGTCGTTTGTGCTGGGAAAATTCAGTGCGGAAGAGCGGGTTGTGATGGACCGGACACTCGAATCATGCCGGGAAGCCGTTCTGGACTTTGCCAAAAACGGCATCGAGCACGCCATGAACCACTACAACAAGTCGGCAGAATAACTTCAGAATGATTGCAGAATGATTGCAGAATGACGCGCTCTCTCGTTCAGCAGGCAACGAGGCATGCGGGTGCAGCTTCCTCGATCCCGGCAACCGCATCCATACCTCCTGATATCTCCTGAAGGAACATGATTGCCCGGTGGTTGAATTCGACGGGCTGGTCGACGTTGCAGACATGGCCGCTGTTGGTGATGACCTGCAGAAAAGAGTTGGTATGCCGGGTAATGATGATGCGGACCGCCGGCAGGAACATATGGTCCTCCTCCCCCATCAGGTAGAGGGTGGGGATGCCGGTATCCTTTTCCTCAAAGTACCGCAGGAGCGGTGTGAGCTCATAGGTGAGCCGGAACCAGCGCATGAACTCTTTCTGCGCCACCTTTTTCGCCTCGTTCACAAAGAGCAGGCGCGACTTCTTGTGGCGCTCCCGCGGCATGATGATCCAGGCAAAGAAGCTGTAGAGCCACATGTAGGGCACCACACGCTTGAACATATTGCCGAGGGTGACGAGCACCTTGGCCCTGACGTTGAGCCGGATGATGGCCCCGCCCATCACCATGGAGCTGACCCGTTCGGGAGCCAGTTCGCTGAGGTTGCGGATGAGGATGGTGCCGAGGGAGATGCCGATGAAGTGGGCCTCACGGATCTTGAGGGAGTCAAGCACCTCCAGAATGTCGCGGGTGATGTCCTCGAAGTTGTAGTGGCGGTCTTCCTTTGATCCGGCGACTGCCTTGGATCGCCCGTGGCCTCGAAGGTCGACGAGCAGCACGTTGAAGTGGCGGATGAACTCCTTGATCTGAAGGAACCATATCGAGGAACTTCCGCCTGCGCCGTGCACGAACACGACCCACGGGGCCCCAGGTTCAACCAGTTGATATGTCTTGTAATGCAGCATTGAAGAACACTTTTGAAACGCCGTTCTCTATAGTTACCCACTCCCTACCCCCTACTAACTCCGGAATGCCGGAAAACCTCACCCGTCTGCCCGAAACACCCGTACCAGCTCGAAAAGCGCCACGCCTGCGGCAACTGACACGTTCAGGGAGTGCTTGGTTCCGTACTGCGGAATTTCAAGAACCCCGTCCGAGAGCCTGAGCAGACTGTCATCAATCCCCTGAACCTCATTGCCGAGCACCAGGCAGAGGGGGAAATCAACAACCGAAAGCGACGTGTAGGGCCGGCTCCCTTCGGTAATTTCAAGGCCAAAGACCTTCCGGCCGGAAGCTTTCATCTCAAGAACCGCCCGGTGCGGGTCCTGGATGTACTCCCAGGGCATGCTCAAGTCGGCCCCGAGTGCGGTCTTCGAAATCTCCTTGCGCGGCGGTGTTGCCGTATAGCCCGAGAGGAGGATCTTTTCGATGCCTGCACAGTCGGCTGTCCGGAACAGTGAACCGACATTCCACATGCTCCTGATGTTGTGCAGGAGCAGCACGACGGGATGGCGGTCCGTGGGCGGATACTCGCCGGGGTCGAACCGCCCCATCTCACTGGCCTCAAGCTTGCGGAAGCCCTCCATTGCCATCTAGCGAAGCGCCCTGGAAAGCCCGTCGAGCAGGCGACGGTTCTCGTCCCGGAGCCCGATGTTGCATCGCAGGCAACCCTCCATCAGCGGATATCCCGAGACGTTCCGCACCAGAATACCCTCTCCACGAAGATGCTGGAAGACCGCCCTCGGATCGGCAACGCGGATGATGAGGAAGTTCGTGTCGCTCATGAACGGCTGCAGGCCATCCATTCCCTCAAGTTCAGAGTACATTCGTTCACGCTCATCCAGAATATACGATACCGAATCCTTAACAATAGAATAATTCGCGAGCACATGGCGGAGGGTGATCTCGGCAAGCCGGTTCGATGCGAACGGAATTTTGGGTTTTGTGAGCTCGGCCATCAGCGCTTCCGGCGCTATAGCGAAACCGATGCGCATGCCGGCAAGGGCAAGCGCCTTCGACATGGTTCTGAGGATCACCACGTTCGGAAGCTCATCGACTAAGGGAAGGGCTGAGGGATGGCGTGAAAACTCGATATAGGCCTCATCGACAAGCACGATGGCACCGGACTCCGTGGCTATGCGCCGGATGTCATCAGGAGAAATGGACTTACCGGTCGGGTTGTTCGGCGTGGAGAGCACGATGAGGTCCACAGCCTCAGCTTTAGCCCTTTCAAGAATAAGGTCGGCATCGAAATCCAGTCCCCGACGCATAGGCACTGAAACGATGTCGGCCTGCATGAGGAGGGCGATCTTCTCATACAATGAAAACGAAGGCTCCGGAATCAGGATCCTGCGGCCCGGACCGAGACACGCCATGAATATGGTGTAGAGCAGCTCGTTCGAGCCGTTGCCCATGATGACGCGGCCGGCCGGAACCCCCAGGAACTCCGCGTAGGCCTCGATCCCCCGGTAGGGCAGGATGTCGGGATAGCGGTTCCAGGGCTCGCGGACGAACTCTCTGGCGATGGCCTCCTTGAGCCACATCGGAACGTCAAAGGGGCTCTCGTTCTGGTTGAGTTTCACAGGTGCCTCCTGGCCCCCCTCCACCACGTATGCGCCTATCTTCTGAAGAGCCGGATTGAGGTGTCGGTGGATGTCGTTCTGCATGGGAATGCGGAGAGGAGTTGCTTACATATTGATTACGTTCTCTGGTCCGTTGAAAAATATCTTTTTCCGAGAATTCACGAAAATAAACTGGACAATGATCCTTTTTATTCGTAACTTAAAACAAGACAAAAAATATCCTGTATCTAAATCCTAGAAGGAGGACAACAATGACGACGATCAAGAAATCCCCGATAGACCTGCTTGATGACATATACAGTCTTGCATACTGGATGACAGGCAGCGAGAAGGCCACAAGCGAGCTGGTCAACATGACCTATGTCAATGCCGATATGCGCTCTGAGGAAACCGCCATCCTCAAGACGTTCCGCGAGTGCTACATAGACCGGTACGGCCAGGAAACAGACTTCTGCATCGACAGCATCGACTGCAAGCCGGAACGGAATCTTATGGCCGTGCTTCGCCAGTGGGCAGCCGACATAAAACTCAGCGTCCTGCTCAACGAGATTTCAGGGCTGAAGCACGCCGAGATCTCGGAAATCATCGGCAAACCGGTCGAGACCATCCGCACCTGGCTCTTCCTCGGCCGCAAGCTGCTTGTCTCCGACATGCTCCTGAAAGTCTCAGCCTGAGCCGCTCAGGGCCCCAATGCAACAGTCGTGCAAAGACCGCCCTCCTTCACCGGGCGGTCTTTTGTTTTACGCCCTCCCTCACTATATTGGTCCTTAACTAGAGACGGTGCCCGCTGCAGGGAACCCAGAGGACAGCCCTGAGAACAATTTTCATCATCCCCGCATGATCATCATCACCGGCGGCGCAGGATTCATAGGAAGCGCCATGCTTGCCGAACTCAACATCCTCGGAGAGGAAAACGTCACGATCGTTGACGAGCTCGGCCTCACCACCCCGCCGAAGTGGCGCAACCTCTCCGGACTAAGATACCGGGACTTCATCCATAAAGACGACTTCCCCGCCCTGCTTCAGCGCCATGCGCTCCAGGATGTGACGGCAATCATCCATATGGGTGCGAACAGCTCCACCACCGAGACCGACGCCGACCACCTTCTCAGGAACAACTACGAATACTCCAAGAAGATAGCCGCCTACTGCATGGAAGAGGGCGTAAGATTTATCTATGCCTCCAGCGCGGCAACCTACGGCGACGGAGCCGAGGGCTACACGGACGGCACAGAAGCCGTCGAGCGGCTGCGACCCCTGAACATGTACGGATACTCCAAACAGCTTTTCGACCGCTGGGCCATCCAAAACGGCGTCCTCGGAGCAGCAACCGGCCTGAAGTTCTTCAATGTCTACGGCCCCAACGAGTACCATAAGGGAGACATGTCGAGCGTGGTCTATAAAGCATACCACCAGATTCTGGAAACAGGGGAAGTAAAGCTCTTCAAATCGCACCGGGAAGGCTACACGGACGGCGGGCAGGAACGCGATTTCATCTATGTCCGGGACTGCACCGCCATCATGGCCTGGCTGCTCGAAAACCCCTCCGCCACCGGCCTCCTCAATGCCGGAACCGGCACGGCAAGGACATTTCGCGAGCTTGCCGAAGCAACGTTTTCAGCCCTCGGCCGCGACCCTTCGATCGAGTACATCCCGATGCCCGAGGCGCTGCGGGACAAGTACCAGTACCATACCCGGGCGGAAACCGCCTCGCTCAGGGGATGCGGGTACGATAAGCCGTTCACGACGCTTGAAGAGGGCGTCAGGGAGTATGTACAGCGCTACCTCATGCACGAGAGCCCGTTTCTCGACATGAATACAGACACGAAGGCCAACCCACAACCCTCCGCAACTTGACTACCAGGCAGATTGAGATAGAAGGCATCGAACCGGTCATCCTCTTCGGCCCGCACGACGCAAACCTGAAAACCCTCAAGAAAGCGTTTCCCGACGTCCGCATCAGCTCAAGAGGCGCGAAGCTCTCGCTGGAAGGATCAGGGGACGATGTCCGGGCCCTCGGCAGGATCATCGATGAAATGCGCCAGCTCGCTCTCCGGCACGGAGAAATCCTAGAAAGTGACCTCAATACCCTCATACACCTCACCATCTCCCCCGTTGAAGAGAGCGGAGAAGGAAAAGCGGCGGATGAGGACATCATCGTCTCGACGCAGGACTATGCCGTACGGGCCAAAACCAACGGGCAGCGGCGGATGGTGACTGAGGCCAAAACCAACGATATCGTCTTTGCCATCGGTCCGGCCGGAACGGGAAAGACCTATACGGCTGTGGCCATCGCGGTCGCCGCATGGAAAGCCAAGACCGTCAAGCGCATCGTCCTAGCCCGGCCTGCCGTCGAGGCCGGCGAAAGCCTCGGGTTCCTGCCCGGCGACCTCGCCCAGAAAATAGACCCCTATCTGCGCCCTCTCTACGATGCCCTGCAGGACATGCTGACATCGGAAAAACTCCGTCTGCTCACCGAACGAAGGATCATCGAGATCGTTCCGCTCGCCTACATGCGCGGCCGAACCCTCAACAACGCATTCATCATCCTCGACGAAGCCCAGAACGCCTCGACGAAACAGATGAAAATGTGCCTCACCCGTCTCGGGCTGAACTCCAAAGCCATCATCACCGGCGACGTCACCCAGGTCGACCTTCCGCAGGAAATCGAATCAGGACTCGGCAACTCGCAGAAGATCCTCAATGGGATCAAAGGGATCAGTTTCGTGCACCTTGACAAATCCGACGTGGTGCGTCACAAACTCGTGCGTGACATCATAAACGCTTACGAAATCCACGAAAAAAAATAACCCCTCCCGCCAATGGGCTCCGTTCCGCCGATGGACATACCGTCCAGACAGCCTCTCACCCCCGCACTACCGGGGGTGTTTTATTTTTAAGCGAATTTTAAGCCGCCCTTCATCTCCGTTTAAGGATTGCGGGGCTATGTTATGATCAGTCGGTTGGATACCATACACAGCCGGCTGCAGCAGAGAAAGATGAAACCAATGAACAACAGAATGGAGATTATGATGAAAAAAATGACACTGATGGCACTTCTGGGTACCACGAGCATGCTCCTCAGCACCCCGGGCTTTGCAGCGTACCGCGGCCCCGATGCGGCCGTTGTGCAGCCAAAGGGACCCCGTGCCGCAGCGGCCGCATCCGTCCGGGACATGCCTGAGAACTCGAGGGTCATGCTTGAAGGCCGCATCGTCAACAAACGCCGTGGCGACTGCTACACCTTCCGCGACCGCAGCGGGGAGACGCTCCTGGAAATCAGGAACCGGACATGGAATGGCTTCAACGCCGACCATACCACCCTGGTCAGGGTATTCGGCAAGACCGAGCGCCGTGGACGGCAAACCTGCGTGGAGGTCAAACAAATCGAGCGGGCAGACAGGGGCAGGATGGCGGTGGGCCCGCAGATGCGTCCCGGCACCATGGGACCCGGGCGCTGAACAAACCTGATACGTCAATAAATTATAACCCAAAATCATCAACCAACCCGTTCAAGCTATGAAACTGACCATGAAATCCTGGGCAACTCCAATCGCCGCCGGCGCCTTCCTGATCTCGGGAGTTACAGGAGTGCTGATTTTTTTCCATATTGAAACGGGGCTGGTCGAACCTGTCCACAAGTGGCTCAGCTGGCTGCTTGTGGGCGGCGTTTCCGTCCATCTCCTCGCAAACTGGAAAGCGTTCAGCCTGTACTTTTCAAAAAACTCAGCCCTTGCCGTATTTGCCGCGGCAATGCTCGTGACCGCTCTTTCAGTAATGCCGTTCTTTGGTGACGAAGAGCATGAGAAAACAGAAAAAAGGACCGCCCGAAGTCTGGTGCGCGCTCTTGAGTCCTCTTCGCTCACTACCGTGGCGCTGGTCGTCAACGATACCCCTGAAACTCTCGACATGCGCCTCAAGAGGCGGGGCATCAAGGATACCGACCCATCTATGACCGTAAGCGCCATTGCTGATGCAAGCGGCATGGAAGCCGGTGACGTGCTGGCAATCCTCGTCGGAGGGAAAAACGGACACGAAAAAGGCAACGACTGAACAGGAACCCATGCGACTGCTGATCATTGAAGACGAACCGGGAATAGCCCGCTTTCTCAAGGAGGGTCTTGAAGAGGAGCACTTTGCCGTCGACACGGCCTTCGACGGAGAAAGCGGGCTTGAGCTCGGCATGAGCAACGATTACGACCTCTGCCTGATAGACTGGATGCTGCCGAAACTGAGCGGCATCGAAGTCTGCCGCCAGCTCCGCAAAGCCGGTTCGGCAGTTCCGGTCATTTTCCTCACCGCCCGCGATACCCTCGACGACGTCGTCTTCGGCCTCGGGGCGGGTGCGGACGACTATGTAAAAAAACCGTTCGCATTCGAAGAACTCCTGGCCAGGATCCGCGCCCGCCTGCGACAGAACACACCAACCACGGGCCCGCTCACTGCAGGTGCACTTTGGCTCGATCCGGAAACACACCGGGCAGGGTGCAATCGGCATGATCTCACCCTTACACCCAAAGAGTTCGCCCTGCTTGAATACCTCCTGAGGAACCTTGACAGGGTCTGTACGAGAAGCCGCATCATCGAGCATGTCTGGGACATCCATTTTGATGCTGACACCTCAGTCATCGACGTCTATGTCAATTTTCTCCGCCGCAAACTCGAAGCCGCAGGATGCACGGGCCTCATCAAGACCGTCCGCGGGGTCGGCTATGTCATCCGAACACCTGAAGCAAACAACGAGGAGAAGAGTAACGAGTGAGTCTTCGGAACCGCATAGCGGTATACTACACCGCAGCCACAGCCGTGCTCATCGCACTGGTCTTCACCACGGTCTACCTGATGGTAGAGGGTGTGGTCTACCGGCACTTCGACCAGGAGCTGACGATGGCGGCCGCAAGGGTTGTGAGCATCACGGATGGACGCCTGAATGACCGGCGCCCGATGGAAATGGAGGATTCTGACCGGGAAAAAGAGGACGATGAGCACCGCAAGCACCGCCGTGAACGCTTGAGGACGGAGTTCATACAGTACTCCGCTGCCGATGGCACCCCCATCTCCCGCTCCGGCAATCTGGGACTGAACGCCCTTCAGGTAAAGACGGGCTCCACCGCTACCATCTACTTCAACACGACGGTCGGCGGGCTTGCGGTCCGGCAGATCCAGCTCCCGGTTGAGGGTAACGGAGACCCTCAACCCAGATGGATCAGCGTGGCGCGTCCTCTCGGGGACGCCATCGCCATGCTCCTAGACCTCAGAAGTGTTCTCATGCTGTCGTTTCCAGCCATACTCATAACCCTCTTCGCCCTCACCCGCGCCATTGCAGCCAAAAGCATCCGACCGGTCGAAGAAGCAATCATGGCAGCCGAAAACATCACCAGGGAACATTTCGAGCGCCGCATACCCCTGCCAGCGAACCGTGATGAGCTTTACCGGCTCTCTGCAACGTTCAACGCGCTCCTCGACCGCCTCCAGGAGGCATTCAACCGGGAAAAGCAGTTCACGGCAGACGCATCCCACGAACTGAAAACCCCACTTTCTGCAGTGCAGGGCACCCTGGAGGTGCTCATCCGCCGTCCAAGGGAGCGGGAGCACTATGAAGAGCGCATCCGATTCTGTCTGCTGGAGCTGCATCGCATGGCAGGCCTCATAGAGCAACTCCTCCTGCTTGCACGCCACGATGCCAGAGAGGTATCCGCCACCCTCCGCTCCATCGACATCAATGCACTCATCCGTGAGGTAGCTGAGCGACAGGAATCGCGCGCCGGAGAAAAGGAAATCAGCATCCGGGTTCCAGAGGAGTCAAGCTTCATCGTAGCGGCTGATCGGGAAATGCTCGGCATCATCCTTGACAATATCATCGCCAATGCTGTGAACTACTCCCCCCGGTCAAGAACGGTCACAATCAGAACCGGCACGGAAAACGGACTGCCGTTCTGCACCATCAGCGATATGGGGAAGGGCATCGAGGAAAGTAAGCTCGAGGCGGTGTTTGAGCGATTCTACCGGGTCGACGCGTCCAGAAGCATCGGTTCGGGAGGTTCGGGGCTAGGGCTCTCCATCGTCAAAAAACTGGCGGACCTGCAGGGAATAACGGTACGGGCGGAAAGCCGGCCTGGAGAAGGTGCCACGTTCCGACTGCTCTTCCCCTACCCTTCAGACAGTTCCAGCAGGTAGGACTTGATCGAGCGGTGCCTGCCGATGCCGCGCTTTTTGTGGATGCGGTAGCGCAGGCTCTCCACTCCGCGCGCAGAAACACCCATCATGCCCGACAGTTCCCGGTTCGTAGTGTTGTGCTTCATGAGAAGCAACGTCTGAAGCTCCCGCGGCGTAAGGCTCGGATGGATCTTCTCCAGAAGTGTGATGAAGGCCCGGTCCCGTTCGGCAAAACGAATGCCCGCCTGAGCATCCGCAATCGGAGCGGAGCTTCCGGAGGAAAACAACGATCGACATGTCGCAGCAATCCCCGCACCCCGCCCCGCATCGTCCTCCAGCGCCATAACCTTTCGGGCAATCGCAGCAAGCGCAGCCCTTTTCTCGGCGACCGAACGCGAAACACTCTCCAACTTTTGTTCCTGCGAACACAACTGCAACAGCAGCCTTGATCGTTCTTCTTCAAATCCCTGAAGGGCTTGCCGGTGCAGTTCCATCTGCGCCTTCATGTGGTGTTTTTTCCGATCGAGACGCTGCTCATAGGAGCGGCGGAGGTCCGCCATCTCAGCCTGATGCTCGGCGGCTCTTGAGCGAAGGTCGTCCTGCATGCATGCAATGGAGCGAAGAAACGGATAGTATGGACTGTCAGCGGCCGGAAAAGGAACAACCTGATCAAGCATATTGAACCATGTCATCTTTGCCACGGCACAAAGAAACTCCTGCAGGCGGGCATGCCCCTCATCCTTTGAAGTGCCCCAGAACGACGCTTGCGGCAGGGTACCGCTCTTAAAGGCAAGGGTGCTTTCCACCGCGTCCTTGAAACTGTCGGCAAAGATGACCTCAATCTGAGCCGGAACCACCGATGCGGCAGTCTCCATCATGGTCCTGAACGACGGGCGAAGGTTATAGAACACGATCAGCCTCAAGCTCGGAGACCACCGGTATAACAGATTGGTGATGTCTTTTTTATAGCCCCATGACATACCATCGACATCCTGGAGGTTCCAGATCCAGTGGATCGGGCTGCCCCGAAGCACGGGACTGTCAATGACCGAATGGATGAGATCGTTATCCATATAATCCAGCACAACCGGCACGTCGGCCACCACCCTGCTGTGGATGATGTCATTGCCGATAACCGAAATCTCCTTGACGTAGCCGGCTGATCCATGCCGGACCGACCACTCGGGAAGGCGGGTAACGGGAAGATGTGAAACACTGCATCGTTCCATTCCGTGAGGGGGAAAAATCTGGCGGAAAGCTCCGTCTTTAAATGTAGCCCCATTCGTGGACATGAACAAATACTTCGTAATTGCACCAAGCAAGGACAGGAACTCTGCGCCGGCGGGTGCTGTTGTAAACTGACGAAGCCTGCCTCCCGTAGCCGGGAGGAACATCGACAATCTAAAAGAGGGAGAACCACCATGGCACACCGCATCACAGAGACATGCACCTATTGCGCTGCATGCGAACCCGAATGCCCTGTCAATGCGATTTCGGCAGGAGAAGAGATTTACGTCATCGATGAAGCCGCATGCGTCGACTGCATCGGCTACCATGATGAAGCGGCATGCGTGGCCGTCTGTCCGGTCGACTGCATCATCAAAGTATGAGCCGATGTTCCACCTTCGGGGCATGTGGGATCGCACTCGCGGGTAGCCTTCGTACAACGAAACCGGAGGAAAAGGCGCGCGGAGTTTTTTTTCGGGCGGGAAATTATCTTATATTGATAAACTTGTATTGAATCGTTCTTTTTTACCTGTTTTAACAACTCTTAAGCGAGGAAGTCAATATGGCACTCTACATTACCGAAGAATGCACCTACTGCGGCGCCTGTGAGCCCGAATGCCCGGTCACCGCAATTTCAGCCGGCGACGACATCTACGTCATCGACGCAGCAACCTGCACCGAGTGTGCCGGTTACGCCGATGCTCCCGCCTGTGCAGCAGTCTGCCCTGCAGAGTGCATCGTTCAGGGATAAGCTCCGGAAACGGGCCCCAATCGAAAAGAGGCTGTCTCAGAATCAACGCTGGGACAGCCTTTTTTGCGTTCACAGCATACCCTTGATGTACTGAGATGCGGGTCCTGAGGACCACCAGCCTCAGTAGCTCATAACAATGACTGACGGATGAGTGACGCAGGAGTGACGAAGGAATGATGAGTGACGAAAAAGGGCCGCCATTGCAGGCAGCCCGTTTGTGTCTGTTGCTGTCCTTTTGAGACAGCCTCTTTTTTTGTTATCATCCTTAAACGACCTACACCAACCCACCCCGGCATGTCGGCATGATCAAAAACGCCCTCCTTACCATCCTTACATCGCTGCAACTGCTGCTGGCGGGCATCTGGCTCGTCATCCGCATCGTGCTGGAATACTTCGGGATCATCAGCGACGGAAACGACCGCACGACCGGAATCAAGGGGCTGAGGGACGAATACAAAAAAGCCAACTACCGCTAACCGCTACAAGTCTGGCGGTGCAATACTATTCAGCGGTCACCACGGTAAGATCGACGGCCTGCCCCGGGGATACATAGGCGCTGACCGCGGGACGCTGGCTGATGACGGTGTTCGGCACCAGAATCGCGGAATACTCCTTCGTCACCCTACCCCGCTTGAGACCAGCCTCTGTAATGACCTTGTCGGCCTGTGAAAGCGACATGCCGAGCACGTCAGGCACAATAAGCTTCTCCATTCCCTCATCCGACTCTTCGAAGCGTCCCACTATCAGCGAAACCGATGAACCGGCCTTGACCGATACCCCTGCCGGAACTGATTGGGAGAGCACCCGTCCGTCCTCATCGCGGCTGCGGACGGGGCTGATCTGCACGTCGTCAATGGCGATATCCATCCGCGCCATGGTCTGCAGTGCATCGGACTGGATGCGTCCCACGAGATCGGCCATGGGATAACTCGGTTTTTCCCTCCTGTTCAACACGAGATAAATGTCACGCCCCTTTTTGACCCTCTGGCCGGCGGCAGGCGACTGAGATAAGACAATGGTCGAGTCCACGCCGCTTATGTACTTCACGTGGTAGCGCTGTCTCGGATCGAACCCCTCCCAACGCAGTTTGGAAGCTGCATCGTCATACTGGAGGCCTGTCACATCGGGAACGGTGACAGCACTGCCAAGGGAAACGTACCAGGGCATGATCACCCTGTCTATAACCCCGGCAACAAGAAAAACTATAAGAAAAATCAGTCCGGCTTTTTTCATCATAACAAGAGAAAATCATAATCAGGTTCATAAAAGCACAAGGAGCGCTTCTGGCCGCACCAGGATAGCGCGGCAAGCTCAGTGCTGGCGGTTCATTACAAAATCGACCAGGTTCATAAGCGCCGTCTTTGCCTTTCCCTCAGGAAATGGCTGAAGGGCAGCTCTCGACTCGTCGGCAAAGCGTTCAGCCACGCCTGCGGCATAGGTGAGCCCGTCCATACGCTTCACAAACTCAATAACCTCGCCCCGCTTCAGCGCGCGTTTTCCGGAGTTCTTCAGGATGGAGCGGATCCGCCTCGCTTCGGAGGGGGCAGCATTCGAGAGAGCATGGATGAGCGGCAGGGTGATTTTCTTGTCGCGGATGTCGATGCCCATCTCCTTGCCGGTTTTTTTTGAGTCGCCGGTATAATCAAGAAGATCGTCACGGATCTGGAAGGCAAGCCCCAGGTGCTCCCCATAGCGCTTCATGGCGAGTATGCTCTTCTCGTCCGACGTTGCGCTGAGGGCACCCATGGCGCAGGAGGAGGCAATGAGGGAAGCCGTCTTGTCGGAAATGACGGAAAGATAGTCCTCCTCGGTGATGTCCAGGCTCCGGGTCTTCTGTATCTGGAGAATTTCGCCTTCACTCATGCGGCGTACTGCATCAGAAACCTGATGCAGAAATCCGTAGTCACCCGAGTCGAGCGAATAGAGCAGGCCCCGGGAGAGGAGGTAGTCGCCGATGAGAACGGAAATCTTGTTTTTCCAGATCGCATTGATAGAGGGAAGCCCCCGGCGCATCTCGGCGCCGTCGACAACGTCGTCATGGATCAGGGTAGCCGAATGCAGAAGCTCGACCATGATGGCGGCACGGTAGGTCGCATCCGTCACGCCTCCCGAGACTGCGGCGGAAAGCAGGACCATCGCCGGCCGGATCTGTTTGCCCTGCTGGCGGAGCACGTACCGGGTAACCTTGTCGACCAGTGTATTCTGGGCATGCAGCAGCTCCCGATACTTCTTCCGGAAAATCTCGAGTTCATCGGCCACCGATGCCGTTACTTCATTGATATTCAACAGCTCCCCGGTCTTAATGGGTGAAAGGACGATACAATGCCCTGCAATTTACAAATATCGCGATTCCGCATGCAAATAAAATAACGACGCGGCATGTAGCGCACCACAGGGCGATGCCGCTATCGGAGCGAGCAGGAAACAATGTTTGCCAACGTGCATCTTTGTTGCTATGTTTTGAAAGCTGCGCCATGACTCCCGAGCGACCACCTCCACAGAGAACCGAGCGATGAAGAAGGACGAAGAACCCTCCATACCCCCCCCTGATTCAGGGACTGAACAGGACGGCACCCGGCCCGGGACCCCGCCAGCAGAAGCCGAGTCCGTCGGAAACGGCAGCACGCCGCCTGAACCCGCTCCCGATGTAAACCAGGGAGAGCTGTTCGACCTCACACCGATTGATCCGGCATTGGCTGCCGTCGGCAACGGCCGGAAAACGTCCGCCGATGAGCTGAAAGACCCTCAGGAGGACAATGCTGAAGGCGGGGGGCACTTCATCGAACATCTTGACGAGATCCGAACTAGACTCATACGTTCGGCACTGGTCCTGGCCCTCGCCACCGGCCTCTCGGCCTTATACTCCGACTTCCTCGTCGACAACGTGCTGATCGGCCCCCTCAAGAGAAGCAGCGGCACCCTCCAGCTCCAGAACCTTGTGCCCTACGGCCAGATATCGATCTATCTTCAGGCGGTGTTCTTTTCGGGCTTCATCGTCTCGTTCCCCTTTCTTGCTCTCCAGCTATGGCAGTTCGTGGCGCCGGGGCTGCATGAACATGAGCGTTCGGCAGGGCGATTCTCAATCCTCTTCATCTCGCTCTCCTTTTTCCTCGGCATCATGTTCGGCTATTTCGTGTTCCTTCCGGTCTCTCTGGCCTTTTTCGCCTCGTTCGGCTCCCCCCTGATCGAGAACAACATCTCCGTCCAGGACTATGCCAGCTTCTTCATCGGCACCCTCCTGACCGCAGGGCTGGTGTTTGAGCTCCCCTTCATCTCCTATATACTCTCCAAGATCGGACTGCTGACTCCGGCTTTCATGCGCTTCTACCGGCGCCATGCCATTGTCACCCTGCTCATTGTCGCGGCACTCGTCACCCCGTCGACCGACATCGTCACCCAGCTGGTGATCGGCGTACCGCTCATCCTGCTCTATGAGGCAAGCATCCTGATTTCAGCGCATGTCAACCGCAACAACGCAGCTTTGAAACGCTCGTGACCAGCACTACTGGACATCAGCCCCGTCTGATCAATCTTCCTGTACAGGGAAAGACCCTGGAGGGCAACCCGCTCGGCGATCCCTCCCTGCGGCTGATGCCGGTCTACCTCCCTCCCTCCTACGACGACAAAAAGCGGTTTCCCGTCATCTACCTCCTGGCCGGATTCGCCTCGAGCGGAGCCTCGTTCACCAACTACTCGTTCATGACGCCCTCGGTTCCCGAAATTGCCGAGCGGCTGATCGGCGAAAGAACGATGGAGGAGACCATCATCGCCATGCCGGACTGCATGACGCGCTACGGCGGCTCGCAGTATGTCGACTCCGCGGCAACGGGGAAGTATGAAACCTATCTGGTTGAAGAGATCGTCGGCGCTGTAGACCGGAATCTCAAAACACTGCCCGGACGTGAACACCGCGCAGTCGCGGGCAAATCATCGGGAGGGTTCGGTGCACTCCGGCTCGCCATGCGCCACCCCGATGTGTTCTCTGCGGCTGCATGCCACAGCGGCGACATGGCCTTCGACCTGTCATACAGGCCGAACTTCCCCGCTGCCGCAAGGATACTTGAACGATACAACGGAAACATCGCCGCATTTTACGAGCGCTACTTCGCTTCACCGAAACCCCCGCAGGGAGAGTTCGCGCTGCTTGACCTGCTCGCCATGTCGGCAGCCTATTCGCCCGACAGGTCCCGGCAAGCACCGGAAAACATGCGTCTGCCGTTCGATCCCGAAACCGCGGAAACGATTGAAGAGGTTTGGCAGGAGTGGATCGGGTTCGATCCGGTGCAGATGCTGCAGGGCGAAGAGCACCGCCTTGCGCTCAGCTCTTTGAAGCTGCTGTTCCTTGACTGCGGAACAATGGACGAGTACAACCTCCAGTTCGGACTGCGCATTCTCACAAGGGAACTCCGGCGTTACGGCATAGCGCACCGCCATGAGGAGTTCATGGATTCGCACGGAGGCACCTCCTACCGCTACAAGGTATCGCTACCGGCGCTTGCTCTGGCAATCCGGGCCTGAAGCCGCGGCCTCTACAAGAACGCTGTACAGCCGCCCGGCCTCCTCTTTGAGCTTCGTCTTCCCGATGTCGTTGTACACCACATAGTCCGCCCGCGCAACCAGCATCTCCTGAGGCCACTGGAGTGCGATGCGCTTCCGTATGTCCTCAGGGGTGCCGAGCCCCCTCGTGACCGCCCGTTTGATGCGGGTTTCGGTGTCGGCGGCGACGACAACAACAAAATCGAGGTCTGCGGCACGACCCGTCTCGAACAGGATGGCTGCCTCCATGACAAGAATCGCCGTCCCCCGCCCGAAGGCCTCAAGCGCCCTCTGGCGAAATGCGTTGTATACTTTCGGGTGGATAAGGTTATTGAGCGCCCCAAGCGTTGCGGGATGGGAAAACACCTCCCTTGCGATGCGCTTCCTGTCGAGACTGAGCTTGCCGGAACGGGTTTTAGAGTAAACGTCCTTGCCGAAAAGGGATTTGATGCCCTCCATAATTTCCGGATCAGAAACCTGCAGCTGGCGGGCGACCTTGTCAGCCTCGAACAGTTCGCAGCCCATCTTTTCCAGAAAACGGCACAGCGTGGACTTGCCGCTGCCGATGCCGCCGGTGACACCGACAAGGAACGGATGCGATGGGGTCATTTGGGCGCGTCCGCTTTCTTTCGGATATTCTCCCGGACACGGACTAGCACCTTCTGCCATCGCTCGGGGTCAGTCCGGTACAAATCACTCTTCGCTTTGAGCTTCTCCATACTGAGACTGTGGCGCTCAAGCATCGAGGCAAGGGTTGCGGAATCGAGATCCGCAGTGATGGCTCCGCCGGTATCTTCCGATACGCCGGAGGTCAAGAGATACTCGCTGTAAAACTCGCTGAACCGGACATCGTCAGCGTCCAGTGTTGAGGAAGGCTTTCCCTGGCATCCGCCGAGGAGCGGAAGGAGGAAAAGGGCTGCAAGAACCATGCGGAGGGAACGGCTCGGTTTCATCTGTCGGTTCGGATACGGTGTTGAAGGTGCCTGAAGCAAGCAGCCGTCATCCCTCAGGGCAGAGACGGCCGAAAATGATTTTTCAAGATTTAAGAAACTAAATCCGGAATTCAAAAGTTTATCATTTATTAATCATGCGCAGTAAACGCATACGGCACAATATAATCCACCTATAGCAAAGGCTCGGCAACCTCTCTTAAAAACAATAAAAAACACACTTCATCATGGCCTACCAGCAACCAGCGCTCCCTTGGGCGGAAAATGCCCTTGAGCCCCACATCTCCGCTAAAACCCTAAGCTTCCATTACGGCAAGCACCATGCGGCATATGTCACCAACTACAATAACCTCGTCGGCGGCACGCCACTTGATGAAATGCCGATTGAGGATGTGATTGCCCAGACGGCCGGCGACTCGTCCAAAATCGGGGTATTCAACAACGGAGCGCAGGCCTGGAACCACAGCTTCTACTGGAACTGCCTCACCCCGAACGGCGGTGGAAAGCCTTCCGGTGAACTTGCTGAAGCGATAGAAAAGGATTTCGGCGGCTACGATGCATTCCGTGAAGAGCTGAAGAATGCCGCAGCGACGCAGTTCGGAAGCGGATGGGCCTGGCTCGTGCTGGAGAACGGTACCCTGAAGGTTGCCAAAACAGCCAATGCAGAAACCCCCATGACAAAAGGCATGAAGCCGATCCTCACCATTGACGTGTGGGAACATGCCTACTACCTCGACTATCAGAACCGCAGACCGGATTACACGGCAGCCGTCATCGACAACCTCATCAACTGGGAATTTGCCGAAGAAAACTACACGGCTGCACGCTGAGGAATATACCAATAGCCTGCTGAAAAGGTGCCCCTTGAAAGGGCACCTTTTTTTTGAGCCAGGGCACCCCATCCGACTCTTCCTGACTCACAGCCCTCGCTTTATCCGGTACGGCAGGACGCATAGATTCACGACAGCCGGCACCGGGATAAAGTTGCCGATCATGCATAGCCGGTGGGGTAAGTGAGGCTTCTGGAGGCGACGGCGGGGTATGCTTTCTGAACTATTTTGTAGATGAAGCCGTTCTTTTCCTGCCTTACTTACAAACCTTGTGAATACTTGATCCATGATAGAAATCACCAGCACAGAATTACGGCGGAATATGGGCAAGTACCTTGAACCTGCCACAACAAAACAGGAGCAGGTACCGGTCCGATACAGGAACAAGCGGCTGTTTTCGTAGACCCTTGATGCCGTTAATGAGAGCCGCGCAGAAAAGACAGCGAAGAACGAGAAGTATTTTGAACAGCCGGAGGTGCTGAACGCTATCCGTCAGGGAAAAGCCGACATAGAAGCAGGACGGTGCGTTACGATCAAAAACCCCAATAACATATGGGAAAGTATTCTCTCGTAACTTCCGATCTCGAAAAAGCTCATCTGGCGGCGTCATACAAAACCGGAAATGCTAAACGCATCAAGAAAATCTCGTAAATATCCAGAGAGTGCTGGCGAATCATCCAAGAACCGGGACAGGCAAACCAGAGCGACTCAAAGGGAATCTGAAGGGGTATTGGTCACGACACCTCAGCAATAAACATCGTATCGTGTATGAGATTATTGACAACACCGTACCCGTTTATATCATCGAGGCCAAAGGGCATTACGATGACAAGCAGATTCCCCATTGATTGACCGACCCCCTACCCTCGCCTCACCCGCGGGGGTTTTTCAATTACCCAAAGCCAAGCATACTCCGCAAGCCCCCCTTTCTTTGATGGCATCACTTTCTGGGTTGAACACAGCGCCGATAAAGCACATGCCGGCATGTCATCTTAGAGCCAGGGCACTCCGTCCGACTCTTCAAGACTCACAACCCTCGCGTTATCGGGTACGACAGGACGCATAGAGCCGTTTCTACGATTGAATGCGCGTTCGTCATAGGAGATGACCAGCTGTCGCTCTCCCTTTCCCTCATCACCCTGCAGCACCATTTCGATTGTGCGGGGCACCATGGCGCTTTTACCGTCCACCATGCAGGCCTCGAAGTCCTTGAAGTGCATTTCGCTCGTGAGCCGCCCCGCGCCGTCCTTTACCTGAAGCGCACGAAGTGTACCGGAGGCGGAATCTGCGACAACCACCTTCGCCCCTGACCCTGATGCAATGCTGAAAGAGACGAGTCCGTCTCCCTTCTGCACAGAACGGATGGCCCCGGCAGGCTCAGGGATGTCCATAAGGCCGAGCAGCGAACCTGAAATGAGCATCGGCCCCGAACTGACGCCGAGTATTTTTTCGAGGTTCCGCTCGTTGTTTCCGCCGCTGAAATAGCGGTTACGGAGCATATCGTGCACCAGCACCGAATCCCGGCCGATGAAAATATCGGCGACAGGCAGGCCGATGAACCCGGCACTTACCAGCATGCGAGACTCCCCCCCCCTGTTCACCCGTATGCTGCAATAGACCTTGTGACGATGCTTCAGGGTTTTGAGCCATACATCGGCGTAGCCGTCAACCGAGGTGATGAAGGGCGCCGATGCCCGCACTCGCTGGTACAGGGCCGCATCCCCCTTTGAAAGCACTGCTTCTCCGAGAGGCAGCTCCTGTCGGGACACCGTCCGGAAACCCGAACAGCCGGAAACAATAACCGAAAGCGCAAGCAGGAGAGCCCACGCCAAAACACCGTTTTTACGCATCATCACCTTCCGTTTTTCGTGCTCGCGTCACCATAGGGGGACGAAGCTTCATTATCCTCTTTGAAAACAGCATCCTGTAAAGCACATTGCAGTACAGGTGTTTTTTCAAGTGTACCCTAAAAAACACCACCGTCAAAACCACAACCCTACAACCGCGACATGCATTCCATACATCTCAAACCGAAAGAACACCGCAGAATCCAGAAGGGACACCTTTGGGTATTCAGCAATGAACTCAGGGAACTTCCCCGCGACATCGCCGCCGGGGAAACCGTCCGACTGCACACCCATGAAGGAAAGCTTGTAGGGGCAGGCTTCTACAATCCCAACTCACTCATCTCCTTCCGTCTGCTCACCCGCGGCGAAGAACTGCCTGACAGGGATTTTTTCCTCCGCAAGCTCACCGAGGCCCTCGCCCTCAGAGAGAAGGTATACCAATTGGACGACACTGATGCCTGGCGTCTTGTGCACGGAGAGTCCGATGGTCTGCCGGGACTTATCGTGGACCGGTTTGCAAAGGGCATCGTCCTGCAGGCATTCTCTGCCGGAATGGACCTCCACCTGCCCCTCATCACCGAAATCCTGCAGGAACTGCTGAAGCCGGAAGTCGTGGTAGTACGCAATGAATCCGTGCTCCGGGAGCTTGAGGGCCTTCCGCTCTATCGTGACGTGGTCGCCGGCAGCAAAACAGCGGTCGTGCAGACAATCCATGATGCAGGCATCACCTTCAAGGTCGACCTCTATGAGGGCCAGAAAACAGGGTTTTTCCTCGACCAGCGTGAAAACCGCAGGATCCTCAGACGCTTCAGCAAGGGAGCAAGGGTGCTCGACGTCTTCACCAACGATGGCGGGTTCGGCCTCAACGCACTGGCTGGAGGAGCATCCTCCGCACTGCTCGTCGATGCATCTGAAGAAGCCCTGAAACGTGCCGAGCGCAATGCCGGACTCAACGGGATGGACAACTTCAGTCTCATGGCAGGGGACGCGTTTGACGTACTCCAGCAGATGATTGATGCCAAAGAACAGTTCGATATCGTCATCCTCGACCCGCCAAGCTTTACAAAAAGCCGGAAAAACCTTCCAGTGGCACTCAAGGCATACAAAAAGCTCAACCAGCTCGGGCTGAAGCTCGTGAAAAACGGAGGGTTCCTGGCAACCGCATCGTGCAGCCACCATGTATCGGAAGAGGACTTCCTGCAGAGCGTCCATCAGGCCGCACTCCTCAGTGGCACACAGCTCAGGATGATCTACCGCAACTCCCAACCCTTCGATCACCCGGTGCTGCTCTCAATGCCTGAAACCGGATACCTCAAATTCGCCTGTTTCTACGTAACCCGCTGAATATGCCTCTTTGGCCTGTGCTGTAAAAGCGCAGGCCGTTGATAAAAAAAGCCTACTCT
>NZ_LVWG01000004.1 GCF_001622165.1 Pelodictyon luteolum
CCAGATACCGGAATCGGCATCAATGAGCGTCATCTTCCGCATATTTTCGAGCCGTTCTTTACCACCAAAGAGGTAGGAAAGGGGACCGGTCTCGGGCTCTCAACCGTCTACGGGATCGTGAAGCAGCACAACGGCCATGTTGCATGCAGCAGCGAACCGGGCAATGGAACAACCTTTACCGTGTCCTTCCCCCTGTACGGTGATCCCGCCGTGGCGGCAACACCCGCCGATGATGAATGGAGTGAGCCGGCCGTAGAGGATAGCAAGGTCATCCTCATTGTTGAAGACGAGCCGGATATTCTGCATCTCGTCCAGACGATACTTGAAAAAATAGGATACCGGGTGCGCTCGGCTCCGGATGGCGAAAGCGCCCTCAAGCTGGACCCGCAGGGCATCAACCTGCTTCTTACTGATGTGGTGTTGCCGGGCATGAACGGCCCTCGACTCTATGAGATTATGCAGGAGGCCGATCCCGACCTTCAATGCCTGTTCATGTCCGGCTACGCACCTGAAAGCCTTGATCACCATCAGTCGCTGCAGGAAGGAGTGAACTTCATCCGCAAACCCTTCAGCATCAAAGATTTTATCAGCCTGGTCCGGCGATCCCTGGACCCTCAGCCATACCCCACCCCCCGATGAAGAAGGGGGCATGGACTGACTGGCAGCGGCTTAATGAGTGTGCTTCTGATAGATTGTTACGTGCATAGCATAGGACAGCTTATGTCCTGTCAGAAGAGCTAAAGTATTAACCTGAAGGCCGGCCGGTTGTTGTGGTGCTCTTGATGATCTATCATGGCGAAAAATTCAAAGATAGAGGTTTTGAGTACGGAGATATCAGTTCAAACCAGCCAAAAAGAAGACTATATCTCCCTAACCGATATAGCACGTTACAAGAACCGGGACAGAAGCGATGATCTCGTTCGAAACTGGCTTGGTAATCGCAATACCATTGAATTCCTTGGAATCTGGGAGCGCCTTAATAATCCTGATTTTAAAGGGGTCGAATTCGACTCCTTTGTCCATGAAGCAGGGGCAAATGCATTTACCCTCTCTCCACAGCAATGGATTTCGGCAACGTCTACAATCTCGATGTGGTCATTTCGGTGGGGTACCGGGTTGAGTACACTTACAACAGAATACTCAGGCCGTTGGCGTGTTGTGCCGGAATCAGCTGTAGCGCCCTGGACCGGAACAGGGCGTTATAGCGTGACCGGGGTTTCATGGGGATTGGATGAAGTGTTTTCTCCATTCAGGCAAGAACACCGATACCTTTTCGACTGATCACATCCAGAAGCCGTTTTGCGGCACCGCCGGGATGTTTTTGTCCCTGTTCCCATTGCTGAACGGTCGTTTTCCCCACGCCGATAATAGCCGCGAAGGCCGCCTGGCTTACGTGATTGGAGATTCTGATCTCCCGAATCTCTTCTGGCTTGAATGCCTTTTTCTTTGGAAGGCCGAGGGCTTCCACTTCGCGTAAGGTGACTTCATCCATCGCCCCGACCTCAAACAGGCCTTTTGCCATATCAAGTGCTATGTCAAGAATCTCGCTCATTCTCAAATATCTCCGTATACTCTTTCTTCAATAATAACTGCCCAAGTTGATCGTTTGTGGCTTCCAGGAATGCCTGTGCGACGAGTTGGAGGGCTTTTCTCTCTTTGGTGGTTATGTTTGCCTGTTGGTTCTTGCTGAAGGCATAAAGAAATACCACCCGGTTACTGCCCTGCTTTTGGAAGCCAACGAGAACCCGGTATCCGGACCTTTTTCCCTCGCCTTGTCTGGGGATACGCTTCTTGAAGAGTAGGCCGCCAAGGTCAGCTTCCACATTTCCTGCAACCACCTCTTCTGCAACTGCCCATATTGTCGCAGCTGGGACCCGTTCGTCCTTCGTCCAACGGCAGAACCACTTATTTAAGAAAACTCTCATTTGGTCTAATATATCACCAAGTGGTACAGAAAAAAAGTTTCGGCGGGATTTTCAAGTGCTTGGCTGCCCGGTATGGATGTATTCAAGTCCGTGCTCGGCGATGGCGTTCCATTCGACCACGATATCGACCTACTCCTTGAGCCAGTCGGAAGCGCGGCGAGGGTTCAACAAGGACGGCGACGGACTGAACACCATCAAGCTGCTGACACTGTATTCCTTAAAGGATCGTGAGCCCCTGGCAGTCGCCAAGCAACCGGGCAATCTTCCCGACGTCATCTCCATCGAGAATACCCTGAAGCGGCTCAAGTGCTTTTCCTTGAGCGCTCCTTGATCAAAAAAGGGGGCGTGGCGGACAGCTGAAGGTCAGCTTCAACGACAAAGCCATACTCGAAGCAAAGCGATACTTCGGCTATTTCGCGCTCGTCAGCAATCAGGCGATGGACACCTTCACGGCACTGGAGGATTACCGGCGGCGCGAAAAGATAGAGGAGCTTTTTGCCGTGCAGAAGGGTGGCCTTGACGGATCAATGTCACGCACATGGTATACCGACAACTTGCGGCGACGGCAGTTCGCGCAGTTTGTCTCCTTGGGGTATCATTGCTTCCTGACGAAGAAGATCAAGGAACTGCGCCAAGGGCTTCGGAAGAGCGGAAACGGAAAGACCAAGGCGCGTCTGTCGCAGTAAAAAGAAACTGGACAAATGGCATGCAGAGCGTTCACTTGCAGAGATTCTGGACTGGTTCGACTGCATTGAGACAACGCACGTGCAGACTGCCATGGGCAGCTGCCGCTGGTCTACCGAGTCAGTCGCCAGAGACAGGCTGTTGCTGGAATATCTGGGTGTGACTTCATTACCTCGTGTACGCATTATCCTACTTTTAGGTTCCTGCATCCGGAGGAAGGACGGGAACCCGATGGCGTTTGCGGGCTTGTGGGACATATGGCAGCCGCCGGACTGGTCTGCGGCGGTGCACTCATGCAACATCATCACCACAGCAGCGAACAGGGAAATGAAGGCCGTGCATGACCGGATGCCGGTCATCCTTGGTCCCGGGCAGTGGAGGGAGTGGCTTGGAGCCGGAACTCCGGGTGCCTTGAAACTGCTTCAGCCTCCTTCTAACGGAGCCTTGAACTCTATCCGGTGTCAACGAAGGTCAACAACCCGCGATATCAGGGCTATGAATGCATCAAGAGGGCTGAATGAAAAATATGTGAAAGACGATATATCCCTGTGTTCCTGCCATCTCATATAATGGTCGTTTTTTGAGACAGTAGGGAAGGGGGATCAAAAGCCCCTTTTTCCGGCTCCATTCTGTCTTATAAAAGCGTCACGCTAATCATTGACTTGTAAAGTCGTCATAGTGGAGTGTTTGTGAGATGCTGGCGCAAAAGGAATTTATTGTTGGCAATAATTGTCATAAATTGACAATGCCTCCAGGGAGTAGCTATTCATGAAATCAAGGAGAACGCCATGCCAATGAACGTCAACTTGACTCCATACCTCGAAAAAATGGTACGGGAAAAGGTTAACTCGGGCTTATACACATCGGCGAGTGAGGTCATCCGTGAAGCGTTGCGCCTCATGGATGAACAGGATTCGATCCGGAAGGCAAGGACCGATCTTCTGAGGCAGGAGATTCAATCGGGGATTGAGAGCGGCGCAGCAACGGTCTGGAATCCTGATGTGATCAAAAATGCGGGAAGAAAGCGGAGTAAGAAATAAGCAGGAGCCCCCCATGCCAATCATCAGGACCCGACCGCTCGCTTTCGACGATCTTGCCGAAATATGGAGTTACATCGCTGAAGACAGTTTGAATCGTGCCGACACGTTTATCGACTCCATCGACAGGAAATTCCATGAATTGGCACGGTCACCCCATATCGGAAGATCTCGCAATGAGCTTCTGCAGGGCCTGTGCAGTTTTCCGGTCGGCCGCTATATCATTTTTTACCTAATCATCCCGGGCGGGATAGAAGTTGTCCGGGTCTTACATGCATCGAGAGATATCGATGAGCAACTCAATCCTCAGGAATAGATGGCAGTGCGACTCATCGGCTATGCCAGGGTCTCGACCTCCGGCCAGGAACTCAACCTGCAACTCGATGCCCTCAAACATGCCGGCATCTCCGACAAACTCATTTTCATCGATAAGGTCAGTGGAACAAAAACGGATCGGCCAGGTCTTGCTGCCTGCATGACGGAACTACAAGCAGGGGACACTCTCATCATCTGGCGACTCGATCGCCTCGGCCGCTCCCTGAAACACCTCATCGAGATCGTCGATGAATTGAAAGGCAGGGGAGTGGGCTTCCGTTCGATCAGTGACGGCGGCATCGATACCACCACCGCCTCTAGCGAAATGGTCTTCAATATCTTCGCCACACTTGCACAGTTCGAGCGGCGGTTGATTCAGGAAAGAACCCAGGCCGGTCTGAAAGCGGCACGGGCAAGAGGCAAGAAGGGCGGACGACCGAAGATTTCTCCGAATGACTCCAAAGCAGATAGCCTCTTCTGGAGCACCGCCCGTTGAAGTTCCGGCAAGAATTCAGGAGGTGTTTAAAGGTTTGCTGGCAGAAGTCTGGCAGGAGGCGCAGGCTATCTCGAATGAGTCCCTCAATGCAGCCCAGGCTGCATGGGTGACCGAGCGGGCTGAAGCAGAAGAGCTTCGGAATGAGGTTTCCGAAGCTTACGAGGTCCAGGCTCAGGAACTCGAAGCTGTCCGACAGCAGCTGGCGGAAGCTCTTGAACAGGTGCGGGCAGGAGAGCAGATTCGGGAGCGGCAGGCATCCGAGCTGGCAGAACTGCCGGCGGCCAAGCAGCAGCGCGATTACGAAGCCGCAAATGCAATGACGGAACTCCATACTGCACGGGAGGCGTTGGATTCTCTCCGTTCTGAGCTGGCTCAGGTTCAGGCCAGAGCGGAAGCTTATGCTTCAGTTGCCGCTGAACGGCAGCAGGATGCAGCCAGGAGGCTGGAAACGGTTCTTGCCGAGCTGGAGAATATGAAGCAGGAGAGCAAGACGGCACTGGATAAAGCGCAGCAGGAAGCCGCAGCAGCGCGTGAGCATGCTGCAGGCCTTGTCGGGCAGCTTGAGGCAATCACGGCCCAGAACAGGGAGCTGATGGCGGCGTTGAAGCGGTGAAAACATAGATAAAAAAGTTGCCCGGATTCTTGAAAATACTCTTTTAAATATTGCTTTGGCATATGTCGGATTCGGAAGATGAAGTCGCAGCGAGTTGATAATTGTAACAGCTTTGCCGGGCTGTAAGTACGGCATTGCTATTCTCGATGTTGGAGGGCTGAAATCGACTTCAAACGTTAAGAAATAGCGCAAAGTATTCGTATAATTACAATTACCCTACTTATTCTATTGGAAAGGCAGGCCATTCCGTGCATCGTAAAGGGGATGGAAACTCCAGGTTAAGACAAGAGAAGATTATGCTTTATGAAATCAAAGAACGGCGTCAATAGAACTCTGACAGTACTGGATATCGGAAGCCTTTCAAGTCATTTGTGGGAGGCTGCCAATATCCTGCGAGGGCCTGTCGATGCCGCAGATTTCAAGACCTACATTTTTCCATTACTCTTTTTCAAGCGACTCTCCGATGTTTATGACGAGGAGTTTGCTGCCGCTTTTGACGAGTCCGCAGGTGATGTGGAATTCGCCCAATTTCCCGAGAACCATCGTTTTCAGATTCCGGATGCCTGTCATTGGGAGGAAGTTCGAGAACGGAGCGCTAATATCGGCCATGCTCTTCAGAAGGCCATGCGGTGCATCGAGCAGGCCAACCCCGACTCACTTCATGGCATTTTCGGTGATGCCCAGTGGACAAACAAGGAGCGTCTCTCCGACGCACTGCTTAAAGACCTGATTGAACATTTCTCTTCGCTTGATCTTGGCAATGAGCACTGCAAGGCGGACATCCTTGGCCAGGCTTATGAATACCTGATCAAGAAATTTGCCGATCTGACCAACAAGAAAGCAGGTGAGTTCTACACCCCACGTTTTGTAGTTACGCTGATGGTTCGCATCCTTGCGCCGCAAACTGGTGAGACAATCTATGACCCGGCCTGCGGAACGGGAGGTATGCTTCTCGAAGCCCTCCATTACGTCAAAGAGCATGATGGCGATTTGAATCTCATGTTGGGGAAACTCTTCGGGCAGGAGAAGAATCTGACAACCTCTTCTATCGCCCGCATGAACCTCTTTTTGCATGGCGCAGAGGATTTTCATATCGAGCGTGGGGATACCTTGCGCTCGCCTGCTTTTTATTCTGGTGACAACCTTGCAGCTTTCGACTGCGTTATCGCCAATCCTCCGTTTTCCCTTGAAAAATGGGGAGAAGATGTCTGGCTCAATGATCCTTATGGGCGGAATTTTGCTGGTTTGCCACCAGCCAAATCGGGTGACTATGCCTGGGTGCAGCACATGGTCAGTTCTATGGCATTCAGAACAGGACGTATGGCAGTTGTGCTTCCTCATGGCGTTTTGTTCCGGATGTCAAAGGAAGGCGAAATCCGTCGCAAGCTTCTCGAAATGGATATTCTCGAAGCGGTGATAGGTCTCGGGCAGAACATATTCTATGGCACAGGTCTCGCCCCTTGCTTGCTTGTTTTTCGTGACATCAAACCGACAGAGCATCGTAAGAAGGTGCTGTTTATTAACGCATCGAAGGAGTTCAAGACCGGTCGTGCCCAGAATGAACTCTTGCCTGAGCATGTCGAGCGCATCCATCGTTGGTATCAAGAGTATCGGGATGTCGAAGGTGCTTGCAGAGTGGTTACGCTTGATGAAATCCGGGAAAACGATTTCAATCTGAACATCCCTCGATACGTGGAACCGGTGATAGAGGAAGAGTCAATGACTGTAGATGAAGCAGTCGAGAACCTCAAGCAGTCACTACAGGCCGCTTATGCGGCCGAAGACCGGTTGAAGGAGCTGCTGATAAGGGAGGGTTTGCTGTCATGAGAATAAAGGTCTTTATCAGCTCTGTTCAGAAAGAACTCGGAGATGAGCGGCTTGCGTTGCAGATTCTTCTTTCTACTGATCCGTTTCTTTCCCTGCATTGTGTTCCGGTTTTATTCGAAGACGAGCCAACGACACTATATCCTGACCCACAGGCTTACCTTGCGTTACTGAAAACCTGTCATGTGTATGTGGGAGTTGTGTGGAAAGAGTACGGCAGGTTGATCGATGGGCTCTCTGCAACTCACCATGAATACCGTCTCTCCAGAACACTGCCGTTACCAACACTTGTTGCAATCAAAGGTACCAATGATCTTGCCCGATCGCCGGAAACCAACGCATTCATAGAAGAAATCAAAAGGGACGGTCATACCTACGAGCGATTTGAAAGCACGGAAGAACTGCAGGAAAAAGTCCGGAAACGACTGGTTCGTTACATCAAGGACTCCTACGACATAGAGCCTACAAGCGATCAGAATACATCAGCCCATAAAACAATTCATATCGCATCTCTGTTTGAGCGTCAACGCCTTGAGGTACTTCCCTGGAGCGGCATTGATACCTCTATTGCTGTTCGTATGGTTGCAAGTTCGGAAAACCTTCCTGCCGGGAGCATAAACAGTGATGAGGTGATGCATACGCTCTGGGAACGAGGTTACTTGTGGAAAGATGAGGACAAACGATATTTAGCGACAGCAGCCGGGATCATGCTTCTTGCGCCTGATCCATCAAAGTATTTCGCCCATGCCCGCATTCAGGTAGCCGCATACGCTGGGAGTGTTCGTACAGCCACCCCTTCTGATCATGCTACTATCAGAAAACCGTTGTCAGAAGCCATTGATGAGGTGGTCGCCTTTATCCGAAAAAACACGAGACATCCGTTGCGCATCGCCGGTTTGCAGAGAATCGAAGTGAATGAATATCCCGAGGCCGCCTTGCGCGAGGCACTTGTAAATGCTTTTGCCCATCGCGACTATGAAGACGCAGGCAGAAGAGTAACTGTTGATCTGTTCAGGGACAGAATCGAAATTATCAGTCCGGGTGCTCTTCCGGGAAATCTGAGTCTTGCAAAACTTCGTTCAGGAAAAGCCCGGTCACAATCGCGAAACCCGAATATCGCACAAGGACTGGTTTTTCTTGGTCGAATGGAAGAGCGAGGCACCGGTATTACCCGTATGCGTGATTCCATGCTGAACCACGGCCTTGATGCCCCGCTTATTGCAATAGCCGATAACGAGGTCGTGGTAACATTGATCGGTCCAGGAGAAAATATGGAGCGGATACTGTTGCCTGAAAACATCACCGGAGGCATCAGTCCTGCTGTCGCTGAAAAGCTGAATGAACGGCAGAGCGCGATACTGGCCGAAATCGTAAGAAGCGGCTCCGTTACCACCGGCTGGATTACCAAAACCCTCGGGGTCGCCAAAGACACGGCTTTCAGAGATGTCAGAGAGCTTGTTGCCTTTGGCTTGATAGAACCTGAAGGAGAAGGACGGGGACGCCATTATATCCTTAAACCGTAATGGTCAGGAGTAGTCTGGAATTGTAAAAAAACGTCCGATAATCGTCCGACTATTTTTCGATAATCGTCCGATAATCGTTGAAATATGAGGATGTTTAAACCTTATCGATGAAGAAGAAGAGTCACATTTCCCAATCTGAACTCGAATCCTACCTCTGGGGTGCGGCCATCCTGTTGCGCGGCTACATCGATGCCGGGGATTACAAGCAGTTCATTTTCCCGTTGCTGTTCTACAAACGTTTGTGTGACGTGTACGATGAGGAGCTGGACGAGGCTCTTGAGGAATCAGATGGCGATCAGGAATACGCCGCGTTGCCCGAGCAGCACCGGTTTCAGATTCCGGAGGAGGCACATTGGAATGTCACCCGAACCAAAGTCAGGAATGTGGGCAAGGCGATTCAGGACGCCCTTCGAGACATCGAAAAGGCAAATCCCGACACCTTGTTCGGTGTTTTCGGCGATGCCCAGTGGACCAACAAAGATCGCTTGCCTGACCATATGTTGCGGGAGTTGATCGAACACTTCAGCACGAAAACGCTTTCGCTTTCAAACTGCCCGGAAGATGAACTCGGGATCGGCTACGAGTTTCTGATCAAGAAGTTTGCTGACGATTCAGGTCACACCGCTGCGGAGTTCTACACTAACCGCACCGTGGTGCACCTCATGACCGAACTGCTCGAGCCAATACCGGGCGAATCGATTTACGATCCGACATGTGGTTCGGCGGGTATGCTGCTCTCTGTGGTTGCTCACCTGAAACGGCAGGCTAAAGAGTGGCGAAATCTCCGACTGTTTGGGCAGGAACGCAATCTGCTCACCTCGGCCATTGGACGAATGAACCTCTTCCTGCATGGCATCGAGGATTTTCGCATTGTCCGGGGAGACACCCTTGCCTATCCGGCGTTTGTCGAAGGTGACCACTTAATGAAGTTCGATGTTGTCCTTGCCAATCCGCCGTACTCGATCAAGCAGTGGGATCGCGAGTCGTGGGCATCCGATCCCTGGGGGCGGAATATCTACGGTACTCCGCCACAGGGTCGTGCAGATTATGCTTTCTGGCAGCACATCATTGCAAGCATGAAAGCCCGTTCTGGTCGTTGTGCGATTCTCTTTCCGCACGGAGTCCTCTTCCGGAAAGAGGAGCTGTCGATGCGCGAAAAGCTGATTGCTCACGACGTGGTGGAATGTGTGCTGGGCCTGGGGCCGAATCTGTTCTACAACTCGCCGATGGAAGCCTGTGTAGTCATTTGCCGGATGGATAAGCCCAAAGAACGCAGGAACAAGGTGCTGTTCATCAACGCGGTGAATGAGGTGACCCGTGAACGGGCACAGAGTTTTCTTACTGATGACCACATCCAGCGGATCGTTGGTGCATATCAGGCCTTCACCGATGAGGATGGCTTTGCTCGTGTGGTCGGCAATGCTGAGATCAGGGAAAAAGGTTGCAACCTCAGTATTCCGCTGTATGTCCGGGCAATGACCAACCGAGCGATGTCGGTATTGGAGGATTCGGATCGGTATGGACAGAATTCCCTGCAAAAGGCGATTGATAACTGGCAGGATAGCTCAAAGGCATTGCGAGAATCTATGGACGAAATGTTATCAATGTTGAAAGAATACCAAGATGATCAAGCGAATTAATGTTCTAAAAGGAGTTGGTCGTTTTGCCCAGCTTAATCCCGTGCGAGGAGCAGAAGGTGATTTCGCCAGTTTGAATGTAATCTATGGGAGCAATGCTTGCGGAAAAAGTACCCTGTGCGACGTTTTCCGATCTATTGACACAGGAAATCCAAGCTATGTGATTGGTAGAAAGAGACTTGGTTCAAATGACCAACCAGAGGTCGTTGTTTTGATGGACGGGGGGCAAACAATCCGATTCCAAGGTGCTCAATGGTATGGGCGTGAAAATTGTCAGCCAATTCATGTCTATGATGACAGGTTTGTGGCGGAGAATGTTTTTATCGGTCATCACATAAGCGTCGATCAACGCCGTAACCTTTATGGAATAGTAATCGGGGATCAAGCCATTGTTTTGCAGCAGGCGGTTGATAACGCCGAACAACAACTAAGCAGTGCTACCACTGCGTTAAATACTGCACAGGCAAACCTCAACAGGCTAATTCCCGTCGGTTCCACTATAGAATCGTTTAGAAGGCAGGCGGCAGTAGACGATGTTGATACGAAAATCGCGGAAGCAACCCGCGAATTACGATTAGCTGAACAAGCAAAAACAAAGGCAGATGCTATTCAGGCTCGCAGGCCGCTGGCCACATTGCCGATAGCGGAGGTTCCCGAGTCATTGGATAGGGTGTTGAACTCAACACTCGATAGTGCCTCTCTAGCTGCGGAAGAAAAAATCAGGAATCATCTCGCGGCTACATCTCAAGGGCTTTCAATAAGCTGGATTAAACAAGGTTTCGATTCACAAATCAGTACGACGTGCCCCCACTGTGGGCAGGATATGCAGGGTCTGGACATTCTGGATTCATATCGCTTGTTCTTCTCCGGCGAGCTACAAGCTCAGGATCAGCTTCGGGAGTCGGTACAGTCAGCTTTGCAGAGAGCATTTGGTGAAGCTGCACAAAATCAGTTTAGGCAGATTTTCATCTCTCACGGCACAGAGCAAGATTGGTGGAAGGATGTAGCTGGGTATGAATTCTCTTTGCCAGAAATCGGCGATATCGACACCATACTGGCTTTACTACAAGGAGCTTGTCTGGCGATAGATTCTGCGTTGAAACGAAAGCAGGCAAGTCCGGGAAGCGAAATAACCCTGACTGTTGAAGAGTCTACCGAAATTACTTCTTGGAGGGGGACGGTTGCCAAACTGAGAGCCTACAATGAAGCATTAAGTACTATAAATGCTGAGCTGCAAGTTCGTCAAGCCAGCGCCGGAGAAATCGATCTGGCCCCATTGCAGCAAAGAGTGTCTACCTTAAATAACAGCAAGAAAAGACATGAGTCAGAAACTGTAACTGCTTACTTAGAATACGATGCTGCTGCCATCCAGAAATCAACGGCCCAAAGGGAAAAGCAAGGAGCCAACGATGCACTTCGTGAGCAATCCAACCAGTTGTTCGAGCGTTATGGTAGTCGAATCAATGAGTTGCTGACACGTTTTGGGGCTGATTTTCAGATTGTAAGTGATGGAGTGAATTTCAGAGGTGGTCCCCCATCTGGACAACTTGCAGTTAAAGTTTGTGGAGAGAGGGTATCAGCTACACCTGAAGCTGCCTCTGACCCCTCACAGGTTTCATTGGCAAATACATTGAGCGGCGGAGATCGTAGTGCATTGGCGCTCGCCTATTTCTTGGCAAAGGTTGAAATGGCAGCCAATGTGGCTCGTTCAATCGTGGTGTTTGATGACCCATATCATAATCAGGATCGAAGTCGGCGACAGTGTACGATTGAAAGAATTCATCACCTTACGGGAATTGCAAATCAGTGCTTTGTATTTTCACATGATCTCGAATTTGCGAGAACCGTTGAGAAACGCCCAGGCACCACGGCAAAAACCTTTGTCCTTAATCCTCTTAGTGATTCGACAACACTTGATGCTAGGACTCTGCCTCTTCTACCCAGTCAAGCCTATTTGAAAAATTATCATCTCCTGCACAATTATTCTGTGAACCCGGCGGGCTATCTTCATCATCTAAAAGAGGTTGCCGATACGCTTCGTGTCATATTGGAAGAGTATCTTCGCCTCAAATTTCCTAAAGCATGGGCTGAAAACGACTGGCTAGGAGATATGATTCGGAAAATCCGAGAAGCTCAAGCGGGAACACCACTATCTTTGTGCCAGCCCTTGGCTGAGGAACTGGGTTATATCAATACTTATAGCCAGCGTTTTCATCATGGTGGAACTGGTGAGGTGGCGGACGAACCTGAACCAAGAGAATTAAAAACTTATGTAGATAGAACTCTGAAAGTGATTCACGCCGGAGGACATAGATGAGTGGCTTAAAACCCGGCTGGATAATGGTCAAGTTCGGTGACATCGCACAAAATGTTGCAGTGCGGGTGGACCCGGCTGATGCCAAGACTGACATCTATGTCGGGCTGGAGCATCTCGATCCCAGCACGATTCATCTCCGCCAGTGGGGTCACCCTTCCGATGTCACCGGACAGAAGCTGGTGTTCAAGAAAGGCGATGTGATTTTCGGTCGCCGTCGGGCGTATCAGCGCAAGCTTGCTGTGGCTGAGTTTGATGGTATCTGCTCGGCCCACGCCATGGTTGTTCGTGCAAAGCCCAAAATGATTCTGCCAGAGTTTTTGCCGTTTTTTTTACAGTCAGACATGTTCATGGAACGAACTATCGAAATATCGGTAGGTTCGCTTTCCCCAACGATCAACTGGAAAACGCTACAAGTGCAGGAATTCCCGCTGCCGCCGCTTGATGAACAGATGCGCATTGCCGAGATTCTGTGGACTGCGGATGAGACATTCAACCAACACCAGCAGAGTAAAATCAATCTGTTGTCGGTAAAAAGAACCTTGTTGAATCGACTAACAGTCAGGGGAATTGGTCAGCATTTAACCCAGCTCACCAGGCTTGGTGAAATACCTGCACACTGGCGTCTCGCTACTGTTAAAGACATAACATCGATTTGCCAATACGGTTTGTCTATCCCTTTGAATGAATCTGGCCAGTATCCAATTCTCCGGATGATGAATTACGATGATGGTCGGATCATTGCCAACGATTTGAAATACGTTGATTTGGATGATGCAGATTTCAATTCATTCAAGCTTCATAAAAGTGACATTCTTTTCAATAGAACGAACAGTGCCGATTTAGTCGGGAAGGTCGGTATTTTTGATCTTGACGGAGATTTTGTGTTTGCATCATATCTCATTCGCCTGAGAGCAGATCAAAAAAAAATTCTTCCAGATTTCCTTAATTATTATCTGAATTCTGATCTTGGCCAAAGAAGGCTTCTTGCCTATGCAACTCCCGGTGTGAGCCAAACCAATATTAGCGCAGGAAGCTTGAAAAAAGTTCTGGTTCCACTGCCTCCGATTGAGGAGCAGAAACAGATTGTCAAGGTGCTCAATGATTTGGAGCTTAGAAAGCATTTTCAAAGGAGTCATGTTGCCAAAGCAAAAAAATGCTTGGTAGCTCTCTTAAACAACCTGGTTGGGGCTAAAATAGATGAAGAGGTGCTCCATCTTTAATTACGAAAACACTGAAAAACAAATGGCTCTCGGCATGATCTGCGGTAGCGCACTTTCGCACATGGTAGCCGAAGAACTCACTGGTTAGGATGAATATTCTGATCGACTCAAATATTCTGATTCCGTTAGAGGATACGGGTCGGACACTCGATCCTTCTCTGGCGGAAATGCGCAGGCTATCTGAACAGAACGGTCATGTGTTATTCGTGCATCCAGCGCAGGAAGAGGATATTCGTCGAGATCAGCATGAAAACAGGCGAAACATCGTCCTGTCGCGATTGAACCAGTATCAAGAGATTCCTTCACCTCCTACGCTATCTGAAGAATCTTTGCAAGAATATGGATGGCGACAAACCGGTGAGAATGACCGGATCGATAATCTGCTCCTCCATGCTTTGTGCCGGGGAGCCGTTCACTTCCTCGTCACAGATGATAATGGCATCCATAGGAAAGCAAGGGCAGCTCAGGTTCAGGAGCAAGTACACCACCTTGAACAGTTTCTGGCTTTTCTCCGGTCACAATCATCAATAGAACATCCGCCGCCTTTTGGCATCGAAGAGCGATACCTTCATGAGTTTGATGTTCGTCAGCCTTTTTTTGACTCTTTACGTGAGGGCTATCCTGATGAGTTTAACGATTGGTACTTGAGATCGGCTGAAGAACACCGTAAAGCCTGGTGCATCAGTGATGGCGAAACCCTGCAAGCTATTTGCATTTATAAGGAGGAAGAGCATGAGGTAATCGTAGATGATGGTGCCCCATTGGACGGCATTGCATTGAAGTTGTGC
The DNA here is from genome assembly GCF_001622165.1 of Pelodictyon luteolum. Classification (GTDB taxonomy): domain Bacteria; phylum Bacteroidota; class Chlorobiia; order Chlorobiales; family Chlorobiaceae; genus Chlorobium; species Chlorobium luteolum_B. Next base: position 14,380 of record NZ_LVWG01000004.1, read on the forward strand.
ACGTTTAAGGTTGGAGAGAGCGTTCGTGGCCGTAAACTCGGTGAGCGCCTCCTGTTTTCAGCATTCAAATATGCTGTTGGGCATCATATCCCATATGTCTATCTCCATACTTTTGGTAGTGAACAGGACTTACTGATATCCCTCTGTCAGGATTATGGGTTTGAGCTTGCGGGCAAATATCGTGGTCGTGACGATGTTTACCTGAAAAAAATGTCAGAGCCAAATTCTGTGCCGACCGACATCTCTCCTTTGACCTATGCAGTCACCTATTACCCTCATTACCTGGACAAGGTTGAAGTCGGCAAGTTCATTATTCCGATACAGCCCCAATATCACAATGACCTGTTTGCCGATACCAGCGATCTGGCCAGTAGTCTGTTTTCACAAGATGCCAGTTTATATAACCCGCAATCCAACACAATAAAAAAAGCATATATCTGTCACGCGAATACAACGCAGATAAAAACTGGTGACCTCTTGTTTTTTTATAGAACCCATGATCGAAAAAGTGTCGAATGCATGGGGGTCGTTGAGCAGACCTATCGCGGGCAGGATATTGAGAGGGTGTTGCCTTTGGTGTCTAAACGTACGGTTTACTCACAGGCGGAGATCAGGGAATGGCTTCAGAAAGAAACCTTAGTAATCCTGTTTCGTTTTATTCGTGATTTTTCTCCTGTTGATCAAGGCACACTCGTTGGCGCTGGTATCAGGGGGGCGATTCAGAGTATCCGAAAAATTTCACATGAACAATATCTGCATTGCTTTGTAAGGAATCATAGTTAATGAGTAAAGCTGTACTGATTTCAATTTATTATGAACATTTGGCCAAGATTCTATCAGGTGACAAGGTGTTCGAGTATCGTAAGGTGATGCCAAGCCAGAGCGTTTCGCATTTGGTTTTTTACTGCACACAACCAGTGAAAAAGGTCGTTGCAGTGGCTGACGTGGCCGGTCGGCTTGATGGGTCTCCAAGCAGGATATGGAGTGATACCGGTTATGGGGCGGGTATTACCCGCAAATATTTCAGAGATTATTTCACAGGCAGAAAGAGTGCCAGTTGCTTTGCGTTGGGGAATGTTTATGAATTGACCGAGCCTCTTGAGTTTGCGGCGCTTTCCAGCTGCAAGGTTCCTCCCCAGTCATTTTGTTACCTGAATGATGACGATACGGAAAAGATTTTTAACAAGCTGTCTGATGTCCCTTCAAATCCATCATCACTGATTTTCGTCGGGGGGATTCATGGGGTTGGTAAAACGACCATATGCAGGAAGGCCTTTGAACCTCTTGGCTATCATTGTGTGACTGCCAGTTCTTTGATCTCTGTATATGGATGTCGAACAGACACAAACAAGCGGGTTGATAATGTTTCAAACAATCAGCACGCGCTTGTTGAGCAGCTTGCATTGGAAAAAAAGAGGCATTGTCGAATTCTCCTTGATGGCCACTTTACGTTGATTAATAGTCAAGAGGATATTGAACCGATAGACTGTAGTGTTTTTCAGAAAATGCATCTAACCCATCTGATTCTTTTCAAGGGTGATCCAGCAGAAATTACAAGACGATTGGAGATTCGTGATGGGAGAGAGTGGAATCCTGAATTTATTTCCGCTTTTCAGTACGCAGAGGAGCGGCACGCCAGGCATGTATCAGATAGCATCGGGATACCGTTACAGATTATCGAGAATACGGACAGCCCGGCAAAAATCGCAAAATCAGTCAGTCGGAGGTCGTGATAATGGTTCTTTTTAACGAAGAAAACACTGTCGAGCAAATGGTGCTCGATACGCTCAGCAGTGGTGTTCCTGAGAGCGTTGTTGCTGAAGAATCTTCGAGATATGCCGACAAGCTTAAAGGTTGGCGTTTCGTGCCGGTGGAATCGTTGGAGAGGGAGTATTCCGATGTATTCGTCGAGTCAATGGTGCGCGACGCCCTCATCCGTCTGAACCCGGAAATCAAGGCCCAACCCGACCGCGCTGACGAGGTGCTCTATCGCCTGCGAGCCATTCCGCTGTCGGTGCAGAGCGATGGCCTGGTAAGGGCCAACGAGCTGTTTGCCGAATGGCTGCGAGGAGAGAAGACCATGCCGTTTGGTGAGAGGGGGGAGCACACTCAGGTACGGCTGATCGATTTCGAAGAACCTGAAAACAACGACTATGTAGTGACCAGTCAGTGGATATACCCAATCAAGGAGGATGGTCGCCGGTTAGATATTGTTCTGCTGATCAACGGATTTCCTCTGGTGATAGGCGAGGTCAAAACCCCGGTACGTCCGGCAGTGACCTGGATTGATGGGGCCAGTGACATTCACAACGGTTATGAACGGAGTGTGCCGCAGATGTTCGTGCCGAATGTATTTTCGTTTGCAACGGAAGGCAAGTGTTTTCGGTACGGTTCGGTGCGTATGCCTGTCGAAATCTGGGGGCCGTGGTATGGCGATGGGCGTAACGGGAATGATGGGGGCCTGAAAGAAGGAAATCTGGCGAGTGTGCAACGAACGATTGAAAGTATGCTCAGGCCCGCTATCATTCTGGATATTTTGCTGAATTTCACCCTCTTCGCAACCGACAAGAAGCATCGACGGATCAAAATTATCTGTCGCTACCAACAGTATGAGGCAGCCAACCTGCTGGTGGCCCGCGTGGTCAACGGCTATCCCAGAAAAGGTTTGATTTGGCATTTCCAGGGCTCTGGCAAGTCGCTTCTGATGGTGTTTGCCGCACAGAAGCTGAGAATGCACGACAAGCTTGGCAATCCTACAGTGATCATCGTGGTGGATCGCATCGATCTCGATACCCAGATTACCGCTACGTTTAATGCCGCCGATATTCCGAACATGGTCGGAGCATCAACTCGGCAGGAGCTGCAAAATTTTCTGGCAGCCGACACACGGAAGATCATCATCACCACTATCCACAAGTTTGCCGAAGCTGATGGACGCCTTAACGATCGCTCGAACATCATTGTGATGGTGGACGAAGCACATCGAACCCAGGAGGGCGATCTGGGGCGCAAGATGCGCGAGGCTCTGCCGAATGCATTCCTGTTTGGTCTGACGGGAACGCCGATCAACAAGCGGGACCGAAACACCTTTTGGGCGTTTGGCGCTGATGAAGATGAGCAGGGATATATGAGCCGTTACTCGTTTCAGGAGTCGATTCGTGACAAGGCCACTCTCCCTCTTCATTTCGAGGCAGTAGATGTGAAACTGCATATCGATCGTGAGGCGATTGACGAAGCGTATGCTCAAATGACCGATGAGCTCAACGATGATGACCGTGACGATTTGGCCAGAAGAGCTGCGAAAATGGCAGTGCTTATCAAGGCTCCGGCACGGGTGAACGCGATCTGCAAGCATATCGTGAAGCATTATCAGGAGAAGGTCGAGCCGAATGGCTTCAAGGCGCAAATTGTGACCTTTGATCGTGAGTGTTGCGTTCTGTACAAAAGGGCTCTTGATGAACTGATCGGCCCTGATGCCAGCGCCATCGTCATGCATACGCAAGGAGGGAAATCCGATGAGTATGCGGAGTGGAAGCTCACAAAAGATGAAGAGGAAAAGCTGCTCGACCGATTCAGGGATTCGAGCGATCCGCTCAAATTTCTCATTGTCACATCCAAGCTGTTGACCGGTTTCGATGCTCCCATTCTCCAGACGATGTATCTGGACAAACCGATGAAGGATCATAGCCTGTTACAGGCCATCTGTCGTACCAATCGGATTTATTCCGGAAAGACGCATGGCTTGATTGTCGATTACCTGGGTATTTTCGACGATGTGGCTGAGGCACTTGATTTCGATGAAAAGGCAGTGCAGAAAGTTATCACCAATCTGGACCAACTCAAAAAAGCGCTGCCGCACAGCATGACGAAGTGCCTGTCATTTTTCCCTGATGTTGATCGCACTGTTGGCGGTTATGAAGGATTGATCGCCGCACAGGATTGCCTGCCTAACAATGAAACCCGTGACCGGTTTGCTGCTGAATTTTCGGTGCTATCCCGGTTGTGGGAGGCACTGTCGCCTGACCCATGTCTCAGGTATTATGAGATCGATTACCGGTGGTTGGCTCTGGTGTATGAATCAGTCAAACCGCCGAGCGGTAATGGTAAGCTGCTCTGGCATGCTCTTGGAGCAAAAACTGTCGAGCTGGTGCATGAAAACGTGCATCTGGAGACGGTACGGGATGATCTCGAAACGCTGGTCATGGATGCTGAGGTGCTCGAAGAGTTTCTTAATACTCGTGAGCCGGGGAAAAAATCGAAAGAGATCGAAATCAAACTCGTTGCCCGGTTGCGGCGGCATAAGGATAATCCTGAGTTCATCGCTCTCGGAGAACGTTTGGAAATGCTCAGAGAACGGCACGAAGCAGGATTGCTTCACAGTCTCGATTTCCTCAAAGAACTGCTGACTCTCGCCAGAGAGGTGGTGCAGGCTGAAAAGCAGGTTGATCCCGTTGATGAACAATCAAAAGTCAAAGCCGCTCTGACAGAGCTGTTCGCAGAAGTGAAAAATGGTAACGTGCCCGTTGTGGTCGAGCGGATTGTAACAGACATCGATGAGATCGTCAGAATGGTACGTTTTCCCGGCTGGCAAAACACCAAAGCCGGAGAACGTGAAGTTCAGAAGGCTTTGCGTAAGGTCATCTATGTAAAATACCAGATCAAAGACCAGGAGTTGTTTGACAAGGCGTTCGGGTACATTGGACAGTACTACTAAGAAGGTGTTGACTATTCCGGTGAAATTGTAAAAAGCGAAGGTCAGGTGCATCGCTATCAAGGGCATGCTGTCAGAAACAATGTTGCGGAACGGTATGGTCTGACTGTTCTCTCCTTGGCACATGAGGGAGATGATCCGTGGCTAACCCTTTTCGAATTGCGGCCAATCAAAAATCCAATGGGCATTCCGATCTCATCCCTTATTGGATCTGCGAAGATGGTTCCGCCCTGGTGGAGCGACGCATTCCACTGCTCCCTTACAGCAAGGGTTGGCCCTCTATCGAATGGTTTTCGGTCAACCCCGGCAGGAAGACCTGCTGTTAGCCTTAGCCAGAATAGAAATCATGAATAACTAAATCTAACGGACTGGCTGATTTCGTTGCAACCAACAGATTAAAGGAATAGAGTGATGGGTTCGGCATATCTGCAGATTATCTGATTCACTATTTGTCGACCTGAACTATACCCTAACCTGATGTCAGAATGATTGTCGGAATCGTGTCAGAATAGAGTGTGAATCCGCATTTATTGGCAGATGAGATCAAAGGTCATAGAGTTCATCCTGACAACTGCCGATAGATGGAAATTGGCCCCATACCAAGGGAAGAATCCGGGACGTTCATGATTTTGTTTACTTGTCGAGTTGCATTTTATGTTGGGGAGAGTTTGCGCAGGACGTGATCTACGAGGCAGAATTGATGACACGGGACAATGTGCTTTTGTAATGGGCAAGGTGTTCTGTAATACAGACCATAATTAATTTTAGATGTCTCGAACCAATTTAGTCCGCCCTAGCCGCGATGGCGATCAGTTCCATTATCTGTGGGCAGCACGCCGCTGCTTGGGGCTTCTGTCGGCGCAGAGCGATTTGGTCGCAATCAGCATCGAGGGGCCATCGCCGGACGAACGGGCGGGCGAGCCTCCGATCAGCGTCGGCGAGGAAGTTATCGATATCGCAGAATATTTCGGGAGCGAAGACTTCCAAGAAGCGCGGCTTGTCCGGTATATGCAGCTTAAACATTCGACGCTGCATGCAAGCGAGCCTTGGACCGCAAGTGGCTTGGAAAAAACTATCCAAGGTTTTACCAAGCGTTACCAAGAGCTGCTCCGGACCTTCTCGACCGATGAGCTCGCGGCGAAGCTCCAATTTTGGTTTGTTACCAACAGGCCAATCGTTTCGGATTTCGCGGAAGCCGTGGCCGATGCCGCAGCTGAGACCATACCACGTCATCCATACGAACTCCAGAAACTCGAACGATTTAGTAGCCTGGACGGCGATTTCCTCACTGCGTTTTTGAAGCTGCTGCATTTCGAAGATCGACAAGATGACTACTGGAATCAGCGCAACATTCTCTTTCAGGATGTGAGTGGATATCTACCGGACACCGATGTTGATGCCCCCTTGAAACTGAAGGAACTTGTCAACCGCAGGGCCCTGTCTGAAGGAGAACAGAACCCAACCATCACCAAGATGGATGTCCTAAGGGCTCTGAGCACTGACGAACGCCTGCTCTTTCCCGCTCCTTGTTTGATCGAGAGTCTGGATGGTGCTGTTCCCCGTGCCCAAGAGTCAGACATCATGCGGGCAATCTTCGGCGCCGCAGCTCCGGTCATCGTTCACGCCTCCGCCGGGGTCGGAAAGACGGTGTTCGCAAACCGTATCGCGCAGGGTCTTCCTGATGGATCCACGTGCATTTTGTATGACTGTTTCGGAAACGGTCAATACCGAAATGCATCTGGCTATCGTCACCGGCATAGAGATGCGCTCGTGCAAATTGTAAATGAACTTGCGGCAAAGGGCCTCTGTCATCTTCTGATTCCCTCTTCTCACGCCGATGCCCCGTCCTATGTGCGGGCGTTTATTCACCGGATGAACCAAGCGGCTACACTGGTGCGGCTTACCAATCCCAGTTCATTCCTGTGCATTGTGGTTGACGCGGCGGATAACGCCCAGATGGCAGCCGAAGAGATTGGCGAGGCGCGATCTTTCGTTCGCGACCTCATCCGGGAGAAAATGCCTGATAACGTTCGTCTAGTTTTTCTATGCCGCTCGCATCGTCAGAACTATCTTGATCCACCAGTCAACGTGATCCGATGCGAACTGGCGCCGTTCAGCCGTGAGGAAACGGCCGCCCATCTCAAGCAGAGGTTCTCAGACGCAAGCGAACACGATATCGATGAATTCCATCGCCTGAGTTCTCATAACCCGCGCGTCCAGGCGCTCGCCCTGTCGCGTAATAATCTCCTTTCTGATACGTTGCGACTGCTTGGGCCCAATCCGACAACCGTCGAAGGCACGATTAAAAGCTTGTTGGAAGGCGCCATCGCGAAGCTGAAGGATAGCGTCGGCCTCTTTGAAAAAGCCCAGTTCGACAAAATTTGTGCTGGTCTGGCGATCCTCCGCCCTCTGATCCCGATTCCAATTTTGTCTCAAATGTCAGATGTTGATGAGCAGGCTATCAAAAGTTTTGCCATCGATTTAGGTCGACCGCTGCTCCTTGCCGGTGATACCATTCAATTTTTCGATGAACCTGCCGAGACGTGGTTTCGCAAGGAATTCAAGCCGCCGGCCGGTGCTATGGATGGGTTTATCGCGAATCTGATGCCGCTGGCAACGAAAAGCGCTTACGTGGCATCGGTGCTGCCACAGTTGATGCTGGAGGCTGGGAAATTTTCCGAGCTTGTGGAATTAGCCCTCACCTCAGCAGCACTTCCAGAAACGAGTCCGCTCGAAAAGCACGATGTTGAACTGCAACGTCTGCAAATTGCACTGAAAGCAGGGCTACGGTCGAAGCGCTATCTTGATGCAGCCAAGCTTGCTCTGAAAGCAGGCGGCGAGACGGCCGGTTACGATCGGCAAAGAACAATTCTGCAAGCCAACACTGATCTGGCGGCAACGTTTCTGGAAACCGACCTTATTCAGGAAATCGTCTCCCGACGGATATTTGGCTCAGGCTGGCTCGGTTCACATCATGCCTATGAAGCGGCCTTTCTGTCAGGTCGTCCGGAACTTGTCAGTGATGCACGAAGCCGTCTGCGCATGGCCGAGGAGTGGTTGCGCAATTGGAGCCGATTGACCCCCGACGAGCGTAAAAATGAAGAGATTTCGGACCAAGATATCGTTGAGCTGACACTTGCCAATGTCAACATTCACGGCCCCGCAAGTGGCGCACACAGCCTTGGGTTCTGGCGACCGCGAGAAGTGTCATTCCGCGTTGGCCGGTCCGTGGCGAGGCGTCTTATCGATCACGGGCGGATTCAGGATGTGGATACACTTGCCCTTGCTGCCGGGAACAATCTTTGGCTTGTGCTTGCTATCACCGTCGAACTCCGTGAGATTCAGCGGATACCGCCGGTCGAAGTTACGCACCGGGCCCTTCGACTTGTCTCCAGCAAGCGAGTGAATTTGATGAACGACCACGCATGGGATGATCAGGAAACAGCCCTCGGTTCGGTAACCGCACTGGTCGAAGCGGGGTTGCAACAGGCGGTATGCACTGCGGATGAGGCAGCGGCGGTGCTTACGCGTTATCTTCCGAGCGAGCCCCCTCGGGCGCTATCGTCGCGATTCACGAAGTCACGATTTCCGATACTTCAGGCGTATTGCTTGCGTGCGGCTTTACGGGGGCATGTACTGGACGTCCGCGACCTGGCCCATCCAGAGCTGCGGGCTGAGATAGACAAGAAAGCCCAGCATTCCACATCACGCGATCTCCATGAGTTTCAGGAAGACATTGGCGCCCTGCTTCCGTGGCATCAGCTTTCGGCGTCAGTTTTTCTCGGTCGTGTGTCGATAGCATTGCTGGACGACGAACTTAAAAGGACGTGCGAGGTGTCTAAGAGCGCGCGAAAAGCATACTATCTCGACGATTTCCACACATCAAACGAGATCGCTCTGCTGTGGTTGAACATTTTGCACCAACTCGACGCGGCGGATGAGTCAACATTGGCAGCCTTTTCGCAATGGAAGGACAGTCTGAGGAGGCAGCTCTTCACACCCACCCTGACCACTCTCGCGCGGTTATGCGGTCAGAAAGAAGCAACAAGGGCAGCAGCGCTCAAATTTGCTCTCGAAGCGTTTAATCTCACCAAGGAAGAACGATCCGATGCGGACAGCAAATCCGAAGGCTACATCGATGCAGCTCGCGCTATTCTTCTGGTGAGCAAGTCAGAAGCGGAAGCATATTTCAATGATGCAGTTGAGGTCGCGAGCAAGATTGGTGACGAGAATCTTTCACGCTGGGACGCCATTTTGGGCTTGGCGGATCGTGCCGCTCGTACTGACCGCCCCTCACCAGAGATCGCCTATCATTTTGCGCGCTGTGCCGAACTAACGTACGATTATGTCCGAGATAAGCACTTTGATTGGGAATCCACCATCGAGGCACTCTGTGGCCTTTGCCCGGCGTCATCCTTGGCGATACTGAGCCGTTGGCGAGACCGAAATTTCGGATACTCTGAACGGATACTCCCTGTGGCTATAAGGCGACTGATTCAATGCGGAAGCTTGGATGCACGCGACGCACCGCCCCTAATCGGTTTTCGTGCACACTGGACATACGACCGATTACTCGAAAGCGTGCTATCAAAGTATTCAACACAAGCCGATAAAGAGGCCGAGACCGCGCATCTTTATCGGTACATGCAATTCAACGAAGGAGATCTCTCTAGGTTCAAGGAAATTACTTCCAGGCATAACGTGACGATAGATGGCCTCGATGAGGTTATTGCCTTTAATGAGACAAAAAAGAGTGCAGGCAGACGAGAGAAATACGAACAGGTTGACGGCCCAAATTATGTGCTAGCCAAGTCCGCGCGGGATTGGGATGGCGTGTTTTCTGGCTGCAATCTGACCAATGCCGATGGCCTTTCACAAGCCTTTGCAGCATTCAAAAATACTGAGTCGCCGTGGGATCACGATCAGTTTTTCGAGGAAGCCATCGGGCGCGTGCCGGTTGGCTCTGAAGCAGCCTTCATTCAGGCCATTGGCAACGTTCCTGAATTAGGTCTTTACCATTTTCGGACTTTCTTGGAGCAGGTTCCGGATGCATGGAAAGACCGACCATCGACAACGCGCGCACTTGCTTTTACGCTCAAAGTTTTTTGTCGCCGCTACTGCATGGAAATTGCGAAAAACCGATACTATGAAGTGCTGCCTTTCAAGACGGCCGGCACCTTGGCGGGGATGAGTGAAGTCGAAATAGTCGATGTCGTGCTCGACGCCGTTGGAGAAGCACCCGACCTCGCGGATTCCAACCGACTCTTCTCGCTAGTTGGCCTAATTGCCATCAAGCTATCGGAAGACGAAGCACTGGAGGCTTTAAGCTTTGGCCTCGAACTCTTTACTCCGGTTTTGGAAGAAAAAGATGGGGATGGCCCATGGTCAAACGAGCTCTTGCCACCCACTGACGTTAAGGTTTCGCTGGCAGGTTACATCTGGGCGTCCATGGCAGCACCCGATGCCGTCATACGGTGGGAAGGCGCACATGTGGTTGTGGGACTTGTTGTCCTGGGACGACAAGATGTTCTCGGCCATGTTTTCAAGTTCGCTGCAGATAGGAAGAGCGGACCCTTTGCGGATGCGAGACTGCCTTTTTATATGCTACATGCGCGTCAATGGTTCCTAATTGGCATCGCACGCGCTGCAGTCGAATCTCCAGCGGTACTTACGCCTTTTGCGAACCAGCTTGTGGATTGGGCTTTGAATGACCAGCCTCACGTTCTGATCAGGCAGTTTTCCGCGCGAGCAGTGCTCACGCTCATTAATAATGGGGCTTTGGCAGACCGGGATAGTCTCAAGGATCGCCTTGACCACGTTAATGTATCACCACACTCTGTCGTTGAATCCAAATCCTTCGATCGCGTTCGTTATAAGAAAAAAGAGAAAACATATACCAACGAAGACGATCGTTTTTACTTTGGTATCGACATCGGACCATATTGGTACGAACCTCTGGGCCGTGTGTTCGCAATGTCACAAAACGAGGTCGAGTCAGAGGCGCTTAAAATAATCAGAAAGGACTTCGGTTACACAGCTAGCGGGCGATGGGATGAAGATGAGCGGAGCAGACGAAAGCTCTACGAAGACAATTACACCCGTCATTCCCACGGTTCGTATCCACGTGCCGACACGCTCCATTTTTATCTTGCTTATCATGCTATGATGGTCGTTGCCGGAAACCTATTGGCCAGTAAGCCTACGCATCGCGATTCGGTACATTGCGAAGAAGATGAATTCGCAGACTGGCTCGACCGTCACGATCTATCACGAAAGGATGGGCGTTGGCTTTGGGATCGACGCGATCCGACGCCGCAGGAACGCTCCGTTTGGCAGGATCGAAAGGAGGATGGCGACGCATATAGGAGTATCGCAGCAGAAGATTTCGACGAGGTGCTCAAGGCCACCAATATGATTAACGTTTGGGGATACTGGACAGCTGCTGATTCCGAGAATGAGCAATCGACCCGTATCTACAGTGCGTTAGTGTCGCCCGATAAGTCGCTCTCGCTTCTCAGAGCACTCGGCACGGCTAAGAGCTTTTATGATTACGCGATACCGAGAGCGGGAAGTGATATGGAGATAGATAAGTTCGGTTTTTCGCTTAAGGGTTGGATAGTCGACAATAATGGAAACCAGGGATTGGATGGTCTTGATCGTTGGGCCGGGGGGATCAGTTTCCCTCCAGCGATGCCCGCGCGTCAAATCATTGATGTGATGGGGCTCGAAACCGACTCGGATCGCAGACTTTGGAAAGATAGAGGGAAATCAGTTGTCATGGTATCCCAGGTATGGGGTCATTACGATGAGGCCAAGCACTACGAAAGCAGAAATCCGGAATGCGGAAGTCGTCTTCAAGGCTCGTTGGGCTTATTAACCTCGATGTTGGCCAAACTCGATCGTGATCTGATTATTGAAGTGCAGATTGAGCGCCGTCGACGATATCAACCATACAAAAGCGGTGTTAATGATGACAAAAATCGAATTCCTACGAAAGCCAGACTCTACCTCCTCGGAGCAGATGGACAGTTTCGCACACTCTGAACGCATTTTGGCTTTAGGCCGCAAACTGGTAGAGGAACTTGGGATAGAGCCATCAGTGGATACCCTTGACCGTTGGATGGCGCATTATATCGCCGATCTTATCGTCAAGGCGGAAAACGCAACGGACGAAGAGAAGAGTTTGGCCGAACAGAATTGTTTCGAAGCGATTATGGTGCTTTGGAAACATCGTGCAGAATTGCCAAATGGTAAACGTCCTTTTGAAAATTTAGAACCAGTCATTCGCGCTATCGAAAGTCTCGATCCGGAAAATGAAACTCCTCGCTACTTTCGTTCATCCCGCTGGCCAAACGAGAAAAACACGGAACAATCTGAAGCGGATAGTTGGCTTGCCATGGTAGACGGGCTTGATTACTCGGCGAAGGTACTTATCGGGTATTGTCTGTCTGAAGCAGCACGGGCTGCAGTGGACAAGTCCGTGGAGTGGGTCAAACTCGCAGATGCCGCAGAGGCTGAACAAGGTGTCCCGGAAATCGTGATCCGTTTCGTTTCGAGTAATGCGGATCTCGGAAAGGATCTCTACCCCAATGCCGATGTTCGGCGGCGACAGCAAGAAAAAATTAAACGGTTAGAAGGCTTCATGAAGCTGGCCGAGTCAGTTGCATCCGATTTGAAAGCTAAGCTCGAATCCTTCCCACTTCCTGAAGAAGACGTTGATATTACTGCTGAGACGTTGTCCAAGTCCGAACCCAAAGATCCGGGGGACATCTGATGAGTTTGTTCATCGAATCGAGCGTAGAAAAGGCTGCTCTCGCCGGGTTGGAAAGCATGTAGTGGACCCCGATTTTCAGACAGTTGATTAAGGTGGTAACTTGTTCAATAAACCTTCCTGTTGATGCATAACAACATCAGTCACCCGACCCGACCTTGGGGGATTGGATTCGGCAGTAGTTTCGTCGGGCGGGTGATGATGAGCGCTCAGTATCTGATGACTCTTTTTATGTAATGATTGTTGTATAATATTAGTTATGTCAAGCCAATATTCTTAATCCCCGGACCTTCTGTGATTTCGGCTTCTTTATAAACAAGGCTGGCGAGTTGCGCCCGAAGCCGGCAGCTTGTATTATGGACCTGGTTTCAGTCGCGCTTTTCTGCCCCCTTTTTTTGTGTGAGGATCCCGCTCCCGCACTCGAAAATCCTACGAAAACAATAAGGATACCCCAACATGAACAGCCACCAGCCCCTCAACGGAAAATCAGGCGAAACGTTTTCGATGCCGGTTGACGACATCTCGATGAGCTGCCGCGTTTTCGGGGAAGGCTATCCGCTTGTCTTCATCATGGGCTACGGCAGTACCATGAACCTCTGGGAACCGGGTCTGCTTGATTTGTTTGCGTCGCGTTTCAAAGTGATTGTGTTCGATAACCGGGGCATGGGAGATACCGGCGAGGGAACGGAGGACTATTCGATAGTCCGCATGGCCGACGATACGGCAGGGCTTATGCGAGCCCTGAACATTCAGCAGGCGCATGTGCTTGGCTGGTCGATGGGTTCACTTATCGCGCAGGAACTGGTTTTTCGTCACCCCTCTCTGTTGAGCAAACTGGTGCTCTATGCCGCACATTGCGATGCAAAGATGTTTCCCCCTTCTCTCGAAGTGCTGTCGATGCTTACCGACACGTCAGGGACGCCTGAAGAGCGCGGTATGCGCTATATCGGCGTCCTCTTTCCTAAAGCGGGGATGGCGGCCAATGGCCAGCGCCTGAAGGAGATCTTTTATCGCCCCATGGGACGCATTCCGGAGGATATCACTGTGAAGCAGTCAGATGCGATCGATTCATGGAGCGGCACGACTGAGCGCTTGCCATTGCTGGATAAGCCGACGCTGATCATAACCGGATCGGAAGATTGGTTGGTGAGCCCTCAAAACGCACAATATCTTGCTGAGAAGATCCCTCATCCACATGCGCAGTTATGCGTTGTGGAGAACGCAGGGCACGGCCTCATGTTTCAGTATCCCGAACTCTTCTTTGAAAAGGTTGCAGCTTTTCTCCAATAGCCGGCAATCACCGGCGTTGCTGACTGTAAATCGGGGCGCACCGTTTTGCGCGTTGCCCTCACCGGCAGCACCCGGGCGATGTATCCTGAAGATAGGGTGTTGTGAAAGGGATGTGGCGCTGTGCGCGGTGGAAGACTATGCAATGCTGTTTTCTCCAGCCGGGTAAAAAAATCCTGACGTCACCTCGTTCGCCCTTGAGGTGACTCATTAAGAATAAGTCATTTTTTTCAATGGGTTGGCGTTTGGATGATTTTCAGATTCCGCATGAAGTGCAAAAGTATGTGCGCTTGAGGAACTATTCCTGCTTATCCAGCTGTTTTTCATTTACCGTGTGGTAGCAATGTCTTGTATGGCGGTACCCTCTGCCGCCCTGTGTCCTGATGGCACCCCTTTGCTCCACTTATCCCCTTTGTTTGCTGTCGTAATGGTTGTACGCCGTGGTATCGATGTTGCTTGATGCGTCAAAACTGTTTTTCAATGCGGTCTTTTGGAGCATGGCGGAATGACGGGGTTGCTGATGGATGCGGGTTATTGTCCGTCCTCAGCCGGTCAGCCTCTCTGACCGATCCCTTTAGTGAGGTGCAGCTTCAACGGGCCATTAAACCAAAAAGGATGGTGCCGTATGCTTGAAATCATTGCCATCGTACTGATTGTTCTCTGGCTGCTTGGATTGGTGTCTTCCTATTCCATGGGAGGCCTGATTCACATTCTTCTTGTCATTGCCGTGGTGGTTATTCTGATCCGTGTCATTCAGGGGCGGAGGATTTGAGGGTCGGTGGTATCCTTTATCTGAATCAATGAGCGGAATGACTTGACAGAATGAATTACTCGAATGAATCGAATGAACTCAACGGTATGAATTACTCGAATGAAATTAATGGAGATGCATGATGAACATGAAAGATGCCTATAAGCAGAAGGCGGAGGCTGAGCTGGAGCTCGCGCGTGTCAAAGTTTCTGAGTTCAAGGCCAGAGCAAAGGATTTTACAGCTGATGCCCGCATCAGATATGCCAAGGATCTTGACGAGCTTGAGCATGGCGTGGATGCGGCAAAGGTGAGGCTGAAGGAGCTTGCTGAGTCTGGAGAGGATGGGTGGGAGAAATTGAAGGATGGAATTGACTCAGCTATGCATGGAATACGTAAAGCGATGCATGATGTGGCCGAAAAGGTAAAGAATCTGAAGCATAATTAAATCAAAAAGGAGCGTGTCATGAAGATGTATGCGTTGTTGATGGTTGCGTTGCTTGCTCTTTCAGGGTGCAAGACATCGTACGAGGGCGAGATCAAGGGGTCCGCTATCCAGGAACCCTCAGAAGGCACTGCTGCAGTGCAGTCCGAGGCGGTCCCGGAAAAGTATTAGGTGGTGATGAAGTGATTCGGGCACCATCCGGAGGACGGGCCTGAGCATCCATTCATGTGTCAGCAGTCCGGAGGTGCTTTTTCTCTCTGAGATGCAGAGAGAGAGAGAGAGAGGGTGAGTGAGTGTGTGTGTGCGCGAGAGGTGAATATGCCGCCTCCTGCACCTCTTTTCGCATATGGCAAAGGGCACGGTGGTTGCCGTGCCCCTTGTTTTGGTGTGTGGAATGGAATTATGCCGGGGCCCTGAACCGTCTGCCCGGCTCTCTTCCGCACTCATGCCGTCATCCTCAAGCGGAGAAGCAGTTTCAGCTCTTTCTGGCAGTCACAGGAACGGCAATGAGGGTGTTTTTTTTCTCTTCGCCTGCCGAAAGAAAGGGAATGCTGATGTTCAGGGGAAGGCTGAGGTTCAGATTGCGGGGCAGGCTGGAGGCAAGGTTCTTCAGCTGCTCGCCGAGGCCGAAAGGAATATTGTCGGGCAGCGTTGCAATCACCAGGTTCACGGCGCCGGTGAGCGCATTCATGAGCTCGCCGACCGGATCCTCGCTTTTAAGTTCGCCCTTCTGGATGCGGCCGAAGAGGTTGCTGATGCCCGGCATGATTTTCTCTGCAGTGTCCCTGCCCATATCGGCTCCGTAGCTGAAGAGCCCGAGCGGGTTGTTGAAGAGCAGGCTGCGCACTTCTTCGGGTCTGGAGAGTACCCTCACCGTTCCTTCTTTTTCCAGTACAGCCTGACAGGCCATCCTGCCGCCCGCATTGATCTGGCGCTCAGAGAGGAACGCTTTTTCCACGTCGGAGAGCGGTGAAAGGCATTCGGCACCTTCCTCTACGGTCACATAGCAGGTCTGGCAGACGCCGTTGCCGGCGCAGACATAGCCGACATGGCTGTGGTTCTTTTGGGCGACATGGATGAGTTTCTGGCCTACAGTGGCCACTGCGGTCTTTTCGTTGATGGTGATGTTCATGATTGATTGATTGCGCTTTGTTGGTTAGGAGGAACCCCTGCCGGGCATCGCTCTTTGCCGGTGGTTCCCCTTGAGATGAAATACTATGGCGAAAATATAAGCTTTTCAGGCGATAACCCCTACAGACTTCGCTTCAGTTGCGGCGGTACAGAGGCAGCGGTATCTGTCGTAACGGTCACTGTATCCGCCTTGTCGCACTGCATCGCTGTACCCGGCACCATGATGCCGCTGCACTTTCGGTGCTGCTGCCAATCGGATGCCTGCGGTGAAGTGCGTTGTCAGTTATCAGCCGGAAACAGCCCCGTGAAATTCGGGTTGTCGGTCCTGCGGCGGAATGCGGGTATGATGGAACCCTCTTTCCTGATGTTATCATCTGCAGACCCGAAAAACGGGGTATAGCGGGAGGTCGTTGTGTTCTGCTCCGGGGCATTGGCCTGCGGGGTGGCAAAGGGGCCTTCAATCGGGATGTTCCTTCTTACATAGGCAGGGGTTGCAAGGTCTTCGGCCGGGGCTCGGCCTTCAGCTGCCTTGGGTGGTATGATCAGCGGAGTTTTCGGTTCTTCGGGTGCTTTATGCGGCTGGTGGGTGAAGCCGGTGACGATGATGGTTACGCGGGCCTCATTTTCCCTCAGTTGCTGGTCGACATAGCCGTTGATGATTTTAGCCTTGTTGCCGACCTGCTCGCCGATGAAGCGCATCGCGTCCTGGAGGTCCTGCATCTCAACTTTCCCGGAAATGTTCACCAGAAGGCCTTTGGCATCGTTGAGGCAGACCCCGTCGAGAAGGGGGCTCTCGAGGGCGGCTGTTGCGGCCCGTAACGCCTTGCGCTGGCCGGCGGCCGCCGCTGAGCCCATGAGGGCGTCGCCGCCTCCTGCCATGATGCTTCGTACGTCGGCAAAATCAACGTTGACATGGCCGTGGAAGGTGATGATGTCGGAAATGCTTTTTGCCGCCTGGTAGAGGATCTCGTTCACCATGTTGTAGACCTCGGTGGTGCTTGCCCGCTCTTCGGCCGAAGCGGCGATCTTCTCGTTTTCGACCAGAATCAGGGTGTCGATGTGTTTGCGGAGTTCCGAAATGCCCTCATCAGCGATTGCGGCCGAAATCCTTCCCTCGAACCCGAACGGCCTGGTGACGACGCCGATGGTGAGGATCCCCATGCTTCTGGCGATGGCGGCGATCACCGGTGCGGCTCCGGTACCGGTTCCTTTACCCATGCCTGCCGTGATGAACACCAGGTCGGCGCCCTTGAGCTGTTCTGTAATGGCATCGCGGTCCTCCTCGGCTGCCTTGCGGCCCACCGCCGGATCCGCCCCCGCTCCGAGTCCGCCGGTCGTCTCCCGGCCGATCTTCACCCGGTTGATGGCTTTCGAGTGCCTGAGCGCCTGCTGGTCGGTATTGAAGACGACGTAGCGCACCCCCTCGATGTTCCTTTCGATCATGCCGTTGACGGCATTGCCTCCGCACCCTCCGACACCGACAATCATGATGCCGGCTCCCTGCAGCTCTTCTTCGGCATGCATGCCGGGATCGACTTCAAATGGCATGTTCGTTCTCCTTCTCTTCGGGTGTATCTGTTGTGCCTGTATTCCTGAATGTTTTCGTCCAAAAGAGGCCTGTGCCGGGAATGCCTGCGGTGAGGCGCTTTCCTTTCGGGCCCATGGTGAACTTCGCACCCCGGGGCCCGGCGGAAATCGATATGCCGGACTTGCTGAGGTTGAGGGTAAGGCCGGGGAAAAGGGTAATCCTTTTCCAGAATCTGAATGCCATACGGTTTGGCTGTTGTGGCGGATGCCGTGGGGGAGATGGCGCCTCTTTTCAGTACTTCAGGCTTTTGATGCAATATATGCAGTGGGGTGCCTGGAGGGAAAAAGATAATGCCGGGGTGCCTGCGTGCAACCAGCCGGCCGTCATTCAAACCGTCATTCAAGCCGTCATTCAAGCCGTCATTCAAGCCGTCATTCAAGCCGTCATTCCGGACCTTCTTCCGGACCTCCCGGGCTGGAGGTTCCGGGGCTCAGAGGGTTGTGGCGGCCAGATAGAGCGTGTATGCGACGTAGGCGGCAAGCAGGATTGAGCCCTCGACACGGTTGATTCTTCCGTTACTGCTGCGGAAGCTGTAGCCGAAGATGAAGAGCGAGACGGTGAGGGCGAACATGGTCGAGATGTCGCGGGTGAAAAGCTCCGGTGCGGCACCAAGCGGGTTCAGGGCCCCTGCGATACCGACGACAGCAAGGGTATTGAAGAGGTTGGAGCCGAGGATGTTGCCGAGGGCAATCTCATCCTCTCCCTTCCGGGCTGCTGCAACCGAGGACGCAAGCTCCGGAAGGGAGGTCCCGATGGCGACAATGGTCAGGCCGATGAGCAGTTCATCGATGCCGAATCCGCGTGCGACCTCCACCGCTCCCCACACAAGGATGCGGGAACTGGTGACGAGCAGCAGCAGGCCGACGGCAAGGAGCATCAGTGCTTTTTTGAGCGGCATGGTATGCTCGGCCAGTTCCGCGGCAATCTCGAGTCCGAATTCATCCCGCCGGTTCCTGATGCCTTCCCGGATGGTCCAGAGCATGAGGGCGGCGAAAACGGAGAGGAGCACCCATGCATCGCTGCGGGAAATCATGCCGTCCTGCAGCTGCAGGACAGCAAGCAGGGAAACGAGGGTCAGAACAGGCAGCTCCCGCCGCAGTATTTTTGAGTCGACCGTTATCGGGTTGATGAGGGCGGTGATGCCGAGAATCAGGGCAATGTTGGTGATGTTTGAGCCATAGGCATTGCCGAGGGCGATGCCGGGGGACCCCTCGAGGGAGGCAAGCGAGGAAACGACCATTTCGGGTGCCGAGGTGCCGAACCCTACAACCACCATGCCGATGAGCAGCGGTGGCATCCTGAAATGCGATGCCGTGGCAGCGGCTCCATCAACAAAACGATCGGCGCTCCAGACAAGAAGCACAAGGCCGAGGACGACAGCAAGCAGTGCGGGAACCATGAAGAGGGGTATGGAAAATGGTTATGATGATGCTTGGAATGTAATGATTGCAGCTCCTGAAAAAAAGTAATGCGGCATGCCTTCGCGGGGCTCTCGTTTTGGCGCCGGTCGTCGCGGTACGATGCCTCAGGGTGATATTGCACAAAGCGGCAGGAATCGTACCACAGCATCGGGACGAACCTGCCTGAAATCCACAACCCCCCGGACCGCCCCTGAAGAGGGGAGGCCCGTTCAGGCACTCCGCCGCCCGGTCTTTTTTTTGCGGTCGTTTCCACCAACTCCATCGAAGCGATGGTTATTGGTGTATATTCAACTGCTGCAAGATACACCACAGCCTGTTGGCTGCCCTCTCCATCGGAGACGGATAGCGGTTGAATGCATCAGCTTTCCCTTCCCCCTCACCCTGATAAACCCCTCTTCATTCATATGAGTTATTCACAGAAATCTCTCGATCTGCATCGCCAGGCGCGCGGCAAAATCGAAATACACTCTAAAGTCAGTCTGAACAACAAAGAGGATATGTCGGTGGCCTACACTCCCGGTGTTGCCGCCGTCTGCACGGAAATAGGCCGTGATAAAGAGAATTCCTACATCATGACCAATCGCGGCAGCCAGGTGGCAATCGTCTCTGACGGAACGGCCATCCTCGGGCTCGGCAACCTCGGACCGGAGGCGGCAATGCCCGTCATGGAGGGCAAGTCGATCATTTTCAAGGAGTTCGCCAATATCGACGCCATCCCCTTATGCATCAACTCGACGGACGTTGAGGAAATTGTCATGTTCTGCAGGCTTATAGAGCCGAGTTTTGCCGGCATCAACCTGGAAGATATCTCATCTCCCCGCTGCTTCGAGATTTTTGAACGGCTCGAACAGTCGCTCTCCATTCCGGTTTTTCATGATGATCAGGACGGCACCGCAATTGTGACTCTTGCGGCAATCATCAACGCCTGCCGCGTTACTAGGAGAGAAATGAAGGATCTCCGCGTGGTTGTCAATGGCGCCGGTGCTGCCGGCATAGCGATTGCCAGACTGCTTATCCATGCTGAGGTCAGCGATGTGGTTCTTGTTGATACCCGTGGTGCGCTGTATGAGGGATGGGAGGGCATGAACCCCATCAAAGAGGAGATTGCCCTGCGAAGCAACAGGCTGAAGCATGAGGGCGATCTGCAGAGCGCCATGGCCGGTGCCGATGTTTTTGTCGGCGTCTCTGTCGGCAATATCGTGACAGGGGAGATGATTGCCGGCATGAACCCCGCACCCTTCATCTTTCCGATGGCCAATCCGACTCCGGAAATCATGCCTGAAGATGCCCTCAAGGCGGGAGCCTGTATTGTCGGTACCGGCCGTTCGGATCTGCCGAACCAGGTCAACAACGCCCTTGTATTCCCCGGTCTTTTCAAGGGATTGCTGCAGACGGGCATACGAAAGATTACGCCGGAGATGAAAATCGCCGTCGCAGATGCCATAGCGCATGCAATCGTTCCGACGGCAGACCACCTGATGCCGACCATGTTCGACAAACAGGTCGTGGAGAATATCGTGACGGTTCTTGCCGGTATGGCTTCGAACTAACAGCGTTCCAGACGGATGCCGCCGGTCACGCTCCCGGACAGGCCTTTTTGCGGGTCTCTGAAAGGGGCTCGCTCCATAAGCCGCCAAGTGCAAGAGGGGAGTGAAGCCGCCGGTGTCGCCTCACGTCCTGCAATGACGTGATTATACCGGACCGGTTTGGATTTCATGGGAAAAAATAACTATATTGCTTTGCCGTTATGCTGTTATACTGAACGCCAGCAGCCGATTGAGAGACATCCCCTTTTATTTTTTAAGCGCTTCAGCTATGCCATATAGGAACTTCTTATGCCTTTCGCGTCATGTTGGCGGAAACACCCGCTCACTGTTTGGCATGATCCGTTCCTTCCTCCTGCTTTCCCTTCTCTTCTCCACCTTATTCCTGACTCCATCTTCCGACAGCTCTGCAGCTCCTGTTCCTGACCAGATCGACATCGAGCCCGTTACGGAAAAGGCCTCCGGCCCCATGCAGGGCTTTTTCAGCGACATCCGCCAGTTTTTCGGCATCCGCTACCGCTTCGGCGGGCAGAGCACGGCCGGGTTCGACTGCTCGGGGTTTGTTCGCTTCATGTTTGACCGGGGGTTCAATACGAAACTGCCCCGTACGTCTTCTGAAATGGCCGGCATCGGCCGGAAGGTCGAGCGCAGCGAGCTCAAGCCCGGCGACCTTGTGTTTTTCCAGACCCGCGGCGGCAAGCGCATCAGCCATGTAGGCATCTTCGTCGGCAATGACACCTTCGTCCATTCCTCCGTTTCCAAAGGCATCACTGAAGACCGGCTCCAGCAGAAATACTACGATAAACGATTTGCCGGCGCCGTAAGGGTACTTGACGAAATGATGCCCGAGGTCTCCGACCTGCCCGTGCCGTCCGACACCAATACTGCGGACGAAGAGGCGTCCTGACCGGGCGTTCCCTGCTTAGTTGTTCTCTTCCTCTCTCCCATACTCCCTTTTCCTATCATAGCTACGGCTGACCAGCCGCCTTTCCGTTCTAAAGGGCGGAGATACCCTCTTCTGCAATTTCCAGCGTTTTCAGCGGGTCGAATCCGTTGCCGTGTTCATGGGGGTAGCCTTTGGGGTTAGAGAGAACCCTCGTCTTTCCGATGCTGTACTCCATGGCCGTATGGCAATGGCCCGAGATCCACCAGGCGATGTCGTGCTGGAGGATCTCATGGTCCATGGAGGAGACAAACCCTCCATTCACCCTGTCGTTGCGGTAGGCGGGCATGATTGCCTGAAGTGAGGGGTGGTGGTGGGTGACTGCCATGACGGTGTAGCCGAGTGCCCTATAGCGGTCGGCTGCCCTGAATAGCTCTGATTTCTGCCGGTGATGGAGTGCGAGGGTGTATTCGGGGCGGAGTCGGGAGTATCGGGCTCCGGCCCTGATGAGGTGATAGTCGTTCAGTCCCTGACCCACGTCGAACATTGAGATGGGGTCGCTACCCTCGAAGTAGGTCCAGAGTGTGGTGCCGATGATGGCGATCTGTTCCTCCCGGAGAATCAGCTCTCCGGTAACGATGTTCTGCAGCCTATGGCGGCCGAGGGCTTCACTCCAGGAGTTCTTTTCGATATGGTCATGGTAGTACTCGTGGTTTCCCTCGATAATGAATACCGATCGGAACTGGCGGGAGCAGGCCGTGAGAAACCCCAGCCAGGTGTGTTCCCGGGTGAGGACCCCGATATCTCCGGCAAGTATAAGGACCGTCTCCGGATCGGTGTCAAGCGGGGGCACGCTGTAATCTTGTCGGGTCGTACCCTGCAGCACCTCATTGTGGATGTCGGACAGGATTCTGAAGAGCATGGGCGTTTCTGGGTATGATAACGAATACTGCATTGAATCCTGTCGGGAGGGAGGAATAAAGAGTGGTCAGATGCCTCTCAAGCAGGGCTCCTCCGTCTACTCCGCGGCTCTTATAGCGCCCTCTCATGAAGGTGGCGTCGGTGACTGGTTTTGCCTTACATCTGGATATTGGAGCTTCAGAGAACACCCTGCACGGTGTGTTGCAGCAACAATACTTCCGGCAGGGATCATTGCTGCGCGACCGGGCACATAGAGCGTTTTGGTGTCGGTGTCGAAATGCCTGAAGATTTCGGCGTTTCAGAAGCAGTTTCCTGTGACGCATGAAAAACGGGTGCGTCTCTGGATGGACGATATTCGTTTTGGTTTGATTATGCGATGCATTATTTTGTATGGAAAAACGAATAATAGTCGATTATCTATGTAAAATAAGATTTGATGCGGATTGAAAAGAGGCTCAGGCCATTCGGTGGCGTGCCGTTGACCCATAGTACCCTGCTTTCGTTACTCGCCGAATACCGATCACCAAACGACAAGATTGCCCGGAT
>NZ_LVWG01000005.1 GCF_001622165.1 Pelodictyon luteolum
AACCCGGCTGAAAAGTGAATGTTTTTTTCAAAAAAATGCGTCATCTTCGTTGACATTGTCCGGGAGTCATCGAAATGGACTGCAGCTTCCCCTCTGTTCCCATCGCTGAAATCGTTGTCCATTCCGTTGAAGCGTTGAATGGCAGGGTATGAAAATGTCTGGGCACATGCCCGTTGAAATTTCTGTCGCGCGTTTCAGCCTGCGGTGTACATCCCTTTCGGAGCAGTGTGTGCCTGTTGGCGCATTCAATGCTGAATGCGGGGACGTCATGTGTCTGCTCCGCGGCACAGCCGGCAACCGTTATTGAAATGCATGTCGGGCTGCGAACGAGGGGGATACACAGCCATCATGTTCCGGAACGTGGCCGGTTATGGGATCTGAATCCGTATATTTCGTCCTGCCACAATCTGCCGGCCTGTCCATAACGCAATAACTCCATAAGGAATGCCATAAGGAATGCCATAAGGAATGCCCTAAGGGAAGGCCATAAGAATCTTCATCAAAGTGGCTGCGTGACTCTCCGACGACACCGATATGAGATGGTACGGCTTGCCGGGGACAGCGATGAGTTCCGGCTGTTTCTGATGCATGAGTCCATTGACATGCCCGGGTGCACCTCGTGCCCTTCGGAAGGCAGCGAGCGGCCCCTCAAATCCTTAAATACACCAGAATTTTCCAATGAAGACAGTCCCGTTGTTCCATCGCTATATCGGCATCGACTATTCCGGTGCCGCAACTCCGGATGCCAGCCTGAAGGGGATTCGGGTGTATATGGCAGATCGGCTCTCTCTGCCTGTTGAAGTACAGCCTCCGCCAAGCCCCCGCAAGTACTGGACCCGCATCGGCCTGGCCGAATGGCTGGCCGTTCGCTTGGGGGAGGATGTGCCGACGATCGTCGGCATTGACCATGGCTTCTCCTTTCCCTTGCGGTATTTCGAGGTCCACCGCCTGGTGCCTGAGTGGCCGGCATTTCTCGATGATTTCCAGAAGCACTGGCCTACCGATGACGCAAACACGTATGTTGATTTCATCCGCGACGGCTCGCGGGGTGAGGGCGAGGCCCGTTCCGGCAGCGCCCGGTGGCGGCGCATCACCGAGGAGCGGGCCGGGGCCAAGTCGGTTTTTCATTTCGATGTGCCGGGCTCGGTTGCCAAATCGACCCATGCCGGACTGCCCTGGCTGCGGTACCTGCGCGAGAGGCTCGGGGACCGGATCCATTTCTGGCCCTTCGACGGCTGGCAGATCCCTGCGGGCAAGTCTGCATTGGTGGAAATCTACCCTTCACTATGGAGCAGGGACTGTCCACGGGATGGCCGCACGCCCGACCAGCACGACGCCTATGTGTCAGCCGCCTGGCTGCGTCAGGTTGATACGAACGGCAGTCTCGGAGAGTTCCTCAAGCCGGACATGATGCCCGGCCAATACCCTGTTGCTCAGCTCGAAGGGTGGATTCTGGGGGTGAAGTGAATATGGTAAAGAAGAGTGAAGCGGAGAGTTTCCGCGCTTCGGTGCGGGATTTCGACGGGTGGCCGAAGAGCTGGATGGGTGTAACTGAAGACTTCGCCTACGGCCGGAAGCTGTTGCCCTTTTTCGCCGGTTTTCTGCAGGAGCTGTATGATGAGGGGGTGCCGCGTAAGACCTTCGCAGGGTATCGTGACAACCTCTGGCTGCTTGGTGGCGCCATCATCGGCGAGGTATCCCTCTATGAGGAGTACCGGGATGACCCGCTGGAGAAGCTCTCTCTATCAGTCGCTGATGGAGGTATGCTGCCCGATCATTGCGACCGGATGACCCGGGCCGACATGCAGGCGTTCGAGCGGATGTGCCGCAGATTTGAACGGTATCTTCAGGATTTGAAATGAGAACGGGAGAGCGGGAGCTCAAGCCTTACCGGATTTTTCCTCTGTGATTGCCGGCCTTGCAGGTGTATAGGTGTGGCAATAAGAGTGCGGGGCGGACGGGGTATGGGATTGCCAGTTGCGTCGGGACCGGAACGATGCCAGCCAAAGCTCCCGCAGGCATCTTCTTTGAAAACGGATGGGCCTGTTGGCGGGGCACGGAAACGGAACAGGAACACGTATGATCCTACAGCCCTGACAGATAGGTCTTCAGCGCCTGGTGTTTTCCCCTTCCGATCTTCTTGTGGAGGCGGTACCGGATGCTTTCCATCCCGCGTGTTGTGATTCCTCTGCGCCGTGCGATTTCCCGGGTATCGTAGCCGAGTTTCACGAAGAGGCAGACCGTTGCCTCCCTCGGCGTAAGGTTCGGGTGTGTTGCCTGAAGCTGCTTCAGAAATGCCGTGTCCGCATTGGTCAGGAGGGTGCCGAACCGTTCTTCAAGCTGTTCATGCTCGCTCAGCCGCACCAGGAGGTCTGTCATCGGGCGCTTGAGGTCGGTTGGAATATCGGCCCCATAGATGGCGTCGAGCAGCTGGGTGAGCTCTGCTCTTGCTCCGCCGGGGTTCTGTGTGGCACGCTCGATCTCTTCAGCTTTTTCTGCTGAGTCTTTTTTCAGTCCGGCGTGTACCTGTTCGAGTTCCGCTCTGGTGCTCATGGTTCCCTCAGTGGTTCTGTGTGCATTCCATTGCTACTGCTTTCACTGTATAGTACGAATATTTTATCTTATTCTGACAGTGATGCAGCCCGCCTGCCTTTTCTGGCATCCCCCTCTTCTCCCCAGCATCTCCGCTGCTGCAGTATCCATTGTTGAAAATGCAAACCATTTCTCGCCCGGGTCTTTGCTGTGATGCGCCGATGCGGTAGCTGGCCCCGTCAATGAAGAGAAAACGGTCAAGGGCGAGGTTGAATTCCCGCGCTTCGATCTCGGGGCATTATGTGTGGAATTTTGCGATTTCCTCGTCGAGTTGCCGGCTGATGTTTTGTTGAAGGCTCCGGAATGGATGATGGAAGTCCCTGTGGCAAGGGTGCTCTCCGGCGCAGCAATGCGCGCAGGGTGTCCGCATGTGAAAGAAGTGGTGGGGGGCCTGGGCGGTGAATCAGCTCGATGAGGGAACGGTGAGTGACACGGGTGGAAGAATATACAAAAAGGAGCCCGAAGGCTCCTTTGAAGCAATCACCAACCAACCGACTTACATGTGCTTGAGTTCGCCGATCTTTTCCCAGGACTGATCCGGAGTCCGTGTGAGGGCAACAACAATGGTGTTATCCTGCACCGTGACAGAAGCACGATCAGACTTGCGGAGTTCAGCATTGAGCTGCTCCGGGTTCAGCTTGTACATCGAGCCGCTGATGGCGTCCACAGCCAATCCGACCAATCCGCCGAAGACGATATTGCCCCATACCCATCCGTTTGATTTTTTCGTGATGGTCATTTCATACGGATAATGACCGGCAAGCGCAATCTTTACCGTATGGTTGTCCTTTCTCTTCAAATCAACGGTAAGGGGAGTCGTGCCGATATTTCTTCCGTCAACCGTAACACCTGCTCCGGTCGGCGTGCTGGAGATGCCGAGATTCTGCGAAGAACCATCCATGATGGTTGCGCATCCCGAAAAACACGGTGCGATAAAGCCCAGCAGTAATGCTGTAATGATTGTCCTTTTCATGATGATGAGGGTTATGAGTTTAAAAAGCGCAGCCAACCGAAGGAGGCTGCGTACGCAAAGAACGGCACAGGTGACACGTGTGTTATTGATGGAATAGTAGGGGGGTGGATGGGACAACGGCTGTCCTATGCATTAAATAAATGCATCAATTCTCAAATGAGGCCGGCATAGGTATTCCGCCTACTGCTCTTTGGGGGGGATATTCCTGCCCTGCCGTTGCAGGTTGAGGTTAAGAGGAGCCGCTGAAACCGCTTAATCGATAATGACATGTGCGGGCGTTTCGTTTTTTTTCTGACGTGGCCCCCGATTTCTAGGCAGCGGTTTAGGTTGGTAACTGTTCAGCATGGAGGGGGAATAAAATGGGACGTTTCACCATGCAGGCGTGGTGGTGCCTATGCGTGGGCATGATTGGTGCCTCTCGGGGAATATCGATGTATTGCTTGCTCAGCTGCGCGCTCTGATGGCTGATGCCCGCAAAAAAGCAATGCGGGCAGGCACGGGCTGCTTATGGCAAAAAGCTGCTGTCACGACTGGCAGAATCATTGACTGATGAGCTCGGCAAGGGGTTCGATGCCACTGATTTGAGGCACATGCGCCGGTTTTATCTTGCTTTTCCAATTTACGACACAGTGCGTCGCGAATTGAGCTGGTCGCATTATCGGACTCTTTTGCGTCTCGGCAACAAGGATGCCAGAGAGTGGCATGTAAATGAAGCGGCATTGCAGAGAATACGAATTTGTATTTTCTGGTGTAGTATGTGATATATAGCTGGTATTTTCTTCAACCGTTCGACTATTCAGCTATCCTGCCGCTGGGCGCTTCGGCATAATCTGGTGACGCAACCCGTTGCTGAGTGCGGGGGACTAGGTGCTGAACGCCTGTGCTTGTGAGTCCGGTTTGCTGTTGGTATACCTCAATGCTATTGGGTTATGGATAAAAAACAGAGTACTTTCGGCCTTTCCGGAAGCATCGGCGGATCCCGCCTGAGCGGATTGATCAACAGTATTGCTGAGGGCACCTCTGACCCTGT
>NZ_LVWG01000006.1 GCF_001622165.1 Pelodictyon luteolum
TTGATGAGCCCGTCCTTGCCAGTGGTTATCTTTGTGGCCTCTTTTAGTGCTTTGCGCGTTTCAGCCGGCGTGTCGGTTTCGTAAACCTCGTGCAGCTTGAAGCGCTGGATTATTCCGTCCTGCACGTTGCGGCTTTTGAGCATGGCAACGTAGAGTTCATTCGGGTTTTTGAGGCCAAGCGCTGCGCCCCCGCCTCCGGCCATGGCGCCGAGCTGGCTGGCCAGCATGGCTGCGGTGCTCGACTGCTGCTGCGGTGGCATGATCGTGGTGTCTGCCGTGTAGATGTTGGGCATGAACAGCGTTGCGACGGCAGTCAAGGCACCGGCAATCAGCGGGGCCAGCAGAATGGCCTTTTTGTGCTTGGCCAGGGTGATGGCGAGATCGAGCAGGCTGATTTCGTCTTCGTCGTATGGTCGGCTCCGTTCGACCGGGTGGAGCGTTGGCTGCATCTGTTCGGACATTGGAGGATGGGGTGTGTGATTCAAGTTGGGGTTTACTTCAGCACCTGGATTGCTGCTGCGCCGAGTCCGATCTGGTAAAGGATGGTGGTCCAGTCTTTGAGGTTCTCGGTGAATGATTTGCCGGTCTTCAGCTTTTCAGGCACGATGATGGCATCGCCCGGGTTGACCCTGCCGCTGGAACCCCGGCGGACGGTGGCGTCGGCGCATATGCGATAGATCTGGGAGCTGTCACCGGTCCTGCTGACTCCGCCTGCGTTGCGTACGTAGCCGTTGATGCCTTTTGCCCTCATCCCAGATGAAGGTGCTCTGCTGGTAGACCGCACCGATGACATCAACGGTCGCCGGGCGCTGCGGGATGTAAACGACGTCGCCGTCCATGAGGGGGAGCTCGGGGAGGTTGTCGGTCTTCGAGTCCGCGCCGGGCATGTTCAGGACAATCCGACCCTGTGCTTTCACGCTGCGGAGCTTCTGGGCGAGACGGCGCTGGGCTTCGGCTTCGCTTTTGATAGCTTCAGCCGCATCAGCTTCGGTAACGGAAGCAAGGCGCTGGTTGGCGCTCGCTTCGATATCATTTTCGAACCGCTCTGCAGCTTCGTCGATTTTTTGCTGCTGGAGTTTTTTTACACTCTCACGCTCAAGACGGGTACCATAGACATATGCCTTCGGCGTCACGCCGCCAATACGGGTGACCAGCTCCCTGAGGGTCTCCCCTTTTTTGATTTCGTAGACGCCGCTCGTCTCGACTTCACCGTCCACCCGGACGAACTCCCGCTCCACCTTGACCTCAATCGGCTCCGCTCCGGGCACGATGACGCGAATGATGTCGGTAGGCCTGATCGGCAGTTTTGCCAGCTTGTCCATGACGGAATTCCGGTCGGCCACCAGTTCGGCGACCGTCTGGAACTTGCCGTCAACGTTCTTCTCCACGATGATGTTCCTGAACGCTGCCGCAGATTCGAAACCGCCTGCCCATGCAAGCACCTCGGCGGCAGAGCAATCGTTCCGAAGCTCATAGATCGCCTGCTTCTTGACGCCGCCGATGATTGCAATCTGCGGACCGACTTCGCCGATGTAGATGACGTCGCCGTCCTGTAGGTCGACGTCTGAGGTTTTATCACCGTAGATAAGGATATCGTAGAGGTCGAAGTTGATCGTCCGGCTTCCCCGCTTGACCTTGATGTTGCGCATTGAGCCGATTTCGGAAGGGCCGCCAGAAACGAACAGGGCATTCAGCAGGGTGCTCATGGCGCTGAGTGTGTAGGTGCCGGGACGACGGGCGTTACCGACGACATAGACCTGGACGCTCCGGGTCTGCGCGATGCTGGCGCTGAGGTCGAAGTTGGTGAAAATGCGGCCGATCGCCTTTTTCAGGTAGGGCTGTAGGTCGCGGTATCTGACGCCCGACACATTGACGGCACCGACCTGCGGGATGTAGACTTCGCCGCTGCGGTTGACGCTCAAGGTAGCGTCGATATCGACCATCCCCCACCCCCGGATCTGGATCGCATCCCCCGGGCCGATAACGTAGTCCGGATTTACCTGAACCGCATGCAACGGCGCGAAGGTCGACGGGACGTTACGGAAGAGGTCGCGCCCGAACACTTCGAGCTGCCGTCCGGTCGACACTTCGACATAGGTCTGGAAGGTAGTTTTCGAAGAGAGCGGTGAGACGCTCTGTTCAGGTGCCCGGAGATCGGAGGCAGCTTCACCGATGGCGACTGCCGGGCCGGCCTGCCCGGAAGTTGCCGTAATGAACGAAGGTCTGGAAAAAGTGGCCGGAGCTGCCGCAGGCATGCTCGAACCACCCGTCGCCTGTTGGGCAGAAGCAGCACCATCGGCCGTAAATCCGGTCAATGGCGAAAGGCCGAACGCAAGTGCCGCAGCAAATAGGATGCCAAAACGCATGGAGTTATAATTTTTTATCAATGAGGATAAGCAAACAGGTTGATCGGACAATGTCAACGAAGATGACGCATTTTTTTGAAAAAAAACATTCACTTTTCAGCCGGGTT
>NZ_LVWG01000007.1 GCF_001622165.1 Pelodictyon luteolum
CCATAACGGTACTCCCAGACAATGAAGCGTCGGGGATCGTTAATTATGGCAT
Source organism: Pelodictyon luteolum (assembly GCF_001622165.1). Lineage (GTDB taxonomy): Bacteria > Bacteroidota > Chlorobiia > Chlorobiales > Chlorobiaceae > Chlorobium > Chlorobium luteolum_B. The sequence goes on from NZ_LVWG01000007.1 coordinate 53, forward strand.
CCTTGAACGGAGAATTGAGGAGCACTGTCTGGAAGAAAATCTCCTCAGCGCAGAACGAGTGATCGAACGCTTTCATGAACCGGGGATGCTCCGCCGCATACCGCATGGCATACTCAAGGCACTCCCCGGTGAGAGACCAGTATGTACCACCACCATGGAAGCGGACATCAGACGGCAAGTTCCGTTTGATGAACAGAAACTTCTGTATGGCTGCAAACAATCGAATCACTCTTCGCCTGAACATGGTCCGCCCATCGAACACGTCAAAGAAGTTATAGTAGAGCAGCCGGTCGTACCCGCCATCTTTCCATGCCGGATTCGGCAACGGTGCGAACTCCATATAATTAAGAAGTTTCGCCCCCTCAGCGAAGAGCGCTTCGCCGCTCATGAGGGGGTAATCCTGGCCGGTGATAAGGTGACAGTACTCCATTCCATCCTTCAACGCCTCTTCGACAAGCAGCAGAATCGCCTTCAGGTGGTTATTCCCACCCCAGTTCACCCTGTACCGGCTGAACACCTTCACGTTTTTGTACTTCCTTGAAAGTTCAAAAAAAGCCTCAACGACCTCCTGCTTCGATTTCCTGTCAACATGCACAAAAACACTGAACCCGTCGCCAAGCTGGCGTATCGTCCGTTCAAGCCACGCCGGCTCCTTGAACGCAGTGACCAGTACCCCTTGTTTCATAAACCACTACCTCCTATCTCTTCGAGCGCTTCGGCAACCATCGATGGCAAGAGGTTCTCCTGGCACCGGTAATGCCCGTACCGGCAGGTCCGCTGGAAGCATGGCGCACATGGCTCGGTCGACTGCATGATGACGCTCCTGCTGCCGAGCGGACGGGTCCAGACAGGGCTCGTCGAACCAAACAGGCCTATGAGCGGCGTACCGACGTACCCTGCGAGGTGCATCAACCCCGAATCGTTCGACACCACCGCTTTTGCCGCAGCCATGATGCCTGCCGCCTCCACAAGGGATGTCTTCCCGGTCAGGTCTTCCACCCTGCCAGGCGCTGCTGCGGCAACCTTGTAGGCCTCATCGCTGTCGGCAGCAGTACCCAGAACCACGACCCTTTCACCTGCCTGCAGCCGGGCCAGCTCAGCAAAATGGGGCCAGCGTTTCGCCGGACCGTATGCTGCACCGGGACAGTAGACGACCACCCCGCGATAATGTTCATCGGCTGGCACCGCTTTCCCGCCCCATGCTTCGGGTTCGCAGTACGGTACCTGAAGAATCTCGGCATACTCCTGCGTGATATGCTGCGACTTGTCGCGGAGCCTGCCCGGAAGCCGCTCGGTCAAAAGCAACCCGCGCATCTCACGCGAAAGCCCCCATCGAACAGGAATGCCCGCCTGGAAAGCGAACCACGCCGATGAGAAGGAATAGGGTAATAGGTAAATAGCGGAAAACCCCGCAGACTGCACGGACTCAAGCGTCCGACTGCGCTCTGCACTGTCTGCCCGATCAAATGCAATCTGCGGCAACTCGGAAAGGAGCCCTACCAGCCCGCCCATCTTCTTCGGAATGAGCAAGGTTGTTTCCGCCCGGCGCCGAGCCGGTAGGCGTTCGGCAACGGAAAGGGCAAGCAGGAGATCCCCGATCCAGTTCGGCAGGAGGATGGCGGAACGGCTCTTCATTTCACTGCAATAAAGTGTTTCTTGCTCAGCTCGAGCCCCAGCGCCCTCTCCAGCTTGAGCATGAACCGGTGCTTCTTCTCCCGTTTCGTCAGCACGTGGTCGGGGTTAGCTTGGAACAGTCCCTGCTCCTTCGCCAACCACTCCCTGATCACCTCCGGATGAGTGCCAGTGAACGGCCTGATAATCTGCTGGTCGATTTCGCCGTAGTCGATGCGCTTATGGCTGTTGCTCCAGTACTTCTGCACATTCTCCGACTTCCGGTTCATCTCCTCCTCGCTCCGCACCCAGCCGTAGTGGTAGATATGCGCCCCGCTGTGCGCGGCCCGCGGGTAGCGGGTCACCCGCCCCCGATCTGCCAGCACATGCCAGAAGAGCCCATCGGGCGCACAGCTCTTCACGGAGTTTTTGATGATGCGAGCCTCGCGCCGGTACCAGCCGGGAGAATCGAGCACGCTCCGGGCGTTGCCGTAGAAATGGTGGTAATCGAACGTCAGTGCCTCCACCCTGTCGTCATCGAGATGGCGGCGGCAGGCATCAACTATCTTCTGCAGTTCATCCTCATGCACGACTTCATCGCCCTCAAGGTAAAAGGCCCAATCGCCAGAAGTGTTGAACTGCGCAATCATCTTCTGCTGGCCGTAGACGTAGCCGCCCGACTGCATCTTGTCGTTCCACCTTGACTCGATGATGCGGATTTTCGGGTCCCCTATCGAATGCACCCTCTCGAGCGTGTCGTCGTCCCCGTACCCCACGTTCACGACAAACTCGTCGACAATTGAGAGGACCGAGCGGATCGACTCCACGAAGGGAAATCCATAGATGGTTCCGTTCCTTATGAAGGTGAAGGCGCTGATTTTCATACTCACTGCTTCTCCAGATACTTGTCGATGCCGTTCGGGCAGCGAACCTGTTTCTCGGTAATGGCCCGCTCAAGGAGCCGATCGTTCTCCGGCAATGCATGCCGGGTGTTCTCCTTATGCCACAGGTGCGCCGCGATGGCGCTGAAACGCACATTGCGCCGCAGCACACCGCTGTTGAACAGCCTTACGACAAACTCGCTGTCCTCGCGACCCCACCCTACAAAATCCTCATTGAACCCGTTGACTCGTATGCAATCCGACCTGAAAAAGGAGATGTTGCATCCCCGGATTCCTTTCAACGCACTCCCTTTTATTGCCAGCACTCCGGCAAGCCACGGCAGGCGGACTGCATTCTTGCGGTTGCCGATCCCCTGCTCGAAGGGTGAAATGTCGGTCTCCTTCCTCATAAACCGCTGTTTCGTGTTCTCTTCGAACAGCAGCACCCGCGACCCCTGAATGAACGTTCCTTGTTGCGCGAGCCGCTTGTGGTCGCCGATGAAGTCGGGATGGAGCACCATATCGCCATCGACAATCACGATATAGTCCCCGTTTGCAGCAGCCACCGCCCGGTTCCTCGATGCGGAAAGACGGTACCCTTCGTCATCCTGCCATACATGCCGCACAGGAATGGAGGAGGACTGCCGGTACTCTTCGACCAGTCTGGCGGTATCGGACCGGCTCCCGTCATCGGCTACGATTACCTCGTCGGGCGCTTCCGACTGCCGGATCGCACTCATGAGCGAAAGTTCAAGCGCCTCCGGCCAGTTGTATGTTGTGATGACAAGACTGCACTTCATCGGCGGTTCGCTTCGTAGAGCTTGATGTACTTGTAAAAGACCCCGTTGGCGTTCGAGACAGATATCAGGAGCCCCTCGTATCCGTATAGCCACCCCCTCTTAAGGATGTAGTACTTGAAAAACGAGAACGCCGCATAGAGGAACGCCTGTAAAGCCGATGCGCTCTTCTTTCCCTTCCGTTCATCGGCCCAGAGGGTCGAGTAGTGCTGCAGCTTGGCAATCAGCTGCGAAGCGTTGTCGTATGCGTAATGCTTAAGGCGGCCACGCAGCCGCACAATCCGTGTCGCATCGTTGATTTCGAGACCCTCATGAATCATCCTGTCGTTGAATCGAAGGCGCTTCCGGTTGAAGAGGCGCTCCACCCGGTCGTTGTCCCAGCCGCAACCATTGATGAGGCGCCCGTGGTACTGGTTGTCGCGCCCGACCGCGTAGACACAATGCTCGTCGAGCTGCATCGACTGAATTTCTTCTGCAAGAAAGGAGCTCACTACCTCGTCGCTGTCGACGGAAAGGATCCAGTCGTTCGACGCCTTGTCGACTGCAAGGTTCTTCATCGGCCCGAAGCCGAGGAAAGGGTGCTCATGCACCACCACGTTCGGGAAGCTGCGGGCAATCTCGAGCGTACGATCACCGGAGCCGCTGTCGAGCACGACCACCTCATCGAACCCCCGCAAGGCTTCAAGACACTCCCTGAGGGTCGCTTCCGAATCCTTCGTAAGGACGGTTACCGTGATTTTTTCAGCCAAGAGGCAACTTCCTGATAAATGGTTTCGGGCTCAATACGGAAGAGGCAGTCGCTTTTGCCGTGATGGTCATCGCACCCGGCCTTACCACACGGCACGCACTCCATATCCGCCTGGAACATGGTAATGTTGCCATAGGTCTGTAACGGCATGCTTTCGCCGGTGGCTCGGTGCAGACTGTTGCACCATGGAGACCACATGGCCGGCAGTGTAGGGCCGAAGATGGCAAACACCTGCCGATCCTGAGCGGCCGCTATGTGCATGTTCAATGTATCAGCACCAATATACGTCATTGAGCAGGCACTCAGTGCAATCAGTTCGTCCATGCTGGTGCACCCGATGAAATCGTGCAGGTTCCGGAGCTTCGGTAGAGAACGCTTGATCTCCATATCCACCGCACTTTTCGAGCCCGTCACCACAATCGGGACCCCAAGCCCGTCTAGCTTCTCAAGGAGCTCAATGCGAAGCTCTTCGGGATAGACCTTGTAGCTGTACTGCGCCCCTGGATGGAAAAGGATGAACGAACCGATGCCCCGATCCGCAAGCATCCGCTCCACACTCGAAGAGGCGGCAGCAGAATGATGCGCCCGCACCTCCAGCGAACCGGAATCGATCCCCAGCAGCTCCAATGCTGCGGTGTTGTTCTCGAGGATATGCCGACCCGTATTGAACAGGTAATGATCTGAAAGCAGCGCCCGCTTCCACCAGGACTTCGCGGGATCCGGCTCGACCGCGCTGATTGCCCTCCGGCCCGCCGCGAGCGCAAAGAGCACCGAACGATCACTAGCCGTCAAACTGATTGCGAGGTCATATTTTCTGAAAAGCTTCCTATAGAGATCCGCGGTCTGACCTTTCTTCCCCTCAGCGCGCAGACGATACGAATAGGTATGGATCTCCCCGATATGAGGCAGCGTGTGTGCAATTGCCAGCGTGTCGTCGTTGATGAGCAGGTCGATGCGGGGACTGCCGTACGCCTCGAATAACCCTCTGATCAGGGGCTCCGAGAGGAAAACGTCGCCGTTGGAACGCTGGACGACAATCAGGATGCTGTTGGGGGTATGTTCAGCCAAAGACGTCCTCCCCGCCGAGCAAGCGTTCGTAGAGGGTGAGGTAATTGCCGGCACAGACCGCTGAGGAGAAATTGGCCATCGCCCACTCGCGGCAATCAAGAGGCCTGCAGGCCATTGCCCGCTCAAGCGCGTCGGGGAACTCCTCGTCAGTAGTGAAGAGTGCGCCCACTTCCGGTGGCACAAGCTCCGGCACGGCTCCGCGCGGTGTTGCCACGACCGGCGTACCCGACAGCAGCGACTCTACCAGAACCAGGCCAAACGGCTCCTCCCAGCTGATGGGAAAGAGCAGCGCTTTTGCGTTGGAGAACAGTTCCGCCTTCTCTTCGCCGGCGACCTTCCCTACGAACTTCAGCCCGGGATGGAAACTCTCCAGTAACCCACCGCCCTTGATGAGGTCGAGACGCGTGCCGCCGGCAAAAATCGTACGGTGCCCATACCTGCGGGCCAGCCGTATTGCTCGCTCGGCTCCCTTCGCCCTACGGCGGATCAGTGAGAAGAAAAGCAGGTAGTCCTGCTTCCGATCGCGGAAATGGAACTCGTCAGGGTTGACTCCGTTGTACACCACGACCTTGACGTTGTGCTGACGGGCGTGGCTCCGGCTGATGCAGACCGTGTTCTTAGGCAGGACAGCTCCTTCGGCTACACCGTGCAGAGTATAAATCCACGGGCGGTCGAAATCGGGAGGCGGACCCCAGGAGTGGAAGTGGACGATATCGGCACTCTTTGGAATGACCTGCAATGCATCCTCGTGGGTATCGGCGGGAATGCACTCCACCCCCTGCAGAGCCGTACCGGTCGGAGCCACCACGGAAACCCTGTGCCCAAGCTTCAGGTACTCCCCGATGAGCCAGGCAATCAGCCGCTCGGTTCCTCCGTACTTCTTCGTCGGAAGCCGGGTGTCATTGACGAGGCAGATATGCATAGCTGTCCTCTCCCTCAAGCGTTTTTCCAGCGGTTGTGCAGCCAGAACCACTCTTCGGGCCACCTGTAGATGTACTCTTCCAGCACGTTGGTATAGCGGATGGTGAGGGTCTCGATATCCTCCCTGCAGAACTTCAGATCGGCAGTTTCAATCTCCCTTACATCCACCCGGTAGTGCCCGTTCTCGGCATGTCGGCACATGCCGACGAAAAGCGGCACCTTTGCTCGCAGCGCGAAAACGGCCGCTCCCTGGAACATGGTCGCCCTGCGCCCGAGGAAATCCCCGTAGGCGCTGGCTCCCGGATCTGACTGGTCGGCGAGGATGGCCAGCACCCCACCCTCGTTCAAGAGACGCAAACCCTCGCGCACCGCATCCCCTTGATAGACGATGCTGTTGCCGTTGAGGGTACGGAACCGGTTCATGGCCTCATCAAGTGCTTTGTTGGTGAGCTCTTTAACGATAATAGTCATAGGCATGGCCTTCATCCCGAAGGCCATGGCCATAAGCTCCCAGTTGCCGTAATGGGCTGACAGCATCACCGCGCCCTTCCGACCGTTCTCGGTGCCCTGCCAGAATAAAGACACATCCATATCGACAAGAGCGTCAATGTCGGCCTGCTCCCTGATGAGGGGAAAACGGAGCACATCGATGAACGTCCTTGTGATGTTGCGGTATACACCCGTAGCAATCCGGCGCACCTCCTCCTGCGACTTTTCGGGAAAAGTCAGCGCGAGGTTCCGGTAGACAAGGTCCCTGCGCAGACCGACCACATGATGGATGGCGTCCCCTGCCAGATCGGCGAACCGCATAGCCGCAGGGCGACTCACCGCGCGCAGCAGTGCGCCGAGCAGCATCACCGCCCAGGCGATCAGAGTCTCGGCGGACCTGCTCCACCGGCGTAACCGATCATCCTTTTTGCTTGTCAACTCTACCATGCACTCTCACTGCTGCTCGAAAAAAACTTCGAGGTAAAGGTACAAAACTTGTGGCCATCCGCCTATTGCCTCAATCGGAGGAAGTCTTCTTTCCGATTTATACAGTATATTAGCGCTTCAGCACCGATGAATCCACCCCGGGAACCTTCATGGCCGTACTGCTCAGAATCCTCCGATACCTTGCCCCCTCCAAAGGAAACGTCGTGCTCGTCGTCGTAGTCAGCATGATGACGTCCATCTTCAGTGTCATCTCGATCTACTCGATCCTTCCGCTCCTGAACGCCGTCTTCACCTCCAGTGAGAGCATCAGCATGCTGGAGACCACCGGCAAGCAGGCCACCCCCAATAATCTGGCACTCAGGCCAAACCAGCCCCGGACGCCTCCTTCGGAACCGGCACTGCATACCTCGCCCGACAGCTTCGACTTCAAGCGCGATACCGGCGCACTCAAGGAGTGGGCACTCACCCGGTACCAAAGCCTCTTCAGGGCCGAAACGAAAGAGCTCATGCTCCTGAAGATCTGCCTCTTTCTGATTTCAGCCTTCGCACTCAAGAACCTCTTCGTCTACCTGAACCAGATCCTCATCTTCAGGATCCAGAGCAAGACCGCCAAGAAACTCCGCGACGATATCTTCGCAAACATCATCGAGATGCCGCTCGGCTACTTCAACCGCAACAAGGTCGGCAACCTGATGAACTACGTGTACAACGACGTTGAAAACGTCGACCGCAGCATCAGCACCACCCTCGTCAATTTCCTGCAGAACCCGTTCTCGATATTCGTCTATGTGGCCGTCCTGCTCGCCCTCAGCTGGAAACTGACCCTGTTCGCCGTCGGCAGCTCGCTCGTCATCTTCTTTTTCATAAGCCTGATCGGAAACGGCATCAAGGGCCATGCAGCGGCCCTGCAGGAGCGGCTCAGCGACATGAACTCCGTCCTCCAGGAGAAGTTCAACGGCATCAAGCTCATAAAGGCAACCGCCTTCGAGCACGAGGAGCTCGGTCGCTTCAGGGCATTCACCGACGATTTCCGCAAAACAACCATACGCATTTTCCGGCTGCGCGACCTGACGGGGCCGCTCAACGAAACCCTCCTCATCGGCGCCATCGCCATGGTACTCTGGTTCGGCGGGCTGCAGGTCTTTGCCGGTGTCATGACAGCCAATGAACTGCTCGTCTTCGCCTTCACCCTTTACTCCGTCATGGGCCCCCTGAAAATGATCGGCAACGCCCATAACTCCCTGCAGATCGGCCGGGCATCGGCCGAACGGATCTTTGAGGTGCTCGACACCAAACCGACCCTCGTCAACGGAAAGACACCCATCAGTACCTTCCAGGAAGCTATCCGCTTCGAGAACGTATCCTTCAAATACCGCGAGGAAGCTGATGCACCCAACGTGCTCGACAACGTCAGCTTTGAAATAAAAAAGGGCGACAGTGTCGCCCTCATAGGTCAGTCCGGTTCCGGCAAGTCCACCGTGGCGGACCTCCTCATGCGCTTCTACGATGTCGATTCCGGCCGCATCACCATTGATGGCACCGACATCCGTGATCTTGATTATAAGCAGCTGAGAAAGATGGTCGGCGTGGTAAGCCAGGAAGTGATTCTCTTCAACGACACCATTGAGCATAACATTGCCTACGGCATGCACGAAAAGGTCACCCGGGAGCGCATCGAACAGGCTGCCCGGCTCGCCAACGCCCACGGCTTCATCACGGACAAGCCCGATGGATACCGGACCCTCATAGGAGATCGTGGCATCCAGCTCTCCGGCGGACAGCGCCAGCGCCTTGCGATTGCGCGCGCCATGGTCAAGAACCCTGAGCTCCTCATTTTCGACGAAGCCACGAGCGCCCTCGACAATGAATCCGAGAAGGTGGTGCAGGAAGCCATCAACCATGCCATGGAGCACCGCTCCTCACTCGTCATCGCCCACCGCCTCTCGACCATCAAGAACGCCAGCAGGATCATCGTGATGGAGCGCGGCCGGGTGGTTGAATCAGGTACCCACCCGGAACTGCTCGCAATGAACGGTGCTTATAAAAACCTCTACGACCTGCAGTTCAACGCCCCACAACAATGATCTCCTATGAGTACCTACCTTGAACTGAAAAGGAAGATAGCCAAGCACCTCATGCGGAGCAGCATCGGCCTGCCGAAAATCAAGGATCTCAACATGGTCTATCGTAAGTACGATGCAAAAACGCTAACGGCCGAAGCATCATCGACACTCGACATAGGCTGCGGAAGCGAGCCACGAAACCCGTTCGGCGCCGCCGAACGCTTCGGCATCGACGTCTTTGAAAACCCGGAGAAAGGAATCAGGAAAGCCGATCTGGCCATAGAGCCCATCCCCTTCGGCAACGCCACCTTCGACTTCGTAACAGCCTATGATTTTCTGGAGCATGTCCCTAGGCTAGTCTACCTGCCGGAACGCAGGCTGCCCTTCATCGAACTCATGAACGACATCTGGAGAGTACTCAAACAGGAAGGAATCTTTTTTTCCTGCACCCCGATCTATCCCTTCCCGCCGGTCTTCCAGGATCCCACGCATGTTAACTTCCTCACCGAAGAAACCTTCCCGCTCTATTTCGATGACCAGCGGCGCTGGGGGGCCATGTACGGCTTTACTGCGAGCTTTCGAATCCTAGAACAGTACGTAAACGGGCAAAACCTGATCAGCCTGCTGCAGAAAGCCTGACTACCCCTCCGCCTCTTCAGGCCACAGCCGATAAGTGAACGCACTGAGATAGACGAAAAGCATCGTCGTAAAGAAGCCTCGAAGGTACGTGTCGCTCAGCATGATGAATGCGAAGATTATCGGCAGAACTACACCGAACCTCTTCTGAAATGGATCGCCTGAACGGGAGGCCATATGCCACTGGGCCAGGAGGATGGATAACAGGGAAAGGATCCCGAGCAAGCCAAACTGCACCGCCTCCAGCACATACATGTTATGAGGGTTCGTCGTGGCGCCAAGTTGTGTAGTTCTGGCATCGACCTTTGCATACTCCGCGATGAAGTCACCAGTCCCCACTCCCGCCAATGGATGGCGCTGCACGATATCGAAGGAATTCACCGCAAAGGTGATCCTTGCGCCGACAGGACTGCCCTTATGGGTATCGTAATGCTGCAGATCCCAGACTACGCCGTCCACCCGTTCCTGAAAGCTCCCATTGGTCTTGTACATCAACCCGAACACTGCCGTCACGGCAACAGCAGAAATCAGTGCCGCCTTCAGTGCATAGCGATGGTAATACTGAAAGACCACAACCACAAGCATCACGAAATAGGCCACCTGACCGGCGCGCCCCTGCGTAATGAACATATTGACGGAACCAGCCACGAAAAAAAGTAGCGCGAGAACCTTTGCCCCGCGTCCAACCGACCGATCAAAAACCAGAAAATAAAGCAGGATGTACAGGGCTATGGCGAGGAACGGGTTGTAGGTGATGTGCCCCATGAACGGCACGGGATCCGGCAATGTGGCAATATTGAAAGGAGGAACCACCCCGAACCATATCGCATAGGACAGAGCCACCTGCACAATCATGGCCGCCAGAAACGACAGAACATAATAGCGCTGATGCTCCCGCTTGACCGAAAGCATAAGGATCGGAAGAAAAAGAAGCAGGGATTCCTTCTGCAGAAGCTTGAACCCGGAAGCAAGGTCTTCGGTCCAGAACATGCCGACTATATGCAGCAGATAAAAGCCGAGTATCGCCCAAACCAGTTTATTCTGGCGAATCTGGCGCCACCCCTCCCGTTCGGCACCGGCAAGCAGCGAAAGGAATGCAATGAGCCCGGCAAGAATGCCGTCGGCTGCCACGGAAAAGGGCAGAATGAAACCGAACGCGACTAGCAGCCAGGAATTGATATTCCTGAGCTTCTGCCGCCAGGTCGGGGTTTCGAGAGAAACCGTCGTCATGAGTTTATACTTGAACCAGTGAATGAAATGAACAACCAAAACTAACCGGCAACATCCATAAGCAGACCGCGCACTGCCGACTCGTCTCCGCCGTCAATACACTCCTGCAGTCGCACCAACAGTTCTTCAAGCACTGAATCCGAAGGAGAGGGTTCAAGGGCTTTCATAATCTTGGGATGCTCAGTCTCCGCGGCATGCTCGTCAGCGATCAGCAGTTCCTCATAGAGTTTTTCACCCGGCCGCAACCCGGTCACGACGATATCGATGTCGCCGTCCGGATTGGCCGCATCGCGAACCTCATGGCCGGCAAGGCTTATCATGTTTCGCGCCAGGTCGATGATTTTCACCGGCTCTCCCATGTCAAGCAGGAAAATCTCCCCGCCCTCGGCCATGCTCCCTGCCTGAATGACCAGTTCAACAGCCTCATGAATGGACATGAAGAATCTGGTGACCTCCTCATGTGTCACCGTTACCGGCCCCCCCTGCGAAATCTGCTCTTTGAAAAGGGGAATTACCGAGCCTGATGAGCCCAGCACATTGCCGAACCTTACAGCGCAGAAACGCTGGCCAAGCCCAAGGGCCATTGCCTTCTGTGCACACTCCTGCATTACAAGTTCAGCCCACCGCTTGGTCGCCCCCATCACATTCGTTGGCCGTACGGCCTTGTCCGTAGAAATCAGCACGAAGGTCTCTACCCCATGCTTCAATGCTGAGGTGGCCAGCGTTCTGCTGCCGAATACATTGTTCAGCACTCCTTCTGCAACATTGCACTCGACAAGCGGAACATGTTTGTGGGCCGCTGCGTGATAGATAGTCTGGACCCCATGCTTCAGCAACAGCTTCTCGACAAGTGAGCGGTCCTCAACGGAACCAAGGCAGGGCACCACATCACAAACAGAGAGAGCTCTCAGTGATTTATCAATCTGATATAACGCATGCTCACTGGCTTCCAGAAGAACCAGCAACTGGGGCCGCAGCCCTGCAATCTGGCGGCAAAGCTCAGAACCGATAGATCCGCCCGCACCGGTAACCAGAACAATCTTCCCGGTAATGTTCCTTCCAAGCAGTGCGGGATCGGCAGCGACAGGATCGCGGCCGAGCAGGTCGCCGATATCGACCTCCCGTACCATGTTTACCAGATGTTTGCCGTTGGCAATCTCGGCAACAGCCGGAAGGATACGAACCTTCACCGGATACTGCTCGAGAAGCTGTACGACGGCTTGGCGCTTGAGGCTCGATGAAGAAGAAAGCGTCACGATGACATCATGGATATCGAACTTCTCGATCACGTCCCCCAATTGAGATTCCCCGTACACACGCAATCCATCAAGATCCTTTCCGAAAAGATCCGGATCATCATCAATAAATCCAGCAGGGAACAGATCCTGTCCGCCCTGCAGAGCAGCAGCCAGCTGACGCCCGGACACCCCTGCTCCGTAAATGAGCACCTGACGGCCCGAAAACTGCTTTCGCACCGGCAACCAGAGCAACCAGCGTGCTGTAAAACGCGACGTACCGATTAGGATGACGGCAAGAAGCGCGTATATGATGGGAACAGAACGGGGAGCCCCTTCCTGACCAGTCATGGAGGTCATAAAGGCAAGAAATGCCCAGAGGATGGAAGAAAACCCAACGGCCTTCACAATGGCCCACAATGCATGCTCTCCCATGTACCGCACAACAGAACGGTAGAGTCCGAACGGAATAAATAATGGAATACTCAAAGCCGGAGCCGCCAGAATCAACAACCACTGTTCGAGATTGGGTTCAAACAAAATGCCGAACCGAAGGCTATAGGCCCCCCATACGGAAAAAGTCAGCAGGACTGCATCAACGAGCATCATAGCCCCCTGCTTGCGGTTCCGTCCCAGGCCTGCCATGCTCCGGGCGAGCTTTGATGTAAGACGATTAGGCATTAATGGGTGATCCCTTTGCGAGACAAAACATTTACAATGGTCAACCAGACTATGGCGAGATCGAAGCGGAAGGAACGCCGGTGAAGATATTCTTCGTCCAAGGCCACCTTTTGAGGAATTGGCAGTTCATCACGCCCGTTGACCTGCGCCCAACCGGTCAGCCCGGGGACAAGTGAATCAACACCACGCTTCGTGCGAAGCGCGATCAAATCTTCCTGATTGAACAACGCCGGGCGGGGACCAACAAAACTCATTTCACCCTTCAGGATGCACCAGAGCTGCGGAAGTTCGTCAAGACTCGTCTTGCGAAGGAACCGGCCGATCGGGGTGAGAAACCGGTCTGGATCTGTCATAAGGTGCGTCGCCATGGGCGGAGTATCCGTGCGCATCGAACGGAACTTCGGCATCCTGAAGATCCTGCCGTTTCTTCCGATGCGATCGCTCCAGTAGAGAGCGGGGCCGGACGAGGTCGATCGCACCAGCACTGCAATGACTGCCAAGGGAAAGAGCAGGAGAATGCTGAGCGCTCCGGCAAGCATAGAGTCCGCGGTTCGCTTCACGATATCATACCGCCATGATGAACCTACAACTGCAGCTGATCCATCAACAACCATGGCAACCCATGTATTGACCATGACCAAGATGAGACTCCCAAGCGCTCCAAGCGATGCGCCCAGCATAACAAAAACCACTGGCATCCATTCCTTACCCCCGTCAGGCAGAGCAAAAGACCACCAGCACAACATTGCGACTAATGCGCCAAACAAAACGCCACCAAGGATAATCTTCCAGTCCTCAAGCAACAGAAGGAGCCCCAGAAACAGGGAGCTCCTGACCTGCAAAGACTGCCGGGAATTGTTCCCATTCAAAAAAAACTGGCCATATACGAACAAGGTCTCTGTTGCGATTTTTTTCGTATCGAATTCTCTGACAGCCTTTTTTCGACTCTCCTGTCCCATCTTCCTGCGCAACGCTTTGTCATCAATGAGTTTTTCAAGTGCATCGGCAAGGGGTTCGACACTGCGGACCGGAACAAGAAAGCCGTTTTTACCTTCTTCGACAACCTCACGGCAACCGACCGTATCTGTCGTCACTATTGGAAGGCCGCATGCTGCACCCTCCACCAGTGACTTGGGCAAGCCCTCCCGATAGGACGGCAGACAGGCAATATCAGCTTTGCGGAGGATGGCGGGAACGTCACCGCGCCAACCCCACCATTCAACCCCATACGTCCCGTTCCACTCATTGAGAGTAGATTCAGGAACGGCTGTAGGATTAGACGGGTCTAGACCCCCGACCAGAACAAACCGGGCATTGACGCCCCGCTCGAAAAGCACTCTTGCGGCAGCAACAAACTCCCTCACCCCTTTGTCCTCAAGCATACGCGCCGACAGAACAACAATGGGAACATCATTATGCTTTTCAATATTTTCAGCCTCACATAGCTGAAGGTCAACACCTGCTCCACGGATAAGGATGGCATCGTGACGGCGTACGGCACCCCACTCAACAAAAGTTGCGAGATCGTCCCCATTCTCAAAAACCACCTTACTGCCGGAAGGATTCACGAGGAGTCGATAGGCTGCCTTGAGAAATGGGCGGAATATGCGCGCACGACGATCTTGGGCACTGAACACATACCCCATACCGATAGGAGCATTCAGGATATGAGTAATCCCCATAAACTTAGCAACCAGTGTCCCGTAGAGGATGGGCTTGGCCCCCGCTTGATGCACAACATCGGGTCGGAAACGTCGGTATATCATCCATATACGGACAAGCAGCAACAATTCCGTGAATGGATTCGTGCTCCGACGTTGCAAACCAGTAGGAAAATATCTGAACCCGCACGAACGGATGACATCGGCATCCTTCCCCTCTCGGGCAGCAACAGCAACCTCATAACCCGCATCCTGAGCGGCACGAGCCCGATCAATGAAATGGGAACAGAAGAACCAGTCCTCCGTCAGGAAATAGAGAAGCCTCTTTTTGTTATTCAGCGACATGCTCAATACAGCCAGAACTCATGAACGATAGGCACCGGAGGGTGTGGAATGGGCAACACGCCGTAACCGACAATTCCCAACACCGTCAACGCAATGGCTGCGCCCCAGATGTTTTTTTTCTCTTCCTGCCCATACTGCCGCTGCACCAGCATGAAGAAAGCAACCGCATAGGGCATCAGGTAACGCGGCTGCACCAGAGGATTGACGGAAAGCACCGCCAAGGCGACCAGCAGCATCAGGCTGGCGAAAACTGCCGTCTTTCGTTCATCATTCCGGATGAACGACCAAGCCGCGAAGCAAAATGCGGCAAGCATCGATACCCCGGAAACCAGACCGACAGGTGCCAGAATGTTGAGTCCCCCTCGATCATTGAAAAATATGGTTCTCATGGCAATGTTTGTAGAGTTGCCGACAATACGGATAAGGTAATCGGCAACCGAACTGGCATCCAGCCAGGAATGGCTGAGATACGCTCCGACGTAACTGGCATAAATCGGAATATGCATAAGCAACGGGGGACCATACACGAACATGAATCCACAAAAGGCCAGAGAGACCGCGGCAAGCCCTCGCCACGGAATCCCTATGCGCCAGAGCAGAATTGCGACCGTACAGGCCAGGGAACTGAACATGTTCCCGTCTCTGACGACATACAGCCCGACAAGCATCAGAACGACGGAAACCCACGCACTTCGTTCAAGC
>NZ_LVWG01000008.1 GCF_001622165.1 Pelodictyon luteolum
CCATGCAGCAGAGGTGATGGTACTGCCTAGCGCTGTTCGCCTTGTCGCTTCGGTGGTGGGCGGCATGAAGAACCGTTTGGCATTCCACGCAAGCCGATACCGTTCACCCCAGAATAGGATTACCCGGGATCAGACAGCGCTTCTCAAAGATCGGCTACAGATTTGTTGCAAGAACCGGCATGCCGAATATGATGTATTCTCCGCATTCCACGCCACGCCCCCGTTCATTTCCGATATTCTCCAGGAAACCCGGAGCCATGATGCACGTCTGCTGGTATCAATGTCGCCGGTTGACAGCCGCATGACAGCAGGAACCCTCTCCCTTCTGTCGGAAAAATGCCGGGATGCAGTGGATGGGCCGACACCTGTTGTCGTCGACGGCTTCTGGGATGATCCCGGCCTTAGGATGGTAAACGTTGACCACATTTTCCGCCATGGCCGGAACGATGCGGGCATCGCGCTTTTGCTGGCTTTTCATGGTACCATCATCAAGGATGTCCATGGTCGTGAGCCGGACTTCCATACCGGAGTCAATGAGACCCGGAGTATGGCTCACGCACTCCGAAATGCCGTGCTTGCCGATCCACGCAACCATTACACCCGCGTTGATGTAACGCATTACAACCACGATATGGGAGGAACCTGGACTTGGCCTTCCTTTCCAGCATCGCTCGATGCACTCATCGGTGCCGGGGTTGACCGAGCAGATGTATTCAGCTGCGGGTATTTTTCTGACGGGACGGAAACTCTTCTTTATGCCAGGAGGCATGCCGACAGGGGACCTGTCGAGGATGTGCATTTCCTGCCCTGTGTCAATGATTCTGAGGATTTCATAGGCCATCTTGCAGCTAGAATTTTCGCTGCAGTTGATGCTGGTTGCTGATATGCAATGATGGCGCCTTGCCCATACATGCAGGCCGGCATGCATGTTTTTGTTGTTGCATGCTTTTTACGAAGGCTGAAGCCGGATTGGCCGAACTATTGCTATATTGAGGCGCAACTGTCATTATTTCAATGCGTTGCGTTTTTTAGAAACTTAATCAGGAACTGTTCTCATGGCACATAAAATCAACGACACCTGCATCATGTGCGGTGCCTGCGAGCCGGAATGCCCGGTCAACGCAATCTCCCCGGGTGATGATACCTACGTAATCGATGCGACCAAATGCGTTGATTGTGTCGGCCATCATGATGAGCCCGCCTGCGTCGCGGTATGCCCGAGCGACAGCATAGAAAAGGCTTGATTGTAAGTAACGCGTTGTTCCCTCGCTGCTATGTGCTGCGAGGGGGACGCGGCTATTTCAGACCATTTTTTCGGCGGCCCCACTGGTAGGGGCTGTTTTTTTTTGAAAAAGCGACAAAATGATTTG
>NZ_LVWG01000009.1 GCF_001622165.1 Pelodictyon luteolum
CTAGTGGTGTTTGATATCGACATGACGGCAGAGAAGCCCTGAGCGGGGGAATTATTCCCCCGGTCCCTGGGGAGTATCGACACCGTGGCTGCGGAGGAACTTCCTGATGTTGCGGGCCGCCTGGCGGATGCGCTCCTCATTCTCGATCATGGCTATCCTCACATACTCGTCCCCATAGGCACCAAAGCCGATACCGGGACTCACGGCGACCTTGCCTTCCCTCAGCAGCCGCTTCGAGAACTCAAGACTCCCCATCTCACGGAAGGGTTCGGGGATATGGGCCCATACGAACATGCTTGCCCTCGGAGTGGTAAGCGGCCAGCCTGCGTTCTCGAAACTCTTGATCATGACATCGCGGCGTTTCCGGTAGACCTCCGTAATCTCCTGCACGCAGCTCTGGTCTCCGTTCAGGGCAACGGTGGAGGCGACCTGGATCGGGGTGAAGGTGCCGTAATCGAGCCAGCTCTTTATTTTCTCGAGCGCGCCGACAAGCTTGGCGTTGCCGACCATGAACCCCATGCGCCAGCCGGCCATGTTGTAGGTCTTCGAGAGGGTGTAGCTTTCAACCGCAACATCCTTGGCTCCCGGCACCTGCAGGATTGACGGGGTGACATAGCCGTCAAAGGTTATTTCGGCGTAGGCGATGTCGCTGATAATATAGAAGCGCTCCTGGCGTGCGATATCAACCAGCTTTTCATAGAAGGAGAGATTGACGGTCGCTGTCGTCGGGTTGTTGGGAAAGTTGACAACCAGGTACTTCGGCTTCGGGGTCGACTCCCTGAGGGCGGTTTCCACGTTGCGGAAGAAAGCATCCTCGTCAAGGGTGAAATCCTCGTTCAGCTCCAGCTTCATGCGATGTACGTTGCCACCGGCCAGAATGAACGCCTGGGAATGGATCGGGTAGCAGGGATCGGGCACCATGGCAAGGTCGCCGGGGTTGGTGATGGCCTGCACAAGATGGACATACCCCTCTTTCGAGCCCATGGTCACGACAACCTCACGGTCAAGGTCGAGATCAACGTTGTATTTCCTCTGGTACCAGTTTGCCACTGCGCCGCGCAGCTTGTAGATCCCTTTCGACACCGAGTAGCCGTGGGTTCTCGGGCGGTTGATGCTTTCAATCAGCTTGTCGACAATATGCTGCGGGGTCGGGCCGTCCGGGTTGCCCATCGAAAAATCGATCACATCCTCCCCTGCCCTCCGTTCAGCCATTTTCAGTTCATTGACGGCGGCAAAGACATATTTTGGAAGGCGCTTGATCCTGTCAAACTCGATTTCATCAAACATGGGCGGTGTCCGGAAGAGTGAATGGGTCACTTGGAAGTGGATGTTCAGCAATCATAAGCAAAAAGCGGCTGAAATCAATACGTCGCCCGTATTTATTTAGCTGCTTCAACTGCTCCGGGGCTTACAACTGCCGGAAGCTCGGAAGTGCATGCCGGACAGCGTGACGCCTTTTCATGCACCTGCGTCAGGCAGAATGGACATGTCTTCCTGGATGGCGGAGCAGGTGCGGCTGCCTCTTTCTGCCGAAGCCGGTTGATTGCCTTCACGAGAAGGAAAACAGAAAAGGCCATGATCGTGAAGCTGACAACGGCGTTGAGGAAGAGACCGTAATTGAGGGTGACGGCCCCGGCAGCCCTGGCATTGGCAAGCGCCGCATAGGGACCCGGCTCAATACCCTCCTTCATGACGACATACAGGTTGCTGAAATCAACTCCCCCCGTAAGGAGACCGAGCGGCGGCATCATGACTTCGGATACCAATGTATTGACAATCGAGCCGAACGCTCCGCCGACGATGATACCCACCGCCATGTCGACCACGTTGCCCTTCAGTGCAAACTCTTTGAACTCTTTCAGCATAGTACTGCCCCCTCTCATATCTGGTTCATATGGTCATGCTGAGCCGGCACGGCGCACCCGGCACCAGAGATTAACATCACCATAAAAGGTACAGCTCCGGAAACTGAAATCATCCTACAACATGGTATTTTCTGAATATTTGATTACTATGCTATGTTTTCGCCCTTTCCGAGCCCGCATCTTGAACCCAACGCCATATCCACTTCGTGCAAGAACAAAAGAGACTTGAAGGCGAACGCCTGAAGCAGGAGATCACCGAGGTGACCGGCAATGCGTTCAACAGCTGTTATCAGTGCGGGAAATGCACGGCAGGCTGCCCTGCCGGAAACCTTATGGACAACCCTCCCACCCGGATCATGCGCCTTGTGCAGGCCGGCATGGTCGAGGAGGCGCTCAGAAGCGACGCACTCTGGTACTGCGTCGGGTGCATGACATGCACCTCCCGCTGCCCGCAGAACATGGACATTGCAGGCACCATGGACGCCCTGCGCTCCATCGCCCTCAGAACCGGAATGGTTTCAGACGACAAAGCAAAAAAGCTGGTGACAGCATTCCATGTCTCGTTCCTGAACAACGTCAAAAAGCACGGACGGCTTCAGGAACTCTCCCTCGTCCAGAGCTACAAACTCCGCACCCGCAGCTTCCTTCAGGACGCCGGAGCCGGCATCACCATGATCAAGGAAGGCAAGATCAATCCGCTCCATGCCCTTACAGGCAAAGAGGACGTCAAAGGAAAACAGGAGATTGCGGCAATATTCGCCGCTTCCGAAAAACAGGATCTCCACCATGCAGCGACGCGGAAACCTAAAAAAAACACGTTCACTGCAGGGACCCCGATTGCAATAGCCCCCGGCTCGACCATCGGCTACTATCCCGGATGCTCACTCAGCGGAACCGCGAAGGAGTATGACATCTCCGTCAGGAAGATGTGCTCGCTTCTCGGCCTGAAGCTGAAGGAAATCCCCGACTGGAACTGCTGCGGCGCCACCTCTGCACATGCCACCAACCACAAGCTCTCCCTCCTGCTTCCTGCACGCAACCAGGCGTTGGCAGACCGGGAGGGGATGGAGTTGGTACTTGCTCCCTGTGCGGCATGCCAGAACCGCCAGGTCATGGCACGCCGTGCCCTCATGGAAGATCCGGAGCTCCGCCGTGAACTGAAGGAGACGACCGGCATGGAGGCGACAGGAAAGGCGCAGTTCATCGGTGTGACACAGCTCCTTGAAGCCCTCGGTTCGGAAGAGATCGCCAAACATGTGACAAAACCGCTGACATCCCTTACCCTGGCCTGTTACTACGGCTGCCTGCTCGTCAGACCTTTTGATGCCATGCAGTTCGACGACCCCGAAAACCCGATGAAAATGGAGGCTGTCCTCCAGACTCTCGGAGCCTCCACCGTCGACTGGGCCTTCAAGATCGAGTGCTGCGGTGCTGGCCTCACACTGGCCCAGCAGGGCATGGTGGAGGACCTCACGCACAACATCGCAAGGAATGCACAGGCGAACGGGGCCGAAGCCTATGCGGTCGCCTGCCCGCTCTGCCACGCCAACCTCGACATGCGCCAGGAAGGAATGAGAAAGCGCTACGGGGACATCAAACAGATGCCGGTGTACTATATTTCCGAACTGGTAGCCATCGCCTGCGGTGCAGATCCCCTAGAGGTAGCCGTCGGCAAGCATTTTGTCCCCGCACTGGACATGGTCTCACACAGATAACACCCCAAAGAGAAAAGCGCATTAAAAACCGCCTCTCAATGCAGAGCTGCACCTCGCAGGTGTAAAGAGGGGCGCGCGCAACAGAATTTCAAGGGAGCCCGCTGCAAGGGAGCAGCAGCAACTCCGGACCAAAACCGAGACGATCAATGGCTAAAATAGGAGTCTTCGTCTGCCACTGCGGCGAAAACATCGCCGCCAAGGTAGACTGCACCAAGCTCAAGGCAGCAATGGAAAGCCATCCCGGCGTTTCCATTGCGACCGAGTACAAGTATTTCTGCTCCGACCCCGGCCAGGAGAGCATCAAGAAAGCGATCGTCGAGCAAGGGCTCACGGGCGTCATCGTCGCCGCCTGTTCGCCCCGCATGCATGAAGCAACATTCCGTAAGGCCTGTGCGGCAGCAGGACTCAACCCCTACCTCTGCGAAATCGCAAACATCAGGGAACAGTGCTCATGGGTCCACAGCGATGGAGATGAAGCAACAGAGAAGGCAATCGAGATCACCCGTTCGCTTGTCGAAAAGGTAAAGCGGAACAATGAGCTGCAGCCCATTCTGGTGCCGGTCACAAAACGCGCACTCGTCATCGGAGGCGGCATTGCAGGCATCCAGGCGGCCCTTGACATCGCCAATGCCGGCGGAGAGGTCGTGCTGGTGGAGCGGGAAGCCTCGCTTGGCGGTCACATGGCCCAGCTCTCTGAAACCTTCCCCACCCTTGACTGCTCGCAGTGCATCATGACGCCACGCATGGTCGAGGCGGCGCAGCACCCGAACATCCGCCTTCTCACCTATGCAGAAATCGAAAAGGTCGAGGGCTTCATAGGGAACTTCCATGTCAGGGTCAAAATGAAGGCCCGCTACGTCGACATGCAAGCCTGTACCGGGTGCGGGGACTGCATCCAGAAATGCCCCCAGAAGAAGATTTCCGGGGAGTTCGACTGCGGGCTGGCGAACCGGCCCGCCATCTACACGCCGTTCGCACAGGCCGTACCGAACAAGCCTGTCATCGACAGCCGGCACTGCACCTACTTCAAAAACGGCAAGTGCAAGGTCTGCGTGAAAGTATGCCAGACCAATGCCATCAATTTCGACATGCAGGACGAGTATCTGGATCTGGAAATAGGCGCAATCGTGGTTGCGACCGGGTTCCAGATCCAGGACACCTCGCTTTACGGAGAATACGGTTACGGACGCTATCCCGATGTGGTGACAGGTCTGCAGTTCGAGCGGCTCGCTTCGGCAAGCGGCCCCACCGGCGGCAGGATAGCCCGACCCTCTGATGGAAAAGAGCCTGAAACCGTCGTATTCATCCAGTGCGCCGGGTCGCGGGATCCGTCGAAGGGCGTAAGCTACTGCTCGAAGATCTGCTGCATGTACACGGCCAAACATGCCATGCTGTATGCGCATAAAAACCACCACGGCACGAGCCGGGTCTTCTATATGGACATCCGGGCCGCAGGCAAGGGATATGACGAGTTCACCCGGCGCGCCATCGAGGAAGACGGTGCAGGCTATATCCGCGGAAGGGTCAGCAAGCTGTGGCAGGAAAACGGAAAGCTGATGGTCCGAGGCGTCGACACCCTGCTCGGCAAACCCGTTGAGGTACCGGCTGACATGGTGGTGCTGGCCACCGCCATGGTTCCGCAGCCCGATGCCAAAGAGTTTGCCAAAACGCTCGGTATCGGCTGTGACGAATACGGGTTCTTCAACGAGGCCCACATGAAGCTCCGCCCTGTCGAGACCGCGACTGCAGGTATATTCCTTGCCGGAGCCTGCCAGTCGCCAAAGGACATCCCGGACTCCGTCGCCCAGGCCTCGGCAGCGGCAAGCAAGGTACTGGCGCTCTTCAGCCGTGAAAAGCTGGAACGGGAGCCCATCATCGCCATGAACAACGAGGCAACCTGTTCGGGCTGCTGGGGCTGCGTACTCGCCTGCCCCTACAACGCCATCGAAAAAAAGGACATCACCGACCGTGCAGGCAACCTCATCCGGCGCGTAGCCTCCGTCAACCCCGGTCTCTGCCAGGGATGCGGCACCTGCGTCACCTTCTGCCGATCGAACAGCATTGATCTGGCAGGGTTTACAGAAAAACAGATATTTGCAGCGGTGATGGGGCTCTAATGCCCCCGCCCTGAAACCAGAGCAGGAGATACCACCGATGAGTGAAGTGTTCGAGCCGAAAATCGTTGCATTCGTCTGCACCTACTGCACCTATGCAGGGGCAGACCTGGCCGGCACAAGCAGGCTGAAATACCCGTCCAACGTCCGCATCGTCCGTCTGCCGTGCACCGGACGGATCAGTCCGATGTTCATTCTGAAGGCCCTGCAGAAGGGTGCCGACGGGGTGCTGGTGAGCGGCTGCCACCCCGGAGACTGCCATTTCGACCACGGCAACTACCACGCCCGCCGTCGCTGGACCGTCTTCAACTCACTCCTGCAGTTTGCCGGCGTGCCCGAAGAACGTGTGAAATTCTCCTGGATCAGTGCCGCCGAGGGTATCAAGTTCGCCGAACTGATCAGGGAGATTACCGAGGACATCAGAAAAATCGGACCCTTTGAAGAGTACCATAAACTTATTGCCGAAACCGGCAGCGCAGCTCCATTATAATCCACCCTCTTCATGAGCATACAGGAACACTACCGGTCCCGTGCAAAAGAACTGCTGAGTTCGGGAACCGTCAAAATGGTCATCGGTTACGGTACGGGATCAACCCCGGACCGCCGACGCCCCGTTTTCATCACCAGCCCGGATGAAACGGACCGGCTTGTGCTCGACAAGGCCTGCCGCACAAACCTTTCGGGCTATCTGCTTCGCGAGGGACTCCTCAGCGACCAGAAACAGGTGGCCGTCTTTTTCAATCTGGACGGCGTGCGGTCGCTCAACATCCTTGCCGCGGAGTCGCAGCTCGAAACCGCTCAGGTACTGGTGCTGGGGTTCAGGATTGAGGGTGAGGAAGTAACAGCACTTCAGGGCGAGAGAGCCGCTGATTTTAAATCACTCATTGCCGCAGCGAAGGAACAGCGCAAGAGTCAGCCGCCGCATGAACTGCAGGAGAAGCTCGAAGCGATGACGCCTAAAGAGCGGTTCAGTTTCTGGGAAGCGGAATTTTCCCGCTGCATCAAATGCTACGCATGCCGCCAGGCCTGCCCGATGTGCTGGTGCCGCCGCTGTGTGGTCGACAACAACCAGCCGCAGTGGGTCAACACCTCATCCCACACCCTCGGCAACCTTGAATGGAACCTCCTCCGGGCATTCCATCTTGCAGGGCGGTGCGTCGAATGCGGCAACTGCAGCCGGGCATGCCCGGCCGACATCCCGCTGCACCTCCTCAACCGCAGGATGAGCGATGAGGTCCAGGGATCGTTCGACCACTATCCCGGCATGGACGAAGCGCAGGAGCCGGTGCTCGCCAGCTTCAGAAAAGACGATCCCGAGACTTTCATTCTTTAACTGAACACAAGAGATGGCCACACTACTTTATTCCGCGAGCCTCAACGACTGCATCGCCAGGTGGCGGGAGGACGGCCTTATGGTCTTCGGGCCTTCAACTGCCGGGGGGGTCTCGGGGTTTCGGGAAGTCGAAGACGCCGGGTCGCTCGACCTCGACCTGGTCCTTACCCGAAGCACCCTGAAAGAGCTCTTCTTCCCGCGCACTGAACCGATGCTTGGATACCGGATAGGAAAACAGCAGATCGAAACAGAGGAGTTCATCCCGCCGGAGGGCCGAAGGATCATTTTCGGGGTCCGTCCATGCGATGCTGCAGGAATGCAGGTCGACGACGCCCTCTTCGACTGGGACTACCACGATGCGTACTGGTTCCGACGCCGTGACAGCTCCGTCATCTTCAGCATTGCATGCACACACTCAGACGCTTTCTGCATGTGCACCTCGCTCGGACTTGCGCCCGACAGCACGAAAGGATCCGACGTGCTGCTCCGCCCTCTTGCCGCCGGTAACGGCTGGAAGGTCGAGGCACTCACCGAACGCGGAGAGAACGCCCTTTCCTCCATTTCCTCACTCTTGAAAGAAGGCGGCGACGCACCGGCCCCCCTCACCGATGTCCCGGTGAAGTTCGACCTTGAGGCATGCAGGCGGTGGCTTGCCGACCCGGAAAACTTCGAAAGCCGGTTCTGGAAAGAGATCTCGGAACGATGCATCGGCTGTGGATCCTGCACCTACCTCTGCCCCACCTGCCACTGCTTCGACATCCAGGACGAGGGAGACACCTACCAGGGCGTGAGGCGCAAGAACTGGGACAGCTGCTCGTTTTCTCTTTTCACCATGCATACCTCCGGCCACAACCCGCGGGCGACACAGTCTGCCCGGTGGAGGCAGCGCATCATGCACAAGTTCAATTACTTCTCCCTTAAATTCAACGTCAACAGCTGTACCGGCTGCGGACGATGCACCCGTGAGTGCCCGGTCGACATGGGCGTAACGGAAACTTTACAAGCGATATCAACACTACAGCGGTGACTGCACACAACACGACATCAGGGGAAAACATCTACCGTCCGGCCGTCATGAACATCGTCGCCACCCGCGACGAGGCACCCGGCGTAAGGACCATGCGGCTTGAGTTCCAAGACCCGCTTGAACTCGAAAAGTTCAAGCAGGCATACCGCACCGGCATGTTCGGCCTTTACGGCATCTACGGCGAGGGGGAAAGCACCTTCTGCGTCGCAAGCCCCGAGACCCGGAACGACTATATTGAATGCACGTTCCGCAAATCAGGCCGGGTCACCGCAGCACTCGCATCCGCTGAGATCGGAGACCTCATGACATTCCGCGGGCCGTATGGCAACCGCTTTCCGATTGAAGAGTTCCACGGTAAAAACCTTCTCTTCATTGCCGGAGGCATAGCTCTCCCCCCTACCCGCAGTGTCATATGGTCGTGCCTCGACCAACGTGACAAGTTCGGAAAAATCACCATCGTCTACGGTGCAAGAACTGTTGCCGACCTTGTCTACAAGCAGGAACTCGAAGAGTGGGAAAAGCGGGATGACGTTGAACTGGTCCTTACGGTCGATCCGGGCGGGGAGACACCCGACTGGAAACACCGTGTAGGGTTCGTGCCGACGATCCTCGAAGAGGCGGCACCCGCGGCCGGCAACTGCGTTGCCGTGCTCTGCGGACCGCCCATCATGATCAAGTTCACGCTGGCGTCCCTGAAGAAACTCGGTTTTGAGGAGGAGAACGTCTATACGACGCTGGAAAACCGTATGAAATGCGGCATCGGCAAGTGCGGTCGCTGCAATGTGGGTTCGGTCTATGTCTGCAAGGAGGGCCCTGTCTTTACCGCTGCCGAAGTGTCCGCCATGCCTCAGGCCGACCTGTAGGCAGCCGTCTCTTTCCGATTCAGTCGAGAATGACCCGGAAGAACCTCTCCGGACGATGGAAGTCCGGAGGTTCGGGTGCTTCGTTCCACCAGGGAAGAAGCCCGAGCGAACCCTCTGCACCGCAAGCACAGCACTGGAGCGGCAGCACACCTCCGCCACCCTTCTCAGGCTCGATGAACGGGCCGAGCACCCCGTACGTGAAGGTCATCCCGAAGCGCCCTTCCTCGAACTCCACCACAACTCCATTTCTCCATAGCTTTCCTGACGGCCGCAGATGGCCCGCAGCCCGACGGCGCAGACCCTCAAAGCGGATTGCAAGCCAGAGGCCGGAAGGTCCCGCCTCGAATTCCAGATAGGGGCCATTGCCGCCGCCAATGAACAGCTCTGAGGCTCCATACTCCCAGAGCCTGTCCATGAAGCCATCCGCATCCGGCCCATGCTCCGGCGGTACCATGAACCCTGCAGGCAGCGGAGAGGACGTGCTCCAGCGGATGAACGGCCGGTCGCATTCAATTGCGGCAAGGCTGAGCGGCATCAGCTGCTCCAGACGCACCTCCACCCCGGAAGGAAACTCCATCTCCCGGCCGGAGTAACCCGTCATGGGTCCCCGGAGAAGCACCCTTGGAAAGAAGTTTGAGGGGATTCCTCCTGCTTCAGGCGTACCGGGACCATCAAGAATACCAGCCCAGCCATAGTCCGGATCATCCCGGTCGACGACAGAAGACACCCCGCACCGATCAAGCAGCTTTAAGGGGAACCGGCCGATGCATTCAAGCTCAAGCTGAAGCTGTATCCCCTCATGCTCAAACGCAGCGGCCCTCATCCGTCCTGCAAGGCGAAGGACATCAGCGGCACTGGCTTCGATTTCATTGAAAATGAAGTTGGCATGGTGCAGGCTGACAACCGCCCCTCCCTCCCTGGCGCCCTTGAAACCGAGCTCTTCAAATATCCTGCCGCAGGGGCGGCCGGCATCGTAATTGTTCCTGAACACCGAGCCGCAGCTGGGGTGGTCAAAGTGATGTTTCTGAAGCCGCTCATCGAGATGGCCGTTCATCCGGGCCTCGATCTCCTCCTGCGTGCCGAATCCCCCGAACCGGAGCAGGACTCCGAGCACGATGCCCGGCCTGTGCATGAGAGAGGTATCTTTATAGCCATGAAAAACCTCTTCGGGCTGAAGCATAAAGAGGGTCCCGTCAAGTGAGAGGACGAAAACACCGGCCGTCACCGCCGATATTTCGCCACCGAAACAGCGGGCGTTCATCCTCACCGTTCCGCCGATACGGCCGGGAAGACGGTAGAGCCACTCTCCCCCGCTGATGCCCTGGCGGAGCAGTTCCAGAGCCACAGCGGTGTTCTCGGCACCCGCCTCCACAAAGAGCTCGAGAGGAGCGGTGCGCGAGATGCGCTGCATTGCCTCAAGGGAAAGAACGGTCCCCTGAAAATCATCATCAGAGAACAGCGTGTTGCTGCCGCTGCCGAGGACGGCAAGCGGTAGGCCCTCTGTCCGGTTCCAGCGGACGAGGTCGGCACATTCGGCCGGCGAGGAGGGAAACGCAATGAACCGGGCCCTGCCCCCGATCCCGTAGTACGCTCTGGAGTGCAGCGGAACATCGGCTTCATACCGGCATGGAGGAGTGGAGTGGCTCATCGCTGGAGGATAGGTTGACATGATCGGGGCGCATTCAGGCACAGGCGGTACATGAACAGTAACATACAAAGCGGGAGCGGGTTTCTCAAGGCTCCCGCCTGCTCATTTCAGAAAAGCCCCAGCCCGGCACTTCCGCCTATGGCCCCGGCACGGTCGAGTGGTAGACGACAGCATCGTTTTCGCTTGTGGCATTCAATATCCGCCGTGCCTCTTCAGCTTCATCGGCCGTTCCTTCCGCCACCAGAAGGAAATGACCATCCCGGAGTGCGGCTTCATACCGGTTCGTGCACTCCTTCGGAATGCCGATACTGAAGAGCGCCGCACCGATTGCGCTGAGCCCGCCGACCACAAGCTCCCGCTCAAGGGCAGCAAGAATCAGTTCCACTATGGGACCGAACAGCATCACATGGCCGATGCCGGGCACAAAAAAAGAGGCTGAAGAGGAAAACTGTCGGGAAAGACCCTGCCAGAAGGCTTCGAGCTTCCCGCACGCCCTCAGCTTCTCACCGGTACGGTAAAAACCCGAAACATGCCCCCCAAGAGGGGAATCCATGCCGATAAGTGAAAGCCTTGCAAGATTGAATCCGGATGATCGCAGCTCTTCAATGGCCTTTTCAGCCGCGAGATGCTCAAGGAACACCCCCGTCGTCACATTTCTCCTCTCCATTCCATTCCTCCCTCATGCTCTGCACGTTAGACAAGCTACAGCGACAATAGATAGGGGGGAATACATAGGGGGAAAATACACTTCAACAGTACAACATATCATGAGCCGGATGCCATTCATGGCCCGGCTCCCTCTTTTTCACCCTTCACCAGCACACGCTCTTCAATCGGCAGGAACGACTTTTCGCCGGGCCAATGCCTGACACTGCCGTAAACCAGCTGTGAGAGGAGACGCCATGAAGGCGGGAGGCACCATTCACGCTGCACCGCTTCATCTATAAGCGGATTGTAATGCTGGAGCGATGCGCCGCATCCTTCATCCTCAAGCGCGGTCCATACGATGTACTGCGCCATGCCCGAAGTCTGCAGCGAAAAGAGGGGGAACTGTTGAGCATAAAGAGGATAGCTGGTGCGGAGGCCATCGATCACGGTCTGGTCCTCAAAAAACATCACGGTTCCCGCACCGGCACGGAACCCTGCGATTTTTTCCTCAGTCGCCGAAAAAGACTCATCGGGAACAACCCCGCGCAGGATTTCGAGAACAATGTCCCAGAGCCTCCGGTGTGCATCAGGCTTCAGAACCACGGCGCGAGAACTCTGCGAGTTGAAGGTTGAGGGGGTATGGAGTATGGCGTGCTGGACAATCGCTACGACCCGGTCGTGTTCAACCGCCACGTCAGCACCGATGTCATAGACCGATCGGCGGTGGCGGACGGCCTCAAGGAAATCCCGATTCATGCTCATTGCTCTCCCGGTGGCTTCTGGTGAAAAAAACTTAACTAATGAAAAAACATGAACGCATGAAACGCCCCTCCCGTTCCGGAATCTCGGGCAGGTGCCGTTGATTGTGTATATTCAGAATAAAAGAACGACCCGCACCATACACCATACAACCAGCTACAGGAACACATGCACAGCTTGAAAGCACTCCTCCTCCCATTGCTTGCAGTCCCCCTGCTCTCGGCATCGGTGCCGGACGCCGGTAACAACATCGAAAGAGGATCCCTTCGGGTAAAGGTCATGGACCTCTCCAGCACAGAGGGCATTATCGGAGCAGCCCTTTACACGTCAAAACAGGGCTTCCCCGACAAACCCGAGCGGGCCTATCTCTCCAAAGCAATGAAGCTGCAGGGTGCGTCCCCTGTCTTTGAATTCAGGAACATCCCTTACGGCACCTACGCCGTAAGCATCCTGCACGATGAAAACGGCAACGGGAAAATGGACAAGACCTTCATCGGCATCCCCAAGGAAGGGTTCGGGGTCTCTAACAATCCTCCCATCGGATACGGTCCCCCGAGTTTCAAGGAGGCCCGCTTCGAGATTACAGGAAAAGAAGTTGAAGTGAGGGTCGCTATGAACTATCTTGAGAAAATGACAGGTTCAAAGAACAGCAGCAACGCACATAACGGCAGCATACAGCAAAAGGACCACAGATGAAACGGAACAACACGTCCCTCTTCATGCTTCTCGTATCGGGATCCTTCCTCCTCGGATGCAATCCCACCGTCAGGGTCGAAGCCCCCGACAAGCCGATCGTAATCAACATGAACATCAAAATCGATCATGAAATCCGCGTCAAGGTCGACAGGGAGCTCGACTCGCTGCTTGACAACAAACAGGGACTATTCTAAACCGGAGAACCAGCACGATGAAAAAGAAATCGATTTTCTCTCTCGCCATCCTCTCTTGTATGATGATGCTGATGGCACTGGCCGCACCAGCTTCGGCACTTGACCTTGATACGGCACGCTCCAGCGGGCTTGCCGGAGAAGTCGACAACGGCCTGCTGGCCGTGCCCCCAGGCGCACCAGGGGATGCAGCCGCCCTCATCATAAACATCAACAACCAGCGCAGGGCCGAATACGCACGGGTTGCGGCCCAGAACAACCTTGCGCTCGATGTCGTCGGCTCAATGATGTTCCAGAAGATCTACAGCCGGCTTCCGGAAGGCACATGGATCCAGATAAAGGGCGAATGGAAGAAAAAAACACCCTGACCGCTTCCCGTGAAATGGCTGCTGCGATTAATCCCCCTGCTCCTTCTGCTGCCGCTGCTCCTTATTGCGGCAGCATGGGTTTTCTTTCCGCAGATTGCCCCCGCCCTTCTCCGTCCCGTTCTTGAAGCTCCCGGACGCCAGATCGAGATCACAGGCCTCTTTCGGCCCGGCTTCAACTCGATAGGCTGCCTTGCCCTCACAGCCGCTGTTGAGGTGCCGCCGGGCCCCTGCTCCCCGGACACCACAGCGACCCTCTACAAGGCAGCACTCAAGAGGCCGCAGCTGCACTGGAATACCGATCTTTCGAAGCTCGCCGCCACAGGAAAAGCCACCATCACCCTTCGCATCACTGCCGACAGCCTGCAGTTCGGACCCGACTCCAAAGCATTCAGTTTTTCCGATACCGACCCTCTTGCCGGAGTGGAGATGAGCATCTCGCTGAACGGCCTCAATGCGCCGACATTCACCCCGCTTGCCGCCTCGTATGTGGTTGATGATGCAGCCATGGATGCCGGCGGGTTCAAGGCCCGGGGCATCAGTTTCCCGTTTCTGGCAGCGGCCAACCGGGGATGGGCACCAGAAAAAGCCGACATCAGGGTACGGAGCCTTGAAAACGAGTCCGGTCCATTGCCCGTAACCGCCATCCGGGCCACCCTCATCGCTCTGCCCGACACAAGCAACCATTGCACCCTCACCCTCAACAATTCCTCCCTGGAACTCTTCGGAATGAGGGCCTCGACCGACACGCTTGCCTACAATATGCTCCGGAATCGGGCCGCATTCCAGCTCGATATCGAAAACGCCGATCTTCTACGCCTGCAGGGAGCCAAAGCAGGCGGGCGAACAAAGCCCTTTGCCACAGGGGTCCTGCAGGGAAGCATTCCTATCGTCTACAGCGACTCCGTCTTGAGTATAGAGGGTGCCCGCATCTCGGCATCAAAGCCCCTTGCATTCCATTGGTACGACCGCACCATGCACGAGTGGCTGTCGATCGAGCCGGGCAAGGGGCCCATCATCGGGAACCTCAAGGCCCAGATATCGGTCGGAGGCCCGGAGGGAATAGGGCTTACATCCCTCTCGGCAGGAATGCTTCAGGGAACCCTCAAAGCCAAAACCGCCCGAACTCAAGCGCCATCCGGCAGGAAGCCTATCATCGTAAGGATTGAAGGCGTCGATGCCCTGCAGACGGTCAAGTTCCACGGAGCCTATAAAGGGGCACTCAAAGGCCGGATCTACGGGACATTACCCCTCACTCTTGAGAAAAAGGGGTTTGCGATCCATAACGGCACCCTCCGCTCAGAGGGTGGAGGCACCATCTCAATCCGAGACCCGAAAACCCGAATAGAGACCTCCTACAGATTCACGGAGCCGATGGCGAACTTCACCCGTTACCCGACCGGTGCCCTTACCCTCGATTTCAGCATGAAAGAGCTCAAACGCAAGGCAGAGGGCGGAGAACTGCTCCTCACCCACCCTGCAGGCAGAGCCATGCTGTGGAGCGATCCGGCGTCCCCTGACATGGTACGCCTTACAAACTTCAGTGCAGGATTTTTCAACTCCACCCTCAGCATAACCGAAGCACGCTATGACATGCTGAAGGGCAGCGGAAACAGCGTGCTGCATTTCAGCAGCCTCCCGCTGCAGAAACTGCTGGACCTGCAAGGCACGAAAAAACTCTATGCAACCGGCACCCTTCTTGGCAACATACCCGTCAGAATGGAAAAAGAGAGCATCGCAATCAAGAACGGCGGCATGCGAGCCGAGGAATCCGGGCAGATCATCTATGCCACCACCCCCGAGGAGCGCGCCGCCGCCAACCCCGGGCTCAGAACCACCTATGAGGCACTCACCAACTTCCTCTACATGCAGCTCACCTCTTCAATCGACATGGCTCCTGATGGCGAGTCCCTTTTAACCGTCCAGCTGAAAGGCCATAACCCCGAATACCAGGGCGGGCGCCCGGTAGAAATCAACCTCACCATCCGCCAGAACCTCCTCGACCTCATGAAAAGCCTGAGCATATCCTCCGACATCGAGCGCTCGATTTCAGAAAAAGCGCTCCGAAGGGAGAACTGAGCCGCAGGATCTCCTGTTTTCCTACCCCCCTGTACCCAAGCTTCCATTTTCCTACATCTCCGTATCTTTTACGACTCCGGGATGAGATTGGGTCAAGATATAAGCCATTATAGAATAGCAACTTAACAGATAGCCTGATCCCGGCACGGTTATTGCAAAAGAATAGTGAGAACCGTATCGCAACTTCTGCACCTTTCCGTTCACCAATCAGGAACACCCACAGCATCATGACAACCCGAACCATACACCCATGCATCACCCCGTACGGAGGACTTGAGGGGATCGAGTTCCGTGATCTGGCCTCGAACAGCAGAATGGACGGCGGATTCATTGCCGGCCCCCAGATCCTCAAAACACCATTCGGCGACGTGGTCCCCCAGTTTGAAACGGAAGACATGGGGCGCCGTACCCTTAAACCGCTCTGCTTCTACAAGGACGGAACACCAAAATCCATCCCCCTGCAGACCCGGACGATGCTCATGACCCCCATCGGGCCGCTCTCGGCCGAACTCGTGACATTTTACCCCTCCGGTGCGCTGAAACGGGTCTTTCCGCTCGACGGCAAGCTCAGCGGGTTCTGGTCCTGGCAGAATGAGCTGAAGCTCGCCGAGAAGCTCAGCTTCGACTCACCGCAGGGTGCCTTGCATGCGAAGGTTATTGCATTCCGGTTCTATGAAAGCGGTGCCCTGAAAAGCCTCACCCTGTGGCCCGGAGAGTCCCTGGCCATCATGACACCTCTGGGGATGATCACAGCAAGAAAAGGGGTCTCGTTTTACGAAAACGGGGCTGTCGGCTCCCTCGAACCCCTGAAAAAGACTATGATCGAAACGCCAATCGGCGCCATGAGGGCCTATGACAGTGAACCCAACGGCATCCATGGTGACACCAACTCCCTTCAATTTACGCAGGACGGCAGCATCAAGGGCCTCAGCACGGTGGACGAAGCGGTTGAAGTGAGCATTGAGGGTGTGAAGGAAGTGTTCCGCCCCGGACTGAAAAACAATGTCTGCGGTGACGAGCGGAAGGTGAAGGTCCCCATGCATATACGGTTCAGGGGCGAGCGCGTTTTCATCAACAGCGAGGATGGGGAAGGGTTCAGTGTCGAAAAGTGCCGGGCGACAGGACTGGAAACCCTTATCGGCGCCGACGAGCCATCCTACTCCTGCGGAGGCTGAGCGGCTGAGGTTCCGGCGAGCCATCCTGTGGAAAAAGCCGCCTGCAGGTTATAGCCGCCGATTTCGCCGGTGTAGTCGAGCACTTCACCGGCGAAATACAGCCCTGGGACCAGTCGCGACTCCATCGTTTTAGGGTTCACCTCCCCAAGCACGACCCCGCCAGCCGAAACCTCACCCTGCTCCATCGGGACCTTCGAGACCGAACCCAGCGGAAACCGCTTCAGCACCGAGAGCAGGGAGTGCCGGGCTTTCTTCTGCAGTCCACCCCAGACCGTGTCGTCTCCAATACCGGCGTGCCGGAGGATACAGGCCACAAAAGCGGTCGGGATGGTGCCGTTAGGATGGTTCCCGCCAGTAATCCTGCCGGTGGGGGCAATCGGACATGACTGCAGGAACTTGCGCACCATCTGCCCTCCGTTACGCGCTGCATGAAGGAGCAGTTCATCCTCCAGAGCAGCCTCCTCATGGAAGGGAAACAGATCTGCCATCATGCTGCAGGACCCGGTGGACTGCATGATGAGGGCAACATCGCGTGATAAAGAGAGCACCGCAGGGCCGCTGAGGCCGCGGTGGGTGAAGAGCACGTCCCCGTTCCGGGAACTCTTCTCTTTTCCCGAAGAGGCATGAAGGGTTACGGAGCGGAGGGCGATACCCGAAAGTCCATTGCAGGGAGGGTCGATGAGGTAGACGGGTGCGAGTGCCGGGGAGAGGGGCGTCTTTTTATGGCCGAGCGAGACGCCAAACCGGACGCCGTCCCCCGTCGTACCAAGCTGCGGCCATGAAGCGCCGCCGGTTGCTATGATCAGTCGTTCCGCCCTGAACATGCCCCCCTCCGTATCCAGCTCAAACATCCCCTCCCTCCTCTTGACCCGCATCACTCTTGAAGCATACATCAGCATGCTGCCGGCACGCTGCATCCTCCGGCTGAGGGCCTCGGCAACCGCATTGGCATCACCGCCCGCTGTAAACACCTTCCCGTCGGGGCGCACCTCAAGCCCGACCCCTTCGGCATCCATCATGGCAGTGATGTCCTCATTAGTGAAGCTGTGGAGGGCATGGCGGAGAAAGCGGCGCTCCCCTTTCCTGAGAAACCCCTCTTCAAGAATGGCATCAACCGGTCCGGCATGGGTAAGATTGCATTTCCCGCCGCCGGATATCCTGATTTTCTCACCGGTACGACGGTTGCGCTCAAACACCACGACGGAACCCTCAGCCTTCGACCCGCCCCCCTGAACCGGTACCCTCAAAGCTGCAAGAGCTGCAGCCATGCCTGAGGCTCCGCCGCCGATGATGGCTACCCTGCAGTGCTTCATGCCCGATCCTTGATGCCCTCACCATCACGAAGATCCGGAAACGGGTGCAGAATGATCGTCGCACCACCATCAATACCCTCGAACAGGTCCGCACCGGAGGCAACCGGCGCCGTATCGACAGCATCCGGAGCTGGCCGCAAGTGAGCGTAGAGCAGAAACGCCACGCCAATGAACACCAGAATCCTCAAGAGCCTTTTCTTTGAAGGAAGCTGAAAATATTTCCACCCTGAAGCATGCATGCTGTTGAGGATCATTCTCTTGTTTTGGGTACCGCCACTGAATCATGCTGCTGCAGCCTGCGCCATATAACAAACAGGGAGAGCATGAAAACCGATATGAGCATAAGATAGGCAAAAAGAACGTTCCCGCAGATAAACACCATCGGCATCCGCTAGAGATCCGGGTTCAGAGAACGGGCGAGGAGAATGGAAAAGCAGGATACCGAAAAGAGAGCCGAAGCAGGCTCCCGGGTCAAGAGGATCCCGTTTTGATACACCCTTCCTCGCCCAGCCCCTTCTCGGAACAAGACACTGCAGGCCATCCCAGTCCGGAAGGCTCACTTCTGCATGCAGGTCAATGCGGATGCGATGCGCATTAGATTGATCCGGCCGTCGTTCATGAACCGGTGCCGCAAGCATTTCATTACCAGGGGGGAGCGGGATGAGGGAAACAAACGTTATTTTATGAGAGCAGCCAGTTAAACCAATACGACAGTTCAAGAAGAGACCCCTCCGCCATGCATGTCAATGTATACCTGCTCTCTATCATCATATTCTCTCTCGGCCTCCTTACCGGAGCACTCGCGATCTTCTTCACCGGGAGAAAATACAGGGTACCCTCAAAAGGAAAAATCGGCATAGGGCCATCCAGCGTGGCCGGGCGCGGGGCATTCGCCCTGGAAAAAATCAATGAAGGGGAGGTACTCGAACGGTGCCCGGCTCTTGAGGTGAGGGACACTGATGTCGGAGGAGAACTCGTAAACTATGTCTTTTACGGAAACACCGAGCGCTCGCGGCTCGTCGTGATGGGCTACGGGATGCTTTTCAACCACTCTTTCGAGCCCAATGTCGCCTACTGGCTCGACGATACGGCCACCGGCCCTGAACTGGTGCTCTATGCGCTCCGGGCAATCAGCAAGGGAGAAGAACTCTTCTACAATTACGGCAAAGAGTGGTG
Organism: Pelodictyon luteolum; assembly: GCF_001622165.1. Lineage (GTDB taxonomy): Bacteria > Bacteroidota > Chlorobiia > Chlorobiales > Chlorobiaceae > Chlorobium > Chlorobium luteolum_B. Next base: position 18,968 of record NZ_LVWG01000009.1, read on the forward strand.
GAGCACCAGGCAGGAGGCAGTGTAAGCTCCCCTGCCCGCCTTGCCCGGTCTCTGGTGGGTCTATACGCCCGAAGTCCGAAGAAGCCTGCCGAGCTTGCTGAACCGGTAGTAATGCGCCCAGCCGTGCTTCAGCCAGTGGCCGAAAAGCGGCATGGGAAAAAAGACCTCCTTGATGCCGTCAGCGTAAACGAAGCCGGCACCGTTTCCGATATCCATGACACAGAGGATGTTCAGGTGCTCGCGGTAGCCTTTCAGGGTTCCCTCGCGGCCCTGCACGGCAATCGAAGCGTTGTGTGCGGCGTTGACGGCCATGGTTTCAGCCAGATGGCCCTGCTTGGCTTTCCATTCGGGACCCTCGAGCGCTGCCGAGTCACCGATTGCGTACCACCCTTCGATCCCATCGATGCGGCAGTAATCGTCAATCATAATGAAGCCTGACGGGTTCAGCGGAAGATTCGACTCCTTGATGACCCGGTGGCCGTCAAGCGCGGAGATGAACATGGTGAAATCGCTCTCCAGACGGCTGCCGTCCTCGAACATGACCCCGCCCTCGTCAAAGCCAGTGATTTTCTTCCCGTACCGTGTCTTGAACCCGTTATCCCTGAACATGCCGTCCATCGCCTCAAGCGCCTTCCTGCCCATTCTGGCTCCCGGCTGCGGCATCGGGGCGAAAAAGGTCATCTCATAGCGGTCACGGATGCCGAGCTTCTTCAGCTTGTGGTGCAGGTTGAAGAAAAGCTCGAAGGCCGGTCCGCCGCGCACCGCGCTCTTATCCTTTGGATTGCCCCCGAACCCGAAAGCGATCTTTCCGCTCCCCTTTGCGATAATGGCATCGACCCGCTCTTTCAGGTAGAGTGAGTTCTGCGGGCTTGCGCAGATGGAGCGGGCATGCTCCATGCCGGGGTACTGGATCTTTGCGGCGCCGAGCGCCACGACCACAGCGTCCGTTCCACTCCGCTCCCCGCCTTTTTCAAGCCACACCCTGCGGCTCTCCGCGTCAATGGCCGTGACTCGGTCGATGGTCAGGGTGAAGCCGTGACGCCGGGCCAGTTTTTTGAGCGGGATGGACGCGTCGCTGTATTTCAAGGTTCCGACCGGTATCCATATCGATATGGGAAAAATGAACAGGTGGTCTCGGTCTGATACCAGTTCAACGGAGAATCCCTTCTTGCGGAACGCAATTGCCGCTTCAGCGCCGGCAATGCCTCCGCCGAGTATGAGCACACTCTTTATGTTCTTCACTGCATTATGCTGTTTGTCGTGATAATATGCATGCCTGAGGGGCACGGAGTGACGACATTATAAGCATATGCCAATAATTATGAAACAATAATTCGGAAACTGTTTTCTAACGCTTCATGTCAGTCTATGGAGGAGCAGCGCCCACGGCGTACCATGGGGCGGCCGCAGTCGGGGCAGTCAAGGGTCCGGCAGGGTGTGCCGTTATGGTGCGGTATTTCGGTCCCGCAGTGGAGGCAGACACAGATTCCCGGCTCGTCAGGCTCGCCGTTTGGATCCTGCGGCTGGATGTGGCCGCCCTCGATGCAGATTGAATGACCCTCGACGAGCGCCAGAGCAACCTTACGATGTGCAGAGTCCAGGATACGGCCGAAGGTCTGGCGGGATACCTTCATGAGGCCGGCAGCTTCGGCATGGTAGAGGCCGAGTTTGTCAGCAAGACGGATGGCCTCGAGTTCGTCAAGCGTGATCACCACGTCTTTCAGCCGTGAGGGAGACACGCCCTCCGGCTTGAAGCAGGTTGCCCTCGGCTTGCCGACGACACAGCGGCACAGGACCGGCCTGCCGGGGCGGACGGGTTTTCTCCGGCTGCGGCTTTCGCTCCCTTCTCCCATCACTCCTCGGTGCATATACTGCCGGAAACCATTGCGGTTGCCGTACGGATGATGAGAAAAAGCACGACAATGGCCAGAAAGGCGAGCTCAAAAAACGCAATGCTCCGGAAAAAAGGGTTTTCAGTGAGGGAGAACATTTTCACGGAAGCCAGCACCCTCGCTGCGATCGGAAAAGAGTACGCCCACCAGGAGAGGTGGAACTCCAGCCGTGAAAGCGAAGGGAGACGGAAGAGCAGAAGGACGAAGAGGTAGAGGGAAAAGTAATAGAGAATGCGGGCAAATGCATCAAGCTGGCCGCCGTTCAGGCTGAGATAGGCGAGAAAGCCGAGTGCCGGAGGGGCAAAGAGGATGAAGAGGGTCGGCATGAACCGCTCGGGAATGGAGGCATGGAAGATCATCCGGTTCATGACGATGACAAAGAGGGCGATCCAGAACACCAGGCCGAGAGAAAAGAAAAACCATGAGAGCTCGAGGTTCCCGAGCCTTACGCCCGAAAGAGGGACAATGATCGAGCCAATAATCGGAATAAACCAGGCCGGAGTCATGTGGCTGATCCTGTAATGGGGTTCCGACATCCAGCTGGAAATGATGGCGACAGACGAGGTGAACTGCAGAAATACACCGACCATGAAGAAATAGCGGGCTGTCTCGATGTCGCGGACAAGAAACACCGCCGAAAAGATGAGGAGGACGATGGCCGGCAGAGGAAAGAAATTGATCAGGACAGGATGGGCCCACTCAAGAGCGACCTCCCCCGGATACAGGAGGGATTTCAAGAGGTAGGCAAGTACGGAGACACCGCCGATAGAGAGCGTGAGGTAGAGCAGCCAGTCAGAGGTAAGAGATCCCATACCGGCAAGCGGCATGCTCCGCTGCACGGCCAGCGTAAAGCCGGCCATGCCGAGGACAAGCGAAAAGAAGGTGACAGGAAAATGCCGGAGGCGCTGGATCTTTTCCATGGCAGCGGGTGTCCTGCGTTCAGGTTAAAAAAATCGGAGCGGCCCTCAGGAGGCGGCGATCGATGTCGAAAGCTCGAAAACCGGAGGATCCTGGATATGCTTCTTCACTGCACAGAGGTTCGCCGCATTGATGACCGCATCGCGGTACTTTTCCGGAAAATCGGCCGGAAGCTGGATGTCAATGACGATTTTACCGATCCCGCGGCCACTCTCTTTGGGGAAATGGGACTGCACGATACGGATGTTGTCGGTCGGGATCTGGCGCTGCTGACAGAAGGAGTAGACGTAGATGCCGGCACAGGTGCCGATGGAAGCAAGGAAGAGCGCGAACGGCTCGGGAGCAGAGCCCTCGCCGCCTCCGTTTGGAGACTGGTCGGTATGAATGGTGAATCCTTTGAACTCGGCATTGACTTTCTTGCCGCCGCCGAACGAAATGATCATATCGTTGCCCATGATGTAAGATAGAAATAAGGGTGTAAGGAGATGCTCTGAAACAGATCCCGGCCAAAAGGGGGGATGCCTATTATAAGCATATGCTCATGTAGAACCAAATGCAGAAATCCGCCCGGCCGGAAACCTCAACGCAGCATGAAATAAAGTCCGCCAGCCGTCCATACGGCTATTTCCGTCACCTCGCTGACCGCCCCGAGAACGTCTCCGGTGACTCCACCTATTTTCTTACTGGAGAGCCAGCCGATGAAGAGGGTTGAGGCAAGAGACGCTCCTGTAGCAATGACAACAGCACCCGGGGTGCTTTTCAGGACGAAGACGATGATCAAAAGGGCTGAGAGGGAGGAAACAACGGCATGCTTGCGGCCCGCCCCCACAACAAACCCCTCCGCCGTGCCCCCGCCGCTGCGGGCGTAAGGAAGCGCAACGGCAAGCGCCACCTGAGCCGTGCGCGCAAGCACCACGCCAGCAATAACCCAGTCGAAGGCACCGAACGAAAGAAGCTGTTCAAGGGCAACCCACTTGAAGAGCAGGAGAGAGCCAAGACCCAGAGCACCGAACGAGCCGACATTGGGATCTTTCATGATCCTGAGGGCCGAATCGCGGTCGCGCCCGCCCCAGAATCCGTCGAACATGTCTGCAAGGCCGTCGGCATGCATGCCACGGGTAACCACAAGGCCGGAGACAACCATCAGCGCAGCACCGAATCGGTCCCATCCCGCCAGGTATCCGATCCAGCCGGACCCGGCCACGAAGAGGCCGAGCAGCAGGCCGACAGCAGGAAACCAGTAGAGGGCAGAGCTGAACGACCGGGCCTCTCTGCCCGGAACCGGAAACACGGAGAGCGTCCTTAGTGCAGTAACAAGACCCGTCACAAGACCATTAAGCATCCTCTTACTCCCCCTCTTTTCCGGCTACGCAGGCAGAGCTGAACGTTGCCATTTCGTTGTATATCCGTATTGCCCCCTCGATCACATGCATGGCAAGCGCACCGCCCGTTCCCTCGCCGAGTCGAAGGTCGAGATCGAGAATCGGTCGAACTCCCTGCGACTCCATCACCGTTCTATGGCCCTGCTCGTTGGAGAGATGGCTGAAGAACAGGTACCCGGACGAGGCCGGACAGAGCTTCATTGCAGCAACGGCTCCTGCCGTTGAGATGAAGCCGTCGACCACGACCGGAAGCCGGACTGAAGCGGCACCGAGGATGAAGCCTGCGATGCCGGCGATTTCAAACCCGCCGAGCGCAGCTAGCGTCCCTAGCGGTGTTCCACAATGTAGCTGATTGATCTCAATGGCGCGCCTGATCACCGTTTTTTTATGCTCCAGGCGCTGGTCGTCTATTCCGGTTCCCCTTCCGGCGATCGTCTCCGGCGCTATACCGAGAAGCACAGCATAGAGCGCGGTTGCCGGCGTCGTATTGGCAATGCCCATCTCCCCTGTTCCAAGCAGGTGGTAACCGGCCTCATGGGCGGAGAGGGCTATGCCGGCTCCCGCCATAAGGGCAATAAGGGTCTCGGCTTCCGTCATTGCAGGCCCTTCGGTAATGTTCCGGGTGCCGCGCCCGACCTTCCGCTGAACGAGGCCCTCAGTCTCAGGGAAATCATGGTTCACGCCCATGTCGACCACGTCGAGATCTGCTCCAGAATGGCTGGCGAGGACATTGATGGCCGCTCCGCCGGAGAGCATGTTGTAGACCATCTGGGGTGTCACCTCGGCCGGAAACGCCGAGACACCCTCTATAGCGACGCCGTGGTCGCCGGCGAAACAGCAGATCTTTTTCTTTGTGAGCACCGGCTTCAGGCATCCGGTAGCCCGGACGAACTGCAGGGCAATCTCCTCCAGACGGCCGAGGCTCCCACGGGGTTTGGTAAGGTCGTCGAGATGCGCCTGTGCGGCCTCCGTAAGAGTGCCGTCAACCGGCTGGACCGCATCGATGAGGGTCTGGAACTGTTTCTGCATGGAGGGTGTGTCAGAAAAAAGGTTGCGCAATGATGAGGGTTTGGTCATTTCAGTTTAAGCGGCAGCCCGCTGGCCAGGAGCCATGCTTCATCGCTCCGGGAGGCAACACGCTGATTGATGATGCCTGCCATGTCGCGGAACCTGCGGGCCATGGCGTTTTCGGGCACAATGCCCATGCCCGTTTCATTGGTGACGATGACCAGGGAACAGGGCGGCTGCAGGAGGACTTCAAGGAGGGCATCAATTTCCGCCGAGATGGCCGGTTCATCGTCACCGAAACGGTGCATGAGATTCCCGGTCCATACCGTGAGGCAGTCAAGCAGCACCACATCGGTCTCCTCTGGGACATTTTTCAGTGCCCGGGCTATCTGAACCGGCTCCTCAATGGTCTTGAACGCCGAACCGCGTTCCTCCCGGTGGCGGCCGATGCGCCTCTGCATCTCAATATCGAACGGTTCGGCCGTAGCAAGAAACACCCTCCGCCGATGCTGCATGGCAAGCCTCAAGGCAAAGGTGCTCTTGCCGCTCCGGGCTCCGCCCGTCACAAAGACAATCTTTGTCGGTTTATCCGTCATGCCCGCCTCCTCCTTGTGTCAAACAGGCTGCATGAATCAAGGAAGTCAGCCTCAGAAAAGATTTCCATGGTAAAGACCCGCTCAAGGTCGGGATGTGTTTTGAGTCTCTCCATCACCATGTCGAGAATCGTGGCATCAAGGTGGCGGAGCGAGACATGGTCGCGCCCTTCCAGCACCCCATGCACATGCAGCACCCTCGCCCGGTGCAGGTAACGGTCGAAATACTCAGCGGCCGGGAACCCGCAGAGCATCATATGGCCGACGTCAAGCGTCACCGAGAGACCGAGGTCATCGACCACCGGCCAGATGTGTTCGTAGGGATAGTTGAGGGTTTCGACCGAAAACTCGCTGGCAGAAGCATCCGTGGAGGAGAGCAGGCGTGAGGCAGAAGCGCGGAACGCATCGGCGAAGCGCATGAGGGCTGACTGGTCAAAGGTGTTGACGTCAACACCCTTTCCCGCTTCAGCATGCACCACATAGGCCGAACGCGGCAGATCGGCCGTGAGTTCGACGATGCGCATGCACTTCGCTACCGAGCGCTCCCTCTCATCCCTGTCCCTGTGGCCGAGATAGGCGTCGAGCGGCAGATGGACCGAGTAAGTGAGGTCATCTTCTGCGGCAAACTCAATAAGACGCCGCATATCGTCGGCCGTTGGCAGGTTCGAGAACTCGTCGGACTCGAAGAGGACGAGCTCTATGTCGTCCACCCGCTTTCTGAGATACTCCACATTAGGGATGATCGCATCCGGAATGATGTAGGAAGTGGTCCCGAAGCGGCAGGGGAATGCATGCTGTGATGCCATCGATATCAGGTTGGTTGCTGTTGCTGCAGTTTCATGATGAGCTCGTGCATCGTCTGCCACGACAGGGCGCCTCTTGCCGTCATATCGGCAGCGAGGCGGCTGGCGGCTTTATACTCCGTATAGTCCCGATCTTCAAGGCCCCGGGCGATGAACACCCGCAGGCCCTGGCGCAGTGCTTCGTCTGCGATCTGAAGGTTGACCAGGTTGCCTGAACCGAAAGGCACATGGGTGATGATCAGGGCATCGGCTTCGGCCACCATCCCGCGGGCTTTATCTGCCGCCTCCTGCCCGACCGCTGAAAAAGGCTGTTCAAGCACTGCGGGGATGGAAAGCGCCCGGGCCGCTTCGGCATCGGAATCAAGCTGGTTGAGCACACCCGTCGTAACGCCGAACCCCTCGAGAACCAGGCGACGGTAGAGCTCGATGCCGCTGCCCCCGCCGGCGACCACATGGGTACGGATTGCAGGGCTGCCGCTCATCTTTCGCCCTTCAAGGTTCCCCGTCACCTGGAGTGAACCCGTAAAGGGGTCCAAACGGACCTGGAGTTCGCAGTCATACACCCGGCCGAGCAGGTCTGGGCGAAGGACTTCGTGCGGCGCCCCGTCGGCGGCAAGCCGGCCCTCATACATGAGGAGCAGGCGGTCGGAGACGGAGGCTGAAAGCGTGAGGTCATGGCTGACGAGCACGATCGTCAGCTGCTGTTCGCGGTTCAGGTTGAGCAGGATCTGCAGCACCTCGTTGCGGTGATTGATGTCGAGATGGGAGATCGACTCGTCGAGCATGATGATGCGCGGCTCCTGCGCCAGCACCATGGCAAGCGCAACGCGCTGCTGCTCGCCGCCGCTGAGTTCCCCGAAATACCGGTTGCGGAGATCGAGAACGTCCGTGTAGATCATGGCGCGCTCGACAAGGTCGTGGTCATGGGGGGAGAGGCGGCCGAGCAGCCCCATAGACCCGACACGGCCGTTCATCACGATTTCAGCGACGCTGAACGCCATCGGAGCATCAAGCTTCTGCGGCACCACCCCGAGCAGCGATGCGCGCAAAGAGGGCCGGAGAGTACAGACATCCTGTCCGAATAACTCGACCGACCCGGCAACAGGCTTTACAAGGGCCGCAGCAGTCTTCAGAAGGGTGCTTTTGCCGCTACCGTTGGGGCCGATGAGGGAGACGAACTCCCCTTCCCTGACAGCAAAACTCACCCCGTCGAGCACACGGCGGTGGCTGTAGCCGGCAGTTACGTCCCTGAATGTCAGTGCTTCGCCTGCCATCTCAGCTGATCCAGGCCTGTTTCATCCGCTTCTGGAGGATAATGAGGAAAAATGGGCCTCCGGCAAGCGCAGTGACGACCCCGACAGGTATTTCGACAGGAGCGATGAGGGTACGGGCGAGAGCATCGCACATGACGAGAAATACCCCGCCACCCAATGCTGAGAGCGGAATCAGCTTCCGGTGGTCGGGTCCGAACGAGGCCCGGACCACATGCGGCACGATGAGCCCGACAAACCCTATCATGCCTGACAGAGAAACTGCGGTGGCTGCAAGCAGGGTTGCAAGCAGCAGGCCGAGAACGATGATGAGCCGTGCATTGATACCCTGGTAGTGCGCCATGTCGCGACCGAGCACGAGGGCATTCAGCGGCCGCGACAGCACCCAGGAGCCGATGAGGCCGATCGAGACCAGAAGGGACGCAGCGAGCTGCTGTGAAGATGAAGCGGGTTGAAGACTTCCGAGCATCCACCAGATGACATTGTGCAGTCCTTCCACGCTTGCACTCGAAACCAGAAACATGATGATGCTCGAGCATATGGCGCTGACGATTACTCCCGCAAGAATCAGGCTGTAGACCGATGGCTGGCCGCCTGTGCCCTGGCTGGCGATTGCGTAGACGAGGATGAGGGTCAAGACGGCGGACACAAAAGCGATGACCGGAAGGCTGAAGGGAAGAGCAAGAGAGGCCCCGGCCAGAATGCTGATTGTGGCGCCGAGCCCCGCCCCGCCGCTCACGCCGAGTACGTAAGGCTCTGCCAGAGGGTTGCGGAGCAGTGCCTGAAAGACCACGCCGGAAGCCGAGAGAGCGGCACCGGTCATGAGCCCCATCAGGAGTCGGCTGAAGCGAAGCGACAGGATGGCATTGCCTGAAGGGGTCTGGAGGTCGGGAATGCCGATGCCGGAAGGCCCCAGGAGGAGCGAGAGCACGAGAAGGAGAGGAACGGCAGCAAGAAAGGCCACCACCCGCAACCGCCGGGGCTTCCGGGCCGTGAACCGGTTATCGGCACAGACCGCCTTTTCAGGGTTTCTATAGATGGAAGGATACTTAATCTTCCACTCCTTTCTGGGCAGGGATGCCCGCTTCGTAGCCGTGCTTCAACATGGTCATTTCGGTAGCGGTATCGGCCAGGTCCAGCAGCTCCTGAGGCGCATTGCGGCCGGTCAGGACGACGATCTTCCCGTCAGCGGCACCTTTGATGCCGGATATGAGGGGTGCAGACTCGATAAGCCCTCTGGAGAGCGCGAAACAGACCTCGTCGAGCAGGACGAAATCGCAGTCGGGGTCGAGAAGGGCGGCAAGTGCGGCCGACAGCCCTTCGGCCGCGGCCTCCCTGTGGTCTGCCATCTGGGGGCTGTCAGGGTCACGCGGAAGGAATCCCCTGCCATGCTGCGACCACTCCACCAGCGGTAAAGCGCTGAAAAACTTCTGTTCGCCGACCTCGCCGTCGGATTTCACGAACTGAATCACCCGTGCACGCATGCCGTGGCCGAGCGCACGGGCCAGCATGCCGAATGCCGCAGTGCTTTTGCCTTTGCCGTTGCCGGTAAAGAGAAGGATACGCCTTGCATTTCTCTCAGCCTCACCCATCGCAGTGTTCCGTTGTTATGAGTTAATGTTGGTCATTGTAAAAGAAAGTGGCCGATGGCTGCCGACAGCAGAACCCCGCCCCCGAGAAAAAAGAATGCCGTCAGCCGCATGAGCCCTATGGCACCCCGAAGCGTCCGGGCATTGCAGCGCTCAGCGCGTACGCCAAGGACCGGCGCCATATCCGGCACCCCGCCATAGCTGCGTTCTCCACCGAACATCACCCCCAGCGCACCGGCAAAGGCGGATTCCGGATATCCTGCGTTGGGGCTCTCATGAAGAGCTGCACCCTCCCGGACAGCCCTGAATATATCAAAAACCCGCAGTTTCGCGACTGCAGCCGCAAGCGCTATGGCAAAGACGGTCAGCCGTGCAGGGATAAAGTTGACGAGATCATCGAACCGGGCCGATGCCCATCCGAACTCCATATAGCGCTCATTGCGGTACCCGAAGGTTGAATCAAGCGTACTTGCCGCCTTGTATGCAACTACGCCGAGAGGCCCAAGAAGGAGCGCGTAAAAGATCGGGGCAGTCACTCCGTCAACAGTATTCTCTGCCACGCTTTCGGTGGCGGCAAGGGCAATGGCGTCTTCATCCATCACCTCCGTATCGCGACCGACCATCCATGAGACCCGCTGCCGGGCTTCTTTGAGTCTTCCTGCCGCAAGCGGACTGAGCACGGCAAGGGCGTGGTCGGCAAGGTCACGCGTGGCGAAACAGCTGTACATAATAAGCACCGAGACGACATCGGCAAAAAGCGGGTGCAGTGCCGCCGCGCCCCTGATGACGGCCCAGGCCGCACCGGAGGAGATTGCAATGACTGATGCCGCGGCAAGGATGCCCTGAAAGCGAAGCGGAAGCGCGGTGCGGCGGAGCCGTGCTTCAAGAGCGGCAGCAAGGCTCCCCATCGCACGGACCGGATGCGGCAGCCACCTGGGGTCGCCGAATGCAAGGTCAAGCAGGAACGCCGCCAGAACAAGCCACACCGACTCCATCATGGCATCACCTCACGAAAGAGAGCGATGAGGCGGGTGTTTTCATCGGGTGTCCTTACGGCAAACCGGAACCACTCCCCTTCCAGTCCGCGGAAGTTTCTTGCATCGCGCAGATGGATCCCCTTCCTGGTAAACTGAGGGAGCAGAACATCAAGAGAGCGGGTCGAGCGGGCGAGGAAGAAATTCGCACTGCCGCCATAGAGCGTGAGACCCTCGATTGAGGAGCACTCCCGCTGTATCCTTTCACGTTCTGCAGCGAGCATCTTGCGGAGCGACTCCTCCCACGTGCCGCATCCGGCCAGCCTCCCGGCCACCTGCTCGGCCACAGCGTTCACCGTCCACGGCTCCTTGTGGAAGAGCAATCGTTCAATGACATCGGGATGGGCGACAACCGCACCGAGGCGAAGCCCCGGAAGGGCATAGAACTTCGTCAGGGAGTGCACCACGACCACGTTCTTCATGGCCATGACCTCCCGCATCAGCGAATTCCGGGGAAATGCCGCGGTATACTGGATGAACGCCTCATCGACAATAAACCACTTTTCAGGGAACCGGCTTGCGAGTCCCGGCAGCATCCCGGGCGGAAGTTCAGTTCCTGTCGGGTTGTTGGGGTTGGCGAGGAACAGGGCGTCAACACCGTCCATTGCAGAAACCAGCCGCTCGAACGATGGCATCGCAAAACCGTCCGCCTCGCTGAGTTCCATCCATACGACTTCCGCACCCGCAATGCGGCATGCCCGCTCATACTCGTAGAATGAGGGTGCAGGGATAAGCACCCGCCGGAGACCGAGGGCCCGCGGCAGGAGGTAGATGCCCTCAGCGGCCCCGTTCAGAGGAAGCACCGAATTGGGATCAAGTTTGAACCGGTCCACATAGAACGAACGGATCCCTGCCCCGTCGATGGAGGGGTATCTCATCAACTCAGAAGGCTCGACGACGACCGGGCCGATCGGCGGAAGAACCGGACTGATGTTGATGCTGAAGTCCAGCATGGCGCCCGATGAAGCCGGAGAACCCCCGTGCGTATGGTCATAGAGACTGCTCACACGCGCTCCTTTGGCGACAGCCTGCCGGCAAGGGCAAAAAGCCTGTCAAGATCAAGATTGTCTGAAAAGTGCCGGGCAAGCATGTCATAGCTGCGGTCCGACTCAAGCCGGCGGCTGATCTCCTCCCCGGGAGGCGTGTAGCTGGAATCAGCCTCCTCCAGGAAATGGTGGCGAAGGGAGGGTTCATCGAAAATACCGTGGAAATAGGTGCCCATAACCCGTCCGTCTTCGCTCACCACCCCGTCGGTATCCTCGCTCGGCAAACCGTTTCGCTCGGTAACCTGCAGAAACGGGCGGCATGAACCCTCGACAGCCGTACGGCCCATATGGATTTCATACCCTGAAGCCGCCACATCGGCACCATGCAGTCTGCCAAGGGAATTTGAAAGATATTTCTCCTTATCCAGCACGGTGCTGACTTCCAGAACGCCAAGCGCCTCGCTCGTGCCGGGCTCTCCTTCAAGCCCGTGCGGATCGGCAATGCTCCGACCGAGCATCTGGAACCCGCCGCAGATACCGAAAATCATGCCTCCCGAACGGCGGAATGCACTGATCTCTTCCTCCCATCCCATGCTCCGGAGCCACTCAAGATCCCCTCGTACGTTTTTTGATCCCGGGAGAACCAGCATCCTGTACCCCTCAAGCGAACGGGGGCGGTGCAGATAGTGAAGATCGACCGACGGATCCTCTTCGAGCGGAGACAGGTCTGTAAAGTTTGAGATATGGGGAAAATAGATTGCCGCCACGCCTACCTTGCCTTCAGCAGGTCCTCCACCGGGATCTACCTTCGCCTGAAGCGGAACAGCATCTTCTGCATCAATGGTAAACCCCCTGAAATACGGAATGACGCCGAGCACCGGCACACCGCTCATCGCTTCGAGCATCTCCACGCCCTCCCGGAACAGGTCAATATCACCCCGGAAACGGTTGATGATGACCCCTTTGACGAGCGCACGGTCTTCGGGAGGGATGATGGAAAGGGTGCCCACAACCTGGGCAAATACGCCCCCGCGGTCGATGTCGGCAACAAGAATCACCGAAGCTCCCGCTTCACGGGCCGTACGGAAGTTCACGAAGTCGCGCTTATAGAGGTTCATCTCTGCGCAGGACCCCGCGCCTTCAATAACCAGCAGTTCATGCTTTGCCATCAGCCGGTGCAGGCTCTCGAATGCCGCAGCCGCCCACTTCGAGGTATCTTTGAAATACCCCTTCGCACTCTCGGTCGAGGATACCTTTCCCTGCAGCACGACCTGCGCACAGGTATCGGTGTTGGGTTTCAGGAGGACGGGGTTCATGTCGGCAGTCGGCGCAACCCGGGCCGCCTCGGCCTGAACGACCTGAGCGCGGCCGATCTCCATACCATCCGGCGTCACTCCGGAGTTGTTCGACATGTTCTGCGCCTTGTATGGTGCGACATCAATGCCCGCATCGCGGAATATCCTGCAGAGCGCCGTAACTACGATGCTCTTGCCAACGTCGGAGGCAGTGCCGAGAACGGCTATGGAATGTGCTGTCATCAGAGTTTTTTCCATGCTTTAAGGTCTTTCAATCCCTTGAGGATCTGCGGTGCAGGGTATACGAAATGCTCGCCGTTGAGCTCTACCACATGGCATTTCGCACCCTCCAGCGGCACTACGCATCCATGGGCGCTGTCATGCAGCACGAAAATGACATCGGGGCTGGTCAGCCGAACCAGTTCGGCAACGGTCCTGATCTCCTCTGACTTGTTCAGATGCCGTATGGTCGGATGATTTTCGACAACATTGAAGCCTGCAGCAGTAAATATTTCATAAAGATAGGTCTCCCTACCGAATGAAAACGGGGAGCCGGCACAGCTTGAGAGAATGAGGGTTCGTTTACCGTCCCCATGGACTTCTGCCGCTGCCTTGCGCCATTTGGCGGAAAACTCTGCAACACGGCGATCTCCGTCAGGAAGATCCAATACATCGGAAATCACGCGGATGCTCTCCTCTACTTCACCCATCCCTTTGAAACCATGAAGTACGACTCCTCGAGCGTTCTTAGGCGTCACCCCACGAAGCACCTTCGGATCAGTCCAGTCGGACGTAAAGATATAATCGGGATGGAGACGGGCAATGGCCTCCCCGTCAGGATCAATAATGCCGCCTGTTTTAGGAAGGTCCATGAAATCATAGCGGCTGACACCAACTATTCGATCTGCCACTCCGAGATACTGCAGCATATAGGTGATGAACGGGGACTGGCTTATAATGCGATCCGTTGCAGAAACCTCTGCTGATGTAAAGAAAAGCAGAAGCACCAATACAATTCTCTTCATGATTAATACGCGATTAACTGATGAGCGGAACAGGCCGGCATTAGCAATGAATGCCGGCCCACCGGCTGAAAATGTTCTTTAAAATGAGACTTTAACCCCGGCATACGCCGAACGCCCGACACTGGCATACGTCCAGGCCTCCTCATAATATGCATCAAACAGGTTATCAATGCGCCCGTACAGCCTGACCTGGCCGTTCAGGTCATATGAGGCAGAAACATTAGCCAAAAAGTAGCTCTCAAGCTTTCCGGTAGTATTGCAGTCGGCATCCTTCGCGCCGCTATCCCTGCGAGAGCCTACCCACTGCATTGATCCATGGAGTTTGGCTTTTTTGGTCGCATTCCAGGAACCACTGAAAGCAACCTTATTTTTGGGGCGGCGGACCAGTTCCTCATTATCCGCATCCTGCGTATAAGTGTAGGTATGGTTCAATCCAAAGAACAGATCGGATGTCAGCTGCCACTCTGCAAAACTTTCCACACCGGTAATGGTCGTTGACCCGGCTATCTGGGTATACAGCGATGTGGCACGGTCAAAATCGATCCGGTCATCAACCTCGGTATGGAAATAGGTCGACCCCACTTTCAGGACAGGACTGAATCTATGCTCGAATCCAGCATCCCAGGCAGTACTGGATTCCGCCTTCAGTTCCGAGTTTCCATAAGGGCCGAATAATTCATAGAGAGATGGTGCCTTGAATCCTGTGCCATAACTGAACTTATAGACTGTATTGCCGTAGGTGTAGGACGGAGCAAGCCTGTATGTGTATGTATCCCCGAATATTTCATGGTTATCGTAACGGACACCCCCGACCAGCTTCATATCTCCGATACTCCATTGATCCTGAAGAAAGATGCTCCCGGTATACGCCTCCTTGCTCAGCATGGAGGCAGGACTGAAATCCTCATTCCGCATATTTTCGTTCTGATAACTCACCCCCAGACTTGTCACATGCGCATCGATGAGTGACAGGTCACCCTGCCATCCAATCTCATAGGTGTGTCCATGAAAAGTATCCTCAGAAACATCACCGGTCCTGTTGTCGCGATTCTGATCGCTTATATTGAGATATGCTGTACTGAACAGGGACTGGTACTTCATTTTCAGGGCAACCCGTCCACTGAACTGCTCTGAATCAGTCGTCTTTTCGGGAACGTCAGCCCCGAACGAGTCAACATCCACCCGCGCATCCGTATACCTGAACGTACCCTCAAGCGAGGTTGTTTCATTGATTCTGGCGCCAATATTCGCTGACAGTGTTGTATTTGCATACCCATCTTTTTCAAATGACAAATTCGTTGGATTGATGCATGCATTGTTTTCATCATAGACTGAAAAGCCATCAGTTTTCAAACGGGAAAGCGCAAAAGCGTAGTCAACTTTCCCCTGACTGCCGCTGGTTCCACCATAAAACTTCATCGTCCCGTACGATCCGCCTTCAGCACCGACATAGGTTGCAGGGACTTTTCCGCCTTTCTTGGTGATGATATTAATGACGCCAGCAAGCGCACTACCGCCATAAAGCACGCTTACCGGACCGCGAACAATTTCAATTCGCTCAATATTATCGACCGTCAGATTCGAAATATTTGGAGCTCTGTTCGGGTCACTCGGATCATTGGACGGAATCCCGTCGATAAGCACAAGAGTATGCTGGGAATCGGCACCCCTCATGAAAACGCTTGTTTTAGTCCCCATTCCACCGTTTGCGGCCACATCAATTCCCGGTGTCCCCTTGATCAACTCCTCTACGGTCTCCTGCCCGGAATTCTCAATTTCCTCTGCCGTAATGACGGTAACAGAGCTTCCTCCAGCATCGCTGATTGAGTTGAGGGTTTTCGTTGCAGATACCACCACCTCATCCATCATGTAGGTTGGAGAAGCCTCTTCTGCAAACGCTCCCCGGCTCGAGAGCAGTCCGAGCATGACGGCGAGAAATACTTTTTTGTTCATGATTGTTCCTGTGTTCAGTTATGGATTATTGAACAGACAGGGGTTAGCTGAAGGGTGCGTATGACACTGAAGCGGCATTTCCTTTTTGGATTCCAGAACAAAGCATCATTGACTGTGAGACCATACAGCTGCAGCCGGAGACTGGAGAGACGGACCTTGGGCCTGTGCTTTGCAAAAAGGATCAGATGGAAAAGCGATGCAGAAGTAATACAGCTTTGCCCAGACTATTAACCCGTAGTCGATCGTTTATGCAAATGGTAGATGGCAGGTCTCCTGACTTTGACGGCTTACTTCCATTCCGGCCTTCCCGCTGTTTTCCGAGGTGGAAAACGATGCAGTGACCTGGAACGAACCCTGAAACCGATGCATGTGGCCATGCAGGGATTTCGTGGCTTACCGTTATACAGTTGCGGGTACAGTCTGCGATTTTCACGCAGTTCCCTATTCTCCGGTTTTTAAACCGGCACCAGCTACGCTGAAAGAACAATTATGAAGCGTTATATAGCGAATTCTCCTGAAACTGACAAGCGCAATCAGCCGGGCCCGCTCCCCATGCAGGCACAGCAAGCCTTTCAGGCGAGTGGCCGCAGAGACACGGCAATCAACCTCCGAGCCCTCACAGCCACAGCCTTATCTGCTTTCATTACTCATAAACACATCACGCCCCTGATACTGACGCAGGGCTTCGAATTTCTCATAGGCGGCACCGCTCTCAAGTGCATGGCGCGCCTTGTCACCACCCTCGCGATACGACGATGCAATGCCGGACACATAGAGTGCTGCCGCTGCGTTCATGCAGAAGAAATCGGCTGCCGCCCCGCCCTCGCGGCCCTCAAGAACAGCGAGAACTGTTGCTGCGTTCTCCCTTGCAGTGCTCCTGCTTGCAATGCACTCGAACGGCACCGTTTTCATCCCGAAATCCTCCGGAGTGACTTCGTAGTGCGTAATGCTTCCGTCCCGGAGTTCAACCACGCGGGTCGGCCCGGAGAGGGAGAATTCATCAATACCGAACGCCGGGTCGAACCCCGCTGCCGTACCGTAGGGAGAGAGTGCCGCTGCCATCCCTATGTCTCTCAGGATTTCCACCATCTGTACCGACACGGCAGGGGCATAGGCTCCGATAACTGCACAGTTGTTCTGCCGGCAGGGACGGGTGAGCGGACCGAGGATGTTGAATGCCGAAGTGAAACGCATGCTTCTGATGAGCCGTGCCCAACCTGACTGCAGGAACGCCTCTCCCGGCAGATAGCATATCCCTGCATGCCGGAGACTCTGTGCGGCCCGCTCAAGCGGGTGGTCCAGATCAACCCCCAAAGCCTCGAAGATATCGGACGCTCCAGAAACGCCGGTAACGAGCCGCGCACCTTTTTTTGCTATGGGCAGACCGCATGCTGCGGCAATGAGTGCGGCGGGGCTCGAGCAGTTCAAGGTTTTCAGCCGGTCGGATCCCGTGCCGACGATATCACATACAGGCCCCACGAGATCCACATCGATTTTCAGGGTATCGTGGCAGTCAAGGGCATCCCACGCACCGGACAGCTCCCCGGTGGTCGGTCCCCGCATCAGATGTGCTGCAAGAAATGCCCCCTGCTGAAGCTCCGGCTGAAGGTTGAGGATGACCTGCCGATAGGCCTCCCGGGACTCTTCACGATCCATGATGTGGCCACCGGCAACAGCGGTAATCAACTTTCCGAATTCCCGAAGCCGTTGTTCATTCTCCATTGATTTTTTCCTTCATAATCGGCCCCCGTCCGATCCCGGCGGAGGCACTGTTGTTGTAATAACACGCTCATCAGGGCACCTCAGACAATGACATGGCGGAAACCTTTCCCGCTGAGGACTGCTTCCATTGCGGGTTGCACCCCGTCCAGCCGGATCCTGCGCTCAATAAGGAACCCGAGCTCAGCGCTGTACCATGAAAGCAGGCGGACTGCTTCACCCATATCATGAAGCCGGCAGCCATAAGCGCCTATGAATGCAAGCTCACGGTAATGCAGCTCATCAACTACGCGGGCAGGGATTGCCGGCTCCTTCCCTATCCCGCTGAACAGGCAGAACCTGCCGCCGGCCGCCAGCCGGTCGACTCCGGCCTCAATGGCTTCCGGAGCCGGCGTGGCGTTGAAGACAACATCAAACAGACCACAGGGCGCGCCCGGATGTACGTCGGTGCCGATTCCGAAACGATTTCTGAACACCTCGCTCTTTGAAAGCTTCTCTATATCAGGATCGGACATAACGACAGAAGCGCCACATTCCCTCGCCACAAGGGCAACGAGAAGCCCCAGCGTACCTGCCCCGTAAATGAGGACCCGCTCCCGGGAACTCACACCTCCCTGCCGCACGCCGTGTACGGCACAGGCGAGAGGTTCGGCAAGCGTTGCCATCACCGGGCCGACTCCCTCAGGCACTTCGAGAAGGCTGGAGCGCGGAGCCGTGAGGAATTCAGCAAAACCGCCATCACGATGAAAGCCGGTGATGCGCATGTCCGGGCAAAGGTTCTGGCGCCCGCTCCGGCACGCCATACAGCTGCCACAGGCTTTGCCGGGCCACAGGACGTAAAGCTGGTCCGGATTGCCCTCGATAGTGCCGCTGACTTCATGGCCGAGAACCCGTGGCAGCCGGAGGTCACGATGTCCCGAACTCCACATCTTGGCATCGGTGCGGCAGATCGCGGCCGCCCGGACCCGCAGAAGAACCTCGCCTTCGCCCGGTATCGGAATCGGCCGATCGAGAATCGAGAGTGATTTGGGGCCGCAGAGAAGGAGTGCTTTCATGTTTTCGCATAAATAAAAAAGGGCTTCGTCCCATCTTCATTGAAGATGGAGCGAAGCCCTTTGCCATTGGGATTCTCTCAAGGCACTCCCCACGGGGGTAAATGCCGATTATTGGTAAGGGTTCGTCACAGCAGGTCTTCTGGCTCCCGGATCATTCCTCCCCCGCAGACCTTCCCATTCCGGTATGCCGGAACAGTGACCATCCCCTTCCGGGGATCTTGTGCAGGTTCAGTTCCCGGTTACAGCGGCGGGACCGCCACGGATTCACACCGTGTTCCTGGATGCTATGCAACCACTCATTGCAAAGGTAATGCATCCGCGATGAAATACAAATCATGCAAAGCCACAGGAACAACATGGAGCTTCCGCCGGGCTGCTGAACCAGTGTATCAATCTGAACGGGCTTGAAATACTGCCTCAGTCACCGCGCCATGTGCCGCAGTTCCATACCATGAGGTAAGGAGCGGGGAGAGAGGCTAAAGGGCAAACAGCGTCACCGACACGATAAGCAGCGAGTTCAGGGAATACGGATACCCGTATCCGAACGGATCCCAGAGCGGGTCAGCAGGCTTTTCCTGCATGCCGACGGGAAAACACGCCTCCGGCCTCCGGTGCTGCAGGATGGCTCTGGCCATCCGCGGACTGGTGAACAGCATCCTCGGGCTTGTGGAAAACACCTCAAGCGGAGGCGGTGAGATGAAATCCGGAGCCCGCAGCGCCGGAAAGAGGCGGCGGAGGATCGAAAGAAAAATGCGTGTGCCGATGCGACCGACAGAGAGGCGGAGTTTACCCGCTCCCCGTGCTTGTGCGGAGTTGTTCTTCATCTTGGTATCTCAGCTTTTATCCCGAAGCGTTCACGAAATAGTTGCGGCAGGTCTTCTGACTTTCCCGAATTCCTGCAGCCTTCCCGTTCCATTTGTGTTTGGAACAGTGGCATTGTTGCAGAAACCTTTCCATCTCCCTTGGGGGATGCAGGATTACAGCAGCGGGTACTGTCCCGGATTTACACCGGGTTCCCTATTACGCCTTCGATGTTTCCATATTCAGGCACCACAAGTCTAGATTTGCAGGATAAGAAAAAGTTTCCTCCCGCCAAACAGAAGAAAGCAAGAGATGCCATAGTGGTCCTCCATCAGCTCTTCTCTCCTGCTCCGGCAATGACTGTCGTAATCGCCTTCGAGTAATGGTGAACCTGTTCGAGGACATTGACCAGCTCCATATGCAGGTCGTGCGTCAGTTCCGATTCAGGATTGCGCCGTACACGCTCCAGATGCGAGGCCCCGGTCTCTGAGGAAAGAGTGCGGAACTCCCGGTCTTTGGCGAGGATCGCCGCCGCTTCTGCGGCGTCCATGCTCTGAAGCAAGTCGGCAAGCCTGCCCGATTCGCTGCAGACAAACGCATGCAGGCGGAGCAGCTCCTCTTTCCCATCCATGCTCAGCGGAGTCCTGAGGCTCTCTTTCATCCTGACAAGACGACGGGAGAGCGCCTCGATGACGTCTCCCATGGATTCCAGATACTTGACCGTTTCCATGAGAGCGAATACCTCCCTTGACTGCGCCTCGGTAAGACCGCTCCGGCTGATCTTTATCAGGTAGTCCGACACCCTCCGTTCGAGGTAATCCATCTTTTCCTCCCGCATGTCCATTCCTCCGATAATGGAAAGGCTGGGGAACACCTCATCCCGGCCCCTGTCCTCACGAACAAAGGGGTGCAGCGCAGCGCAGACCATCCGGGCCGCTATGCGCGCCATGCGTACGATCTCCCTGCGCGCGTAACTGAGGGCAAGTTCCGGTGTGGCAAGCGCGGACTCCTTCAGGTACCAGACGGCTGGCTGCTGGCGGATCTCCATCGGGTCATCCGGGTAAAGGAAATACAGCAGGCGGTCGAACAGCGGCAGAAGCGGAAGAAAGACAAGAGCCATGAAAACGTTGTATATGGAATGGGCGTTGGCCACCTGCCGCGGCAGGTCCTCCGACACGCTGAGG
This sequence comes from Pelodictyon luteolum, assembly GCF_001622165.1. Lineage (GTDB taxonomy): Bacteria > Bacteroidota > Chlorobiia > Chlorobiales > Chlorobiaceae > Chlorobium > Chlorobium luteolum_B. The sequence continues at coordinate 39,476 of NZ_LVWG01000009.1, forward strand.
GTCCGGACGAGCGAAGCAAACTGGGGGATGAAGAAGATGAAGAGGAGAATGCCCGCCACGTTGAACATGACTTGTGCAAGCGCCACCCTTTTGGCTGGCCGAAGCATCCCTGAGCCGGCAATCACTGCCGTGATGCAGGTGCCGATGTTGGCGCCGAGAAGCAGAGGAATCGCCGCCTCAAGACCGATGCTGCCCTGAGAAGCAAGCGTTATGACGATACCGATAAACGCGCCGCTGCTCTGCATGAGGGCGGTGAGAAAGAGGCCCGAAAAAAGTCCCGCGAGCGGGTTGTCAAGAAAGGAGAGCATCTGGAGAAAGGGCGGATAGGCCTGCAGCGGCGCTACCGCCCCGGACATCAGCTGCAGACCGAAAAACAGCAGGCCGAACCCCGATACCGCCTCGCCAAGAAAACGGAGGTTCTCAGTCTTGGCGAGAGTGTAGAGAAGAAAACCCAACGTGAAGATGACGAGGGCGTAATCGTGGAGCCGGAATGCAATCAGCTGTGCCATGGCCGTCGTGCCGATTTCCGCGCCTAAAATCACGGCCAGCGACTGGCTGAAGGTCATGAGGCGGGACTGTACGAGCCCGACGAGGGTGGCGATGATGGTACTGCTGCTCTGCACCACCATAGTTGCCATCGCTCCGGCAAACAGCCCGAATACAGGCCTGCCGGCAATGCGTGAAACAAACACCCTCATCCGCTCACCGGAGGCCTTTTTCAGGCCGCTGCTCATCATCCTGATCCCGAACAGGAACAGAGCCAGACCGCCGGAAAAATACACGGCGATGGATGTGAAGGAGATCACCTGGTTCATGGCATGTTCATGGCATGTTCATTAGCGAGTTAATAGTGCATTCATGATTCGTGTACAGCTCGTTTTGGCTCGTTGTCGGCACCCGGTTCATGATGGAGATGGAGACGGGCCGCCTGCAGGCAAATTACATATTTTTTCTCTGCCGAGCAGAGCAAAGCCCCTCTGACGCCTGTATTCAAAAACCTCCCGGAGCGTATGGCTGAGGATGAATGAATCGACCAGTTCACCAAGAACGCCACCGGGCATACGGTAGAAGATGGTATCGGTCATTTCCGTGCCCCCCTTGACCGCCTTGAACTCATGGCGATGCATCCAGTGCAGATAGGGACCGGAGAGCTGCACGTCCTCAAAAACAAATGGCTTTTCTACCCGGCTGATTTCGGTTTCCCAGAAAACAGGGACAAGCATGAAGGGATAGAGGGTATAGGTGATGCGCATACCCTCATGAATGTGCCCCGCGCCCGACCCTCCCGTTACCCTGAAGCGCATCTCAGGCGGAGTCAGGCGGGCAAGGTTCAGGGGACGCGAAAAAAAGTCCCAGACGCATTCAATCCCGACCGGGAAGTGCTGTACGAACTGCAGTGTATGTGTTTCCATAGTTCCTATAACGCTCCCGGGGCAAAAAAGTATCCCCGCCCTGTTGGCATTTACAACACGCGCTATGTACCTTGCTACTGCATTTTCCACCCGATACCTTCAGTAACCGCAACAACCACCCGTATGCGTCGACAGGGCAACCTTTTCCGGCAGATGGCCTTTCTGCCCCTCTTATGCATGTTCATCTTCACGGCCGCATGCACGGAAAAGCATGCAGAAACCCCGGCACAGGACGCCAGACGCCCGAAAATCGTCAGCCTCGCACCGAGCCTCACCGAAATGCTCTTCGCCATAGGGGCCGGGGACCAGGTCGTCGGGCGCACCAGCGCCTGTGACTGGCCGGTTGAAGCTAAAGCGATCCCGGTAACCGGCGCCTTCGGCCGCCCCTCACTTGAAGTACTCGCATCCATCCACCCCGATCTTGCCATCGATGTCGACCTTGCCGATGAGAAGATGGGAGAAAAAATCAAAGGGCTCGGCATACGGCTTGAGACCATAAGCTGCAAAACCCCTGAAGAGATCCCGGACGCGCTGAGAAGACTCGGCCGGCTGACCGGCCACGAAAAGCAGGCCGACAGCCTTGCAGCCGTCATCACGGAAGGGCTCGGCCGATACCGCATGAAGGCCGAAGAACGCATGAAGGCCAGAGAAAAGAAAACGCGCCCGAGCGTCTATCTGGAAATCTGGGACGACCCGTTCTGGACCGGCGGCAGCGGCAGCTACACCTCGGCACTGATCGAATGCGCCGGAGGACGCAACATCGGGGACGTGGTGGAGAAGGAATATTTTGAAATATCCCAGGAGTGGGTGATTGCCCGGAACCCGGACATCATCGCCTGTATGTACATGGCCAGGGAGACCTCCGCTGCCGGAGATGTGATGAAGCGCCCCGGCTGGGGGCACCTCCGTGCGGTGAAGGGGGGACATGTGTACGACGGGTTCGACAACAGCCTGTTCCTGCGTCCGGGGCCGAGGGTCCTTGAAGGAGTGGAAAGGCTGCACAGACTCTTTTACCCCGGGGACAAAGAGAAGGGCTGAATTTCAGGCCGGCAGTACCGATTCGGCTTCAATTTTCTTATCTTTGGGGCTTTGACCCCCCCGGCCGGGGGGGCAAACCGCTGAACAAAACGCTCCCTGTGCATGAAGAAGTCGCCACTGTTCATCCTGCTCCTGACCGTCATGCTCGACCTTATCGGGTTCGGGATCGTGCTGCCGCTTCTTCCGACCTACGCAAAGGACCTCGGAGCGAACCCGTTCATGATCGGCTTCATCGCGGCGATCTTCTCCATCATGCAGTTCATCTTCTCCCCGCTATGGGGAAAGCTGAGTGACAAGATCGGCCGGCGGCCGGTCATGCTCATCAGCATCTTCATCACTGCGCTCTCCTATCTGCTCTTCTCCCAGGCCAGCACCATACCGCTGCTCATTCTCTCCCGCGGCCTTTCCGGCATCGGCTCGGCCAACATCGCCGCCGCACAGGCCTACATCACCGACGTCACCGACAGCAAGAGCCGCTCCGGCGCGATGGGCATGATCGGGGCGGCATTCGGCATCGGCTTCATCATCGGCCCCCTCATCGGCGGCCTGCTCAAACACAACTGGGGCATCCCGATGGTCGGCTATGTCTCTGCCGGGCTCATCGCTTTCGACTTCCTGCTTGCCGTCTTCTTCCTGCCTGAATCGAACAAAAACGCAGGAAAGCTCTCCTTCAGCTTCGGCAGGTCGGCCAAAGGTCCCTCCCGCCCCGTTCTGGAAATCCTCGGGGAAAAGACCGGAGAATATGTCGACGGCCTGAAACTGGCCTTCAGTTCCCGCCCGCTGGCCATGCTGATGATCGCCAATTTCCTCTTCACCTTCGCCATCGTCAACATGCAGGTGGCCTCCATCCTCCTCTGGAAAGAGTATTTCATGGCGACCGACCAGGGCATCGGCTACATTTTCGCCTATGTCGGTTTCTTTTCCGTCGTTGTTCAAGGCGGCATGATCCGCAACCTCATCAAAAAGCTCGGAGAACACAAGCTCTTTCTCTGGGGCCATATCTTCACCTTCATCGGGGTCTTTTTCGTCCCCTTCGCCCCTAAGGACTCCCTTTTCACCATCGGGCTCCTGATCCTCTTTTTCTTTGCAATCGGCACCAGCCTCGTGGCCCCGATCAACCTCTCAATGATCTCCCTCTACAGCTACAAGCAGCAGCAGGGACAGATACTCGGCATCTCGCAGTCGGTCAACTCGCTGGCCCGCATCATGGGACCCTTCAGCGGAAGCATCCTCTACGGCATGAACTTCCACGCCCCCTACATCGTCGCCGGAGCGCTGACGGTTCTCGGGGTACTGATCGCGCTTGATATGTTCAAGTACCGGATCGAGGCCTTCGATACCGAGGGTGCCGCAGCTGTAGAATCCCCAAACGCCTGACTCAGAACCCCCTTCGGCAACCATGCCCTAACTGGAGAATACCATCATGAACATCGGAGTGATAGGCGTCGGCAAGCTCGGTGAGTTCCACACCAAGCTGCTGGCGGAAATAGCGCAGGAAACCCCCGGTGTCACCTGTGCCGGCGTATTCGACCTCGATCCCGCAAGGGCCCGGGAAATCGCCTCGAAATACGAGGTCTCGGTGTTCCCCACCATCGACAGTCTGGCTGAAGCCTGCGATGCGGCCGTCATCGCCACAACGACGAGTTCCCACTTCCAGATCGCCCGCGGCCTGCTTCAGAAAGGCCTGCACCTTTTCATCGAAAAACCCATCACAACTACGGTCGAAGAGGCAGACCTGCTCATCCGTCTCGAAAAAGAGATGGGCGTCACCATCCAGGTCGGCCATATCGAGCGGTTCAACCCGGCCCTGAGAGCGGTCGAAGCCCATATCGGGCGGCCGATGTACATCCAGGCAGAACGGCTCAGCGGCTTTTCACGCCGGGTGACCGATGTCTCTGTCGTGCTTGATCTCATGATCCACGACATCGACCTTGTCCTTTCGCTCATCAACTCCGAGATCCGCCATATCTCTGCTTCCGGCGTCAGGGTGTTTTCCAACGAGCTCGACATGGCCACAGCCCGAATCGACTTCCAGAACGGTGCGACAGCAAACGTCACGGCGAGCCGGCTCAGCCGGAGCCGCAGCCGCAAGCTCCGCTTTTTCGGGACTGCGCCGAAAAGTTACGCATCGCTCGACCTCACGACAGGCAAATCCGAAGTGTTCCGGCTCGTGAAGCCCGAAGAAGCCTCATCGAAAAACCCCATCAAGACCTTTGCAGCAAAAAAGATCCTCGAACAGTTCGGCGAGATTCAGGAGTCAATGCAGGGCCTCGTGCTCGACTACATCCACCCCGACCCGCCGAAAGTCAATGCCCTGAAGGACGAGCTGCAGCACTTCATCGCCGCAGTGGCGGGTGAGGCTCCAGTGGCAGTCAGCTCCCACGACGGCCGACGGGCAATCATGGTGGCCGGACGCATCGCCGAGGAAATCGCCGCAAACGCAGAGGCCCTGAAAGCGGCTGAAGGAGCGATGGAGGACTGAAGCGCATGGTAACTACTGTTCCCGATATCCTGTTCCGCATTGGAGAAATCGCCGACAGGAGCCAGATGGGCTGCTACCTTGTCGGCGGCTATGTCCGCGACATGCTGATGCAGCGCCCCTGCACCGACATCGACATCATGGTGTTGGGCGACCCCGTCCCCTTCGCCAAAACGATCCAGAAAGAGCTCGGCGGCAGGAATTTCGTCTTGTTCGAACGGTTCCGCACCGCACGCCTCGAGCTTCCGGACCCGGAGGGTGCGACCTTTACCCTTGAGCTTGTCGGCGCCCGCAAGGAGTCCTACAACCACGACTCCCGCAAACCCATCACCCTCAAGGGCACCCTCGAAGACGATCTCTCACGGCGCGACTTCACCATCAACGCCCTTGCCCTCGTCCTCAACCATGAAGGGCGCGGCACCATCGTGGACCAGCACTGCGGCCGGGAGGACCTTGAAAAGAAAATACTCCGCACACCGCTCGCCCCCCTGCAGACATACTCGGACGACCCTCTCCGCATGATGCGCACAGCGCGTTTCGCAGCACAGCTCGGCTTCACCCCGGCTCCTGAAGCAGTGGCGGCCATGGCCACCATGCACGAACGGATCCGGATCGTCTCCCCAGAACGCTCGAGCAGCGAGTTCCTGAAAATCATGCAGTCCCCCGAGCCTTCAGTCGGGCTCAAACTCCTGCATGAAACCGGAGTGCTCGCAGAAATCCTCCCTGAAACGGCAGCCATGGCGGGCATCGAACAGATCGACGGCCTTGGCCACAAAGACACCCTCTACCACACATTCCAGGTGGTCGACAACGTCGCCCGGGCGTCCCAGGACCTCTGGCTCCGGATTGCCGCGCTCCTGCACGACGTCGCAAAACCACAGACAAAGCGGTTCAGCAAACATGCGGGCTGGACCTTCCATGGCCATGATGCGGTGGGAGTGAGGGCGGCGGCAAGGATCTTCCGCGAAATGCGATGGCCGCAGGACCGGCTCGTCTATGTGCAGAAAATGATCCGCATGCACCACCGGCCCATTCCCCTCTCGAAGGAAGAGATCACGGACTCGGCCATCCGCCGGCTCATGTTCGACGCCGGAGAAGATCTGGAAGACCTGATGACGCTCTGCCGTGCAGACGTCACGAGCAAGAACCCCCGGAAGGTTGCCCGCATCATGCAGAACTTCGGAAATGTGGAGAAGAAGATCGCGGAAGTCGGAGAAAAGGATCTTCTGGCCAAATGGCGCCCGCCCGTCGACGGACTGGAAATCATGCAGGAGCTCCAGCTCCCGGAAGGCAGGATGGTCGGCATGATCAAAAAAGAGATGGAAAACGCCATCATCGACGGCACTCTCCCCTATGAGCGTGAAGCAGCGCTCGAGTATGTTCGGGAGGCATACAGGAGGTTATCGGGAGATGGCCCCCCTGCAGCGGGAAAATAAGCACCGACTTTTCGTTATATTGAGCCTTTTTTGAAGAACCTTTTCGAACTCCAAAACAGCACCACCCTTGATACCTCGTTACTCACCCAAAGACATGACGGCGATCTGGACCGATGAAGCCAAGTTCCAGCGCTGGCTCCAGCTTGAAATCGCCGCAGTCGAAGCCCGCATGGAAGCCGGAATCGTCCCCCCCCCTGCACTCGACACCATCAGGAAGAAAGCCGCATTCAATGTGGAAGAAATCCTTGAGATCGAGAAAGAGACCAAGCATGACGTCATCGCCTTCCTCACCAATGTCGCAAGCTACGTCGGCCCCGACTCCCGCTGGATCCATGAAGGGCTGACCTCGTCCGACGTGGTCGACACGTGCCTGGCCATGCAGATGCGTGACGCCGGCGCCATTCTGGTAAAAGATATCGAACAGCTCGTCGCCGTGCTTGCCCGGCGTGCCGTCGAGTTCAAGTACACGGTCGAAATGGGCCGCACCCACGGCATACACGCCGAACCGACCACGTTCGGGCTCAAGCTCCTGCTCTGGCACGAGGAGATGAAGCGCAACCTCCTGCGGATGAAGCGCGCGGTCGAGACCATCTCGGTCGGAAAGATCTCGGGAGCCGTCGGCACCTACCAGCACCTCTCCCCCGACATTGAAGCAGCCGTATGCCGCAAACTCGGCCTGGAGCCCTCCAGCATATCGACCCAGATCCTGCAGCGCGACCGCCATGCAGAGTTCGCAACCACCATGGCCATCGTCGCCTCAAGCATCGAGAAGTTCTCCGTCGAGCTCCGCCACCTGCAGCGCACCGAGGTCCGTGAGGCTGAGGAGTACTTCAGCAAAGGCCAGAAAGGCAGCTCGGCCATGCCGCACAAACGCAACCCCATCACCTTCGAGCGCCTGACGGGCCTGGCCCGCGTCGTACGCTCAAACTCCCTCGCCGCCATGGAAAACGTGGCACTGTGGCACGAACGCGACATCTCGCACTCCTCGGTCGAGCGCATCATCATGCCCGACAGCACGACCGCGCTCTGTTACATGCTCCGCACCTTCTCGGAATCGCTCGAAACCCTCCTCGTCTACCCCGAACGGATGGAAGAGAACTTCAACTCCTCCTACGGCCTCACCACATCGCAGACCCTGCTTCTGGCCCTCACGGCAAAAGGCCTGACCCGCGAAGATGCCTACCGGCTCGTGCAGCGCAACGCCATGGAGAGCTGGGCCACGAAAACCCACCTGCGGGAGCTCGTACTGAAGGATGAAGAGCTTCTCCAGCACATCAGTGCAGAGGAAATCGCCGGCCTGTTCAGCTTCGACACCATTCTTGGCAAGCTGAAGAACAGCGTTGACGTCATCTTCAAACGCAACGGACTTGACTGAAGGAGCTGCACGAATGTACGGACGGGTACACGCCGTAAGAAAAGGCCTTGCAGAGATCATGGTCGTCTGTGAGGACGAAGCCCTGAAAGGCCCGCACTGCGGATTCTGCAGTGCCAGCGGCGGAGGTGCAGGCAAAGCGAAGAACGAGACCATTCTGGCACGGAACGACGCCGGTGCAACCGCCGGCACGATCGTTGAACTCTCCATCGGCGAGCATGCCGAGCTGAAGGCCGCACTCATCCTCTTTGTCATACCCCTCTCGACATTCATTCTCGCCCTCATCGCGGCGGCAGCCGTCCAGCTGCCGCTCCTGCAGGCGGCAGGTACGGGAGGAGCGGTCCTCCTTCTAACCCTCGTCGTCCTCAAGGCTGTTCTGAGAAACAAGACCTACCACAGGGTGGTCCGCGTCGTACCAAAACCCCTGAAACACGGGTGAAGAACGGCAATTGCCCTGCAGTACTTTTATTTCAGACAGAAAAGCCGTACCTTGAAAGTCAGAATTTTCAATGCCCGCACATTCGCTGCGGCTTCGAACGGGAACACTGCCCCGTTACAGACCGCCTGAACCGGATGATGCATCAACCGGCATACCCGTATGCCGCCTCTATTACAAGCCAATGGTAAATGAAGCCTTCATACCCGCCGTCCTCAGCCTGGGAACCCTTGCCCTCGCCCTCGGCGTCATCATATACTTTGTCTCCAGAAAGTTCCATGTCGCAGAAGACCCGATGGTGACCATCATCAACGGGGTCCTGCCCGGTGTCAACTGCGGCGCCTGCGGCTATCCAAGCTGCAACCAGTTTGCCGAAGAGCTGGTACGAACCAGAGACACCTCGATGACCTGCCCGGTCGGAGGAAGTGATCTTGCCGCAAAGCTCGGTGACTCGCTCGGCATTGAAATGGCTGAGCCAAAGCCGGTTGTCTGCGCCGTCCTCTGCCAGGGTTCCGACAACGTCGCAAAGCCTTCTGCCGAGTACGTCGGCATCCAGGACTGCTGGGCCGCCACCCAGGCATTCGCCGGCCCCAAACTCTGCCGCCACAGCTGCATCGGCCTCGGCTCCTGCATCGCATGGTGCGACTTCAATGCCATGCGTATCGAAAACGGCCTCATCGTCATTGATTCCGACCTCTGCACCGGCTGCGGAGCCTGCATTCCCGCCTGCCCCACCGGAGTGCTCGTCATGCAGGACAAGAAAGCCGACAGAATCTTCATCGCCTGCAACTCGCACGACCGCGGTGCCGACACCAAACGTGCCTGCGACGCCGGCTGCATCGCCTGCCAGAAATGTGTGAAAGAGTGCCCTGAACAGGCCATCGTCATCGAAGACTTCGTAGCCCGCATCATCCAGGAAAAATGCACCTCGTGCGGCAAGTGCATCGAGGTCTGCCCGACGAAAGTCAACTGCATCGTCCGGCTGAACGATACCGTCAAATCAAAACAAGCCTCATAGATGAAGACATTCACGGTTGGAGGCATCCACCCTCCCGAACATAAACTGACTGCATCGAAAGCGATTGAGGCCATGCCGATTCCCGCCGAGATTGCCGTTTCTATGAACCAGCACCTCGGAAAGCCCGCCAAACCGGTTGTGAAAGTGGGCGACGAGGTCAAGAAAGGCCAGCTCATCGGTGAAGCCGACGGATTTATCTCCGCCAATGTCCATGCCGGCACGAGCGGCAAGGTCAAGGCTGTCAAATCGGCCCCGCACCCCGGCGGCAACTACTCAATGACCGTCATCATCACCACCGACGGCAAAGACGAGTGGCTGGAAGGCTGCAACACCCCGGCCATTGACCCGACGAGTCTTTCGAAAGAGGAGATTCTGCGGAAAATCAAGGATGCGGGAGTTGTCGGAATGGGCGGAGCAGGGTTCCCGACCTCAGTGAAGCTCTCCCCTCCCAAGGACAAGCCGGTCGACACCATCATACTCAACGGCGCCGAGTGCGAACCGTTCCTCACCGCCGACCACCGCCTCATGCTCGAGTCTCCGGAAGGTATCGTGAAGGGCCTTCTGATCATCACCTCGCTCTTTGAGGGAAAGGCAAAACCCTTCATCGGCGTTGAATCGAACAAACCCGACGCCGTTCTTGCTCTCCAGAAAGCAGCTGCCGGAAAAGGCATAGAGATCGTCACCCTCGAGACCAAATACCCTCAGGGTGCGGAAAAACAGCTCATCAACGCCATCACCGGCCGCACCATCGAAGAGGGCCAGCTCCCCTTCGACAAAGGCTGCCTCGTCCAGAACATCGGCACGGCGCTTGCCGTCTACGAAGCCGTATGCCTGAACCGTCCGCTGGTTGAGCGCATCGTGACCGTATCGGGCATGGAGATCAAGTCGGCAAAGAACATCAAGGCGGTCATCGGAACCCGCTTCAGCGACATCGCCGCTTTTGCAGGCAGCATGTCGGAGAAAACGAACCAGGTCATCACCGGCGGACCTATGATGGGGCGCTCGCAGTTCACCCTCGACGTGCCGGTCACCAAAACCACATCGGGCATCCTCTTCATCAACAACACCATGCTCACAGGTTCTCGTGAAAGAACCTGCATCCGATGCGGCAAATGCACGAGCGGCTGCCCACAGAGCCTGGAGCCATGGCTGCTTGCCACCGAAGCCGAGTTCCGCCGGCTGGATGATGCCGAGACTTACGGGCTCATGAACTGCACGGAATGCGGCAGCTGCAGCTACCAGTGCCCGTCAGGACGCGAACTCGTCCACTGGATCAAGTACGCCAAGGCCCTCAGAAACAACCGCCGTCAACGCAAAACCGCTTAACAGCAACAGCATTAGCCACATGGAACCACTGAAGTTGAAAGTATCCTACGCGCCCTTCGTCCGCTCGAAGGACTCGATAGAATCGGTGATGTACAACGTTGCCCTCGCGCTGCTGCCGGCAACCGCACTTTCGGTCTACTATTTCGGCATCCCCGCCCTGCTCGTGACCCTTACGGCCATCGCCGCATCCATCGCCTTTGAATGGATGACCGACCGCATCCGAAGGAAGCCCGATTCCTGCTTCGACGGCAGCGCCGTTGTCACCGGCCTGCTCCTTGCACTCAACGTCCCCTCCGGCCTTCCGCTCTGGATGGTCGTCCTCGGAGCCTTTGTGGCCATCGTCGTCACCAAGCACCTGTTCGGAGGGCTCGGCTTCAACATCTTCAACCCGGCGCTTGTGGCAAGGGTGTTTCTCCTCATCTCCTTTCCGGTCGCCATGACCAGCTGGCCTGTCCCCTTCGCGGTGGACATGCAGACGGCAGCCTCCCCGCTCGGCATCCTGAAAACCGACGGACTCTCCGCCCTCCAGGGGTTCAGCTACATGGACGCGCTGCTCGGCAAAACCGGCGGAAGCCTCGGTGAAACCTCCGCGCTTGCGCTCCTCATCGGTGCGGCATGGCTCTTCTACAAGCGCTACATCACCCTCACCATCCCGCTGACCTTCATCGCCGTCACCGCAGTCTTCACCGGCATATTCTATCTCATCGATCCTTCGACCTACGCCACCCCGCTCTTCCACATCCTGACCGGCGGCCTCATCCTCGGTGCTTTCTTCATGGCTACCGATATGGTGACAAGTCCGATGTCGATGCGCGGCCAGCTGGTCTTCGCCGGCGGCTGCGGCATACTCACCGCAGTAATCAGGCTCTGGGGCGGATACCCTGAAGGGGTCTCGTTCGCAATCCTCATCATGAACTCCCTGGTACCGCTGCTCGACCGGTGGGACCTCAACGACATCAAGGCCAAGAAACAACAGTCCCTCGAAACAGCATGAGACCAGTCATCATACTTACCATCATCGGCCTTATCAGTGCCGCCCTTCTGGCAACGGTCGCCGACTTCACCAAAGAGCCAATCGCGATTGCCAAAGCTCAGATGGAGCGTCGAGCGATCGAGAAGATCTTCCCATTCCAGCTTGACAGCCTCCGAACCCTCGAAGCTGCCGGCACTTCATTCTTCGAAGCCTACGACACCGAAGGCACCTTGAAGGGCATCGCCGTGAAATCATTCACGGAAAAAGGCTACGGCGGCAGGATTGAAATCCTGCTCGGCGTCGCCCCCGACCACAGCATCATCGACTACAAGGTCATCACGACCATGGAAACCCCCGGCCTCGGAGACAAGATCGACAAGGAGAGGTTCCGCCGGCAGTTCCACGGAGTCAGCCTGGACGGGCCGGTATGGAAAGTCCACAAGGATGGCGGGTTCGTCGACGAACTGACTGCGGCCACAATCTCCTCGCGAGCCATCACCGATGCCGTCCACACCGGACTGGAACTGATCAACCAGCAATACCCTAACACCGCTGCAAAATGAACGAAGCACTCAATACACTGACCAGGGGGTTCGTCAAGGAAAACCCCGTGACCAAGATGCTCCTCGGGCTCTGCCCGGTGCTCGCGGTCACCACTTCTGCGGTAAACGGACTCGGCATGGGACTTGCGACCACCTTCGTACTGCTCGGCTCGAATGTCGTGATATCGCTCACATCGAAAATGATCCCCGACACGGTACGCATCCCGTCGTTCGTGCTCATCATCGCCACCTTCGTGACGATCGTCGATATGCTCATCAAGGCGTTCTCGCCTGAGCTGAACCAGGCGCTCGGCATCTTCATTCCGCTGATCGTCGTCAACTGCATCATCCTCGGTCGTGCTGAAGCCTTCGCCAGCCGCTCCGGAGTATGGTACTCGGTGCTTGACGCCATCGGTATGGGTATCGGCTTTACCCTGGCGCTCCTTGTTCTCGCCTCCATCCGCGAGGTTCTCGGCAGCGGAACAATATTCAATATGCCTCTCATCGGCGAGAACGGCACCCCGCTGCTCGTCTTCGCCCTCCCTCCCGGCGCATTTGCAGGCCTCGGAGCAATGATTGCACTCATGAACGCACTTGAAAAGAAAAGAGGAGTCAACTGATGGCTGAATATCTGCTCGTAATCGTCAGCGCTGTTTTTGTCAACAACGTTGTCTTCGCCCGCTTCCTCGGCATCTGCCCCTACCTCGGGGTCTCAAAGAAACTCGACACGGCCCTCGGAATGGGACTTGCCGTCACCTTCGTCATGACGCTCTCCACCGCCATCACCTATGTGCTCTACCACGGCGTGCTCGTGGCATTCCACATCGAGTTCATGCAGACGGTCATGTACATCCTCGTCATCGCCTCGCTGGTACAGCTGGTCGAAATCGTCCTCAAGAAGGTCTCCAAGCCCCTGTACAGCGCGCTCGGCATCTACCTGCCGCTCATCACCACGAACTGCGCCATCCTTGGTGTGGCCCTGCTTGCCATCCAGGAGAAGTATTCGCTTGTGATGTCCGTACTCTTCGCCTTCTTCTCCGCCATCGGCTTCATCCTGGCCATCGTCATCTTTGCCGGTGTGCGCGAAAAGCTTGAAGACGCAGATATTCCGGCCCCGTTCAGGAACGTCCCGATCGGCCTGGTCTCCGCAGCAATCCTCTCGCTTGCATTCATGGGATTTTCCGGACTTGTGAAGTAAGATACCCCCGCGAGAACGCAGCCTCCCCCGCCTGCCCGGGCGGGGGCTGCAAGCCAGAAACCGCCATGCGAACTCCCTTCCGCCTCTCTCTTCTCATCTTCTTTCTCACCATCCTCTTCTCCTGCTCCGCCCGGCTGGACGAAGCACCGGTGTACGAACAGGAAAAGGTCCTGATGGGGACCGTCTTCAAAATCAAGGCTGCAAGCAGGGATATCCCTGAAGAAAAAGTTGAAGCGGCTTTCACCAACGCATTCCAGAGAATTGCCTCTCTGGAGTCCCAATTGAGCGAGTGGATCGCCGAAAGCCCCGTCTCTCTGGCGGCACGTCAGGCAGGCCTCGCCCCCGTTCCCGTTACCCTGGACCTCGCGAACGTCACAGAGCTCGGCCTGGCCATATCAGACAGCACCGGGGGCGTATTCGACCCGACCTTTCTGCCGCTCGGGAGGTTGTGGGACATCAAGCACCGGAAGTCTCCGCCTCCCCCCGACAGCATTGCGGCTGCCCTGAAACTTGTCGACTACCGGGCTGTCCGGCTTGAGCGGAAGAAGATGACGCTGTATCTCGAAAAGAAAGGGATGAAAATCGGGTTCGGGGGGATCGCCAAAGGGTACGCTGCACGCGAAGCCGGCAGGATACTGGAGCGGGCGGGCATAGACGACTACATCATCAACGCCGGAGGAGATCTGTTTGTGCACGGCAGAAAGAACGGCGGGGAATGGAGCTCTGGCATACAGGATCCCGACAGAAAGGACGCCCCTCCGCTCATCCGCTTCAACATAAGGCGTGAGTGCGGCATCGCAACAAGTGGAGGGTATGAGAACTTTTTTATATGGAACGGCCGCCGCTACCACCACATCATCGATCTTTCGACCGGCCAGCCGGCTTCGGGTATGAAAAGTGCGACGGTCTTCGCCCATGACCCCGCAAAGGCAGACGCCTATGCGACCGCCTTCTTCATCCTCGGGCCCGAGCTATCACGCGCCCGTACCATGCGTGACACAACCCTCGCTTACATCCTCATCGACAGCACAGGCCGCATCCACCGCAGCCCGAACCTTTCAGCCTTCATTGAAGAATGAGGCTCTACCAGGGGGCTCTGGCTTCCGGGAAGCTCAAGATAAAAGCCATCCGAAAGGCAACCGATGAATAGAGACAAACTGCTGACAATGGCCCCGAGGGACTGAGGCACCAAGGGAAAGAAGGGCGGAAGAATCGATATAAAAATGCCCCTAGGGGAAACCGGGGTTGTGTATTGGAACATGTTGAACATCACCCGCTTCCGGCATTGAATAATCAGGGCTCACGTGAATAAAGAGCATGCGAACGAGTAAACCGCCTGAACAGACCCCAGGCGCACCACCGGGAGTCCTTATTGACTTCGGGCACGACAGATGGCGGACTCTAGTGGAATAACGTGGAGAGAGGTGTGGACCCGGCAATACGAACCCCCGGGGAGAAATCAGTATTTTCCCGGGGGTTCAATGCATGCCGAACGTGGCGAAATCAGAAATGACTACCCGACCTTCTGCCCCTCGCGGTAGCTGCGGTAGCTGTTGATGAGGGCGTTGGTCGAAGCATCGTGGGCATCGCTCTCTTTCTGGGACTGGAGCTCAGGCAGAATCGCTTTGGCCAGCTGCTTTCCGAGCTCTACTCCCCACTGGTCGAACGAGTTGACCTGCCATATCACTCCCTGCACAAACACCTTGTGCTCATACATGGCGATGAGGCTTCCGAGCGTAAAGGGATTTATTTCATCCAGCAGGAGCGTATTGGTCGGTCGGTTTCCGGGGAAGACCTTGTGCGCCACGAGCATCTGCATCGTTTCTTCATCGACCCCCGCAGCCGCAAGCTCTTCAGATGCCTCCGAAGCACTCTTGCCGCGCATGAGCGCCTCGGTCTGGGCAAAGCAGTTGGCGACGAGAATGTCATGATGCTCACCTATGGGGTTCTGGGTTTTCAGCGGCAGAATGAAGTCTGCAGGAATGAAACCGGTTCCCTGATGCAGGAGCTGGAAGAACGCATGCTGTGAATTGGTTCCGGGCTCGCCCCAGATGATCGGTCCGGTGGGATACTCGACCGTATTGCCGAGCCGGTCTACCCGCTTGCCGTTGCTTTCCATGTCCAGCTGCTGGAGATAGGCCGGAAGGCGATGGAGATACTGGTCATAGGGAATGACGGCGTGGGAGGGTACATCGAAGAAATTGTTGTACCAGACGCCGAGCAGGGCGAGGATGACGGGAATATTCTCTTCAAGCGGAGCCTCCTGGAAGTGCTCGTCCATGGCCCGGGCTCCCCGGAGCAGCTCCTGGAAAGCCTCAAACCCCAGATAGAGCGCAATGGAAAGACCGATGGCAGACCAGAGGGAATAACGGCCCCCGACCCAGTCCCAGAACCTGAACATGTTCTCCGGATCAATGCCGAACTCCACGACCTTCGTGCGGTTGGTCGACACGGCGGCAAAATGCAGGGCGATGTGGGCCGGGTCAATAGCCCTCGAAAGGAACCACTCCCTGGCGGTCATGGCGTTGGTCAGGGTCTCCTGGGTCGTGAAGGTTTTTGATGCAATGACAAAAAGGGTGGTTTCAGCATCAACCCTCTTGAGCACTTCGCTGACATGGGTGCCATCGATGTTGGACACAAAGTGTACGGCAATGGCGCCATCTGCGAACGGCCGGAGCGACTCGGTCACCATGCAGGGACCAAGGTCGGAGCCGCCGATGCCGATGTTTACGACATCAGTAATGCGCTTTCCCGTATACCCCTTCCACTCTCCGCTAACCACCTTGTCGGTGAACGCCTTCATCTGCCGGAGCACCGAGTCCACCTCGGCTGGCACATCGAGCCCGTCAATGTTCAGGCTATATCCTGGCGGGCGACGCAATGCGGTATGCAGAACCGCACGGTTTTCGGTGAAATTGATCTTTTCTCCCGCGAACATCCCGTCCCGGGCCTCGATGAGGTTCGCCTGCCGGGCAAGCTCTACGAGCAGGCCCATGGTCCGGGAGTTGATACGGTTTTTCGAGTAATCAAGAAGCAGGCCGTTCCAGCGGATTGAGAAGTGCTTGAAGCGGTCATGGTCGCTCATGAACATGTCCCGCATATGGAGTTGCTCGACCTCCTGGCGGTGTGATACGAGGGCGCTCCACGCAGCACTTCTTGAAAGATCCATCATGATGTTCCTTTGTCCTGTGTTTGGGGGGTTACTACAATGCCGTCAGTACGGTGCATAACGGAGGCGCAGCGTGCAGCCCTCCCTATTACACTCGACGTCGACGATTTCAGCAATGCTGGATATAATATACATCCCTCTGCCGGAAGAACGCATAAGGAACTGCGGTTTGGTTGGATCTGCAAGGTCGCGAAGTGCGAATCCGCAGCCGCAGTCCGTCACCTCTACCCGGAGCACGGGGCCGTTGGCTTCGAGGGTGGCATCGAGTTGCACGGTAATCGAGAGTTCCTCATGCCCGCAGTTCCCGTGCTGCACAGCGTTGACGAACACCTCTTTGAGTGAGAGCTGAAGCTGGCGGCGAAAATCCCGGCTGTACCCCTCCCCCCGGGCAAACGACTCCACCCGCCCCCGAAGGGACTCGTAGGCATCCACGTTGCCGTGGAGGGTAAGCATGCAGTTTCCCATAGGCCGTTGTCTTTCGAAAGAGCGCCAGAGACCGGTTCCTATGAGGAATGTAGCATTGCAGGGCCATCAGGACAAACCGGAGCATTCGGAAATGCGGCTTAATTATTTAAGTCAGAAAGAATTTTGTGCTAATTATTTACTACTTATTTGTGTGAATGCATTATTTCTTTATATTAATCCCAGAAGTTCTCTTAAAGAATTTCCTTAATGGTCAACCTCGCTTAATCTTTTTAACAAACAGTAAACAATCAACAGCATGAAACGATCAACGCTGACATCAGGAGCTCTCTCCGTAGGCGCGTTTCTGGCGCTTGCCCTGCTCAGCCCGCCGCTCCAGGCAGCCGAAGCAACGGCGGACGCCGTCAACGCCTATGCGATAGACAACTTCTTTATCTTCATCTGTGCCGTGCTTGTCCTCTTCATGCAGGCAGGATTCGCTCTGGTCGAAACCGGACTCAACTCCGCGAAGAACACCGTGAACATCCTGTTCAAGAACCTGATGGACCTTTCAATCGGCGCCATCCTGTTCTACTTCGTAGGATACGGCATCATGTACCCGGGTGAAGCCTTCTCGGGCGGGTTCTTCGGCTTCGGAGGATTCGGCATCGGTTCCGTGGCACCGGAGACAGCCGCCGGCAACCTGCACCCTGCAGTCGACTTCCTCTTCCAGGTGGCCTTTGCCGCAACCGCTGCAACCATCGTCTCGGGCGCCGTTGCAGGAAGGATGCAGTTCAAGTCCTACCTGATCTATTCGGCAGTCATCAGCGGACTCGTCTATCCCATCAGCGGGTTCTGGCAGTGGGGCGGAGGCTGGTTGAGCGCGCTCGGATTCCATGACTTCGCAGGCTCACTCCTTGTCCACGCCCTTGGCGGATTCGCTGGACTTGCAGGCGCGATCGTACTCGGACCAAGGATCGGCAGGTTCAATGCAGACGGAACACCGAACGCCATGCCCGGTCACAACCTTGCACTCAGCACGCTCGGTGTCTTCATCCTCCTCATCGGATGGTACGGGTTCAACCCCGGCAGCCAGCTTGCAGTCGTCGGCGCTGACAACACCAATGCCGTCATGCTGATCGCAGCCAACACCACCCTTGCGGCAACTGCCGGTGCGGTTGTGGCAATGTTCTTCGCATGGGCGCTCTTCAAGAAGCCCGATCTCACCATGGGGCTCAACGGCATGCTTGCCGGTCTTGTCGCCATCACGGCCAACTGCGATGCCGTCACCTATGACGAATCGCTCATCATCGGTGCAGTCGGCGGTATCCTGGTCGTTGCCGGCATCAAGCTGCTCGACGTGCTGAAGATCGATGACCCTGTCGGCGCATGGCCGGTGCATGGACTCAACGGTGTCTGGGGCGGTGTGGCAGCATGGATCTTCGGCGGACAGCCGATGGTCGCGCAGCTCGTCGGCTCCATCGCCATCCCGCTCTGGGGATTCGCTACAATGCTTGTTCTGTTCTTCATCCTGAAGGCGATGGGCGTCCTCCGCGTCTCGAGGGACGATGAAATGAAGGGCCTTGACATCTCCGAGCATGAGGAGGAGGCCTACTACGGATTCCAGATTTTCACAACTCAGTAACCAAACAACCGGAGCTCACACATGAAATACATTGTCGCAATGATCCAGCCCCACAAGCTGCCTGACGTGAAGGCTGCGCTTGCAGAGGTTGGAGTGAGGAAGATGACGGTTACCAACGCGCTGGGTTGCGGTGCACAGGGAGGCTACACAGAGGTCTACCGCGGCGTACCGAGCGAGGTCAACCTCCTCAAAAAGATCAAACTGGAAATCGGAGTCAATGAAGAGTATGCCGAAAAAACCGTGAAAGCCATCGTCAAAGGGGCCAAGACCGGTGAAATCGGAGACGGAAAGATCTTCATCTTCGACCTCCCCGAATGCGTCAGGATCCGCACAGAAGAAAAAGGTGAAGACGCCATCGGATAAGGAAAACAACTGTTCTTTTCAATAAACAACCCATCGTCGGGGTACCCGGAAACCGGGTGCCCCGGCAACCACACAACAATAAGCAAACAGGAGAAATCCAATGAGAAAGACCGCAAAATTCCTGACACTCGCAGTAGCGCTGGCAGCAACATTCACCGGCACCGCAAAAGCAGACGAAGGCTTCAGCATCGGCGCAGACGTCGTCAGCAGCTATGTATGGAGAGGTACAGAATTTGACGGCGGACTGAACATCCAGCCGAGCCTCAGCTACACCTTCGCGGGCATCGGCGTTGAAGTCGGTGCATGGGGCTCGTATGCTGTCTCGGAAACTAATGGAACCCGGTATAAGGAGCTTGACCTCTTTGCATCAGTCCCTGTCGGACCTGTGACCATGACGGTTACCAACTACAATTGCACTGCCGGCACCGGAAACACATTTGACTTCGGTGAAGACGGCCCGAACGTCGTGGAACTCAGCGCAAGTGGTGATATCGATGACCTGAGCCTTTTGGCCGCAGTCAATCTCAGCGGTATCGATACCAAAAACGCTGTCTACTGTGAGGTTGGATATGGTTTCTATGACAAGGATGGCTTCACTGCATCTGCTTTTGTTGGCGGCGGAAGCGAAGCATACTACCGCCCTGGAAGCAGTAGCACAGACTTTGCTGTCGTCAACACGGGCATCTCTGTCTCCAAAGATCGCTACACAGCTGCTTACATATACAATCCGGACTCCGAGAAGTCATTTCTCACGTTCATGGCATCGTTCTAAACCGCTGTTCCATGTTCTTTTCCTTCGACTGTCTTGTGTGTGTGCTTGACAGAGAGAGCAGCAGAAGGGCCTTCGGGCCCTTTCGCTGTTTATGGGGCGGCAGATGCATCCGACCATAGTCTCCGGTACATGCAACAAAGAAGGTTTGACCTTATCCGGGAAATCATATATTCTTACTTGCAGGATTTTCCAACAAGCCACATGACAGCCATGGAACTCAGTCGACTCACTGAAAAAGGCCAAATGACCATCCCGATCAGGATCCGAAAAAAAATCGGACTAAAAACAGGAGATGTCCTTGATCTTCGTATTGAAGGCGATCACATCATCATGAGGAAAATCAGGCCGAAGGCGGACCCGTATCTCACGTGTGTTGAAGAATCGCTCTCGGAATGGTATAGCGCGGAGGATGAGGAGGCCTGGGATGGGCTTTGAACAATTTGACACGGTAGTGGTTCCTTTTCCTTTCACTGACCGGTCAACAACCAAACGAAGACCTGCCCTGGTAATCTCGACCGGAACCTTCAACCAGTCGCATGACCATCTTATCCTCTCGATGATCACAAAGGCAGATAACAGCAGATGGGAAAGCGATTTCGAGATTCTGGACTGGTCAGAAGCCAACCTGATGCACCCTTGCAGAATCCGCATGAAATGCTTTACGCTTGAGACAAAGCTCGTAACAAGGAAACTCGGGTCAATTTCAGAACGCGACCGCATCACGGCAGGCTCCGCACTGAAGCGATACTTCGGATGCTGAATCAGGCGATCTGTTTTTCGTAAATCACATACTCCTTATAGGGCTTGCCTCCGATGACCTTGGCGAGCTTGCTCATGGCCTCGTTGGACTTGAGCACCCAGCTCATCTCACTGGCGAACAGGCCGTGCTGGCCCCCGTAATCGGCAATATGCGTGTTCAGGATGCTGTCGATCCCCTTGTTGCGGTACTCGGGCAGCACTCCCATCACAATGGTGCGGACAAGGGAGATGTTGCGCCGGTACCAGAGGAACTTCACGAACCCCCAGGGAGTGAACGGGTTGCCGTTCACATGGCGGAGCGCCTGGTTGATGTCAGGCAGTGAGAGGGAGAACCCGATGGTACGTCCATTGGAGTCCTCTACGAAATAAATATAGTGCGGGTTGGCGATCGGCTTCAAACTCTTGGCCATGAAGTCGAACTCCTTGTCCGTCATCGGCACGAACCCCCAGTTTTTCTCCCAGGCGCTGTTGTAGATGTCACGCACCAGCTCGATTTCCCGTTCGAAATTCTTCATGTCGATGATCCTGATCGACAGCCCCTCACGCTTCATCACATGCGCCGAGATTTTGCGTAGCCGCGCAATGTCGATGATCTTCTGGTCGATGTACCATGCCAGCAGTTCCTGACCGACATGGTGACCGGCTTTCTGGACAAGATCGTTGTAATAGGGCGGGTTGTAGAGCATGAGGAAGACCGGAGGACTGTCATAGCCTTTGGTAAGCATGCCGCACTGGTCGTTCATTGAAGGGCTGACAGGACCGCGCATGGTGTCCAGCCCTTTTCCCTTCAGCCAGTCCGCAGCTGCGGCAAAGAGGGCGTCGGCAACCCCCTGGTCGTTCAGGCACTCGAAAAAGCCCCAGAACCCGACACGGTCGCCATGCACCTCATTATGGCGGCGGTTGGCGATGGCGGCAATGGTTCCGGCCATGGAGCCGTCCTTCCAGGCGGTGAACATTGCAAGTTCTGCATGTTCGTAGAGCGGGAAAGCCTCAGTGTCCAGCGTCTTCATGTAGTCGGAGATCACCGGCGGCACCCAGTTCTCTTTCAGCTGCCGGTCATCCCGGTAGACCTTCCAGGCGAACTTGATGAACGCCTTGCGTTCCTGCTTTGTATGCACCTGCCTGATTTCGATGGACATTTCGCCCTCCCTCCTCGAATGGTTGTCTCATTTAGGAATACAAATCCCCCTGGAAAGGGGGATTATGTCATTGATAAATCTCCGGCTGAAAGGTCACTTGAACGCGTTGCCGGGCTCGACGCCGAGTGCCTTCAGAATGAGGGCCATCGGGCAGAAACCGGTGAATGCGGACTGAAGCATCATGGCGCCGACAATGCCGGTGAGCCAGAGCCATCCGGTGCTGATGGTAACAGCAAGGGAAACACTGACGAGAATGAGAAGTCCAGCTATGGCAAGAACAAGCTTATCGATATTCATGTTGATTTGGGTTATGGTTTAGAAAGCGAAAGTCAGAGAATTGAGTGCATGGTATCAGCTCCCTCACGCAGCATCCGTTCAGTCTCTTCCCACGAGATGCACTCGTCGGTAATCGAGACGCCGTAATGGAGCTTCTGGGGGTCTTCGGGAAAAGGCTGGTTGCCGGAACAGATATTGCTTTCGATCATGACGCCGGCAATACTTCTGCTGCCTTCACGCTTCTGGCGGAGGATGTCCTCCCACACCTTCAGCTGCTGGGCGTGCTGTTTACCGGAATTTGCATGGCTGCAGTCAACAAGCAGGGACTGCTCGAGCCCGGCTTTCTTCAAGAGCGCTTCGGCTTCGGCGATGCTCGATGCATCATAATTAGGCCCCTTGCTGCCGCCGCGAAGAACCATGTGCCCGAACGGGTTGCCCTTGGTGGTGATCACGCTGCTGCGCCCTTCCTGGTCGATGCCGAGAAAACTGTGCGGGTGCATCGCCGAGCGGATGGCGTCAACGGCTACGCCGAGACGGCCGTCCGTCGAGTTTTTGAACCCGACCGGCATGGAAAGGCCGCTGGCCATCTGCCGGTGCGTCTGCGACTCGATGGTGCGGGCGCCGATGGCAGCCCAGCTGATGACATCGGCCACATACTGCGGGGTAATGGGGTCAAGGAACTCCGTCGCACAGGGCAGACCCATGGCATTGATTTCAAGGAGCAGCTTGCGGGCATGATAAAGACCGTGCTCGATATCGTAGGTATCGTCTAGATGCGGATCGTTGATGAACCCTTTCCATCCGATGGTCGTGCGCGGTTTTTCGAAGTAGACCCGCATGACGATGACAAGGTCCTCCTCAAGCTCTTTGCGCAGGATTGCCAGCCGCTGGGCATACTCGCGGGCAGCGTTGATATCATGAATCGAGCAGGGGCCTACAATGACCAGCATGCGCCGGTCCTTGCCCGTGAGGATCCCCTCTATTTCGCGACGTCCTGCAGCAATGGCCAGTGCCGCCGCCTCATCAACCGGAAGCCGGTCTTTGAGGTCACCGGGGGAAGAAAGCCGGATGATGCTCGAAACCCGTAAATCATGTAACTGTTCCATCAGCGATACAGACAATAATGCTCAAAAATGCTCGAAGAATGCTCGTTCAAATCAGTCACTGAAGATAAAAAAAACCACGAGATATAATGAAGATACCCCACAATAAATTCCAGCGTCAGGGCACACTGCAGTGCAGGGCATCGGCATTATGACGCATCAGGCACCACGTCGCCAGTATAACAATCCGTTTAAAATGGAAGCCTTTGAACTGCCCCTCAAGGACAACAAGACCGGCGAAGGAGGCAGCCGATGATCTCGGAGTTTATCCAGACGCAAATGCGCCGAGGGCTCGCAAAGAGCGGACAAAGGAAAGACCAAGGCGCTTCTGTCGCTCGAAAAGAAGCTGGGCAAATGGCTTGCAGAGAGCGCTCTTTTGCCCAGATCCTGGATTGGTCTGACTGCCTTGAGACCACTCACGTGCAGACTGCCATGGGCAGCTACCGCTGGGCGGCCGAGTCAGTTGCCAGAGACAGGCTGTTTCTGGAGTATCCGGGCATGACTTCATGACCTCGTGTATGCATTCTCCTACTGTTTGGTTAGGATACCATCGTTCGGGTCGGCGTTTAACTGACCGGCTGAACTCATCGCAGTTGCGCCCGGTTAATAAAAAAGGATAAACCGCCTTGCACTGAAGGATCTTTTTGGAACGCCGGAGTCATTTTTGTACCGCCAGCAAGAAGAGATGATCGGATTGACGGTGCCAGCTTGACACGGAGCAAATGCCGCAGAGCTGGCTGAGCGGCTGTTTCAGAGGTGGGACGGGACGCGGCCGGCATGGCGAGAGGCTATCAGCGCAGCAAGCCAGGCGTAGCGCGTGCAGGCTGGATCACTCCGCCCGGCAATTTCGCCCGGCATCTTCATCCATCCCACGCTGCCACCGTCCGGCGTGCACCCCATGACACCACCACTCACTCCACGTCCCCCATTTCATTGAGGGGGGAGGTATGACTGGGGCTCCAAAGACCGCTGAACCAGACCGACAAGATCTTTGATGCTGAAAGGCTTGCGGATAAAGTTCACTCCTTCCTGCAGCGACTGAAGGTGATCAAGGCTTTCAGGTGCGTAGCCGGACATGAACATACATTGCAGGTCGGGATCGGCCTCCTGCATAATCTCATAGAGCTGAGGGCCGTTCATGCCCGGCAACACCACATCAGTAAGAAGCAGGTTGATGCCCTGCGGGTCCAGCTTGAGGGCGCTTTCGCCATCCGGAGCCGAGCGCACCCGGTATCCTATTTTTTCAAGTATCGTCTGGACGAGATGCAGAATATCCGGCTCGTCTTCAACAATGAGGATGACCTTGCTATCCTCTACGGCCGGCTCACTCCATTCATCATCGGCAGGTTTTTCTGCCACTGCGGGATCGCTATACAGGGGGAAGGACAGGGTAAAGGTGCTTCCTTTACCCTGTTCGCTGGAGCATGCAACATGGCCGTTGTGCTGCTTCACGATTCCGTAGACGGTAGAGAGGCCGAGGCCTGTGCCCTTCCCTACCTCTTTAGTGGTGAAGAACGGCTCGAAAATGTGCGGAAGATGACGCTCATTGATGCCGATTCCGGTATCCTTTACGGTAAGGACGGCATATCCCGGTGTCGTACTCTCGCCGGCGTTGATCGTAATGGTACCGTTCTCTTTTATGGCGTCGCGGGCGTTCAAGCAGAGGATGAGGAGGATCTGGTCGAATTGCCCGGGATCGATCGAGATGGAGTTGATGGCGGGGCCGGGGTGCCAGACGCAGGCGATGGATTCCCCCATAGCACCACGCAGCATCGGGAGGCACTCTTCAACCAGTGCGTTCAGCCCTATGACTGCCGGCTGCACGGTCTGCTTGCGGGCGAATCCCAGTAGCTGGCTGGTGATTGCCACTGAACGCTCGGTTG
>NZ_LVWG01000010.1 GCF_001622165.1 Pelodictyon luteolum
TCATGAGTATATTCAAGGCGATGCCGGAAACGATCTGGTCCGCGCCGAGGGTTACGGTAATAAAGGCGAAGAGGAGGGCTACCGACAGGCCTGCCAGAATGGCGGATGCAACACCGGCCGTAGCAGAACCGGTGAGGTGCATGCCGGCCGAAGCCGCAAATGCGCCTGCAAGAATCAGCCCCTCAAGGGCCAGATTCACCACGCCGCCACGCTCCGAAAACACCGCCCCGACGGAGGTCAGGACATAGGGTACGGCAATGCGCAGGATTTGAAAAAATATGACGGCTAACTCGATATCCATAGGTGAAAAACGGCGACAGGTAGATGGCGGCCAGAGAAGCCGCTGTTTTTTCCCGATTGGGGTTTCTTTTCTTGAAAATAGTCATTCCCGTTCATAATCCACCAACCAGCATTACACCATGCCAACCAGAGAAATCTCGAACCGGAAAAGCGGACCGAAGCAGTTCATCTACACCTTCTCGGGCGGCCGGGCCGAAGGGGACGCCTCGATGAAGAACCTCCTCGGGGGAAAAGGAGCGAATCTGGCCGAAATGGCCAACATCGGCCTGCCGGTACCTCCGGGTTTCACCATCTCCACCGAAGTCTGCACCTGGTACTACGAACACGGCCAAACCTACCCGGAACGCCTCTTTGAAGAGGAGATTCCCCGGGCACTGGCCACCATTGAAGAGGCGCTCGGCAGAAAATTCGGGGACCCGGAAAACCCGCTCCTGATTTCAGTTCGCTCAGGGGCCAGGGCTTCGATGCCCGGCATGATGGACACCATCCTGAACCTCGGCCTCAATGAGCAGACGGTGGCGGGGCTTGCCCGCAAATCCGGCAACCCGCGCTTTGCATGGGACTGCTATCGCCGGTTCGTGCAAATGTACGGCGATGTCGTGCTCGGCTTGAAGCCGGCCGACAAAAAACAGAAAGACCCGTTCGAGGAGATTCTTGAAACCAGGAAACACAAGCTCGGCATCACGGTCGATACAGAGTTCAGTACAAAAGACCTGCAGGAAATCGTGGGACAGTACAAAGCCGCCATTCTGGATAAAACGGGCAGATCCTTCCCCGACGATCCACACGAACAGCTCCGCGGTGCAATCGGCGCTGTCTTCGAAAGCTGGAACAATGAACGGGCCATCATTTACCGCCGGCTGAACCACATCCCCGGCTACTGGGGTACGGCATGCAACGTCCAGGCCATGGTGTTCGGCAACATGGGCGAGAACTGCGGCACCGGCGTCGCCTTCACGCGCGATGCGGCAACCGGCGAAAACATCTTCTACGGCGAGTTCCTGATGAATGCGCAGGGCGAGGATGTGGTTGCCGGCACCCGCACCCCGCTCGACATCTCGCAGCTGAAAGAGGAAAACCCGGAAATCTACCGCCAACTTGATGATATCCGCGCAACCCTCGAAAAGCACTACCGCGACATGATGGACATCGAGTTCACCATCGAAAACAATATACTCTTCATGCTCCAGTGCAGGGTAGGCAAACGCACCGGACCCGCCGCGCTGAAAATAGCCGTCGACATGTTCAAGGAGGGGCTGATCGACGAAAAGGAGGCAATCCTTCGCATCGAACCCGAACAGCTCAACCAGCTCCTCCGACCGGTGTTCGACGTCAAGGAAAAACAAGCGGCCGTCCAGAGCGGGCGCCTGCTGGCGACTGGCCTGAACGCAGGGCCCGGAGCCGCTACAGGCAAAATCTGCTTCAATGCCACCGATGCCGCCGAACGAAACCGCCGGGGGGAGCCGGTCATTCTGGTGCGCATAGAGACCTCTCCCGAAGACATCAAGGGTATGGCCGTGTCGGAGGGCATCCTTACCGAACGCGGCGGAATGACATCCCACGCCGCACTCGTTGCGCGACAGATGGGCAAGGTGTGCGTGGTCGGCTGCGGCGCCCTGTCGATCGATTACCAGAAAGGAGAGATGCGCATCGAGGGGAGCAACGTGGTACTCCGTGAAGGTGACGACCTCTCCCTTGACGGCACCACCGGAGAGGTCATTGCAGGTAGTCTGCCGACCCGTAACTCGGAAATCATCGAGGTGCTGGTCGATGGGACCCGTAAACCTGAAGATGCTCCATCGTGGGAGGTATATAACCAGCTCATGCAGTGGGCCGACCGATACCGCCACCTGCAGATCCGCGCCAACGCCGACCAGCCCGATCAGGCTGCCATTGCCATCACCTTCGGCGCCGAAGGCATCGGCCTCTGCCGCACGGAGCACATGTTTTTCGGGGGTGAACGCATCCAGGCCATGCGGGAGATGATCCTTGCCGACGATCTGGAGGAACGCAACACCGCCATCAGCAAACTCCTTCCCTACCAGCGGGAGGACTTCTACGGCCTGTTCAAGACGATGGGATCGCGCCCTGTAACCATCCGCCTGCTCGACCCGCCCCTGCATGAGTTCCTCCCCCAATCGGATGAAGAGATCATGCGCATGGCTATCGGCATGGGGAAACCATACGAACACGTCAAAGAACGCATCGCCGCCCTTCACGAGTTCAACCCAATGCTCGGCCTGCGCGGATGCCGGCTCGGTATCCTCCATCCCGAAATCACCATCATGCAGGTACAGGCCATCATGGAAGCCGCCTGCCAACTCCGCCAGGAGGGGCTCGAGGTGGTACCGGAAATCATGGTTCCGCTCGTCAGTACCCTGAAAGAGCTTGAAATCACCGCCAAAATCATCCACAAGACCGCCCGCAGCGTCATCGCCGAGCAGTGGATTGGAGTCAAATACCTCGTCGGCACCATGATCGAAGTCCCGAGGGCGGCCATAACCTCCGCCGAAATCGCCACAGCAGCGGACTTCTTCAGCTATGGTACCAACGACCTCACCCAGATGACACTCGGCATGAGCCGCGACGACTCCGGGCAGTTCCTCCCCACCTATCAGCAGTATGACATTTTTCCGCGTAACCCGTTCGAATCCATCGATATCGAGGGGGTGGGACGACTCATCACCATCTCGGCCAGTGATGGCCGGAGCGTGAAGCCGGATCTCAAGCTCGGCATCTGCGGTGAACACGGTGGCGATCCCGCCTCGGTCGAGTTCTGCCACAAGACAGGGCTCAACTATGTCTCATGCAGCCCCTACCGGGTCCCGGTCGCCAGGCTTGCAGCGGCACGGGCTGCACTTCTCGGCTGAGGAAGTATGGAGAAAGGATGGTGGAAAGGCGGCTTCAGCCGCCTTTTTCCATTGTCCGTCCGCCAACAAGAAAGAGGGCTGAAACGCTGAAGCTTCAACACCTGTTGAAATAGCACCTGTTGAAAGGTTGCCGTTTCACGGAACATTCATAGATTTAGGAACAGTATTTTTTTTGGGCCGTCACCTCCGACCTTCAAGACAGAGCAGCCGCATGGATTTCAGTCATATCACAATCAGGGGGGCAAGGGTCCACAACCTGAAGAACATCTCCCTCAAGATACCCCGCAACCGGTTCGTCGTCATAACGGGCCTGTCCGGCTCGGGAAAATCCAGCCTCGCCTTCGACACCATCTACGCCGAAGGGCAGCGGCGGTTCATGGAAACCCTCTCCCCCTATGCACGCCAGTACATCGGCAACATCGAACGACCCGACGTCGACTTCATCGAAGGGCTGTCGCCGGTCATCGCCATCGACCAGAAAAGCACGAACCGTTCGCCCCGTTCCACGGTAGGAACCATCACTGAAATCCATGATTTCGTACGCCTGCTTTATGCAAAAGCCGGACGGCGCTACGACCCCGTGACAGGCTATATGCTCCAGAAACAGAGCGAAGAGGACATCACGGCAGCAATCGCCGCCCTCCCGGCAGGCACGAAAATCCAGATTCTCTCCCCGCTCGTCACCGGACGCAAGGGCCATTACCGCGAACTCTTTGAGCGGCTCATGCTGAAGGGATGGGTGCGGGTACGTGTTGACGGAGAGTACCGCGAGATGGTAAAGGACATGCAGCTCGAACGCTACAGGACCCACACCATTGAACTCGTTGTCGACAGGCTCGTCACCGGCCCCGACGCCCTTGAACGCATCACGAAGGCGGTGCATCTGGCAGTCTCGCTCTCAGAGCACCGCTCGAGCGTCATCTGCGATCCTCTTGATCTGGAAAACGGTGCGGGAAAACAGCTCACATTCAGCACGCGCTACGCTTATTCCGATGGCTCCGTGCCGGTCGACACCCTTGCCCCGAACCACTTCAGCTTCAACTCCCCCTTCGGTGCCTGCCCCGTATGCAACGGTCTCGGCGAGCAGATGCAGCTCTCCACCGCGCTGATGGTACCCGACCGCTCACGCTCACTCACGGAAGGCGCCATCGACCCCTTCGGCAAGCCCGGGAAGAGGAACCTCTGGCAGGTCATCCGAGCTATCGCCAGGGACTTCAACTTCACTCTCGACACCCCGGTTTCAGCCATCCCCGACGAGGCCATGGAGATCCTTCTGCAGGGATCCGGCAGCAGGACTTTCGACGTCAGCTATACCTACTCCGGGCAGGACACATCCTATCCGCAGAAATTCCCGGGGGCTCTTCCCTACGTCGAAGAGGTAAGAAGCAACGCCTCAACGCCGAAAGTCCGCGAATGGGCGGAAAGCTACATGGTCCGCCAGCCCTGCCCCGAATGCGGAGGAGCGCGCCTGAAGCGCGACAGCCTGCTGGTGAAGGTAGGCGGACTGAACATCGCTGAAGCTGAAGCGCTTCCCCTTCCCGAAGCCCTCAACTTCTTCAGCACGCTACAGCCGAACCTCAGCCCGAAGGAAAAGCTGGTTGCCGAACCGGTGCTGCATGAGATCACCAAACGGCTCGAGTTCCTCCTGAACGTGGGCCTCGGCTACCTGTCGCTCGACCGCGGATCGCAGACACTCTCCGGCGGAGAGGCCCAGCGCATACGACTCGCCTCGCAGCTCGGCTCGCAACTCAGCGGCGTCCTCTATGTGCTTGACGAACCCAGCATCGGTCTCCACCAGCGCGACAACCACAAGCTTATAGGATCCCTGCTTCGC
The DNA here is from genome assembly GCF_001622165.1 of Pelodictyon luteolum. GTDB lineage: Bacteria > Bacteroidota > Chlorobiia > Chlorobiales > Chlorobiaceae > Chlorobium > Chlorobium luteolum_B. The sequence goes on from NZ_LVWG01000010.1 coordinate 5,005, forward strand.
CTCCGCGACCTCGGCAACACCGTACTTGTCGTAGAGCACGACCGCGACACCATGCAGGAAGCCGACGAAATCATCGACATGGGTCCCGGCGCCGGCGAATACGGCGGCCAAATCGTCACCCAGGGTCCGGCCGCATCGCTCGACCCCCGCTCGCTGACGGCAGGATACCTCACGGGTCGCCTCAGGGTGGCATGCAAGGCCGAAGCGAAAGAGCCCGAGGAACAGCCCCAGGAACAGAAGTTCCTGAAGATCAGGGAATGCAGCGGGAACAACCTCAAAGGGGTCGACGTCTCAATCCCTCTCGGTGCCCTCGTCAGCATCACCGGGGTCAGCGGGTCCGGTAAATCGACCCTCATCAACGAAACACTCTACCCCATTCTGGCGCGACACTTCTACCGCTCAAAAATCCCCGCATACCCCTCGCGCGGAATTGAAGGTCTGCAGCACATCGACAAAGTCGTCGCCGTCGACCAGTCACCGATCGGTCGTACGCCGCGCTCCAATCCGGCGACCTACACGGGCGCATTCACCTTCATCCGTGACTTTTTCAGCCGCCTTCCCGAAGCGCAGATCCGCGGATACAAGGCCGGCCGGTTCAGTTTCAACGTCAAGGGCGGACGTTGCGAGGCCTGCCAGGGTGCCGGCACGCGTAAAATCGAGATGAACTTCCTGCCTGATGTTTACGTACAGTGCGAAAACTGCAAGGGTGAACGCTACAACCGCGAAACGCTGCTTGTGAAATACCGGGGTAAATCGATTGCCGATGTGCTTGAAATGACCATTGAGGAGGCGGCTGAGTTTTTCGTGGACTTCCCCCGCATAAAGAGAATCCTCTCCACCATGCAGAGCGTCGGACTCGGCTACCTCAAGCTCGGCCAGCCCTCGCCCCTGCTCTCGGGAGGTGAGGCACAGCGCATAAAGCTCTCCGCTGAACTCGCGAAAATACAGACCGGAAAAACGCTCTACATCCTCGACGAGCCGACCACCGGGCTGCATTTCCAGGACATCCAGCACCTGCTCGAGGTCCTCCGCCGTCTTGTCGACAAAGGCAACACCGTCATCATCATCGAGCACAACCTTGACATCATCCAGAACAGCGACTGGATCATCGACCTCGGTCCCGAAGGCGGACATGAAGGGGGCTACATCGTTGGCGAAGGAACACCTGAAGAACTGGCCCGCAACGGAGCATCCCAGACCGCCCGTTTTCTGGCCGAAGAGCTTAAACGGCTGGAAGCATGCACAGAAGGATGAGAACAGCAAACCAATAAGTGAGTCACTATGGCAATACGGCGGAGGGTTGAAGCGCAGCGCCGCATCATGGGACGGCTGGGGAAAGGAGCGGACCTCCTTGAAGGGCTCCGTGCCGTCTGCAGGGAGGAAAACGTGAGCATGGGGCGCATCGAGGCAATCGGCGCCGTCACCGGAGCCCGGATCGGCTATTACGACCAGCATGCGGGAGCATACCGCTACAGCAGCATCCACGGAGGCCGGGAGATCGTCTCCCTCATGGGCAATATCTCCCTTTCCGAAGGGAACCCGATGATCCACGCCCATATTGCGCTCGCCGACCGGGAGGGGAGAGTAAACGGAGGGCATCTGGCACCCGGCACCACGGTGTTTGCCTGCGAATATATCATCGAGGCGTTCGAACCCGTCGGAGGGGCAGCGCTTTCACGCTCTTTGGACCGTGAGACGGGGCTGTTGCTGTGGAAGGAACTTCAGGACTGAACGGAGTACCCTCACTTCAGCTGAAGAAGAAGGTCGGGGCTGATCGACACCTCGATGCCCTGCATGATGCTCTCGAAAAACACCACCAGCCGCTCCTCGCGGCCCTCTTTGACCACCACTCCCTCAAGGTCCTTGAAGGGACCGGCCAGCACGCGGACCTTTCTGCCGTATGGGATCGATGAGACCGTCTGGTGCAGCGCATCGGGCTCACGGACCAGCGTCTTGAGCCACTCGATATCACGCGGGCTGATCACTGAAGGGTTCCGGCCGATGCCGATGAACTTCACCACCCCTTCGGTCTCAAGCACCTTCACATGTTCGTGCTTCATGTCGATATGGACGAACACATAACCCCGGAAGAGGGGTTCGTAGACTTTTTTCTTCCGGTCGCTCCACTGACGGACCGTCTCCATGAGAGGAAGGAAGCTGGTAAGCTCTTTTTCCAGCATCCACTGGTGGACCTTTTTTTCGTACCGCGACCGGACATATACCGCATACCAGTGCGGATCCAAACCTTCAATCATACACTAACAGCCTAAAATTTACAGTCTCCCCCTCCGGCGAACGGAAACTCCCCGCAATTCCGGCGGTTCACTGCGTAAACCATGCGCAACAGGGGGGTGCAAAGTAATCACTGACGGTCTAAATACAGCGCTGTACAACAAAATAATCGCAAAAA
>NZ_LVWG01000011.1 GCF_001622165.1 Pelodictyon luteolum
ACGGTCACGTAGCTCCTCGGCGGATGCTCCCATGGGTGCATAGATGTCGCCAGTGGTAAGGCGGTGAACGGACAGCGCATGGATAAGGCGCAGCGCCATCGGTTTGTATTGTTTGCGGGTGATGGCGTTCTCGATGCGGGATTCCAGCACCTGGCTACAATCAATGACGGCCCGGATCTCGGGAATAGCCCGGAACGAGGCGTTCTGTTTGAGCGTACTCCAATAGCTGTCGAATGCGATCAGGCCGGGTTCATCCTCTGGCACCTCCTTGCCGAGAATGCCTTTCATGCTCATGGACAGGGTTTTGAGCACCTCGCGCTTTTCCACCACGGTAACCCGCTCGAAGGTATCGATATAATCAGGATGTACAGGGAAAAGCCGGACAAACTCATCCATCTGCTCATTGAGCCTACCGTAGTATTTGGCAAACGGCATCAGGTAGTCACGAATTTTGGCCTGCTGTTCGGCGTTCTTCTTGAGCAGTCGTTCCGCCACGACAAACTTCACATCGTTGCGTGCAATGAGAATCTGCTCGAAGCGGTCCTTTACCCGGCGGATGCTGTCGGCAACAAAGGCAAATCGCGGGCTATCGAAAATAGCTTCCTGGACACCGGCCATGAAACGGAAGCGCAGACCCTTGCAGACTTCGCCAACCTCGCGGAGGAAGTTGAGGTCGAGGATCAGTTCCTGGTCCTTGCGGGTGCGCAGATAGTCGAGCAGTTCATCGACCACCAGCAGCAGGCCATGATCGGGGTAAGCCTGCCTGAACTTCTCCATCATGTCTTCGAAGGCTCGCTTGTGACTGGCGATGGTACCGGCTTCGGGGAACACAAACTCCACGCCAAGATTTTCGAGATTCTCTTCCAGCTCAGCAACCAAGATATCTCGCAGGGACATGGTGGTCGCTCCAATCTCGGTACGGATAACCTTGAACCGACCGGCAATACTGGCCGCATGGTTGCGAACCGCTATATGCTTCAGTTGCGGTAACAAAGAACCATCGCCAGCAATCGCCGAAATGACCGACATCAAGTGCGATTTACCGGTACCATAGTTACCAACCACCAATAAGCCCTTATTGTCTACCGGCTGATCGAACTGCAACTGTGGAATGACAAGCTGTATGAGCCGCTCGCCCATTTCCTCGGATATCACATAAGTGTTTACCAGGCGACTGGCCGCACTTGATTTCTCTGCATCACGCAACTGAACGACCGATTCGATCGCGTCGAATTGGATAAGGTCTCCGTATTTCATACTTCCCCTCTTTCTCTCATTATTATTGCCGGGTCACCCGCGTATGCACTATCCATGCGTACAATCAGAGCATCGACTGAGTCGTAACTGCGGTACTCGGTATGGCCGGATTCAGCATACAACAGCCGCTCCGAAGTCATGGTGCCGTTCCATGAAGCCACAATTGTCCGATTTCTCGAAATACCCTGCAGCAACCGCAAGGGGTCCTGCTTGAGATCCTTGTCGAAAAGGATCTCGAGATTATCCAGCACCACCGGGGACAGGGCTTTGTCTACGATATCGCCGAGAAGTTCGGGTAGCTGCAGTGACCGCTTTTTCGCTGTCAGCTCCAGAAGCTCACTTGAAAGCGCCAGATTGATGTTGATGACGCATGTACCAAACTCCTCAGCGACATCCCGAAGAACACCCGTCTTGCCGGAACCTGTCTTGCCCACCAGTAGCACCAGACGATGGTACAAGCCTTCGGCTGTTTGCACGGCATCTTGGATCTGCTGATGAACGAAACCGCCCATAATGCTTTCTCGAGTAATTCGTTTACCCTTCAACAAAAAAATCAGAATCGATCTTCTTCAGCTCGTAGGTCGCTTCAGTCGATACACCGATACATCTCTTGATCATCAGGCTGGACAACTGCTTGTCTTCAAACAAAATAAACTTGCGGGCCATCATTCCCGCAAACACTTTGACGCCAATGCTGATCAGGGAATACAGTTCTTTTCAACACAGAGCAAATCATCGGACAGCGAACTGAGTCAGAGAACCCATCTGCCCGTTTGGACTCTGTGCTTGACGGCCCCAGTCGATTAGCAATTGGCATGTCGTATCTATGATAATTATTGCTGAATCATGGCCTTCGGCCGAGATGCGCTTTCAGTTCAGGAGATAGAGCGCAAAAAAGGCCAACGCCACCCAAAACCAGAAGGATGTGTAAAAGGGTCTGGGTTCCTGTAATTGAGAGCCCCTGTCGGAGTGGTGCTTGTATTATCAGGCGCCGATGGCGTGGATGAATAACCGACACCTCTGCGATAGCCTCGATGCCGTGGGAATTGCAAATCTTCGTATTGGCTTTGCTGTGGACACTTATGGACCGTATCCGGCCCATCAAAGGCGACCCATTGGCCTTCGGGCATATGCCGTAAATGGATTCGCTGGCCGCAATACTTGCATCGCCGAAAGTAGGATGGTTCCGGATGAGGGTTTCGGATTCTGCTTCTTGCGTATGACATAGTCCTTTCGGGGTAGTGGGCACTTCTGAATACACATAAAACAACCAAACTCAAGACATCTGACATACTGCATAACGGATTTCCGTGTATATGGCATTTTACGGAATCTTCACTCTATTTGGAAGTTTGTCGCGAATTCTTTGTCATTCATGTTATCATTAAAATAGCCTCAGGCATAGGACAAAAGCTGTCTGATGCGACGTGAAACCGGGTATTTGAACTGTTTTTTCGAACCCCACAATCCGGTCACAATTCGCAAGATTCCTGCTTTGGTATTGGCCATTGAAGTGCGCCTCTATAGTATTACCTCTTGCTTCAAAATCGCTTCCATGGATCATGGGAATCGCCCGGTTTTTCCCCCTGATTTGTGCCCTATTTCCACCAGCTGTTCGGGTGTAAATCCTTTGAGGAACGAAAGTTCAGATACCAAGACCCTTTTGTCGCCTTGCCATTCGTACCAGGCCATGCGCTTGTGGAAATCATCATCGACAAAGCACAGCGTCCAGCCTTTCGCTTCACACTCCTCATCTTCGAGCAGTATTTCCCGGTACTCCTGATCGGTGACTTCCTCGCCCAATGGCTTGCCATAGGGCTCGATACCCGCCCGGCGCGCAAGCTCAGCGATCGATACGTCACCCCGCAGATAGTCCTTGTTCCGACCGTCGCGCCAATGCTCTGTAAGGCGTAGGACATCCTCAAGTCGAAATGCCCATCCCTCTGAGATTATGACAGCCTTTTTCTGCTCGGCTTTCTCCCGCGCTTTCTTTGCGACCCGGTCAGTGACGGCCACCTCAATATTCTGCAGCCGATTTTCCGTCATGCGTTTCATCATGCGTCCTCGTTCAGTTGTTGCTCCATACGGATGATCCTTTCTTCAAGTTCACTATCCCTAATCGTTCCGGTCAGGATATTGGCGACATAGGCCGCCGCCTTCAGGTGGGTTTCGTTGATCTCGCCAGCCTCAAACCGGTTCAGCAGATTGGCCAGATAGCGCCGGATATCGCTCAGTTTCTGCAACCTTTTCGTAGCCATAGGGGGTGTGTCTCATCAATTTCAATTATAACAATGCTTTAGCTGCTTTTTCCCTTACAAGAACTGACCAAAAACCTCTCATTGTGCACTGATACCCGCTCATCAGAATGGCCCTGCATCGTGATCGACGAAGCCGCCAGCAGCTGGTTCGATTTTTTCCCCGGCAGCTTTCCGGACGTTTCCATGTTCACTATGTTCACCACGTTCACTTTTTCGGATGGTGATTCGGCGCCCTTTCTTGCTCTGCTTCGCCCCTGTTTCCGGAATCAGGATAACCCCGACCTCCTGGAGAGCCGGGATCTGCCGTTTCAGGGCATTGGCCAGTCCCTTCTCGCTTTTCGGCCATCCCTCACTGTCCGACCTGAACGGAAGCAGCTTTTCGAGAAGCTCCTTGTAAGTCCCGTCGAACACGCGCTCATAAGGGGCATCTTCTGACATCTGGACAACAGCCAAGGCAACCGGGCTTGATTCCATCGCCCGCTGTATCGATTCCTGGTAATTGCCATGATATAATACCGTGAATACCCGCGGCTCATAGCCCAGACTTTGTGCCATCGCTTCCCCGAGGTGGTTGAAGTCAGCCATCCTGAGCGCATCGGCAGGAAGTTCTGTTTTCGGCAGCATCGCAAGCGTACTCACGAACAGGTCCAGCAACCCGCCGAATATCTCCGGCCAGGCCTCATTGAAGGCGGCATTAAGCTCCGATTCCAGTCGCCGGCGGCCTGCGATGACTGGCAATTCGATATGCACCGTCCTGGAAATCAGGTCTTGAGCCGTTACGATGTTGTTGATGCCTGAGAGAAGCACTGGCCTCTTGATCGTTATCACGGTCTCGTCGCTATTGGTGAATAATGTTCGGCCTGCATAGGCGCCGTCGGTCGCCATGATGCAGAACGCATCCTGCAGGCCTGGTGTCAAGTGGGAAACATTGTCCAGGGCAACAACCCAGTTGTTGGCGGCCGCAACAAAGGCATCCTCGACGGTCTTGGGCGCGGCCCGCAATGGGGCCGAACTCGCATCGACCAGGGAGCGGATCCGCTTTTCGGTATTGGACTTGGCCGACCCTTGCACACCGCAGAGCTCCAATGCCGGAAACGGCGTGTCCGGGCGCCATGCCTCAAGAATCCAGGCAAGCACAAGCAACCGCTCCTCCTCGGGAATGTTGACCAGCTCCCACAGCCGGCCTATATCGCCGCCTCGCACCGGTTCCGGGAAAGGCGCCGCTGAGCCCGATATCCAGAACTTTACCGGAGCAACATCCAGCAAGCGCCAGCCCCTGCCGGTCACTTCGGCCACGCGCCACTGCTCGCCGATCCCATGCAGGTAATAGCCGCCACTCTTTGCATGTCGTCCGGCACGGAGGAACACCCGCTCGGGCTTGCCTTCATGTTGACAAATCCCGGACAACGTGCCACAGGCCTGTTTCAATGCCGAATCACTGGCCGACGACCCGCAGGACTCATGGAAATAGTGGTAACTCAGCCAATCGGCGAACCTCGTGCTCCGGACCTTCATTGTTTCGATGCCGACGTCGACAAAGCCATCCCTGGTTGTTTCATCGAAAAACAGCTCTCCGGTTCTCGTCGCCAATGCAACCAGGGCATCTGCCGTGCACAGCGCCTCATCACCGTCAGTGCGTGATCCAAACCGGTCAATCTCGTTTAACGGGATTCCAGACGGCTTATGCTGCTTGATCTTGACCCGCAATCGAAACCGCTGCTCCGGGGAGTTCTCGCTAATGCATTGCCATGCCGCCTGGAACGCCTCACCCGCATAGAGTGCCGGTTCATCCTTGCCGCGCCGTATCACCTCCTCGACAACCGACACACAGCGCTCAATCTCTTGTGCATCTGCTCCGGATTGGTGAACATGGTGAACGTGGTGCACGTTGGAAGTCCCGGTTTGTCCCATAGAGGAAAAAACGCCGCTGCTTACCTTTTGCGGATGAGCTTCAGGTGTCGTTCCGGCCATCGAGCCCTCACCATTTGAGATGTACGTTGCGCGTGAACTACTCGAGCCCGGGTTCATAACCTGCCGGCTCCCCGCCGGTTGTACCGCTCGGCTGCAACCGGATCGATGAAGGGGACCGAACGATACATGCCGTACACACAGACCCGCGCCTCCGGCGTCGCCGCCCGAAGCCTGGCAAAGTCCGCCTTCAGCCTGGTATCCAGCTTCATTCTCTCAGACTTTCTGGAAGTCTCATACTGCTGTCGCAGTCTTCTGAAGGCGTTTACTGCTTCTTGTCGCATTTCCTCATTGAGGACGGATTGGTCTTCCTGTTTCATGCTGCACCATCCTTTTTCGGGGCAGCGTTCATGCCTTTGTCAAAACGTTCAACCAGTTCCTGAATGTCGGCAGCCCGCCATGCCGACGTTTTTTCTGTGAGCCTGACCGGCTTGGGGAATCGCCCCTCGGCCACTGCCTTATACCACGATGCACGACTCACCGGAATAATTGGTGGAATGCCCTTTTTCGGGTCACCAATGATCTGACGGATGCGATAAAATTTCTGTTCCATGATGAAAAATTTTGGTTTGCAAGTTTTCTCATCATGAAGATGCCTATAACCGATACCGAGTTTTACGGACAAAACGATTTCAGCTGAGGCAAGGCAAGACCAAATGCCCGGCCAATGGCCGGGCGCAGGTGTAGGATATGAAGGGAGGGGAAAAAACAGGGGCGTTATTGTGCGCCTGTACGATATACAGCGGTGCGCCTTACGCCGCTTTCAGACCGTCAAGGTAATCCGCCCATTTCTGCATCATCAGACGACGATCATCAAGAAATGAGGTGCGGTTGTAGGCGCGGCCGTTGGGGTCCCGCACCGCATGGGCGAGTTGGTGTTCGATCAGATCGACGCGAAACCCGAGGACCTCGTCAAGGATCGTTCTGGCGGTCGCCCGGAAGCCGTGGGCGGTTACGATATCCTTGTCGAAACCGAGATAGCGGAGTGCCGCATTGATGCTGTTGTTGCTCATCGGACGAGAGGCTCGACCGGGGAAGACATATTGGCCGCGGCCACTTACCGGCTGCAGTTTTCGAAGAATTGCCATTGACTGACGGGGGAGCGGGACGACGTGCGGCTGCTTCATCTTCATGAGTTCCGCCGGAATCGACCAGGTGCCTGTTTCAAAGTCAATCTGTGACCACTCCATTTTCTGAAGCTCGCCAGGGCGGACGAACAGCATGGCTGCGAGTTGCAGGGCTGATTTCACGACAAGGGTGCCCTGATATTCGTCAATAGCCTTCAGCAGCGGGGCAAGCTCTTTCGGGTCGGTAACAGCAGCATGATGCCTGGTTTCACGACGCCTGAAAATCTCACGAGGTTTCAGTGCGGAGGATGGATCATGTTCAAGCCTGCCAGTAGCAACAGCATACCGGAACACCTGGCCACACATGATCTTGATTCTGAGAGCCGTTTCTGCGGCTCCCCTGGCTTCGATATTCAGGAGCATGTCACGGACGTCTGAAGCCTTGATTTCAGAGACTGGTTTGCTGCCAATCGCCGGATACACGTCCTTTTCAAGACGGCATTTGACCGTCAACGCATGGCCGGGAGACCATACCTCCTCATTCTTGCCGTACCACTCACGGGCTATCAGCTCGAATGATGAGGCATCGTTGATCAATGCTGCTTTCTTGGCGGCCTGTTTTGCCGCTCCGGGATCTTGTCCGTTGGCCAGGAGGACTCTGGCATCCTCGCGCCGCTTTCGTGCGTTGGCAAGGGTGATTTGAGGATATTGCCCCAAGGCCAGCAACTTCTGTTTCCCGTCGAACCGGTACTGGAAACGCCAGAGCTTGCCGCCGGTGGTTGTCACAAGAAGATGGAGGCCTGCGCCGTCTGAAAGCTTGTAATCCTTTTCAGTCGGTTTGGACTTGCTCACTTGAGCATCGGAGAGGGGGAGTATCCGTTTTGGCATCGGCTTGAATTTCGTCTTGATGGTATCCGAAATCCGGTTGGTGGTATCTACCAGAAAAAGTACCACCAAAAAACCCGGACCCCACAATAACAATGTAGACTACCGCAGACCCCAAAACAAGAAAAGCCCTGATTTTACAGGGCTTTTCGGGCTATATGGGGCGTCTTGGAAACGCCAAATGGCGGAGAGGGAGGGATTCGAACCCTCGGTACACTTGCGCGCACAACGGTTTTCGAGACCGCCACATTCAACCACTCTGCCACCTCTCCGGAGTGTTTTTTGTAAAGTCTCGTGGTCGCGACTTTTGCTGCAATTTTCCCGAATCATTTGTTGAGCAATACCATTTCCCGATGGATTCGGGGAGAGGCATGCTTTCCCGCTCATAGCGGGAATCCGGTAAAAGGAACGAATATAAGCCGGAAGGGGAGACTTTCCCAAATTTTCATGGTAAAACCGCCCAGGGTGAATGCGCTCTTCTGACGATGGTTGTTGTGTTAATGTTACAACAATGCCGGCTGGTGTCTCACGAAGGGAAAAAATACCTATGTTTGCTAAAGTTTCGGACTGTCTGTCCCTCATCATCGTCAGATCCACAAACCTCTATGGAGACAGCGACTGTTGATGCGTTTCTCATTGGCCTTGTTAGCGCCGTTTCCCTTCCGCTCGGCACTCTGACGGCAATGTTCTGGAGATTTTCTAATAAAACGCTTGCCATACTGATGGCTTTCGGCGCGGGTGCACTTCTTGCCGCCCTTACCGTAGATCTTGTTGTCCCTTCGCTTGAAGAGGGCCTGTTCCCGATGGTTGCCTCCGGCTGCATTGCCGGAAGCCTCCTCTACCTTTCCCTCAACAGTGTTATCAATAACCGGGGCGGGTTTCTGAGAAAGACCTCCACGACCCTCAGTTATTTTAATCATCGTCGCGAGCAGAAATTCACCCGTCTCGGAGGGACATTCAAGCGCATTCCGTTCCTGAAGGACCTTCCTGAGGCGGAGCTTCGCCAGCTTGCTGCCATTACGCGCATGAAAGAGTATCCTCCGGGCGCACTGCTCTACCAGAAAGGGGATACTCATGCCAAGCTCTATATCATTGATGAGGGGGCCGTCCAACTGCTCGATCCACGCCATAACATGGAGCCGTTCCTTCGGCTGGGGCCCGGGGCCTCCTTCAGCCGTCTGGCCTTCATTACCGGTTCACCGAACGCAACGGCAGCGCGTACCGACGGATCCTGCACGGTATGGAGCATCAGGCAGGATGATTTTTTCAACATTCTGAAAACAACGCCGGCTCTCAGGGAAAAACTTTCCGGATTCCTTGCTACTTCAAATGAAGTGAAGGATTATCTCACTGAACGGCAGGGAATGGATGCCGCCGGAGCATCTGCGTGGGCGGCCAATGCAGCCGCTTCGGTACTGCATGCGGAGCCGGTCAGCAGTGCCAGGCCCTCAATTGATGATCGGGATCACCGCTCGACGGAACTGCTATGCGGGGCAAAACGGTTTCCCGTGTTCGAAAACATGCCCGAATCCATTGCTGAAGATGTTGCACGCCACATGCAGTGGCGACAGTACGATAAAGGTGAGGTAATTTACCGGTTCAGCGAATATGCCGACCGGCTGTACCTGATAGAATCCGGAAGCATCGAAATGATTGATCAGGCTGATGAGGATCCTGAGCCGAAAACACTCGGGCCGGGAAACATCTTCGGTGCACTTTCAATGATCACGGGAGCCCATCATGCGGCAGCGGCCATGGCGGGAACCGATACCGGCCTCTGGATTCTCAAACGGCAGGACTTCGATGCATTGATTCACCGCCACAGGGAGCTTGAAGAGAGGCTTGCCGCTTTTCTGGATTCTGGCAAGGCGAAAGAGTACCTTGAGCATCGGCAGAATTTCAATCCCGACATTGCGACCCAGTGGACAAGAAAAGCGCTTGGGCTTCTCGGCAGTTCCGGTCGGAGCCTGCCGACCGCCGAAGAGATGAATGCTCATTTGCGGGACCACAAGAACGCTCCGCTAGCCATCTGGCTGGGAATCTTTCTCGACGGCATCCCCGAGTCGCTCATGATCGGTGCAATGATGACTAAAATGCCGATGATCAGCCTTTCCCTGCTTGCAGGACTTTTTCTGTCAAACTATCCTGAAGCTCTCTCCAGTTCAGCCGGCATGCGCCAGCAGGGAATGCGCTCCGGCAATATTCTGCTGATATGGGGATCGTTGACCCTGTTGACCGGTCTCGGTGCAGCAACAGGCAACGTCCTGTTCCGGGGGGCCGATCCCTATCTCTTTTCGCTTACGGAAGGATTTGCAGCAGGGGCGATGCTGACCGTCATTGCCGAAACCATGCTGCCTGAAGCATACCTCAAGGGGGGCTCCGTCACCGGTCTTTCAACGTTGCTCGGCTTTCTTTGCGCCCTTTTGTTCAAGTATATAGGAGGGTGAGGGTGGGGCATGTTCAGGAATGTCACGAACACAAAAAAAGCCTCTGAGTTGTATCAGAGGCTTTCGTGTTCCGGAGCGGGAAACGAGACTCGAACTCGCGACCCCAACCTTGGCAAGGTTGTGCTCTACCAACTGAGCTATTCCCGCGTTAATGAGCCATAAATATAAGGATATTTTCTTTTTGTGCAACTGGCTTGTGATTTTTCCTCACAATCTTTTTCTGTTGCCCGAAAGGCCCGCCAAGAGAGGCTCTTCAGAGATTAAGCTTTTCCATGATGGTCTCCATGTCTTTGTCGCCGCGTCCGGAGAGATTAACGATGATGATGTTGTCCTTAGCCATTTCAGGGGCCCGGGTGATGGCGTAGCGGACTGCATGTGCCGACTCGAGGGCGCAGATGATGCCTTCGGTTTCTGCCAGCGTACGCAGTGCCGACATGGCATCATCGTCGGTGACCGAAGTGTACTTGACAAGGCCGAGCTGCTGCAGGTGGCAGTGCTCGGGTCCGACGCCGGGGTAGTCGAGTCCTGCCGATATGGAGTGCGCTTCCTGTATCTGGCCATCCTCGTTCTGGAGAAGCATGGTCATGGCTCCGTGGAGAACTCCGGGGCTGCCCATGGTGAGGGATGCGGCATGTCGCCGGTCAAGCCCTTCGCCGGCGGCTTCGACTCCGACGAGTTCGATGCTGCCGGCATCCGGGAGGAAGTCATAGAACATGCCGACAGCATTGCTCCCGCCGCCGATACAGGCGGTGATGACGTCCGGCAGGCGGCCCGCCTGAGCCAGAATCTGGCGGCGGGTTTCACGGCCGATGACCGACTGAAAGTCACGCACAATCATGGGGTAGGGGTGCATGCCGACAACGGAACCGATGATGTAGAACGTTTCTTCCGGGTTGTTCATCCAGTCCCTGATGGCTTCGCTTGTTGCGTCCTTGAGGGTTCGTGATCCGCTTGAAACAGGGCGGACCTCGGCGCCAAGCAGTTTCATGCGGGCGACGTTGGGTGCCTGACGGCGGATGTCTTCTTCTCCCATGTAGACCACGCACTGGAGGTCGAAAAGGGCGCAGACGGTGGCTGTGGCCACCCCGTGCTGGCCGGCGCCGGTTTCAGCAATGACGCGACGCTTTCCCATTCTCCGGGCAAGCAGCACCTGACCGAGTGCATTGTTGATTTTATGTGCTCCGGTATGGCAGAGGTCTTCGCGTTTTAGCCAGACCTCTGCTCCGCCGAGCATTCGGCTGAGTCCTTCGGCATGGTAGAGCGGAGTTGGACGTCCCACGTAGTCGCCGAGCAGTCCGTCCAGCGTGCGCTGAAATTCCGGATCCGTTTTTGCTTTCAGGTATTCCGCTTCCAGACCGGCGGCGTTCTGCATGAGGGTTTCGGGGATGAATCTGCCTCCGAACTCGCCGAATTTACCGGTGGAGTCTGGGGCTGAGTAGGCGGCTGTCGACATGGGTTTGTTCAATGGTTCTATGGCGTGGGATTGAGTAAATAATATCTATATTTAATAATTTACCGGCCAATATCACAACCCGAGAGACGCCTGAACTGCGTGAAGCTTTTTGACCGACAGATTACGGGACCGCTGAGGCGCCTGCTGCTGCTGGTCTGCCTTTCCATCCCTGCCTTCGCTGTGCATGCTGAAGTAAGCGCCGAACAGGATTCTTCCTCCTCCCGATACGACTTCGTTTTCCCCGAAGAGAAGTCTGATTCCCTTGTTTCCGCGTCCGATTCCCCCGGAACGCCATCGCGCCCGGTGAACTATGCTGCCCGGGATTCTATGGTTTATCATCTTGATACCAAGATGGTCGAGCTTTGGGGCAAAGGCTCGGTTACCGATGAGGGTACAACCATCAAGGGTTCCAAGATCCTTATCAACAGGAACTCCTCCACCCTCACGGCATTCGGACAGTTCGACAGCGAACATGTCCTTGAAGAGCCTGCGACTTTCTCTGATGCAGGAGGAGGTTTTGAGGGCGAAGCGATCACCTACAACTTCGATACCCAGAAAGGCAAGACCTTCAAGGCATCTTCGGTTGCGCAGAATATCATTTTCAGCGGTAACGATGTGACGCGTCTTCCCGATGGAGAGCTGAGCATCAAGGGGGGCTCCTTCACCACCTGCGATGATGAAGATCCTCATTACTGGTTCTCGGCATCCCGCATGCATGTTGTTCCCGACAGCCGCCTGCATGCATGGCCGCTGGTGATGTACGTGCGCCCCGAAATCTTTTCATACCGTCTTCCCGCAATTCCGATTCTTCCATTGCCATATATGGTGTTTCCCATCAGCTCGGGGCGGAAGTCCGGCCTGCTGATTCCCCGCCCGGGAGAGGATGGGGGCGGGTTCATGCTCTCTGGTGTGGGTTACTACTGGGCAATGAACGACTATATGGATCTGCGTCTTGAGGGGGATCTGCACGCCAACAGCGACAGCCGCACGGCGGAGCGGTTCCGTTATGTCAAGTACGGGGACTATTCGGGTTCCATCACGGGCGAGCAGAAGACGGAGGGGCTCTCCAAAAACTGGTACTACAATATGGTGCACAGCCAGGTTGTCGATCCCACTACCAGCCTTGGTCTTAATTTCCAGTTTTACGGCGGTGAACGAGAAAGCGACCTGAACTCGATCGACTCCGAATCCATCATCACCGAGCAGTCGAGCGCCTCGGCCTATATCGCCAAGACTTTCGACGACAACAACAGCATCGCCTCCCTCGGCTACAGTCGTTCGGAGGACCTGCGCAACAGCAGCTCCTCGCAGCGCATCAGCGCACTCTTTTTCCAGAACAGGCTCTATCCGTATCTCGATGCCGAGCCCGGCGACTGGCGCCGCGACGTTTCACTCAGCTCGGGGGTCTCCTACATCGGCGACTTCTCTAAGAGCACCAGTGGCAGTTCTAGTGATGGCTATGCCCTTAATGCCAATACCGAAGCCGGGTATTTCCACCGCTATTCCGACAACTTCAGCGCCCTGTATACCCAGGGTGTCAGCGTGCAGTCGATTGTGCCGGATACTACACGTTACCCCCATGCCTTCAGTGGTTCGCGGCTGGTCATGCCGTTTCAGATGCAGTCGACCATCAACCGCCATTTCCACCTGAATCCTTCGCTGACCTTCAATCATTATGAACCCGATGAAGGCCAGGGCGACCCCTTCTCAAGCATGGTTTTCACTCTGGACGGTACCACCCGTCTCTATGGGCGGCCGATCGGGACCGGTTTCCTCGAGAACCTGACAGGGATGACGGCGGTCCGCCATGTCTTCATCCCAGCCCTTACATACGCCTGGAACCCTGAGTATTCCGGGTCGGATTTTTATGACTCAGCCTACGACTGGGCCGACCCGCTTCGGTACGGCAGGTTCGAAAGCCCCATCTACACGGGTGTGGCTGCCGGACAGAGCACTATTGGTATCAGCCTCCGCAACCTCATTCAGGGCCGGTTCCGCGGCGGAGAGTATCCTTCGCCTGGTGCTGTGGACGGCGGGGATTATTCTCGTCAGTTACTTTCTCTGACGGCATCAACGTCCTACAACTTTGCGGCCGACTCTCTTCGCCTGGCCCCCGTCACGTTTCTTGCAACGAGCAATGCCATTTCCGACCACCTGCTTCTGAGCACCGGCGGGATGTACGATTACTACAGCTACAATCCTGAGACGGGAGAGCGCATAGACCGTTCAAGTAGCGAGGATGGACATGGGCTGCTCCGATTCGTGAAGGGGTTCGTGAACATGAGCCTGAGTTTCGAGGGTGAACGGAAGGGCACCGCACCGAGATCCTCAGTGCGTGACAGTGGCGTGCCGTTTGTCATGAACGCCAATCAGGCGCTCTTTCTCGAACGGTTCAATATGGGCGATTTCGGCGACGTCGATTTCGGTATTCCCTGGCAGCTGCGCATGTCGATGTTTCTCTACACCGACCATGACCCCAATAGAAGTTATGCTGCATCGTCTCCGTCATCAATGTCGCTCCTGAATGCCATGCTGAGGATCGGCATCACACGCAACTGGCAGGTAGCGGTCAATAGCGGTTATGATTTCCTCAACAACGATGTGGTGTTTCCGATGGTGCAGGTCAACCGCGACCTGCACTGCTGGCAGCTGAGTTTCCAGTGGGTGCCCTCTGGCGTGTTCAAGAGCTATTCCATCCAGATCGGTCTTAAGGCACCCCAACTCCGCGACATCAAATTCAGCAAGAAGGGGACTTCCCTCAGCGAGCTCAGTCAGGGGATTTGATTCCAGCCTGTTCGTTTTCTCTCTTTCAGGTTTTTTCAAGCGAATCAAGAATCACCCGAAGCCTCTCGTTGAAGGCTTCATCGGCATCGTGGTGGATGCAGTGGGCCGCCTTCGGGATGATCCATGCTCCGGCCTGCGGCAGGAGTTCCTGGAATTCCGGTATGATTTTGTGCGGCGGCAATGCTGTATCCTCCGCCCCCCATATCAGAAACGCTTTTCCCGTGTAGCGCGAGGGCTTTTCAAGGTCGTCGAGCCGGAAGTCGCCCGGTCTGCGTGAAGGCGACAGATAGGACCAGGATGCGCCCCGGTCCTGAAGCGGCCGGGTGAACTGCGTGATGAGCTTGAGGTTGACCTTCGCCTGGTTAAAGTAGGTCGGTGCCAGACTCTGGCTGACGCCGACGGGGTTGGCGAATGCGGTGAAGAGCACCTCGCCGATAAGGGGTGAACCGACCAGCCCGAAAAAGACGCTGTTCATTCCATCCATGGTGTCCCCGAAGAGTCCCGATGGGTTGGCAAGAATCAACGCTTCGATTTTTTCCGGACGGTGGTCTGCATACCAGATGGCACTGGCCGCTCCCATGGAGTGCCCTACGATGATGATACGCTGGAGCTTTTTCAGCTGCAGGAAAGCCTCGATCTGTGCTGCAAACAGCTCAAGGCTGTATCGCACATTAGGTTTTTCGGACCGGCCGAACCCGATGAGGTCCATCGCATAAATCCGCCGGTGCCCGCAAAACTCCGGGATGTTCAGGTTCCAGTGTTCGAGCATGGCTCCGTAACCGTGGAGGAAGAGTATCGGGGTGCCGGCGGCATCACCCGGTCCGTACTCCCTGTAGCGGATTTTTGCCCCGGTTTCTTCGCTGAGCTGCCAGAGGAAGTGGCGGTCTTTTTCTGTTTCCTTCATGGTATCGGCTGTTTAGGATACATGACGCATAAACTTTCTGTATAATATACCGGTTGAGTCCCATTAATGAAGCTTATATTGTCAAGAGAATAGAACGGCTCAGTGCCATAGGGGACATTCGACGTATGCTGCAGGTTTCCAGAAAATTCGAATACGGACTTCACGCGGTGGCATATCTTGCCTCACGGGGAGCCGAACGTGTCGTGACGGTTAAGGAGATGGCCGAGGAGATAGGTTTTTCTCCGGAGTTCCTTGCCAAGGCAATGCAGAGCCTGACGAGGGCGGGGATAGCCCGTTCCGTACAGGGTGTAAAGGGCGGCTACCAGCTTGCCCGAAAGGCCGAAAGCATCACGGTCGCCGATATCGGCACGGCCATAGAGGGTGCCCCGCATCTGGTCCGTTGCGTCGTGAAGGCCGACAACTGCGAGATATACTCATCCTGTCCCCACCGCGGATACATGACGAGCCTTCAGAACCGGATCCAGGGCCTCCTTGCATCCACCACCGTCCAGGCCCTCCTCGATACGGAGACGTAAACAACGAAACAAGAAGCACCGCTCATGACCAATCATAGGCTCAAGGGTTCGGCGCCGGCTGAACCGAGTCTGCCGGATATCGTCCTCAAAGGCATTACCACCCACAACCTCCAGAACATCTCCGTCCGCATTCCCCGCAACCGGTTCGTTGTCCTCACGGGTGTCAGCGGTTCGGGCAAGTCGAGCCTGGCTTTCGATACCCTTTATGCCGAGGGGCACCGTCGCTATGTCGAGTCTCTTTCAGCCTATGTCCGCCAGTTTCTCGAACGTATGCCGCGCCCCGAAATAGAGGTGGTTGAGGGTATCGCCCCTGCCATCGCCATCGAACAGAAGTCCATCCCCCGCAACCCCCGTTCAACGGTTGGTACCGTATCGGAAATCTACGACTACCTTCGCCTGCTGTATGCCCGCATCGGCAAGATCTATTCCAGCGACACCAATGAACTGGTGCTGAAACATACGCCTGACGACGTGGCCATGCAGGCTGGCTTTTTCGAGGAGGGGACGAAGTTCTATGCGGGCTTCCTTTTCCCTTCCCATGAGGACGGAAGCCATCATCTCTGCACGGTCGATGAGGAGATTTCGAATCTTCTGAAAAAGGGATTCTTCCGGCTCGTATCCGGCGACACCGTGCTTGATCTCAACAGCCCGGACGACTGCCGGAAAGTTGCGATGATGAGCGAAGCGAACCGTCGCTCACTGCTTGTGCTTGTTGACCGGTTTGTGACCCGTCATGACGAGAAGTTCCAGAGCCGGGTTGCCGAGGCGGCTGAATCGTGTTTCAGCGAATCGGGTGGCCATGCGGTGCTGCGGGTTGTCGGGGGAAAGACCTACCGGTTCAGCGACCGGCTGGAACTCAACGGCATCGAGTACCAGGAGCCATCCCCGCAACTTTTCGCATTCAACTCTCCAATCGGTGCATGTACGGCCTGCCAGGGGTTCGGTCGCATCGCCGGCATCGATGAGCATGCCGTCGTTCCCGACCGTTCACTGACGCTCGAAGAGGGTGCCATCGTCTGCTGGAACTCAGAAAAGTATCGATGGAACCTCGAGGAGCTGCTTCTTGCGGCACCGAAAGCCGGCATTCCGGTCGACGTCCCCTATGAAAAGCTCTCGCATGCCGAGAAGGAACGCATCTGGAAGGGCGTGCCTGGTACCGGGTACCGCGGCATATGGCCTTTTTTTGCCGAAATCGAGAAAGATGCCGGCTACAAGATGCATTTCAGGGTGTTTCTCAGCCGCTACCGCGGCTATGCGATCTGCCCAGACTGTGAAGGTTCGCGCCTGAACCCCGACGCCCGTCTGGTACGCGTATCCGGCCGGAGCATCACCGACGTGGCCCGTATGAACATCGCCGATGCCCATGCGTTCTTCAGGAGTCTCAAGATATCTCCCTTCGACCGCAAGGTAGCAGAATCGGTGCTCGAGGAGATTGAGAAGCGGCTCGGATACCTGCTTGACGTAGGTCTCGACTACCTGACGCTCGACCGTCTTACCCATACCCTCAGCGGAGGCGAATTCCAGCGCATCAACCTCTCAACTTCGCTCGGCTCGCCCCTCGTCGGCGCCATCTACATTCTCGACGAGCCGAGCATCGGTCTGCACCAGAGCGATTCGGCCCGTCTCATCACGCTGCTCCAGAAACTTCGTGATCTCGGTAACACGGTCGTTGTTGTTGAACACGACCGCGAAATCATCGAGGCGGCCGACGAGGTAATCGATCTCGGTCCACAGGCCGGCAGGCTGGGCGGAGAGGTGGTGTTCCACGGTTCAGTCGAGGAGATGAAGCGTTCCGGCACATCGCTGACGGCCGAGTACCTGCAGGACCGGCGCTCCATTCCGCTGCCGGAAGTGCGCAGAACTCCGGACTTCACGGCCTGCATCGAAATCAATGGGGCCATGCAGAATAACCTGAAGAACATCGACGTGCGTTTTCCGCTCGGCGTCATGACCTGCGTTACCGGCGTGAGCGGGTCGGGCAAGTCGACGCTCGTCAACGACATCCTCAACCGTGGCCTCATGCGCGAGAAGGATGGCGTGAAGGACGAGGTGGGTACCCACCGTTCGATTACCGGCGGATGGCAGATAGACCGTGTCGAGCACGTGGACCAGTCGCCCATCGGCAAATCGAGCCGGAGCAACCCGGTGACCTATCTGAAGATCTTCGACGATATCCGTGCCGTTTTCGCCCAGACTCCCGATGCAAAATCGCGGGGGTGGAAGGCGGGGTATTTCTCGTTCAATATTCCCGGCGGCCGCTGCGAGGCATGTGCCGGAGAGGGGAGCGTGAAGATCGAAATGCAGTTCCTCGCCGACATCGAAGCGGTCTGCGAGGAGTGCGGGGGGCTGCGATACAAGGCCGATACGCTGGAGGTGAAGTACCGTGGCCGTTCGATTGCCGAGGTGCTCGACATGACCGTAGAAGAGGCGCTCGTGTTTTTCGCACGGGAAAAAGGCATCGCACGCAAGCTCGGTGTGCTCGATGAGGTCGGACTCGGCTACATCCGCCTCGGCCAGTCCTCAAGCACCCTTTCCGGCGGCGAAGCCCAGCGCCTGAAGCTGGCGAGCTTCATCGCGCGCGCCGATGTCGAGCACACCCTGTTCCTCTTCGACGAGCCGACGACCGGCCTGCATTTCGAGGATATCCGAAAACTTCTGGGCTGTTTTTCGAAACTGCTCGAGCAACAGAACACCCTCATCATCATCGAACACAACCCCGACATCATCTCCCAGGCGGACTGGGTGATCGACCTCGGCCCGGGCGCGGGAGACAGGGGCGGGCGGGTTGTCGGCGAGGGCACGCCGGAGGATCTTGCCCGGATGGAACAGTCGCTCACCGGCCGGCACCTGGAGCCGCTCTTCAAACGGCTCAGAAAGACGAAGAAGGGGAAGGAGTAGCTTCAGCTGAGAATCGGGTCATCTTCAAGCGCACCTCCGTGAAGTCTGATGTGCGGGAAGTGCGATTCCGATGTGCGCTCCACCCATACTTCATCGCCACGACTGAATCCGCTCTCGTTCAATTCCACCGACAGCCTGTTTTTGGCAAGCGCCTGTATTTCCTGGAGTATGCCGGCATGCTCCAGGTCAATCGAGGTCGCCGTATCGTCCTTTATTTTCGAGAGGATGCTTTCCAGCTTTTCCATGGCCACCTTGCCGATGAGGCTCTGCAGCCGGCTCTCCATTCCTTCTTGCATATTCATGTCGATCTTTGTTGAAAACAGTTTGTATGGACTGTGATTTTTTTTATACTTGAGTGTTCTGTTAGCACTCGCTGCTATTGAGTGCTAACACCGGACAAAATAATTGCCTTATCAATAGTATCGCACTATTAATCCAAAACCCAAACAAGAGAAGACAATGAACTTGAAACCGCTAGCTGATCGAGTTATTGTTAAGCCCGCACCCGCAGAAGAGAAGACCAAGGGCGGCCTGTACATTCCCGATACCGGGAAAGAAAAGCCGATGTACGGCGAAGTCGTCGCTGTCGGCGCCGGCAAGATGTCCGACAGCGGACAGCTGCTCGCCATGCCGGTCAAAGCCGGTGACAAGGTGCTTTACGGCAAATATTCCGGCACCGAGGTCTCGGTCGAAGGTGAGGACTACCTCATCATGCGCGAGTCCGACATTTTCGCCATTCTCGCCTGAGAGCCATAACAAATTCTTACTAACCCTTACAGGAGGAACGCTTTACAATGACTGCTAAAGATATTCTCTTTGATGCCGACGCACGTGCCAAACTGAAAGTGGGCGTCGACAAGCTGGCCAACACCGTGAAAGTCACGCTCGGACCTGCCGGCCGCAACGTTCTTATCGACAAAAAATTCGGTGCACCTACCTCCACCAAGGACGGCGTCACTGTTGCAAAGGAAATCGAACTCGATGATGCCATCGAGAACATGGGTGCGCAGATGGTGCGCGAAGTGGCTTCCAAGACCAGCGATGTTGCCGGTGACGGTACCACCACCGCAACCGTTCTTGCTCAGGCCATCTACCGCGAGGGTCTGAAGAACGTCGCCGCAGGCGCACGTCCGATCGACCTCAAGAGAGGCATCGACCGCGCTGTCAAAGAGGTTGTCGCCGAGCTCCGCAACATCAGCCGCAGCATTTCCGGAAAGAAAGAGATCGCACAGGTCGGAACCATTTCGGCCAACAACGATCCTGAAATCGGCGAACTGATTGCCGAGGCCATGGACAAGGTCGGAAAAGACGGCGTCATCACCGTCGAAGAAGCAAAGGGCATGGAGACCGAGCTCAAGGTTGTCGAGGGCATGCAGTTCGACCGTGGCTACCTTTCTCCCTACTTCGTGACCAACTCCGAGACCATGGAGGCTGAGCTTGAAGACGCGCTCATCCTGATCCACGACAAGAAGATCGGCAACATGAAAGAGCTTCTTCCGATCCTCGAGAAGTCTGCTCAGTCGGGACGGCCGCTGCTCATCATTGCAGAGGACATCGAAGGCGAAGCACTCGCTACCCTCGTCGTCAACCGCCTCCGCGGTACCCTGAAAGTCTGCGCCGTGAAGGCTCCGGGCTTCGGCGACCGCCGCAAGGCCATGCTTGAGGACATCGCCATCCTTACCGGCGGTACCGTCATCTCCGAAGAGAAGGGCTACAAGCTCGAGAACGCCACGGTCAACTACCTCGGTCAGGCTGCCCGCATTACCGTCGACAAGGACAACACCACCATTGTTGAAGGCAAAGGCACCCAGGACGAGATCAAGGCACGCATCAACGAAATCAAGGGCCAGATCGACAAGTCAACCTCAGACTACGACACCGAGAAGCTGCAGGAGCGCCTTGCAAAACTCTCCGGCGGCGTTGCCGTCCTCAACATCGGTGCTTCCACCGAGGTCGAGATGAAGGAGAAGAAGGCCCGTGTTGAAGATGCGCTGCACGCAACCCGTGCCGCAGTGCAGGAAGGTATTGTTGTCGGTGGCGGCGTTGCCCTGATCCGTGCAATCAAAGGCCTTTCCAACGCAATCGCAGACAACGAGGACCAGAAGACCGGTATCGATATCATCCGCCGTGCACTTGAAGAGCCTCTCCGCCAGATTGTTGCCAACACCGGCACCACCGACGGCGCAGTTGTCCTTGATCGGGTGAAACAGGGTGAAGGCGATTTCGGCTTCAACGCCCGCACTGAGCAGTACGAGGACCTTGTAGCGGCCGGCGTCGTCGACCCGACCAAGGTTACCCGCAGTGCGCTCGAGAATGCGGCATCTGTTGCCAGCATCCTTCTGACCACCGAAGCCTGTATTACCGACATCAAGGAAGACAAGTCCGACATGCCGGCAATGCCTCCGGGCGGCATGGGTGGAATGGGCGGCATGTACTGATCCCGTTTCTCTCATTCTCTCTTACAGAGACCGTCTCAGCTGCAACGCTGAGACGGCCTCTTTTTTTTTGTACCTTCCAAGACAGGTCTCTTTCAACACCATAAGCATCACCATCACGATGAAAGCCGTTCTCCTTCTCAGCGGCGGGATGGACAGTCTCGTCACTACGGCAATCGCGCACCGCGAGGGGCATGATCTTGCCGCCATGCACGTCAACTACGGCCAGCGTACCTGGCAGAAGGAGCTGGCGTCATTCCGCAGCATCGCAGATCATTACGCCATTACGGAGCGTTTGGAAGTCAATGCGGATTTCCTCGGTCTTATCGGCGGCTCGTCGCTTACCGATCACTCCATGCCGGTTGCCGGCGCCGATCTCCGGGGGTCGGGCATTCCTACCAGCTACGTTCCGTTCCGCAATGCCTGTTTCCTCTCCATGGCTGTCAGCTGGTCCGAAGTGATCGGAGCGGACAGGATCTTCATCGGGGCGGTGGAGGAGGACTCGTCGGGATATCCCGACTGCCGCCGTGTTTTCTACGATGCTTTCAACCGGGTGATTGAACTCGGCACGAAACCCGAAACCGGCATCACCATCCTTACCCCGCTCATCGCCATGCAGAAGGCTGAGATCGTGATGAAGGGGATGGAGCTCGGTGCGCCCTTCGAGCATAGCTGGTCCTGCTACAGGAGCGAAGGCAGGGCATGCGGGGTCTGCGACAGCTGTGCGCGCAGGCTCAGGGCGTTCGAGCTTCAGGGGATCCGCGACCCGATTGATTATGAGGTTCGCCCGCAGTATATTGACTGACCCTTACAGCTAACCATTTTACGCTCATGACCCGGTCCGTATCCCCCAGAGGCATGTCTAGCTTACCACTGGCGCTCGGCCTCGTCGCCCTTATCTGGCTGTCCGGTCTTGCCGGGCATCTTACCCCCATCCAGGAGTGGCCCGCGCTCGCACTCTATGTCATCGGCTCACTCGGTCTGGCCATCTACCTTGGGCTGAAAAACGGCTGGGATTCTATCTGGCTCTCCGGCGGCCAGTTGCGCCGCTCCCTGTTCTGGGGCGGTATAGCCGGTCTGGTCCTTTTCGTGATGGATATCACAAACACTGTTATCTACTACAAAAACGGCGGAGCTCCGATGGTGGAGATGCAGGTGCTGCTCGTGCATCGATCGCTGCTGTATCTGTTTCCGGTTCTGATACTCGCCGAGGAGTTCCTCTGGCGCGGCGTGCTTTTTTCCGCCATGATCGAGCGGGGGGTGAACCGCCATCTCACCGTTGCCCTTACCACCCTTCTGTATGCCCTGAACCATTTTGCAGTGGCTCCTGTCGGCATGCTTGAACGCGCCATGATGGCCATGATGGCCTTTCCGATCGGCATTCTGGGAGGATATCTGGTGCTGAAGACACGCAACGTATGGGGGAGCGTACTTGTGCACATGATCACCATGATTTCGATGGTGCTCGACATTTTCGTGATACCGCAACTGCTATTCTGAGGGGAAATCCATTGACACAGAAGAGAGAGAACAGGATAACGGCACGGCTCCGTGAGGACCGTAAGCTCCTGCTTGCCTACTACATGCCCGAGTTTCCCGTAGCGGGTTCCACGCTGCCGGTGCTTGAGGCACTTCAGGATGGAGGGGCCGACATCATCGAGCTCGGTATCCCCTTTTCCGATCCGGTCGGCGACGGCCCGGTGATCCAGAATGCTGCGCATATTGCAATCCGCAACGGTGTGAGTGTCCGCAGCCTGCTTGAGCTGGTCCGCAAGGCCAGGGCGGGGGAAGGATGCAGGAAAATCACAGTTCCGATTCTCCTCATGGGCTACAGCAATCCGCTTATCGCTTACGGAGGAGACTGTTTCCTCCACGATGCTGTCGAAGCAGGGGTGGACGGGCTGCTCATTCCGGACCTTCCTCCCGAGGAGTCGGCCGACTTCCTTCAGAGGGCCAAATCTTTCGGTCTTACGGTGGTTTACCTGATCTCCCCTGTGACTCCTCCGGAACGAATCGAATGGATTGACAGCCTCTCGACAGACTTTTCCTACTGCCTCGCCGTCAACGCCACAACCGGGACTGCTAAGCTTGCCGACGCATCAACCGAAGCTTCGATCGATCGTTACCTTGAGCGGGTTCGTCTGCATGCCCGGAAGAAATTCGTGGTCGGGTTCGGCATCAGGGACCGGGCGAGGGTTGAGCATATGTGGCGTCTGGCTGACGGGGCGGTGGTCGGTACCGCGCTGCTTGAGCACATTGCCGGAGCTTCGAACCCCCGGGAGGTTGCCCGCCTGGCCGGAGAATTCTGGCGGGGGCTGCGGTGACTGGTCCAGAAGAGCGGCCCCCGGTCACTGCCGGCCGGCCGTCGGTCGACATCATCATCCCCCATTACCTCCAGCGCGACATGCTTGAGCGCTGCCTCAGCTCGCTTGCCCTTACCGACTATCCCGGGATGGGCATCATCGTTATTGACAACGGCGGTTTTCTGGCCGGCCTCGACGCTCTTGTTGCTGCCTATCCTGCGGCCCGCCTCTACCGGCTGGGGGAGAACAGAGGGTATGCCGGTGGGTGCAATGAAGGACTGAAGCACTCCCGTTCCGTGTTCGTGGTGTTCATGAACGATGACACCGTTGTCAGGGATCCGAACTGGTTGAACCATCTGGTCGACGAGGCGCTCTGCCACCCCGGGGCTGCCGCTTTCCAGCCGAAACTGCTCTCCATGAAACGCATCGTCGGTCCCCGGCGTATGTTCGATTACGCAGGTGCTGCTGGCGGCATGATTGATCGGCTCGGGTATCCTTACTGCCTCGGCCGGACCATTACCGGTTCCGAGACCGACCGGGGGCAGTACGATGTTCCCCGGTCCATTTTCTGGGCATCCGGCGCGGCGATGTTCGCCCGGCGGGAGGCGGTAGAGGGTGTTGGAGGATTCGACGAAGATTTCTTCATGCACATGGAGGAGATCGATCTGGCATGGAGGCTTCTGCTTGCCGGCTGGTCGGTTCGTTCCGCTCCCGCAGCGGAGGTTTTTCATGAAGGGGGCGCTTCACTTGGAGAAGGGTCGCCGGAAAAGATCTATTTCAACCATCGCAACAACATGATGATGCTCCTGAAGAACCGGAGCGCGGGGGGGCTTTTCAGGATCCTTCCACTCCGCTATCTTCTCGAGTTCGCTGCGGTGCTCTACTACCTTCCGCACGCTCCCGAAGGAACCCGCAAGGCCGCTGCGGTATTTCGTGCAATGCGGGATGCTTTCCTCCAACTTCCCCTCACTCTCCGGAAGCGGCGTCAAGTGCAGTCTTCGAGGAAAGTAGGTGAGCGGGCGGTGTTCAGCGGGATGCCTTTCTTCCAGCTGTTGCGTCGCTAGGCTCGCCATCCGCTCTTCAGCTTCTTTTGTCCGGCAGGTGCCCCTGGTTTATCATGTCCCCGACTGCATCGAGAATGCTTTTTTCGGGAGGCATGAACGTCATGTTCAGATCCCTTCTGATTTTTTCATTGCTGATGTGTATCGCCCTTCCGATATGGGTGCGGATGAAGGTACCGGTGTCTTTCGGCTGGGTGTAGGAGAGCATCTTCATGAGGGCGGTGCCCGTTTTCGAAGAGAGATCGATCTTCGGCAGGCGGTAGCCGCTGTATCCGTTCTGGCGGAGGAGTCTCACCACTTCGTGCATCGTCAGCTCTCCGGAAGAACAGAGGTAACGGCCCCGGGCCTCCGGGGCGTTCATGGCGAGGATGTGGGCAGCTGCCGTATCCCGCACGTCGACAAACCCCCAGTTCATGTCCATGATTCCGGGATACACGCCAGTGAGGATGTCGCGGAGAATTCCGTTCGTGGTGTTGACGCCGGGACTGAGCGATGGACCGGTGACGAGTGTCGGGTTCAGGGCGACGAGGCTGAATCCGGGCTTTTCATGCTCCATGAACTCCCACGCGGCCCGTTCGGCCATTGTTTTGGCATAGTGGTAGGGGTTTCGCTCAAGTGAGGAAAGACTGTTCCAGTCTGCTTCGGTGAAGGTGTGCCGGCTGTCGGGCTCATCGGTCACGGCGGCGATGGAGGAGGTGAGCACCACACGCCGTATGGTTCCAGCCCGCCGGCAGGCTGAGAGTACATTGCGGGTACCCTCGAGTGCTGGCGCCAGAAGATCGCGCTCCGGATCGTTGACGTTGATGACGTAGGGACTTGCCGTGTGAAGAAGCGCATCGCATCCGCTGAGGGCCCGTTCGAACGAGCCTTCTTCCAGGAGATCGGCGCTGAAGAGTTCCAGACGCTCCGCTGCTCCCTTGAGTGCGGTGAGCCAAGGGTATGCTGAAGGAGTGCGGCGTACGGTCCCCCGTACCCGGTAGCCCTCATTGAGGAGCTGCTCGATGATGTGTGTCGCGATGTAGCCGGAAGCTCCGGTAACCGCGACGGTTCGGGGTGTAGTCATGAAAGCAGGTTCTGTTGTTGTTTCCTTTCTTCTTCTCTTTCTTGTTCCCTCCAGAGGGATTCAGCTCTCTTTTTGTGTGCTTTGAGTATTTCCGGCAAGTCTTGACGCTGGACGAAAGCCACAAGGAAGGAGGGTGCGAAAAAGTCCGGACGGATTTCAGCACTGTAAGTGAGGAGGGTGCAGAGACAGCCCTCCGCCGGTTCCAGCTTCCAGTGTCCCCTATAGATGCTGAAATCCCCGTCGACCTGCTCAAAGGCGATGGAATCGAATGGTTCCTCCTTCACCTTGAGCCGGAACCTGACGGTGATTTCGAAAAAGAATATACCGGTTTTCCCTGTCTGCTCAAGGACCACTGATCCTTGTTCCCTTGATACCAGTCTGCTCAGGACAACTTTCGGCAGCGTGTTGTGGAGGTTGTCATACTCGGTCAGCGCCTGCCAGAGTGCAGCCGGCGGGGTATTGACGAGGATGGATCCGCTGACCCCCAGAATATCGTGTTCAAGGAACCGGAGTTCCACGGTGGCGTCTTCCCCGCGAAGTTTCAAAGAGTGAGAGTTTATAGGGTTGAGGGTGGTAATCGGCTGCAGCGTATTTTTCATGGCATTGGCGTCAAACTTTAAAAGTAGAACTTAGTAACTCTAAACGCTGAAGGAAGTTATTTGTTCCTTTCCTGGTATGGACAACGCCGCCTGATTGGTTTTTTAAGGATTAGCTGATAACTTCAGCCCACAACCCATTCTTCAGTCGACACCAACGGGTCCGATACCTTTCCAGTTACTTTCCCGGTTAATTTTTTCTCTATGCTGCTTTTCCTTCTTGCCGTCATCACCGGTCTGGCCCTTCTGGTCTGGAGCGCCGAGCGTTTTGTCGAGGGCTCCGCATCCCTGGCTGACCATTTCGGGTTACCACCACTGCTCATCGGTATGGTCATCGTCGGGTTCGGGACCTCCGCACCGGAAATGGCCGTGTCGGCACTGGCCTCTCTTGAGGGTAACCCGGATCTGGCCATCGGCAATGCCTATGGATCGAACATCACCAATATCGCACTCATCCTCGGCCTGACAGCCCTCATCAGCCCGATCAAGGTGGAATCGAAGATTCTGCGGAAGGAACTCCCCGTCCTTGCCGCCATTACTGCTCTTGCAGCATTCCAGATCCGTGACGGGTATCTCTCCGGGATGGACGCGCTGGTACTGCTCGGAGTGTTTGCAGGCATGCTGACCTTGACGGTGGTTGCAGGGCTCTATAAAAAAAACGATCCTCTTGCCGATGAGATTGATCTTGAGCTGGATATCCATGCCATGCCGCTTTCCCGATCGCTGTTTTTTCTCGGCATCGGTCTGGTGCTGCTGGTGCTCAGTTCCCGGATGCTGGTGTGGGGAGCTGTCGGGATTGCCGCCGAGCTTGGTGTGAGCAGCCTTGTCATCGGCCTAACCGTCGTTGCCGTCGGCACATCCCTTCCTGAACTGGCAACTTCGGTGGTAGCCACCCGGAAAGGGGAGCACGACATCGCCCTCGGCAATGTGCTCGGCTCCAATATCTTCAATACCCTCATGGTCGTCGGTCTGGCCGGAGTCATCCAGCCCTTTGCCATTCAGCCGGAAGTTTTTCTGCGTGACATCCCCGTCATGGCCCTCCTTACGGTGTTGCTCTTCATTTTCGGATTCGGTTTCAGGCAGCAGGGCCGGATCAACAGGGTTAAGGGTGCGGTGCTTCTGGGATGCTACATTGCCTATACGGTTTATCTCGTCGTGGGCTCCTTTCAGCATGGGTGAGGATCTGCCTGCAACGTCATTCCAGCAAGCGGTTCGGCGTGTATCACCACCTTCCCGGCTTCCGGGATTGCATGGTAGATAGCTCCCTCAAGGCGGCTCGTTGCACTGTGGACCGCTTCCAGCTGTCTGTCGCCCGGGAATGAGCAGTGCAGGGTGATGAGGAGCTTGTCAGATTCCGTTTTCAGGAGGGTGATGTCGTGTACGTCCTCGATGGCCTCAATCTGGTCGGCGGCTGCATTGATGAGGGTGCGGAGTGAGGCGGCCTCTGTTTCTGGAACCGGGACCGTGGGTCTTTCGGTGTTCCGGAGCGGGTCGATGTGGATGCAGATTTCAAGATTCCCGTCAAGTTCCCGGTGGAGGTCATGCTCAAGTGCGCTTACGGCATCATGCGCCTCGCGGATGGTGAGCGTCTGCTCGATTTCCACATCGAAGGTCACATGACTCACTCCATTACTGAATCCTGTGGCGATGTTATGGGCGTGGAGTCCGTGGTTCAGGCCGGTTACGTGCACCCTTTCGGCAATTGATTCCCCGCTCAGGGCTACCGGTCGGGTATTTATGGTCATATCGGCAACCGGGAACTCCCTGTGGACCCTCTCTTCTATTTCC
The DNA here is from genome assembly GCF_001622165.1 of Pelodictyon luteolum. Taxonomy (GTDB): domain Bacteria; phylum Bacteroidota; class Chlorobiia; order Chlorobiales; family Chlorobiaceae; genus Chlorobium; species Chlorobium luteolum_B. Next base: position 27,704 of record NZ_LVWG01000011.1, read on the forward strand.
GTGCAGATTCTGCGTGTGTTTTCGGCTGAAAGCGTCCGGCTGTGGGTGATGGACATTTCGATGAATACCTGAGGCCCGGTGGGTTTTACCCTTATTTTATCGATGTCGATGACACCTTCGATAATCCGTGTGATTGCCTCCACCCGGTCGGCGATTCCCTCGGGGGCAGCATCGGTGAGGACATCGATGGTCTTTTTACCGAGCCTGAAGGCTGCGTTTGCGACAAGCAGCGCTACAACAATGCCGGCCGCAGCGTCAGCCCACCCGAGGCCGAGCCGGGCAAAGCCCAGGCCGGCCAGCACCACGGCGGAACTGAAGATGTCGGATGTGAAGTGCAGAGCATCGGCTTCGAGCGCCTGGCTGCCGGTCTCACGGGCAACACCGAGGAGGGCTCTTGAGCGTGAAATGTCGACCACAATGGAGAGGACTATGACGGCAATGGCATACCAGGTGACGTCGATCTCCGTTGTTCCTGACAGCAGCCGTTCCGTTGCCGCATAGATGATCCAAAGAGAGGTGACGAAGAGAAGGCCGGCTTCGATGAGTGCGGTGACGCTTTCAACCTTTGCGTGGCCGTAATGGTGTTTTCTGTCTGCCGGTTTGCCGCTCATCCTGACTGCATACCAGGTGAGGGCCGCTGCGCCGAAGTCGAGCATCGAGTGTGCCGCTTCGGAGATGATGCCGATGCTGCCGGTCATGATGCCGACCACAGCCTTCATGAGGGTGAGGAGGGCGCTGGCCGCAACGGAGGAGAGTGCGACCCGCTGTTTTTTTCCGGTGGTGTCCATAAGGAGCAAAATAGCACCATTTTGCTCATATTCAGCAGACCGGGAATGCTCCTTCGGCGATTTTGCGGGTAAAATCCTCGACCCGTGCCAGTTCGTCCTCCATGATGCCGGTGATGGCGCCCCTGACCTCTTCAATGCTGGTTTTCCCCTGGAGAACCACCCGTGCCGATGCCGCAAGGGGAGAGGAGAGCGGCCTGCCGATCTGGCTGCAGAGGAACACCGAGACCTCCAGAACGGCTTCTGTCTCGCGGTGGATGCGCCGGGCGATTTCAAAGGCAAGGATGTTGTAGATCTTCCCGGTATGGTTCACCGGGTTCTTGCCCGCTGCAGCTTCGAGGCTCAGAGGCCGGCCGAAGGCTATAAGGCCGTTGACCCGGTTGCCCCGCCCGACCTCTCCTCCGTCAGCTCCCTCGGCGGAGGTGCCGAGTACCGTCAGGTACATGCCGCCGGTCCCGCGCGAGGGGTCGTCGAGCGTATTGAAATCCACCTGTATCCCCTCGAACGGATGGTCCTGCTCTATGGCGAACTGCCTGAGTACCTCCAGTATGGCCGATTTCCTCATGAAATAGTCTTCGACGCCGGATATATGCCGGTCGACGAACGCCATCGCCACCGTCAGGGTGAGCTGCCCTGCGTTCCGGAACCCCATCACTTTCACATCCTCACCCGATTCCGGGAAGCGCTTCTTGAAACCGGAGGAGTTGATGAAGCGCTCCATCTGGAGGACCATCAGTTCGGTGGCGCTGAGGGGCGCATACCCTGCACCTGCAGAGGTGTCGTTTGCCCCGCTGAACTGTCGTGAAAAAAGGTCGATGAGCTCAACCGAGCCGGGCTTGATTTCGTTCTGAAACGTGATGTGGCGGAGCGGATCGACGAAGCGCAGGTTGTGCTGCAACCAGTTCCGTATCGCCGCTTCGACAATCTCCCCGACGGGGATCCTGACCCCCCGGTACCGGTATGTAGCCCTGTCTCCCAATATCATCTTCATCGGCTCGAGCACCCGGCCACCGCCCGGTTTCACCGCAGTACGTCCTGCAATGAGAAGCCCCTTGTCGAGGTTGTGGTGGAGGATCCTGCCGAACCGTTCACGGTATGTTTTCGACAGAGACAGCGATGCGGCCTCCATCACCGAGTCGCAGATGGTATCGGGGTGCCCGATACCTTTTCGCTCAACGAGCTCGACCCTCCGTCCTTCCGCCGTGGTGCCGCGGTCCTGTTCAACAATGATCCCCGCTCCCTTTTCCATCCCCGCGTTCTCCTCGGGTTGATCGTTGGCAAAGGGGGATAGTGAAAGGTATGAAACCCCTCGGGCTCTCTGCAAGGATGCAGCGTTGATTTTTGCATCCAATGCGGGTTGCTGGGTGTCTTTTTATATTTTGGAAAAGAGTCGGTCCTGAATCTATAAGATCAAAGCAGTTCGGATGAAAATCGGGATATCATGCCACCATACATACGGTGGCAGCGGAGCGGTTGCCACAGAGCTCGGCAAGGCACTTGCCGCCAAAGGCAATACGGTGCATTTCTTCAGTCAGGGGGCCCCGTTCAGGATGGGCTCGTTTTCACCCAACATTTTCTACCATGAAGTGGAGGCCATGCACTATCCGCTGTTCGACTGCCCGTTCCACTCGCTGGCACTGGCTTCGAAGATCGCGGAAGTAGCCTGGTATGAGGAGCTCGATGTAGTGCACGCCCACTACGCCATCCCCCATGCCATGAGCGCAATGCTTGCGCGTCAGATGCTTGAGGATCGATGCCCGGATGCATCCTGTTTCCGGCTTGCCACGACACTGCATGGCACTGACATCACGGTTGTCGGTGCCGACAGCGGCATGCAGGCTGCCGTCCGGCTCGTAATCAACAAGTCCGACGGGGTGACGGCGGTTTCGGAGTACCTGAAAGATGAAACGGTAAGGATGTTCAGTCCCAAAAAGGACATCGCAGTGATCCCGAATTTCGTCGACACCTCGCTGTTTACCCGGAGCGGGCACCCGGCTCTTCGTAAGGAGCTCGGGCTTGGTTCCGGAAAGACCGTGATCCATATCTCAAATTTCAGACCGGTGAAGTGCATCGGGGACATCATCAGCGTCTTTCACGGTCTCGTCGACAGTATTGATGCGACGCTTCTGCTGGTTGGCGACGGGCCGGAGAGAAGCGAGGCGGAAACGCAGGTGCGGAGGCTCGCCATAACCTCCAGGGTGCGTTTTCTCGGCAAGATCAACGAGATTGTTCCGCTCCTCTCGGTGTCCGATCTCATGCTGATGCCGAGCAATGCGGAGTCGTTCGGTCTTGCCGCCCTTGAGGCCATGGCTTGCGGGGTGCCGGTCATCGGCACCGATGTCGGCGGGTTTCCGGAGTTTATCGAAGATGGCCGCCATGGATACCTCTGCAGGCCTGGTGATGTGGCCGCGATGACAGAACGCGCTAAACGGCTTCTTTCAGACAGCGCTATGTGGGCTGCGTTTTCAGATGCATGCGTTCTGCAGGCAAGGCGGTATGAGACAGCGCTCATGGTCGACCGGTATGAGACGTTTTACCGGGAGCTTTTGGCGGAGGGGAAAAGAAAAAGCCCCTGAGATTCAGGGGCTTTCCGGGTGTTCCGGCAGATGGGTCAGTAGCGCTTGGTCGAAATGAGGACGGTGCGGTACTTTTCGAGGTTTTCGAGGACTTCGCCGGTGCCTCTGGCAACAGCAGTCAGCGGGTCTTCGCTGATGTGTACCGCAAGTTTGGTCTCCTCGTTGATCTTTTTATCGAGCCCCTTGATGAGCGCTCCGCCTCCGGCAAGGAACAGGCCGCGGTCAAGGATGTCGGCTGACAGCTCCGGTTTGGTGACTTCAAGGCTCTTCTTGATAGATGTGATGATCTGGCTGATCGGGGTGGCAATGGCCTCTCTGATGGTCGGGGAGTTGACCTCGCGCTCTTCGGGAAGTGCCGTGACGAGGTTGCGGCCTCTGACGGTCATGGTCATTTCCTTGTCGAGTTTGTAGGCGGAGGCGATCTTGATTTTTACATCCTCAGCCGTACGCTCGCCGATGGCGAGGTTGTAAGCCTTGCGGAAGTGGCGGATGATGGTGCTGGTGATGTCGGTGCCGGCAACGCGCAGCGATTCACCCGAGGCGATGCCTCCGAGCGAAATGACTGCGATTTCCGTGGTGCCGCCCCCGATGTCGACGATCATGTTGCCCATCGGCTCCTTCACGTCAAGTCCGATGCCGATGGCAGCAGCCATCGGTTCGGCGATGAGGTAGACCTCTTTTGCACCCACATGTTCGGCCGAGTCACGCACGGCGCGTTTTTCCACCTCAGTGATGCCTGAGGGGATGCCGATCACCATGCGGCGGATACCGAAGGAAAACTTGCTCTTGGTTTTGTTGATCAGTCCCTTGATGAGTTCTTCTGTGGCCTCGTAGTCTGCGATGACGCCGCTTGCGAGCGGACGGATGGTGACAATGCCCGGATGGGTCTTTTCGTGCATGAGAAGGGCGTCGTGGCCGATAGCGACGACTTTTCCGGTATTGCGGTCACGGGCAACGATGGAGGGCTCATTGAGGACGACACCCTGATCGCGGATGAAAATGAGGGTGTTGGCTGTTCCGAGGTCTATGGCAATGTCGCGGAACAGACTGTTGAATAAGCTCATGGCGGGCATGGATCTGGATGTTGTGCATGGGTGTCTTGGAAAAGAGCTCGTTTCCGCTGTGTTCCAAGGTGTTTGACCTCTAAAGTACTTAATAGAAATTTTTTTTCAAATGAAATCAGCGGTGCCGTCCTTACTATTTTATTTATGCTCCATCGGCTTTCCGCCTGCACTGAAAACCGCAATAGGCGCGTGGAACTGATTTTCAAGGGTGGCCGCTATTATGTACATTGTCACCAGTGCATTACAGGACTTCAACCTCAACGATTGTGGCAGTGCTCAAGCTTTACCGATTTCTCGATGACCGCGATGCCCTCTTCCGCCAGATAGGGCGCAGTGTTGACTTCGATCCCGAGGTCCAGCGGGCCGTTACCGACATACTCGAGGCCGTCCGCCTCCGCGGCGACATGGCCGTGCTGGAATACACCGAGCGCTTCCAGGGCGCAGTCCTCACCTCCATGCAGGTGCCGGAAGAGGATATCCTTCGCGCAAGAGAGGAGGCCGATCCCGCATTCATCAGGGTGCTTGAGGAGGCATGGGAGAATATCCTCCGTTTCCACCGCCATGAGGTGGAAAACAGCTTTTTCTATGAGGGTGAAGGCGGTGTCGTGCTCGGCCAGCGTGTTACCCCCATGGACAGGGCTATGCTTTACGTGCCCGGCGGCAAGGCATCCTATCCCTCTTCCGTCCTGATGAATGCGGCCCCCGCGCGCGTCGCCGGAGTTGGCGAGATCTTCATGACCACGCCCTGCGATGCTTCGGGAGCGGTCAGTCCGCACATTCTCGCCGCGGCTTCTGTCGCCGGCGTGACCTCCGTATACCGTCTTGGCGGCGCACAGGCCGTTGCCGCCTTCGCTTATGGCACCCAGACCATCCCCAAAGTCGACATCATCACCGGTCCCGGCAACAAGTATGTGGCCCTTGCCAAGAAGCAGGTATTCGGTCATGTCGCCATCGACAGCATTGCAGGCCCCTCGGAAGTGGTTGTCGTGGCGGACGATGATGCCGATGCGGAGTTCATCACGATGGACCTCTTCGCCCAGGCCGAGCACGATCCCGATGCATCGTCCGTCCTCATCACCCCTTCCATGCGGCTTGCCGAGGAGGTCCGTGACCTTGCGGCCGCCCGTGTCGGCTCCATGCTCCGCGGGGAGGTGATCGCAGAGGCGCTCAGCAACAACGGCGCCATCGTCGTGGTGGCGGACATTGAGGAGGCCTGCCGGGTCTCCGACATGATCGCTCCCGAGCATCTGGAGCTGCACGTGCTGCACCCGTGGGAGCTTTTAGCCTCGATCCGCCACGCCGGTGCCGTCTTCATGGGCGGGTACTCCTGCGAGACGGTCGGTGACTATTACGCCGGCCCGAACCATACCCTGCCGACCAACGGCACGGCGCGCTTCTTCTCGCCGCTTTCCGTGCGCGATTTCGTGAAGCACACCTCCATCATCTCCTACACCCGCAGGCAGATCATGGCGTGCGGGGAGAGGATCGCCTCCTTTGCCGACCATGAGGGGCTAGAGGCCCATGCTGAAGCCGTCCGGGCAAGGTTGAAGAAAGGATGAGGGTCGCGGATTTCGATTACCCGCTTCCGGAGGAGCGGATCGCGAAATACCCTCCCCTGCAGCGGGGTTCCACGCGACTCCTCGTCATCTGCCGCGAAGGCGGTACGGTAAGCCACGCCCGTTACCGGGAACTTGACACGTTTCTGCGGAAGGGAGACCTTCTGGTGCTCAACAACACCCGGGTGGTGAAGGCTCGCCTCATGGCTGAAAAGAGTACCGGAGCGGCGATTGAGCTGATGCTGCTCGAAAAGCACGGTCAGGAGCAGAGCCTCGTGCTCTTCCGCGGCCGGGTGAAACAGGGTGACCGGCTGCGTTCCCACGGCCATGAGTTCCTGGTTGAGGAGATCGTCGACCATGGGGTGGCGCGCCTCTCCCTCCCGGAAGGAAGAAGTATCCAGCCGGTGTTCGAGGCACATGCCGAAGTGCCGATTCCGCCCTACCTCCGCCGTCCTGCAGAGCCGGTTGACCGTGAGCGGTACCAGACAGTGTTTGCCGAGCATGCGGGATCGGTCGCCGCACCCACCGCATCGCTCAACATGACGCCCGAACTGCTCCTGCGCCTTCGTGATGGCGGCGTGGAGACCTCCTCCATCACGCTGCATGTCGGCCTCGGTACGTTTCTGCCCATCCGGGTGGACTCGATGGAGGAGCATGTGATGCACCGGGAGTTCTACTCCATCCCTGCTGCCACCATCGAAAAGATCCGTGCGACCAAGGCATCGGGCGGGCGCATCATCGCTCTCGGCACCACCGTCACCCGCGCCCTCGAGCATGCCGCTTTGTCACTATCGGGCCATTCCGGCCCCGGGCCTCTTGAGGGCGAGGCCGACATCTTCATCTACCCCGGATGCTCTTTCCGGCTCATCGATGCCCTCCTCACCAACTTCCACGCGCCCCGCTCGACCGTCCTCATGCTCACCGCCGCCTTCGCCGGTCCAGACCTTCTGCGCCGAGCCTACCGGGAAGCTCTCGACAAAGAGTACCGGTTCCTGAGCTACGGCGACAGCACCCTCATTCTCTGACACCCTCAAGGTGTACGGCTGCAGGTCTTGTGTTTTCTGCCGTGCGGCACCATCCCGCGGGGCGGCATGACCGGCTTAATTATTAATGGCGGCAGCCGTGGCGAAGCTTAGTAAGTTCGGTATCGGCGGCGTATGGATTGCGTGTTGGAGTTGGTTTTCTCTTGGGGGGATGGTATTTTTATCTTTTTGGCTTTTTGCGTGCCCCTGGAGGGTGCTTCCCTTTTTATCCATACACCAGCAATCTGTTTTCAACCCTAACACCCGGAGATAGACCGTATGAGCCTTGTAAATAAGTATCGTGCACATACCCAGGAGCGCGCACAGCTCGGAATCCCCCCGCTCCCGCTCTCTGCAGCGGAGACACGTGAACTGGTCGAACTCCTGAAGGCCTCCGCACCGCAGGAGAAAGAGTACCTTCTCGAGCTGTTCACCGAACATGTCAGCCCAGGTGTCGATGATGCCGCCCTTGAGAAAGCCGCATTCCTTGATGCCATCGTCAAAGGCGAGGTATCATGCAGCGTCATCTCTGCATTGGCAGCTGTCGGCATCCTCGGCACGATGCTCGGCGGATACAATGTCAAGCCGATGATCGACGCTCTTTCCAGCAGTGACTCCGCAGTGGCTGCCGAGGCTGCGGCGATGCTGAAGAAAACGCTCCTTGTCTATGATTCATTCGACGTGGTCGTCGGGCTTGCAAAGACCAACCGGTATGCGGCCGAGGTTCTCGAGTCATGGGCTAACGGCGAGTGGTTCACCTCACGGCCCGAGCTTCCTGAAAAAGTGACCCTGACGGTTTTCAAAGTGCCCGGCGAGACCAATACGGACGATCTCTCTCCGGCCAGCGAAGCCTTTACCCGCAGCGACATTCCGCTGCACGCCTTGAGCATGCTTGGAAGCAAGATGGATGATCCCATCGGCACCATCGCAAAGCTGAAAGAAAAAGGCCATCCGCTCGCCTATGTCGGTGACGTGGTCGGTACCGGTTCAAGCCGCAAGTCCGGCATCAACTCCGTGCAGTGGCACCTTGGCCAGGACATCCCTGCCGTTCCGAACAAGCGGACGGGCGGTGTTGTTATCGGCAGCATCATCGCTCCCATTTTCTTCAATACCGCAGAGGACTCCGGCGCACTGCCGATCCAGGCCGACGTCACCTCGATGGAGACCGGTGAAGTGATCGTCGTTTACCCTGCAAAAGGAATCATCGAGAAGAGCGGTCTGGAGATCGCCCGTTTCAGCCTCTCTCCCAACACCATCGCCGACGAAGTCCGTGCCGGCGGCCGTATTGCGCTCATCATCGGCCGTACCCTCACCGCCAAGGCACGAAAGGCCCTCGGACTGGGTGAAATCGACATCTTCAGTACCCCCGAGCAGCCTGCCGACAGCGGCAAGGGCTACACGCTCGCCCAGAAAATGATCGGAAAGGCCTGTGGCCTTCCCGGCGTAAGGCCAGGCATGTACGTGGAACCGGAGACCCTTACCGTCGGATCACAGGACACCACCGGAGCCATGACCCGGGACGAAGTCAAGGAGCTTGCCGCCCTCAGCTTCAGCGCAGATCTCTTCATGCAGAGCTTCTGCCACACTGCCGCCTACCCGAAACCTTCCGACGTGAAGCTGCACCGCAGCCTGCCATATTTCGTCATGAGCCGCGGCGGCGTTGCGCTGCGTCCCGGTGACGGCGTCATCCACACCTGGCTCAACCGCATGGTGCTCCCCGATACGCTGGGTACCGGCGGCGACTCTCACACCCGTTTCCCGATCGGCGTTTCCTTCCCTGCCGGATCCGGCCTCGTGGCCTTTGCCGGTGTGACAGGCACCATGCCGCTTAACGTCCCTGAATCCGTCCTCGTACGCTTTACCGGAGAGCTGCAGGATGGCATTACCCTGCGTGACCTGGTCAACGCCATTCCCTATGTCGCCATCAAGAAGGGGCTGTTGACTGTGGAGAAGAAGGGCAAGAAGAACGTGTTCGCCGGCCGCGTGCTGGAGATCGAGGGTCTTCCGAAGCTGAAGGTCGAGCAGGCCTTCGAGCTGTCCGACGCATCCGCCGAACGCAGTGCGGCCGCCTGCACGGTCCGCCTCGACAAGGAGCCGGTGATCGAGTACCTGAGCTCGAACGTCAAGCTGCTTGAGCAGATGATCGAGAATGGTTACGGAGACCCTGACACCCTTCGCCGCCGTATCGGCAAGATGCAGGAGTGGCTGAAAAACCCGACCCTTCTCGAGCCGGACGCCGATGCTGAATACGCTGAAGTGATCGAGGTCAACATGAGCGAGATCACCGAGCCGATCCTGGCCTGCCCGAACGATCCTGATGATGTTGCGACGCTGAGCGAAGTGCTGCTCGACGAGAGCCGCCCGAAGCAGATCAACGAAGTGTTCGTTGGGAGCTGCATGACCAACATCGGTCACTTCCGTGCGCTTGGCGAAGTGCTGAGAGGCCGTGGCCCGGCATCGGCCAGGCTGTGGGTTGTGCCTCCGACCAAAATGGACATGAACCAGCTCATCGCCGAGGGGTACTACTCCGTATTCGGCGCAGCAGGCGCCCGCACCGAAATCCCGGGATGCTCGCTCTGCATGGGCAACCAGGCACGTGTTGCCGACAACGCCGTGGTGTTCTCCACAAGCACCCGTAACTTCGACAACCGTATGGGCGCAGGTGCGCAGGTCTACCTCGGTTCGGCCGAGCTGGCTGCCGTTGCAGCTCTTCTCGGCCATCTTCCCGACAAGGACGAATACCTTGAAGTCGTCGGCCGGAACCTCAGCGGAGAGAAGCGGAACGACATCTATCGCTACCTGAATTTCCATACGGTAAAGGCAGAAGAAATGTCGATGCTTATGGATTAAAAAAAAGTAAAAAAAGTTGTGGCGGGATATGGAATATTTTGCATATTCCGCCATACAGTGGGTTTCAAATCTCGCTGTTTTTTTTAATATGCTGAAGCTGAAGAAGCTGTCATTCTCTAAAACAACACAAACAACAATCGAACAATGAAAAAGCTTTTCATTTTCCTGTTCCTCCTGAGCTCAGTCTCTTTCGTCGGCTGCGCTAAGACCGAAGCACCTGCACCTGAAGCACCTGCAACCGAAGAAGCAGCTCCTGCCGTTGAGGAAGCAGCTCCTGCAGTTGAGGAAGCAGCTCCTGCAGCTGAAGAAGCAGCTCCTGCAGCCGAAGAGGCAAAGTAAGCTTCCGTTCAACGGATCCTTATTATTGAAAGAGACGGGCCAAAAGCCCGTCTCTTTTTTTTATGTATATGGCTACAGAAAAAAACCGCCCACGCTATCCTTGCCGGGAGCGTTTTTTTTGTTCCCCCTGATGTTGCTCTGCAATCCTTTTCATTCATTTCTGGTGGTTGCAGTGGTTTCTTTTTCCTGGAACCACGATGCACCGGCACAACGTACTGAATGTTCAGGCCCCGCGGGCCATCTGCCCTCCATTCCTGCCCCCTTGGCGTCCATCTCCCCCTGATTTCCACATGATCCGCAGACGGCAGTTTCTCCCGATTGCAGGACATTGGCCAAATACACCTCTGCCGATCCGATGCCGATCGCACCGCCAGACCTGCTTGACGAAATGCCCGTCCCTTACCAAGCAGTTCCCTTGGCCGAGATTTCGAGGGCCACTGCGGGTATACTGTTTCTGCTCCGCACTCTCTTCCGATGGCTCTGATTCCGTCATTGAGGAAAATACCATCATCGCCGCCGCATTCCATGCGACCTCGGCATCTGGACGGACAGTATCGTCGACGATCGCTTTCACTCTATCCGGTTGGCCCGGATCTACCTCGAATCACCAGAGAGGGAGAGAACTGGATCAAAGCAGTCGAAGCGATGACTTGGCGGCACCACAGGCTCACGCCGTATCATGCAGCACAAGGCCCGCTTGTCGAACCGTTCCGACGGGCAGAGCGCGTGGAGCTCTCCCTCGGCACGATCAGGTTCGCCCTCGACTGGAATCTGGTCCGGGATATCCGGCGCCGCTATCCCAATGCCCGGGTTCCACCGATGCCTCCTCCGACGCATCGTGACGCATCCGCGTGATCCGTTGCCGATGATGAAACGGTAGGGGAGAAGGGTTTCCGGTGGCGTCGTGAATGCGCTTACTGCATTCGAGTTCCCTTATGGCGATAGACTGCTGATCAAAGAGTGGTTCCCGGTTCGGGAAATCGTTCCGTACAGGCTCATGCAAAGGTCTCGGATGACTGAGCGGCCTGCAGTGCAGTTCCGCTCGGATTTCATCGGGACGTTCGTCTGACTATGAAAAAGGAGAAGGCGGGAGCCCGGTCATGATGGTGCCCCGGCTGCTGCGCGGTGGGGGCAGATGTTCAGCGGGTCTGAAGAAAAGGGTCCGCTTCACTGTCTTGGAAAAATCGACACTGGATTTTGTGGATGGCCACCGAGGACGATGGTGGCTGTCATCTGCCGGGGTAACGCAGAGAAGCCCCGCCATGTACCTCAATGCAGAGGAATGACAGGGCTCCTTGGTGTGTTAAGGACCCTCAGGAATCAGGGGATGGACAGTTAAGCGTCTCTATCGGTCTTGTTTGCAGAGATGACCTTCTGCTCGAATCGGATCTTCTCAAAGCGGCGATCATCCATGCGTTCAAATTCGTATGGGGTATTGCTGAATCTCGGTTTGGTCGCCTTGTTGACGTGTGTGCCGAAGATGTCGAAGTTGTAGCTGACCTTCAGGAAACGCTCTCCACCAGCTTTGCTGTAATCAGCGTTGCCGCTCGTGTAGTCAATGTAGCCGACCTCCACCGAGAGACCATCGTAGACCGAACCAGACACGCTGAAGGTGTTGCCCTTGAGGTCGTCAATAGGATTAGTAGGGATATTTGAAGCAATCCCGTTCCAGCAGAAATGCTTTACGCGGAAATGTGCACTCGGCACATAAGGAACGGCTAGAGCCAGTTCAACGTCGTACCCGCCGCGGGCTTTTTCCTCATTCTGGTCCACTCCCGTCAGTTTCCAGTCGGTCAGCCGATGGTAGTAGTTGGAGTTGATTTCGAAAACCGATGTCCGGATTTCCGCACCGTAGCTGATCCGCTGGTGATTGCGCGGAAACTCATGGCTGTATAGGACGTTGGCTCCGAGCATGACCTTGTTGTCAGACATCAGGTGCCGATAGCCAAGAGCGCCGTCGACCGTCTTGCGGGCATCCTGGTAGTCGAAGCCGCCTTCGAAGAAGATGTTGTCTGCCTGATTCTCACTTACATACACCGGGCAGGGTACCGTTACATCCCATGAAGTGACCCATGAAGGAGCGTTGGTAGTTGGGGTACCCTGAAAATCAGCCTGAGCATTGGTTGCGCCCAGCGTGGCCAGAAGAATACTGAGCGGAATGAATTTTTTCATGAGGGTGGGGGTCCC
>NZ_LVWG01000012.1 GCF_001622165.1 Pelodictyon luteolum
AAAAATAACAGGTCATCACAATGCTTGCCACAACCCCGAATGCCGGCGTCGGGCTGCTGAAGAGCAAAAGAACCGCGAGCACTATCAATACGGTAAAGTAGGTGCGGAATCTCCCGGGATAGTCGTCGTTCATGAGTTCAATGACAAAGAGCATGAAGATGAGCATTGACGAGCCCAACTGGGCTTTCAACAGCACTGCGGTGAACGTCCGCAGCCAGTCGGGCAGCAGATAGAAGTGCATCCCTCTTGAGAGATACAATGACAGGAACAGAATGAAAATGTATATGCTGAAATACAGCATATGCCGCCAGCCCGTATTGCGGTAGACAACGAGCGCTATGAGGATGATCATCAGCGATATCGCCCCGAAAGCCGACTCCTGGGCGATGGTACGGTCGGTGCATGAGAGCAGGTGTGCTTCTGTGCAGATTCCACCATGCAGGGTGATCGTGTTCTGGCTCCATATCCGCAGATAGACGACGACCGGACCGTCCCCGGACAGGTCCACCGGGGTGAGGAAATCAGCGTTGCGTAAGATGCCGCCGGGATGGAGCTCGGTGCTGCCCATCCGAATCGGCCTGCCGTGGTTTTCTGGAAGGTAGATCTCCATATGTTCGAGTACCGCTGGTGCCAGGCGCAGCCAGCCCTCTGCAGGAAACCCCCCGCTCGGGAGGATCTCAAGCCGGACCCAGTACGCGGAATGTGAATACCCCGCGGCAAACTTGCCCTCAATCTCCTGAAACTTTCCCTGGCGGTATGCACTTTTCGCCTCTGCAAGCCCGACTGTTCCCGCCGGGTCTTCAAGAACCGCAAGATGGCCTTCCAGGGAGTAGTGCTCTTTTTTGCCGAGCTCCAGAGGGGAGGCCCATGCATGCGCTCCGCATCCGGCAGCCAGGCAGAGCACCGCGAGCATGAGCAACGCCCGATGGCGCATTCCTTTCCTTTTCAGTGGATTCAGGCTCATGGCTTCTCCTTTTGGGCAAGCGGTATCCGGATGGTTGCCGTAACGCCTCCCTCTTTGCCACTCTTCAGGGTGGCGCTTCCATCGTGCTGGCGCATCACTTCGCGCACCAGCCAGAGCCCGATGCCTTTGCCCGGCTCGGCTGCACTGTTGTTGCCCCGGTGAAACTTCATGAACAACTCACCCTCATCTTCATCCATCGGCAGAGCCGTGTTGTTGTGGAGTTCTATAATGCCGAACCCTTCTTCGGCACGGCACCGCACATGAACCGGGCTGCCTTCGGGTGAGTATTTCCGTGCATTGTCAAGCAGGTTGAAGAGCGCCATCTGCAGGAGCAGCAGGTCTCCCTCGATTTCCTCATTTCCGGCAAGGCATTCTTGTATGATGTGAAGCTTCGGCCAGAGTGCCCTTGCGGACTCTACCTGCTGAAACATGTACGCACTCACCCTGATGCGCCCGATAACCTGGACATCATCGGTTTCAAGCAGCCGGCTTCGTTCCACAGCCTGTTCCATGACCTCAAGCAGCCGCCCGGCAGCGCGGTGCATGGCATGGAGTATGGCTGGTTTTTTTGTGTCTCCGGGGCGGCTCCTCCTGCTGAGGATGTTGATGTTGCCCTGAATGATGGCCAGAGGTGTACGGTACTCGTGCGACACCATCTGAAAGAACCGGCGGACCCGCTTTGCCGACTGATGCCGGCTCTGCAGCGACTGTTCGAGGCGGTCTCTGTATATGCGCAGTTCTTCGGTCTTTTTCTCTGCGATTGCCGTCGCACGCATTTCACTTTCATGCGTACTCTCCTTCAGCTCCTGTTCTGCATGCAGAAAGCGTTCAACGAGCAGACCGAAAATCACCAGGATATGCATGAATGAACCTGCCTGTACAAGATCCTGTATTGCCGTATTGAGCGGCAGCAGGCCGAGGCGCTGCAGGAATAACTCCCCATAAAGCAGGATGTTCAGCCCGAACAGCCCCAAGAGTACTTGTTTTCTGAAAGGGTGCAACGGCAGCTGGCGAACCGTTATCCAGAACAGCACCCCGAGGAGTGCGATTGCGCTGTATGCCCCGAAGGGTTTCAGTATGGTGGTGTTGAAGAGAAGCGATGCCGTCGGGTCAAGCAGCCCGGCAAGGGCGGTCACTTGAAGGGCCCGCAGTGTCGTCGGTTTGTATTTATCTTTAAGCACTTCATAGGCAAACAGCGCGAAAAACACCACACCGAGACTGCCGGTTGTTTCCATCAGCTCCGGGAGTGCGCCGTCGCCAAGCCAGGGCATCAGGAATACATATATGCCCCGTGCTATCAGATAGGACAGGAACAGGTCTGCTGCGTAGAGGGAAAAGAAGAGGAACCTCCATTCCCGAACAGCAAAGAAAATCAGGAGACTCATCAGCACAATCACGGCAGTAACCCCCAGGTAGAAAGCCTGCAGGAACATATGGCTGCGCGACTGCTTCATCAGCTCTTCTCTGTTGAGCACCGTTCCCCGGAGCTGAACAGGGGAGCGGGAGGCAATGCGCATATAGGCCAGCAGTTCGCTCCCTTCAGGGCCCAACTCCAGCGGCACCAGGAGCTGAGGGTCCGGAACCGCCCGCTTGCCGGGTGGCATGGTGAGCCCCAGCGGGAATGCTTTGTATGAAGATGCAGAGAGGGGGCCCGTTCCCTGCTGCTGCACATAGGCTTCGAGCGTATCAGGGGTGCGGGGGCCAAGGCGCAGCCATGCCGATGCGGGGAACCCCTCTCCTCTTACCACCCTGAACCGTACCCAGAATGCCGAGCCGGAAAACCCTTCGTTTACGCTGCCCTGTATCTCCCTGAATGCTGTCGAGCCGATTACTTCATGCAGCTTCAGCGTTCCGGACGCATCTTCAAGCAGTTCCAGATGTCCGTCAAGTGAAAATGAGCCTTTTCCTCCATCGCTTTTCAGCAGGAGGGGGGAGGCCGCAGCTGCAGGTGGCAGGAACAGGATGCCCTGGCAGCATAAGAGTGCCGCCAGAAGGAATGTGATCCATCCTGCATGCCGCAATGCGGGCAGTCTGGTTGGCAGTGGGGGCAAGATACCTGTCGTGGTTTACATGGTGGATCTGTGTACGTGTTGCTCGCTCTGGTGTAGTCACTGAACACCGTCCGGTGCATATAAATAATATGAATATAATGCTCCGCGTGTGAATTGCGAGAATATGTGGGTATTTGAGTGTTGTCCTGGTTGCTGCATAATGCTGAAATTGGTATAGAGTTGAAAAACCCTTTTTGCGTGGAGTTAACCCCCTGAACTTACCGAAAATGAGTGTTGCCGAACCGCACGCGGTCTGTCTCGAACAGGCGTGTGAAAGAGCGTATAGTGATGTAAATAAGCGCCTTACCCTCAAGTCCCCTGAAGTACTCCTGTATGATCCCGGCGTTGCCGAGGTTGAAGTGCTGCTTGCAGGGCTCGACCCGGCAGTACAGCCTCTGGCGGTTCAGCCGTCGGACTCTCCGCAGGAAATTCTCGCATTTCTGATATCCCATCCACAGCTGACTGCGCTCCATATCCTCGGGCATGGGGGCCCGGGTGCCGTCCGTTTCGGCGGAGTGCAGCTCAACGCTGAAGATTTTCATGTTCCAGTCGACGCGCTCATCCAGCGCGCTCGTCTCATAGATATCTATTTCTGGTCCTGCCGCACCGCACAGGGTGCTGAGGGCACAACCTATCTGCAAGCAATCTCGGAGAACTCCATGGCAAATGTACACGCATCCACAGGCCTCATCGGTGAAACCGCAAAAGGCGGAAGCTGGGAACTCGATGTGACGGTCAGTCCAACAGTCCGCATGCCGTTCAGCAGCGCGGCGCGGGAGGCGTTTGAGGGGGTGCTGGCATCAGCGTCACTGCTCAGCACGGTTCTGAGTACTGACAAGACGCGGGTTATCCTTACCTATGACGAGTTGCTCACGGGAACTGCTCAGATTGGTGACTTCGTTTTTTATGATAGTGGCTCCAAAGTTACGCCTTCTTCGGTCGAGATTGTCGGGTCGTCGATCGTATTCACTTTTTCATTAGCACTTGCCGGTACGAGTACTACGGTTGCTTATGCGCAAGAGACAGATTTGAGTAATGCTACTACCGTAGCAGGAACTGAGGCGGATGCGGCTGTTATTGCTGATTTCACTGCTCAAAGCGTGACAGCAGACAGCACAGCGCCGACAGCAACGCTGACCTACTCGACGGACAGCGGCACTACACGGACCAGTTCGGTGGATGTAAACGAAGCGGATACGCTACTCATCAAAGCGACGTTTAGCGAAGCAATAGCGGACGGTACAGGAGCAACGATTGCGATCGACAACAGCGTGCTGAGCTCGACGGCGATGACGAAGGTGTCGAGCACGGTCTACACATACGAACTCAATGTCCCCTCAGGGGAGATATCGGGAGCAGCAATAACGATAGGCGCTGCAACCGACCTTGCCGGTAACACGATCAGCGCAACGCCTACAAATGCGACGTTCGATATTGATAATACAAATCCCACGACAACGCCGACAGTGGTTGCGTTGACGACGAATGATACGACGCCGACGATAACGGGTACGGCAACGCTGGCTACGGGAGAATCGCTGAGTGTGACGGTCAACAGCAAGACCTATACGGTTGGCGATGGGAATCTGACCCACGACAACGGAGCGAATACCTGGAGTCTGACGTTGCCCGCAGCAGATGCACTGAGTGCAGGTACGTATGCGGTGATAGCGACGGTGACAGATGCGGCAGGGAACACGACTGCGGATAGCACTGCCGATGAGGTTGTTGTCGACACGACAGAGCCAACCCTCACCCTCACCTCCACCCTCGAAGGCGATAACAAGGTCAATGCGATGGAGGATGGCGACGTTGTGGTATCGGGTACGAGTACCGGTGCGGTGGGGCAGACCGTGACGGTTACGTTATCCGATACGGCTACTATGCCTAATACCGCTACCCAAACTGCAACGGTCGCCGCTGACGGCACCTGGTCGTTGACCGGTCAACAGGTAGCAGATATTTCCTCTTTTACGAACGGCACTATTACGATCAAGGCTGATGTATCCGATGTGGCAGGCAACGCTGCGACACAGGCGAGCACAACGCTGACGCTGGATAATGTTGCGCCGACGATATCCATTGCAACGACGCTGGAAACAGACAACAAGGTCAATGCCGCAGAAGATGCGGATGTCGTTATTTCAGGTGCGACTACGGGTGTTGAAGACGGCCGGATAGTGAGTATCAGCCTGAGCGATGGCACGACGACGGTAAATACTACCGCGACGGTCTCCAGCAATGCGTGGATCGCGTCGGCAGCGGACATCAGCGGGCTGACGAATGGTACCATTACAGTCAAGGCCGATGTGTCAGATCTTGCAGGCAACCCGGCGACGCAGGCGAGCAAGACGCTTACACTGGACAACGTGGTGCCGACGATAGCCATTGCGACAACGCTTGAGGGCGACAACAAGGTCAACGCCTCTGAGGATGCGGATGTGGTTGTTTCCGGCTCGACAAGCGGCGTCGAAGACGGCCGGACCGTCAACGTTACCCTCAGCGACGGCACGAACTCGGTAACGACCACCGCGACGGTCAGCAGCAACGGGTGGACCGCAGCAGCTGCGGACATCAGTGCGCTGACGAACGGCACCATTACGGTGACGGCAAATGTTTCCGATCTTGCGGGCAACCCTGCGGCCGAGGCAAGCAAGACGCTGACGCTCGACAACGCAACTCCGACGATATCGATAGCAACGACGCTTGAGGGCGACAACAAGGTCAACGCCTCTGAGGATGCGGATGTGGTTGTTTCCGGCTCGACAAGCGGCGTCGAAGACGGCCGGACCGTCAACGTTACCCTCAGCGACGGCACGAACTCGGTAACGACCACCGCGACGGTCAGCAGCAACGGGTGGACCGCAGCAGCTGCGGACATCAGTGCGCTGACGAACGGCGATATCACGGTGACGGCGAACGTTTCTGATGCGGCGGGCAACCCCGCAGCTCAGGCGAGCAAGACCGTGGTTCTGGACAATGTTGCTCCGACAATATTCATTGCAACGACGCTTGAGGGCGACAACAAGGTCAATGCCGCAGAGGATGGAGATGTCGTCGTTTCCGGTACGACAAGCGGTGTCGAAGACGGCCGGACCGTCAATGTTACGCTCAGCGACGGCACGAACTCGGTAACGACGACGGCGACGGTCAGCAGCAACGGGTGGAGCGCAACGGCTGCGGATATCAGTACGCTGACGAACGGCGATATCACGGTGACGGCGAATGTTTCTGATGCGGCGGGCAACACTGCGGCCGAGGCGAGCAAAACGCTGACGCTGGATAATGTCGCCCCGACGATCAATTCCGGCACGCTCTACGTCTGGAGCGCGGCAACCTCGGCCACGCTGACGCTCTCGGCCACCGACGGCACCTGGTCATCCGGCACCCTAACGGGGGCGACGCTGGCTTCGAATGGGGTACTCTCAGTTACTACGATTCCTTCTGCAAGCACGACATATAGCCTGACCGTTACCGACACGGCCGGCAACGCAGCCACGAAGACCATTACTGTTGAGCCGACGCCTTACGCGCTCTTTGATGCGAACGGAGATCTCATCGCTGCCTATGCTTCGTTTGATGCGGCAAAAGCCGTGGCAACGGCAGGCCAGACCATCAAGATCGCCGATATCAGCGACAGCTCCATCAGCACCTATACGCTGACGGGGAGTACGGACGTCAGCATCGATGCCTCGCTTGACTCGAGCGACGGCGTGAACCTCTACGGCAACGACGGCAACAACACCCTCATCGGCGGTTCCAAGAATGACACCTTGAGCGGAGGCATCGGCAACGACACCCTTCAGGGCGGCGGCGGCAACGACACGTTGACCGGTGGAACGGGTAACGATTCGATCGATGGAGGTGCAGACAACGACACCCTCACCGGTGGAGCCGGTGCCGATGCCATTGTCGGTGACACCGGCGACGATACGATCATCTATGCCGCTCCTTCGGATCTCGAGTCCGATGCGCTCAGCGGGGGCACCGGTACCGATACGGTACAGATCAATACCTCCGGTACCTACGACTTCAGCAAGCTGACCTCCTCGACGGGCATCGAAAAGCTATACATTGCGGGCGATACCGCGGCCACCTCGGTGACTATCGGCGACAAACTGGCCGATGCAGGAGTGCCGCTTTCCATTACCGGCGACAGCCTTGAGCATAACGTTACCATCGATGCCAGTGCTCTGAACTCGAACCAGTCCATCTCCTTCGTCGCATCCGGCTTCGGACTCGACGATACGGTGACCGGCGGCGCCGGCGTCGACAAGGTGATCTACACTGA
>NZ_LVWG01000013.1 GCF_001622165.1 Pelodictyon luteolum
AGCCAAGTTCGTAAAAAAGTCGAAAGAGAAAGACAAGCCGTTCATGTTCGATACGGCGCTTCAGGCCAAGACTGAGAAACTGCTCGGCGTCAAGGGCTTTGTCACGAACATACCTGAAGAAACGATGTCGAGCGCGAATGTGATCTCATACTATCGCGATCTCTGGCATGTGGAGCAGGCGTTCCGTATGAGCAAATCTGACCTGCAGTCAAGGCCGATCTTCCATCGAACCCAGGACTCCATCAGAGCTCATATGCTCGTCTGCTTCATGGGCCTGATGATGGGTAAATATCTGGAAATCAATACGGGACTGTCGTTACGGAAGGTCCGTGACGAGTTGTGGAAGGTTCATGAAGCGCAGATAGTGGATCAGAGAACCGGCGTGATGCACATGATGCAGATGGACGCGGGCGAACTCACCAGCAGCTTACTTGAGAAAATCGGGGTGGACGAGTTTTCGCACTAAATGGCGAACTCGGGAATACTTCCGGCAGGGATCATTGCTGCGCGACCGGGCACATAGAGCGTTTTGGTGTCGGTGTCGAAATGCCTGAAGATTTCGGCGTTTCAGAAGCAGTTTCCTGTGACGCATGAAAAACGGGTGCGTCTCTGGATGGACGATATTCGTTTTGGTTTGATTATGCGATGCATTATTTTGTATGGAAAAACGAATAATAGTCGATTATCTATGTAAAATAAGATTTGATGCGGATTGAAAAGAGGCTCAGGCCATTCGGTGGCGTGCCGTTGACCCATAGTACCCTGCTTTCGTTACTCGCCGAATACCGATCACCAAACGACAAGATTGCCCGGATGATCGACCAAGGGGCTCTATTGCCCATAAAGAGGGGGTTGTATGCGGTATCGCCCGATATTACCGGCATTCCGCTTTCCCTGCCGCTTATGGCGAACCTGCTGTACGGCCCCTCCTATGTTTCGATGGACTACGCCCTTTTCCATTACGGAATCATTCCTGAACGGGTGAACGAGGTGACTTCGATGACGATAAAAAGGGGAAAGGCGTATGATCTCTCAATCGGTCGCTTTTCCTATATCCATTCACACCCTATCTTGTATTCCATCGGTATTGACAGGGTTGAAAATGAGGATCGAACCGGCTACCTCCTGGCCTCACCCGAAAAGGCGCTCTGTGACAAACTCATCTTTACCCGTAATCTTCATGTCCGCTCACAGAGGGCATTCTACGAGCTCTTGTTTGATGACCTGCGCATTGATGAAGATGTATTGGCTCATTTCGACCCCGAAGTGATCAGGGCATGCATGTCGGCAGGTGTGAAGGTTGAACTGCTTCGTATGCTGTGGCAGCTGGTCAATGGTGTTCAACGGGAGGCGTTATGAGGGTGCTGGGGCAAATGCTTGAGAACTATGATACGACGACCGCCGAAGGGGTTGAAAACGGGCTGCGTGAGGTTATGCAGGAGGTCGCGCTGGCCGGATTGTACAGGGGGGGATTCTTTGAGAAGGCAGCCTTTTACGGAGGGACCTGCCTGAGGATTTTTTACGGCTTGCCCAGATTTTCAGAGGATCTTGATTTTTCACTTCTGGCCTCCGATCCCGAATTTTCACTTGAGCCTTACTTCAAGGCCCTCAGGGATGAGTTTTCATCCCTGGGCCTTCAGGTCGAGATTTCGGCAAAGCGGAAAACGGTCCGTACGGGTATCGAGTCGGCATTCCTGAAAAGCGACTCCCGTCTTTTCAGCCTTGCCGTGCATGCCGCCAAAACAATCAAGATCAAGTTTGAGGTTGATACCCACCCACCCCCGGGATTTATGACTGAAGAGAAGCTGCTGTTGCAGCCGTTTTCCTTCTATGTCAAATGTTTCGGCCTGCAGGATCTTTTTGCAGGCAAGATGCACGCACTGCTGTACAGGAACTGGAAAACCCGGGTGAAGGGGCGGGATTGGTTTGATTTTGAATGGTACGTCAGAAACGGCATCGCAATGAATCTCGCGCATTTCGTCATGCGTGCCAGATGCAGCGGTCACTTGAAGGAGGAGTCCCTTTCGGAACAGGGATTCCGCGACCTGCTTCGGCGGCGGATCAACGGGCTTGATGTTTCGGCAGCTGTGAGCGACGTGTCACGGTTTGTGCCGGATGCCGCGGCATTGAAAATCTGGTCCCGTGAATATTTCAACGATCTGGCAGAAAGGATGCGTATCACACAACGATGAAGCTCCTCTATCAGGGAGGCCTTGAGTTTCCCCGCACGAAGCGGCAGCAGCCGGTTCGCTGCAGGCCGGCACCATCTTCATCTTCTGCATTCCGACGCCGCGTCTGCAGCGGCCATCTGCGTTACAGGGATACGGGGTCATCTGGCTAAGGAGCGGATGGCTCTGCCATATGATTCTGCCGGGTTATCCGCCGGGCAGAATATCAACACTCAATTCTTAGAGGTCCCCTATGGTTATGCTGGCGCTCAGGAGCATGATGCACAGCCTGCAGTGTGACGACAATTGCCAATATGCAAAGCCCGGTTCGGGGTTGTTTCCGCGTTTTCCTCACCAACACCAGCCGGCAAACACTGCAGAAGCCAAACCCCCGCACGTCCCGTATGGTCAAGGATTTCTTGTCTGGCTTCGGCCGGTAGTGAATGTTTTTGCAGTAGCCGGCATTGCGGCATCCATTCCGGAATGCAATGACTGTTGCAATGACTGTTTCAGTTCCGCCATCTTTACAGCTGCCGGCATGCAGAGAGAGAGAGAGCCTTCGATTGCTGCCTGGTGATGCTTGAGCCGGATGCATTGCCGGGTTACTCTTTGTAATGGCTTTTCATCCCTTATTGTTATGTTTCGTGTTGCAAAGAGAAGCGTCCTGCCGGCCCCCTTTGCTCTCTCAGGCGTGCTGTAACATTAAAAAACGTTGCGGGAAATGGGTCAGGTAGAGCTCAGAAGAGCACTGAAAACAGTCGATAAGGACGGGCTTATAAACCTCGTCTGCGATTTGTACCGCCATCACAAACAGGTGAAGGACTATCTGGATTTCTATGTCAATCCCGATGAAGAGGCGCTGTATGCCAGGTGCAGGGAAAAGGTGCTCCGGGCATTCTTTCCGAAACGGGGGTATGCACTCCGGCTTGCAGAGGGACGCAAAGCGATTGCCGAGTTCAGGATATTCGGGGGAGGCAATGCGATGCTTGCCGACCTTATGCTCTGCTATGCCGAAAACGGCGTGGCCTATACCAACGAGTATGGCGATATTTCGATGTCGTTTTACGACAGCGTATCGGGCGTGTACCGCAAGGCGCTGTTGCTGATGCGTGACGAAGGTCTTCTTGACCGGTTCAGAAAGCGGGCCAGGCTCCTTGTGGATGAAACGGATGGAATCGGTTGGGGATTCCATTCCGATATGATGGATGCGTTTGCGGAATGTTACGGCATGCCTTCGAAAAGGAGCAGCAGATGATTGCACTCCATTGTTCGGTACAGGATGGTACAGCGATGCTCTGGAGCGAAGGGCGTGCTGTGGGAGATATTCTGGAGCTGCGCAGGGCGCTGAGGGCCGCCGGTCTGCGGGTTCCGGTCCGGAGGCCGATGCTGAGGGAGCTTGTCGCCTGGCTTCCTCATCGAGGTCAGGAAAGGGTGCCCTCCTCGCCCCTGCTTGGCCCGGAACCCGAAAGGCGCCGGAAATCCTCGCTCAAGCCGGTATGGATAACCGTTCTTCCCCTCGATACTTCCCTCGCTGCAGCACTTTTCTCCTGCATGCGCGGGGGAGGCATTCCCGGTTCAGGCGTTTTGTTCGGGTCGTCCCTCTTCTGGACAATGCATCTTTTCGAAACTGCATTGCATCTTGTTGCCACAGAGCGATATCTTCCATCCCTTGTCCGCGGGCCTCTGCAGTGGGAAGGGCGATGGGTTCCCTACCCTGCAGATTCCACCTCCCTGCGTCTCGACGCGTTGGCCGAGGCCATGCCGCCGGTATCCCGCTGTCTTTCATCCGGCCTGAAGAAGCGTCCCGGAACCGCTGGAAAGGAGGTGCAGGCATCTCTGCTGCAGGGCTTTGTGGACTCGCTTGTCCGGCTCTCATTTGCCGGCAAGGGCCGTATGAAGGCAACACCGCTGACGCTGCATGACGCCTGGATGCAGTCGCTTTCAGCCGTCATTCCGGAAATGTACTGGGAACGTAAGCCCGAAGTCGAAGCGTTTGCCCTGGAGCTTGCCGAGTGGCGGCGCCCCCTGGACGTGTATGCCCGCTCTCCTTTCAGGTTCTGCTTCCGGCTTCTCGAGCCAGGCCCGAAAACGAAAAAGGATATCTGGCGGCTCACCTATATGTTGCAGCTGAAGAGCGATCCGAGTCTCCTGCTTGAGGTCGCTGACCTCTGGGATCCGGAAAGCGACGCGTCGGTACAGGCAAGGAGTTACGGGGTTGATTATACGGAGTTCATGCTTCTGGCGCTCGGCCAGTCGTCCGCCCTGTACCCGGCCATCAACGTCGCACTGAAGCGTAAAAAGCCAGACGGCCTGAAGCTCGGTACCGAGGCGGCGTTCCGGTTCCTTACCCTATACGCTCCCGCTCTCAGGGCTGCCGGGTTCGTCGTCATGCTTCCCTCATGGTGGGTCGGGAGGGGGCCGATGCACAGGATGGGGCTGAGTGTCCGGGTAAAAGCACCGGTCATGCAGGGTGCTGGCGGCGGTATGGGGCTCGACACGCTGCTTTCATGCGATTACCGGGCCTCGCTCGGGAGCGATCTGTTCGATCTTGATGAACTCCGCCGCCTTGCCGCACTGAAAATGCCTCTGGTAAGGGTAAGGGGGCAGTGGCGGCAGCTTGACCGGCAGGAACTTTCCGAAGCGGTGCGGTTCCTTGAAAAACAGCAGTCCGCCGAAAAGAGCGCGCGCGATGTGCTTTCGGCGGCTGTCGGTGCCGGTTCTCTCGAGACGGGTCTCAGCGTCCAGAGGGTCGATGCCGATGGCTGGATGAAGGAGCTGCTCCTGAAGCTCAAGGGGGAGAGCCGTTTCGAGCTGCTCCCCGAGCCGGAGCGTTTTCATGGAACGCTTCGGGCCTATCAGGTGAAGGGGTATTCGTGGCTTGCATTCTTGAGGACCTGGGGCCTCGGTGCCTGCCTGGCCGACGACATGGGCCTTGGCAAGACGGTACAGACCCTCGCTCTTCTCCAGGAGGAGCGCAACAGGGGAGAAAAACGCCCGGTTCTCCTTATCTGCCCTACCTCAGTCATAAACAACTGGAGAAAGGAAGCCGCACAGTTTACACCCGATCTTCCTGTACTGGTGCACCATGGTGCCGACCGGCTGAAGGCCGCTGCCCTCAAAAAGGCATCCAATGCATCGGCTCTGGTGATTTCAAGCTACGGGCTGCTGTTTCGTGATATCGGCGTATTGTCAAGTATGCAGTGGGCGGGCGTCATTCTCGATGAAGCCCAGAATATCAAGAACCCCGAAACGAAGCAGGCGAAGGCTGCCAGGTCATTGCGATCGGATTACCGCATAGCGCTCACCGGCACGCCGGTCGAAAATCACGTCGGCGATCTCTGGGCGTTGATGGATTTCCTCAACCCCGGCTTTCTCGGCACGCAGGCCTTCTTCAAGGACCGTTTTTTCAACCCGATCCAGTGGTACCAGGACAGCGCCGCCTCTGAACGGCTGAAAGCCATGACGGCGCCATTCATCCTCCGCCGTCTGAAAACCGATCGTACGATCATAACCGATCTGCCCGACAAAATTGAAATGAAGCAGTACTGCACCCTTACCCGGGAGCAGGCTTCGCTGTACAAGGCGGTTGTCGACGAACTGCAGGAGAAGATCGAATCTTCAGAAGGAATAGAGCGCAGGGGCATGGTGCTTGCATTGCTGGTCAAACTCAAGCAGGTCTGCAATCATCCCGTACAGTTTCTCGGGGATAATTCGAGTGTTGCTGATCGTTCAGGCAAGCTGCAGCGGCTCCTTGAACTGCTTGCGGAAATCCGGGAGAGCGGCGAGCGCACGCTGGTGTTTACCCAGTTCAGGGAGATGGGCAGCCTGCTTCAGGGCCATCTGCAGGAACGGCTGGGTGAGGAGGTGTTTTTTCTGCACGGCTCGTTATCAAGAAAAAAGCGTGACGAAATGATCGAGACGTTCCAGAATGGTGACGATGCACCGCGGATTTTCATTCTTTCCCTTAAGGCGGGCGGGTCCGGATTGAACCTGACCAAAGCCAGCCATGTCATTCATTATGACCGCTGGTGGAATCCTGCCGTTGAAAACCAGGCGACGGACAGGGCGTTCCGAATCGGGCAGAAGCTCAATGTGGAGGTACACAAATTCATCACCGCGGGAACGCTTGAAGAGCGGATTGATGAGATGATCGAGAAAAAAACGTCTGTTTCCGGAACGGTTCTCGGAAACGGCGAGCAGTGGCTGACGGAACTCTCGAACAGCGATCTTAAAAAACTCGTCATGCTTGGTCGTGATGCAACAGGAGAATAACCCTATGGCTTCTTACGGCTGGTACAGGCCTTCTGTTCCCAAAAAGGTCGATAACGGAATCAAGGCAGTGAACAAACGGGGTGCGTTTGGGCGAGAGTGGTGGGGAAAAGAGTGGATCATGCGGCTCGAGCGTTTCAACGACAGTGCGCGTCTCGGCCGTGGGCGTGCCTATGCCCGCAAGGGGCAGGTGACCGGACTTTCCGTCACATCTGGCGGTGTTACGGCGAAAGTCCAGGGTTCACGGACGAGGCCCTACAGCGTATCAATACGGCTCACGCCTTACTCGGAGGAAGAATATCAGCGACTTCTCGGGGTGCTCGGCCTTCAACCCGTTCTTGTGGCACGCATGCTTGGTGGAGAGATGCCTGAAGCGATTGCCGGCATCTGCCGCAAAGAGGGGCTGCCGCTTTTTCCTGCATCCTTCAGCGATATTGAAGCATCCTGCTCCTGTCCCGACTATGCGGTTCCCTGCAAGCATCTTGCCGCCGTGTTTTATCTGCTTGCCGAAGCATTCGACCGGGACCCGTTTCTGCTTTTCACCCTCAGGGGCGTCGAAAAGGATGCGCTCTTCAAAGCGCTTGGCGGAACCCTTTCTCCTGAACCGGCACCGGAAAGCAAAAGAAAGAAGAAGATTGCCGAACCGCTGCCGCCGGACCCTGAATCCTTCTGGCACGCCGCAGCGGACCTGTCAGGGTTGCCTGCACTTTGCGATGAAGAGGTCAATCTGCCGGCAGTACTGGTACGTCGTCTCGGTCCGGTTCCGTTCTGGCGCTCCAAAATGAATTTTATTGCGGAAATGGAGCTGATGTATAAAAGCGCGTCCGCCTGCATTGGCGAAATAAGGCTGCAGTCGGAGGATGCGGAGGCGGAGTCCCGGGGATGATGCTGTTCATGCGTGATGACTCCATTGTCCCTTCTATGCGGGAGGTGTTGCGGACCTGCCCCCGAAGTCACCCTCGAAGATACCTCCGAAGGTACCCCCGAAGGTATCGGGCGCGTTCTACGGTCAGGATGCCGGCACTATGGGAATTGAGGGAATTATCCCGATATTAAAAGCATGAACAGGAATTCAGCGACATTTTTTCTGCCCTGTTTCTGTCAGGCTGTTTTCGGGATAATCCGGGGAACGAGAGAGTGATGGGTGGTGGGGTGGTGGGCAATAGTGGATTCGAACCACTGACCTCTTGCGTGTGAAGCAAGCGCTCTAACCAACTGAGCTAATTGCCCTTTCCTGAAGGAAGTCCGTTAAGGTAATGATTGCAGGTGATTTGTCAAAACGATGGGCTTAACTAAAATCATGACTTCATATGGAACTGAACCTTTCTGAACTCCACCTTCCGGAGCCCAACCTGAAGAACGTCGCGGGCGCTGCCGGTACCGCACTGCTGCTTCCTCTCGGCATGCCGGTCGTGCACGGCCTTGCCGGCATTGCCATCGCAGGCCTCGGCATCTTCGCCGCCGGTACCGCCGTTTCGAAAGTCGCCGGGGCGCTCAGCGGCAGCAGGGAGCCGGCCCCGGCACCGGCACCCGCTGCAGAAGAGGGGAGTCTGGAGGACCGGCTGAACTCGCCCTTCTGAAAAGAACGCTTCAGGGAACGCTCTTCCTCCCTCTGTGGTTGGATGCTGTTGAATGTGTCTCAGCTATAACTCAATCAACAGCATCCGGCTGATGTCCCTGTCGCGATTCTTTCTCCTGTGGAGCATCCCGCTCCTGCTTCTTTCCGTTCTCGGAGGGTGCAGGGGTGCGGACGATTCCCCGGTGTACGTGCAGGCGGCAGCCGGTCAAGAACAGGAGTGCCCCATGCCATACAATCCACTCAGCCCTGACGAGGAACAGGTTATCGTGCACAAGGGCACGGAAATGCCGTTCACCGGGAAATACTACCTGAACAGGGAGGAGGGTGTGTACCGCTGCCGCCGCTGCGATGCCCCGCTCTTCCGCTCCGAAGACAAGTTCCAGTCAGGCACGGGATGGCCGAGTTTCGACGACGCGATTGACGGCGCGGTGCGTCAGGTGCCGGATGCGGACGGCAGAAGGACGGAAATCGTCTGCAATACCTGCGGTGCGCACCTCGGCCATGTGTTTTTCGGCGAGTCCATGACCCCGAAAAACGTCCGCCACTGCGTGAACTCCCTCTCGCTTGATTTCCAGCCGGCAGCTCCCGCACCGCAGGCCCTCCAGACTGCCGTGTTTGCCGGAGGCTGTTTCTGGGGGGTTGAGCACCAGCTCCAGAAACTGAACGGTGTGCACTCTGTCGTCTCCGGCTATACCGGAGGCACCAAAGAGAACCCGACTTACCGGGAGGTGTGCAGCGGCACGACCGGGCATGCCGAAGCGGTCGAGGTTACCTATGACCCTGCAGTTGTGGATTACCAAACCCTGGCCCGGCTCTTTTTCGAGATCCACGACCCTACAGAGCTGAACCGCCAGGGGCCCGATGTCGGTACCCAGTACCGTTCCGCAGTGTTCTACCGGGATGAGGAACAGCGCAGGGTGGCCCTGGAGCTCATCGGGAAGCTCAAAGAGAAGGGATACAAGGTCGTGACCACCGTCGAGAAAGCGGGCCGGTTCTATCCCGCAGAGCAGTACCATCAGGACTACTACAAAAAAAGCGGCCACGAGCCCTACTGCCATATCTATCAGAAACGGTTCTGAACCGGTCCGCCCTCGCTCGCATACTCTCTCTTTCTTTGGCATAAAGTTGGAGCCATCTGCTTGACAGGTGGCTTTTTTTATGCTATGTTATTAGCATATGCCAATAATTGCATTGGCAGGAAGAGTTCAACCAAAGGGGAGGCCGTGATATGCCGAGACCTATGAAGTGCCGCAAAATAGGGTGTGATCCCGAGTATCTTGCCTTCAAGCCGGCGGGCATTCCGCCCGGTGAGCTTGAGGCGGTCGAGATGTCGTTCGACGAGCTCGAGGCGATACGGCTTGCTGACTATCTTGGACTCTACCAGGAGGAGGCTGCGGGCCGTATGCACGTCTCGCGCCAGACGTTCGGCAACATCCTTTCCTCGGCCCGAAAGAAGGTCGGGGAGATGCTGGTGTCGGGAAAGCAGTTAACCATAACAGGAGGATCGATCATGATGACGGAAAAAAGGACGTTCAGGTGTGCTTCATGCAGCCATGAGTGGAGCCTTGAGCACGGCGTGCAGCGCCCGCTCTCGTGCCCCTCATGCGGGAGCGACAATATCCACCGCAGTTCGCCGGGCGGCGGGTTCGGCGGAGGGCGTGGGGGCGGAGGACGGTGCCGCGGGCTTCGTACCGGTCTCAACCGCAGCGGTCAGGGGGAGGGTCTCGGTCAGGGGCTCGGGCAGGGGATCGGCAGGGGTGCCGGTACGGTGCATGACCACGACCACAGCCATGACCACAGCCATGACCACGCCAATGGCGGCAGGCAGGAGACGGAAGGGGGTGCGGCGTGAAAGCGGTACTTCCCCTCGAAGAGAACGCCGGCATGGAGTCGGCGATGTGCGAACATTTCGGCAGCGCACCATTTTTTGCGGTTGTCGACACCCTGACAGGCACCGCCCAGATTATCCGGAACCCGAACAGTGAGCATGTGCACGGGCAGTGCACCCCTGCCGACGCATTTGCCGGTATGGGGGCTGAAATTGTGATCTGCAACGGTATCGGTGCCCGGGCGGCCTCCAAGATGCAGGCACAGGGTATCGGTGTCTACCTTGCCGATCTTTCGCCGACGCTCGGTCATGCTCTCAAGCGTTTTATGGCGGGTGAGCTGGTGAAGGTAAGTGCGGACCAGGCCTGCCAGGGCCACGACTGCCACTGAGGTATCAGGGGTCAAAAGTCAGGTGAGCAGCAGAAGGCTCAGCGCCATAATGGCCATGCCGGCTATGAGGCCGGTGATGGCCAGGTGGTGCTCCCCGTACTCTTCAGCGGCGGGCAGCAGCTCGTCAAGTGAGATGTAGACCATGATGCCGGCCACAGAGGCCAGAACGATACCGAGAACGAACGGGGTAAGGAAGGGTTTGAGGATCGTATAGCCGACCAGTGCGCCGAGCGGCTCTGCAAGGCCGGAGAGGAACGAGAGGCTGAAGGCCCGTTTCCGGCTTTTCGTGGCAAAATAGATCGGCACGGCGACCGCCATTCCCTCCGGGATGTTGTGCAGGGCGATGGTGGCGGCAATGACGATGCCGAGTTCCTGGTTCGAGAGCGCACTGAAGAACACGGCCATGCCTTCCGGAAAGTTGTGTATGGCGATGGCTGCCGCCGTGAAGATCCCCATCCGGTGGAGTCTTGTGTCGCTTTTTTCAGCATCGGTCATGGGGCCGATCATGGACATTTCATGGGGGTTCTCGAAGCTTGGGACCATCTGGTCGATCGCCCAGGTGAAGAGCATCCCGCCGAAAAACGAGATCGTCGATACCCAGGCCCCTGCCTTTATTGAAAGACCCGCCGAGAGCGCCTCCTGTGATTGGGGGATGATTTCCATGAACGATACATAGAGCATGATCCCCGCTGAAAAGCCCAGCGAAAGGGCCAGAAACCGTTTGTTCGTATGCCGGACTGCAAGCGCCATGGCGCTGCCGATGCCGGTTGAGAGTCCCGCCAGGAGGGTGAGGAGAAGTGCTGCCTGAAAATTGCTCATCGGGGCATTTCTCCAGGAGAGGGTTCCATGGCGGTAAGAAGCGCGCCAGCTTCTTCGACGCTCTGACAGACGGTGTAGTACCCTTCATAGCCCCCCGAGACCATGCCCTCGGCTGCAATCTGGCTGAAAAAACCCAGCAGCGGGTTCCAGAATCCGTTCAGGTTCAGCAGGACGATCGGTTTGCGGTGGTGGCCGAGATGGCGCCAGGTGATGACTTCAATCAGCTCGTCGAGGGTGCCGAACCCGCCGGGAAGGACGAGGTATGCATCGCCCCACTCGGCAAGTTTCATTTTCCTCTCATGCATGGTTTCGACAACGAGGAGTTCCGAGAGAGCCTGGTGGGCGACCTCCCGCTCTTCAAGGAAACGCGGGATGACTCCCCTGACCCTGCCTCCGTTCTCCATCACGGCATCGGCGATGCAGCCCATGAGCCCTACCTTCCCCCCGCCGAACACCAGTTCGATTCCATGCAGGGCAAACGTTCTGCCAAGGGATGCCGCGGCCTGGAAATACTCCCGGGGAGCGTTGTTGCTGGAGCTGCAGTAGACGGTGACTGAGTGGTTCATGGTTGTTTGTACTGGAGGGTTATGCTGTCCGGGGACTGGCGGTAGACGTAGGTCTCGGGGGATTCGATGCACGCTTTCTTCCATTTTTCTCCGGCCCGTTCCCAGAGGTCGGTATCTTCGGCATAGTCGAGCCCACGGAATCCCTCAAGGTCCATAAACACCTCCCTCAGGCCGAAGAACGTTCCGCCGAGTATGCACTGGCGGACGTCAATCAGTTTGTCAGGGTTGTGGCGGTCACGGACCATGGTGCCCGCCGGGCAGCGGAATCCTCCGGTGATGAGGTCCGGGGCGCCGGGGCTCTGCATGAGTGCCATGCGGCTGCCAAGGTGGTCGGGAAGGTAGATGTCGTCGGAATCAAGGAATGTGACGTAGCGGCCGAAGGAGGCCTGTATGCCGGCATTCCTTGACAGCGGTGCTTTGCGGTTGCTGTGCTTCATGTAGCGGATGGCAGGGTATGCTTCGAGCCATGGGCTGAGAGCCTCGAAGGTTCCGTCGGTGCTTCCGTCGTCGACGACGATGAGCTCCCAGCTGGAAAACGTCTGGCGGGTGAGGCTTTCTATGGCCTCTGGGATGAGGTGCGCGCGGTTATAGGCCGCCATCACGACCGATACTGCCGGAAGGGGGGCGAACATCATGGCTTCGCCGCCCTGATGGCCAGGGCGCAGACCAGCATGCCGGCAACGAGGAAGTTCTGCGCGATGGCGTTGTAGCGGACGTCGAAGCTACCCGGGTTCCTTACCAGCGGGAACTGAAGGATGAACTGCGGGATGATGAAGAGGAGGGTGAGGGCCGAATAGATCTGTTCGCCTATCGAGAGCATATAGAGGGCAGCAAGGAGCTGGCCGAGGTTTATGAGGACGGCGGCGATTAGGGCGGCCCTCCGTTCTCCGAACACGACCGGCAGCGTTCGTATGCCCGCAAGGCGGTCGCCCTCCATGGACTTGAAGTCGTTGATGGTCATGGTGCCGGTGCTTGACAGGGTAAAGAGGCCGGCAACAATCAGCGACGGTGCGAGCGCGGGTATGGTGAGGGTTCCGTGGTAGGCGATATGGCCTGCCATCCATGGGATGATGAGGTAGGAGATGGCAACGATGATGTTGCCGGCCCAGAGCCGCTTTTTCAGCTTGATCGGGTTGGCGCTGTAAAGGTGCGCGTTGATGATGCCGATGATGACGTAGAGGCCGATGAGCGGATGGATGAACCATCCTGCCACAACCGAAAGAAGGGACCAGACGGCGATGAGCCAGGTGGCGCTTTTGAGCGATATCGAGCCACCGGGTATGGGGCGTCGAGGCTCGTTGATTTCGTCGAGGTCACGGTCGAAATAGTCGTTGAGCATCTGGCAGGTGCCGCTGGCCAGGGGGCCGGTGAGCAGCATGCCGAGAATGAATTTCATGCCCGTCAGATCCTGCCAGCCGAATGCTCCGCTCGCCACGGCGCCGCACAGGAAGCTCCACATGACCGGGATCCAGGTGACCGGTTTAAGGAAGCGGATGATGAGTGCGGCTTTTTCAAGGGGTTGGGATAGGAACATTGCCTCCCTGTGACAAAGGTGGTTTGATGAAGATCCGGCCGGCATAAAATACTACGAAAAATGCAAAAACGGGAACAGGATGGGGGAAAACTATTGTTGGTATTCGTACATTTTCATTCCTTCAGGCCGTTCACTTCCAGTTCAAGCGGCGGCCTGTTGAACCTCAGGATACAGGAGAGACAGCATGGCACGTTCCAGCCTCTTTCAGGAGATGAAAAAGACCTTCCTCCTGCACGCCATCGCAGCACATTTCAGCAGTGGTCTCGTTCCGGCAGCCCTGCTCTATCTGCTCCTCACAATCCAGACCGGCAATGTGTTTTTCGAGCGCACCATCAGCCATCTCATTCTCGTGACCCTTTTTGCCGTACCCGTTTCAATCTTCTCCGG
Source organism: Pelodictyon luteolum (assembly GCF_001622165.1). GTDB lineage: Bacteria > Bacteroidota > Chlorobiia > Chlorobiales > Chlorobiaceae > Chlorobium > Chlorobium luteolum_B. The sequence goes on from NZ_LVWG01000013.1 coordinate 13,540, forward strand.
CGTGAACGACTGGCGAACGAAGTTCCGCGGGGCAATGGCTCCGATTTTCATGAAAAAGCTCATGCTTTCCGGACTGCTCTTTTTCCTCTGTCTGGCGAGCCTCGCCATCCGCTTCATCCATCCTGATGTCATGGCTGAAGGCGGGCTTCTGCTCGGGGCATACGCCGGCCTCCACCTTGCAATGCTGCCGGTTGTGATCCTGCTCGGCCACTACGGCCGGAAGCTCTCCTCTCAGCTCTGCCAGACCGGCAGGCCTGAATCGCCCCTCAACCCTTATTGAATCGATTGGTGAGCGTAATCCGGCTGGAACATGATCATTAAATGACCGATCAAATGACCATCAAATGACCGATCAAATGACCATCACATGACGATCACGGACATCCGCCTCATGCCGCTCGGGGAAGAAGATGCCGATGAGGTGCTCGACATCTTCAACCCGTATACCACAAACGGTTTTGCCGCCTATACCGACAAGCCTCTCGGGGAGGATGCCGCTGCTTCATTTATCCAGCCCTCGACCGGCTACCCTGCATGCATGGCCCGGACCTCCGACGGGGGATACGCCGTCGGGTTCGGCATGCTCCGTCCCTACAGCCCGCTCCCGGTGTTCATCCGGACGGCCGAATTGACTCTTTTCCTGCGTGAAGGCTGGACGGGCCGGGGCATCGGAACCCTGATGCTCGACCATCTGGTTGGGGGAGCCGTCCTTATGGGCATTACAACCATCCTCTCCTCCATATCCTCCCTGAACCCTCTGAGCATACGGTTCCATCAGAAGAGCGGGTTCAGGGAGTGCGGACGGCTTGAGGGGGTGGGGGAGAAGTTCGCTCACCCGTTCGATGTCCTCTACTGCCAGAAAGATCTGCCGCCCATTTCCTGAACCCATTGCGTGTTACTTCCGCCCATGATCCAGACGACGCTTCTTCCCGTATTCATTTCTGCCTCGGTGCTGCTCGCACTCTCTCCCGGCCCCGACAATATCTTCGTCATGACGGAGTCTGCCCGCCGTGGCTGGCGCTCCGGCTTCGTCATCACCCTCGGGCTCTGTACGGGCCTTATCTTCCACACCCTCTCCGTCGCGTTCGGTCTTGCCGCCCTCATCCGGGGTTCCGTTCTCATCTTCACCCTTCTGAAAGCTGCCGGAGCACTCTACCTTCTCTTCCTCGCCTACCGGTCGCTTACCCCTGAAGACGGGACTGAGGGGGCAGCTGGGGCAGAGGGTGCCGATGGGGCAGCAGCGGCCTCGCCTGCTTCCAGACTCTACCGGAGAGGCATCGTGATGAACATCACGAACCCCAAGGTATCACTGTTCTTTCTTGCTTTCCTGCCGCAGTTCGCCGATCCAGACAACGGTGCCCTCATGCCGCAGTTCCTCATGCTGGGCCTGCTGTTCATCGCCGCATCCCTCATCGTCTTCACCCTCCTCAGCATCATTGCCGCCAATGCCGGCAGACGGCTCCGGCAGTCGGCCCGTGCACAAAGGCTCACCGGGCGCTTCATGGCGCTCCTGTATGTCGGCCTTGCCCTGCGTCTTGCTCTCGGAGAGCGCTGAGGCCTGCTAGCAGCCGGCTGCTCTCCAGCATCTCTTCGGTGCCCGATCGGCAGCGCTTTTCCTTTTTGAAATCTGTACAGAATTATGTACTATAGAACGTACTTAATAATGCATCAAATATGTATTCAAATACGTATCAAAAAGAAATCGGGCTGGAGGAGTATGGAGAGAATCAATCTTGAGGAGGATATCCGGCCGCTGTCGGAGTTCCGGGCGCATACGGCTTCATTCCTCGATCATGTGAAGAGGACAGGCAGGCCCCTTGTCCTGACGCAGCACGGCAAAAGTGCCGCGGTGCTTCTTGACGTGCGGGAGTACCAGCGGCTTCTTCTCTCTGCCGGATGCGGCACGCCGGCATCGGCCGAGGGCGGCGTACAGCCTCTTTAGTTGCCTGATATGGTTGCATGAAATGGTTGCCTGAAACGATTTTTATACAGCAGATATTTTGAAACGCGCCATGATTTTGCGATACTTTACATTCTCATCTAAAATGGAGGAATTCTGATGAAGCGGTTCAGGTTAAGCCATGCAGGCCTTTTGCTTGCGGCGCTGGTGTCGATGCTTTTCTTCTCCTCCCCGGCCGAAGCATCGAGGCCCCTGGTCATTGATTCATACATCGTGAAGGATCTCGGGTATTCCCGGGTCTTCATGCAGAAAGATACCTCACGGCTCATCAGGCCGGCAAGCCTCACCAAAATCCTCACCGCAGTCATCGCCCTCGAGAGCGGAAAGCTCGACCAGGTGGTGGTCATTTCCCCTGCAGCCACCGGTGTGGAGCCAACGAAAGCCGGGTTCCGTCCCGGTGACAGGATCCTGCTCCTGGATCTTGTGAAAGCCTCCATGGTCAACTCCAGCAATGACGCAGCCTTCGCCATTGCCATCCATCTCAGCGGCAGTGTCGAAAAGTTCGTCAGGGCCATGAACTACAGGGCCCGCGCCATCGGCATGAAGAACTCCACGTTCACGAACCCGGCAGGGTTCGATACCGGCCGTTACACCGGGAACTATTCAACGGCAGAGGATCTGCTCGCACTTACGGAGTATGCCATCCACAATCCGCTCTTCAATGAAATCGCCATGCTGGAGTCCATCGTGGTCCGCGATCAGCGCTCCGGAAGGTATTATCTGCTCAGAACCCACAATAAGCTGCTGGCCCGCTACCCCTACGCCGTCGGCATCAAGACGGGCTTCACACGCAGTGCCGGCAAGTGCCTCATCGCCCGTGCCCGCAAAGAGAACCGCGACATGCTGCTCGTCATGCTCAATGCAAGGGGTGATCGCTGGACGATGGCCGAAGAGATGTTCGAAAAAGCCTTTGCCGCTCCCGCCTCATCAATGCGCCGGTATGCTGAGGCGGAAGGCACGTCTCCCGGCGGACTCGAATGGATGCATGGCGGGAGGGTCGAGTGAGGGTGCGCCATGTCGTCATGTGGCGCCTCAGGGATGATGCAGGGGGAGTGGGCAGGAAAGAGTATGCGGCACTGCTTGCAGGGGAGCTTGAGGCTCTCGGGGGTCTCATTCCCGGCATTCTCTCTATCGAGGCCGGTGTGGATGACGGCTGCCCCGGAGAGGGATTTGACCTGGTGCTTGTTTCCGACTTCCCGGACTGGGATGCGCTTGAGGCCTATCAGCGCCATCCAGAGCATGAGCGGGTCCGCGCCCTTGTAGCCGGTGCGGCTGCTTCGCGTGCCGTTGTCGATTACCAGCTCAGCTGACGCCAGTCACCGGCTGCAGAGCCCGGACTGCTTTTCTTGGCGAAGGCCGAAAGAGTTCAGTGCGGCTTTTTTCTCTCTGCGGGGGGGGGATGTAAAAAAAAGAGGCTGTCTCAGCTCCAAGTCTGAGACAGCCTCCTGCAGTTTGTATGGCCGGGCGGTGATTCAGTCGGTCAGCGAGTCTTCTGCTTCGATCCAGTCGTCGATATGCGATCCCGGCTGGCATCCTTTCTGTTCCCAGCGGTAGTAGGCGGCGATCCTGATCTGCTCTGCGCGGACCTCGGGGGAGACAGCTTTCGAGGCTTTTGTTTTCTTTGCGGCAGCTTTGGGTTTCTCCGCGGCTTTTGCGGGGGCTTTTTTCACTGCAGGCGCTTTCTTTGCGGGTTCAGCCTTCTTTTCCGGAGCGGGTTTCTTTGCAGCTGTTTTTGCGGGAGCTTTTACCGCTGCTTTTTTTGCAGGAGCCTTCTCCGCTGCTTTTTCAGTCGTTTTTTTAGCCATGATAGGTATGAGTGCTTGGAATTACCGTTGTCTGTTGCTTATCTCCGTCATTCCAGTCCATCCCGGTCCGTTATCCCTTCGTAATGAGCGGGTCGGATAGCAGGTCGGATATGGAATTAATTTTCAGAAGATACGAAATAATCTTGTATAGGGACATTCGGCAGGTTATTTTTTTCAACCCTGTAACCTCCCCCGGGGCTGGATTTTCCTCCGGTGGCGGGCAGGTGTTTTCATCACGGTCAGCGGGTACACATGAATCGGTCCAATAAAGGCATACGCAACTGGAAAAGGAACCTTCGGGTTTTTTTCTATGCTGTCCTGCGCAAAAGCCGCTACCTGAAGGGTAACCACAGGACCTTTTTCCGCCTCTCGCTCGACGCCCTCCTGGTCCAGCTCAATCTCAATCAGGATTTCCCCTTTCTTTTCGTCGCAATCTTTGTCGGCCTTACTACCGGGTACGTGGCCGTCATGTTCCATGACGCTATTCTGGTGCTCAGCTCATTTCTGTTCGGTACAGCAGAGCTGTTGCCGGCCAATTGGAGCTATTTCCTCATTCCCTTCATACCCGCTCTTGGCGGGCTTGTCGTCGGCCTCTACAATGCCTATGTGGTGAAGAGCCGTCCCGGCCACGGTCTTGCCTCGGTCATCAAGGCCGTGGCACAGAACAACGGGATGATCGGCAGGCGCCACTGGATCCACAAGACCTTCACCTCCGTCATGAGCATCGGTACGGGCGGCGGCGGCGGCAGGGAGGCGCCGATCCTGCAGGTCGGTGCGGCCATCGGCTCGGCCGTCGGCCAGATGCTGAAGTTTTCTCCCGACAGGACAAGGACGCTGCTCGGATGCGGAGCGGCCGCCGGTCTTGCCGCGGTGTTCAACGCACCCATCGGCGGCGTGATGTTCGCCATCGAGGTGATTCTCGGCGACTTCAGCGTCAAGACCTTCAGCCCCATCGTCGTCGCCGCTGTCGTCGGCACCGTGCTCTCCCGCAGCTTTCTCGGGAGCTCCCCGACCTTCCAGGTCCCGCCCTACACGCTTGTCTCCAACCTTGAACTGCCGCTCTACTTCATTCTGGGTGTGCTGGCCGGCCTGTCGGCAGTGCTCTTCATCAAAACGTATTATTCCATCGAGGAGTGGTTCAACCGGATGGAAAAGCGGTTCGGCATTCCCGTCTGGGCCGTTCCTGCCATCGGCGGCCTCGGTTGCGGCCTCATCTGCATGTGGCTGCCGGGACTGTACGGGTACAGCTATGCCGTTGTCGACAGTGCGCTGAGGGGCGAGGAGACCTGGACCGGCATGATCAGCGTCTACCTCTTGAAGCCGGTCGTTGCCGGCCTCAGCGTGGGTTCGGGCGGTTCGGGCGGCATGTTTGCCCCTGCAATGAAAATGGGCGCCATGCTCGGCGGCATGTTCGGCAAGCTTGTCAACATGCTGGTTCCCGGCATGACGGCTGCATCAGGCGCGTATGCGCTTGTCGGCATGGGGGCTCTGACGGCCGGCATCATGCGGGCTCCGATGACCGTCATCCTCATCCTTTTCGAAGTGACGGGCCAGTACGAGATCGTGCTTCCCATCATGTTTGCCGCTGTGACCTCGGCCCTCATCGCACGTCTGGCCTACCGTCACTCCATGGAGACCTATGTGCTGGAGAAGGAGGGTGTGCGGGTCGGCTACGGCATTGCGCTGTCGGTTGCCGAGAACATCAGCGTGCTTGATGTGATGCGTACCGACTTCATCAAGTTCAATGACGTCACGAGGGTCGAAAAGGTGCTGGAGGTCTTCCACAGCACGCCCGAATCGAACTTCCTAGTCATCAATGACGATAACCAGTTTGTGGGGATGATCCGCCTTGAGGAGATGAGCATCATTCTGCGTGACGGCATGTTTGCGGGGCTGATTGCCGAGGATGTCATGAAAAAAGAGGTACCGGTGCTCTACGATTCATCGAAGCTTGATGAAGCCCTGAAGTTTTTCGAGGTCGCCGACTATACGAACGTTCTGCCGGTCATTTCGAAGCGTTCCGGCAAGCTGCTCGGCATCGTCCGGCAGGAAGAGGCATTCTCCTACTATCGCAAGCAGATGAACCTCTATGGTTCAGACAGCGCTGATCCCTCCCGGTCAGCATGATCTTTCGGCAGTCGATGCTTCTCTCTGCTGTTCTTTTTTCCCCTTCGGCCCCCTCGGGCCGTGCGCCGATCATCCGGCCGTACCCTGAACCCCATCCGTAACATTAACGATCTGTAAGTATGGACAACAAGAGATGTATCCCTCTGGCATGCTATCCATGCCTCTTCCAGCAGCTCCACTCCCTGGTGAAAATTACCGGGATGGACCAGAAGAACGGAAAAAGGCTTTTTGAGCATGCATTCTCGCAACTGCTCGAAACAGGAGGCGAGGGTATTGTCGTGCAGCATGTCGTAAGGGCTGCTACTGACATGGCCGCTGCTTTGAGCGGCATGGGGAACCCTGATGAGGAGTATGATCCCTATAAGGCAATCAAGCAGCACTCGAATGATCTGGCAATGGCGTATGCTCGTGAGTTCCGCAGGAAGATCCTTGAGGCTCCGGACCGGCTTGCCTATGGCGTGCTTATTGCCGCAGCCGGCAATATCATCGATTTCGGGGCCAAACAGCACGGATCCCTTGATGTGGAAGCCGAACTCAGGACCCTCGATGAACGTGAATTCGGCCGCTTTGATTTCCAGGAGTTTTCTTCACGCCTCCGTAAGGCCAAGAAACTGCTCTACATCTGTGACAACGCCGGTGAGATTGTTTTCGACAGGCTCTTCATCGAGACCCTGACCGCTGCCTATCCGGAGCTTGATGTTACCTGTGCCGTGAGGGAACGACCGGTCATCAACGATGCGGTGGCTAGTGATGCTCTCTATGTAGGCATTGACGAAGTTGCCCGGGTGGTCTCATCCGGCAGCATCTATCCCGGAACCATTCTTGAGGAAACCTCTCCTGCATTCAGGTAGCTGTTCAGGGATGCGGACCTCATCATTTCAAAAGGCCAGGGCAATTTTGAAACCCTTCATGCCGATGCCGATCTGCGCCTGTTTTTCATCCTCCGGATCAAATGTGATCCTGTTGCCGGGCTTTCGGGCGTGGCGAAAGGAGAGCTGGTCCTCATGCAGGGTGGCGGAGGAGTGTAAAGAAGGGGTAACGAACGAAGGGGTTACCTATCGTTTCCCGAGTGCAGTGAAGGCCACGACGAAGATGATTGTCACGGCTTCCATCACCATGAAGATGTCTTTCGGCACATAGGCGTTCACCGCCAGCCCGCCGTATTCCAGGAGCGCGAGGAAAGAGGCCGATACCACCAGCCAGAGGGGATGCGCACCGGCAAGCAGTGCCGCCGCGATTCCCGTGAACCCGGCTCCGCCGGTCATTCCTGCTTCATAGAAATGTTTATAGCCGAGCACCAGGTTGGCGGCAGCGAGCCCTGCCGCGGCACCGCCGAGCGCCATGGCTGCCATTACGTGGCGTGCTGGCTGTATGCCTGCATGGAGGGCAGCTTCGGGCCGCAGCCCCGCAGCGCGCATTTCAAAACCGAACCGGGTCTTGAAGATGAGCAGGTAGAAGATGCCGGCTGCCGCAAGGGCGATGAAGAGGGAGGGGTTTGCGGGTGCATTCGGGAACCAGCCGCTGAGGACGGAGAAGTTCGGGATGAGGGCGGAGTCGGCAATCGGCGCCGTATGGACGGTGGAGGGAAGGGCGAAGTGCCGGGTAAGAAGGTAGCCGGCAATGCCTTCGGCAATGAAGTTCAGCATGATGGTCGAGATCACTTCACTGACCCCGAACCGTGTTTTCAGAAGTGCGGCAACGGCGGCCCAGAGTGCCCCGGCCGTCATGGCGGCAAGGATGCACGCGGTTAGCGAGACCGGAGCAGAAAGACCTTCAGGCAGAAGCGCACCGGTAATGGCGGCTGCAAAGGCTCCCATGAGGAGCTGTCCCTGTGCTCCGATGTTGAAGAGGCGGAGACGGAAGGGGAGTGCTACGGCAAGCGCGGTACAGATGAGCGTGGTGGTGCGGAACAGCACCTGCCCCTGTCCGTAAGGGGAGAGGAGGGTTGTTTGGAGCATTTTAGCGAAGATCATGACGGGATCCCGACCCGTGAGGGCTATGATGCATGCGTTCAAAAGGAGCGCTGCCAGGACGGAGACGAGGGGAACGAGGAGTGTCCGGGTTGAGGGTTTCATGGGAGGGGGCAGGGTCAGGTTATGTGAAGCCCGATTTCTCTATGGAACAGGATGGCGCCGGTGCGTTTTCTGGCGGTCTCCTCAATGCCGAACTCGTGGCGGATCGTGCCGCGGTAGAGGCAGCCGATGCGGGTGGAGAGGGCGGTGAGTTCCTCAAGTTCAGTTGAGATGAGGAGGATGGCGACTCCGGCCCGGCGTGCTTCCAGGATTTTTTGGTGTATGGACCCGGTGGCGCCGATATCGACCCCGCGTGTGGGCTGGGCGAGGATGAGGAGCGAAATTCCCGGCCGCGTCAGTTCGCGGGCGACCACCACTTTCTGCTGGTTGCCGCCGGAGAGTGACAGAAGCGGCTGGAGCTCGGGGTCAGGGCAGCGGATGTCGTAGGCTGTGACGAGTTGCGCCGTGTATGCTTCGATGGCCGCTCTGCTGAAGCCGGGCCCCCGGTGGAACGCTTTTTCCCGGTGTCGTCCGAAGATGAGGTTCAGCGATACGGGAAACTCTCCGACCACTGCGTCGCGAAGGCGGTTTTCGGGAACGACCGATACGCCGAGGTCCGAGATTTCATCCGGGCGGAGTCCCGGAAGCGGAACGCCGTTGAGGAGGACTTCGCCCTTGGTGCTGCCGCCGGGAGGCACATGCCCCCCGAGCACCTGGAGGAGTTCGGCCTGGCCGTTACCCTCAACCCCGGCAATGCCGTATATCTCCCCGGCCCGTATCGTGAAACTGAGCCCCCGGAGCTTTTCTCCGCCTTTGGGTGTAAAGAGCCGGAGGTCCCGGACCTCAAGCACCCTTTCCCGGGGCTCGTGCGCCGGGTTTTCAACCTGCAGCGAAACGCTTCTGCCTACCATCATTTCCGCAAGTTCCTGACGTGAGACACTCCCGGCCAGCATGGTGCCGACGATCCGGCCTTTCTGCATGACGCTGAGGGTATCGGCAATGCTGAGCACTTCGTCGAGCTTGTGGGTGATGAGGATGATGGTGCGGCCTTTTGCCGAGAGAGCACGGAGGGTGTCGAACAGCCGCCCGGTCTCCTGCGGGGTCAGTACGGCGGTTGGTTCGTCGAGGATCATGATGGATGCATCGCGCAAAAGGAGCTTCAGCAGTTCCACCCGCTGTTCTTCTCCTACGCTGAGATCCCCGCAGCGTGCGTCGGGATCGACCTCGAGCCCGTAGGCTTCGGCGCAACGGGCGACCATGGACCGGATTTTCTGTTTCGGTACGGGGTGGAGGAGGCGGCTCTGTTCGTGGCCGAGCATGATGTTTTCGGCAACGGTAAGTTCTTCGACCAGCATGAAATGCTGGTGGAGCATGCCGATTCCGGCTTTTATGGCCTGACGGGGGGAGGGAAAAACAGCGCGGCGTCCCTTGATGAAGATCGTGCCCGATACTGGGCTGATGAGGCCGGCGATGATTTTCATGAGGGTGCTTTTGCCGGCGCCGTTTTCCCCGACGACGGCATGGATGGACCCCTCTTCGATTTCGAGGCTCACGTTCTCCACCGCCGTGACCCCTCCGAAGCGCATCGTCACCCCCTGTAACCCTACTGCTGCTGCCATAATGACCTTCGTTGGTATCGTTGGGGGCCCTTACAGCCAGACCAGGACCGTCTTGATCGATTCCTTGCTGTCGAGTGCCGTACGGTAGGCACGCTCGTATTCGGCAACAGGAAAGATGTTGGTGAAGAATTTCTCGCTGTCGATGGTGCCGGCTTCAAGTTCCCGGACAGCCCGCTCCATCTGTTCGATGGTCGTGATGCTGGAGCAGATGATGACCGGCTCTTTGTGCTGGAGAAGGCGGTAGTCGTAGGCCATTACTTCATAGCTGCCCATGAGCAGGATTTTTGCCTGCTGCTGCATAAGGCGGGCGGCTTTTTCCAGAAGGAGGATCCTTCCGGTGGTTTCAACCACAAGATCGTACTTCCCGTTGAACTCCTCGGTGAAGTCGCCGATGTCGAGTGCGATGTGTTCGGCATGGGAGAGCTGGCCGCGGACGGCGAAGGTTTCGACAGCGTCGATTGCCTTGACGCCGAGTCTATGGAGGTACTCGACCACCATCAGGCCGACTGAGCCGAGTCCGAGCACGAGCACTCTTGAGTCTGCATGCACACCGGTTTTGTCAATACCGCTTATGGCATAGGCGAGAAGTCCCGTGAGGAGGTCGCGGTGTATCGGCGCACGGCCGAGCGGGAGGAGGTTTTCGCGTGCTGTCGGAATCACCTCGGCGTGGCATCCGTAATAGGGTTCCACTCCGGTCCACCGATCTGCCTTGAATGCGTAGACAAAGTCGCCGGGATGGAGGTCGCTGACTTCCGGACCCACCGAGAGAACCTGTCCGATTGCTTCGCTGCCGGGCAGGAGCGGGTAGTTCAGTACCCTGCTGGAGACGGGCTTGTTGGTAAGGAGCAGGCGGTCCAGACCCGGGGTGATGGTGCTTGCGATGGTTTTCACCATGACGTCCCGGGGGCCTGAGGCATCGTAGGTCGCGTGCTGGAGCTTCAGCTTGTTTGCTTTCTGGAGGACGAGTGCTTTTGCGGTTCCCTGCATGAGGATGGATCGGCTGCGTTCTTGGTTGACGGTTGGCATTGCAAGCGTAAGGTACGAAAAGCCGGAGAGCCCGTCAACTGACGTCCGCACCAGGGGGGTGATGCGGACGTTCGGGGTTCGTTATTCTCCTGCGGGGACGGCGAAAAAGACGGCCATGTTCGAGAGGAAGCCGATGACAAGACCGTCGATGGCGTAGGGATTGTGGAACATGTTGTTCCAGAGGAGGGCCATGATGATTCCGGCAAGTGCTCCGGCAACGAAGCGCCGGCGTGTAGCCCTGAATCCGAGGATTGCTGCAGCGAGCGGGACCAGCACGGTAGGCGCCCAGAAGTTGTAGGCGTAGATCAGGATGTCGAGCAGGCTGTCTATGGAGATGGCGAAGACGATGGAAAGGACGCCCACGGCAAAGGTGGTGAGGCGGGCGAGCATCAGTTCCGTGGAATGTTCCATCGGAGTGGTTTTCAGCGGCCTGACGATGTCATTGATGAATGCTATGGATGCACTGTTGAGGAAGGAATCGGCCGATGACATGATGATGGATATGACTGCAGCAATCACAAACCCCTGCATCACCGGATGCAGTGCGACCTTGATGACGTAAGGCATGGCGAGGTTCGGGTTCAGGGTCGGATCAAGAGCCAGTGCGACAAGCCCGATAGTGCCGGTGATGGCGAAGAAGGGGATGGAAAACAGTGCGCTGAAGAGGGTTCCGCGGGTGGTGTCCCGGGATGAGCGGCCAATCATCAGCCGCTGCAGATAGGGCGGCACCATCGTCTCCCCGAGCATGAAGGTCAGAAACAGGGCCCCGAGGGATAAGAGTGCAGCCGGTTCTGTTGATATCAGCAGGTGCTCTGCCGGAATTCGGGCGGCCATGGCTTCCCATCCGCCTGCGTTCGAGATGCCGAAGTAAAGGGTGAGGGGTATGCCGATGGCAAGGACAACGAACTGGATGACATCGGTCCATATGACCGCGCGCATGCCTCCGAATGTTGCATAGGCGATGACAATGCCGCATCCGATGAGAATGCCCGTGACCCTGTCCATGCCGAGAAAGAGGTTGAAGATGTATCCCATTGCCCCGACCTGTGCCCCTAAAATGCCAGCGCAGAGCGCAATGCCGAAAATGCCGCTGAATATCCTTGCACCGCGCCCGTAATGGGGCTCCATGATGTCGCCAACCGAAATGGCATCAGGATAGCGCGCCATTCTCGGGGCGATGAATGCCGCCACCAGGATTTCCTTGAAACTGAAGCCCCAGAGCGCTACGATGTTGGCAATACCGACAAGAAACACTTTTTCGGCATTGCCCATGGAAAACCCTCCGCCGATGAATGTTGCCGAGAGGGTCGCGAAAATGATCATGCTGTTGAACGATTTTCCGCCGACCGCGTAATCCTTGAGGTTTGTGATGCCGCGTCCCGCCATAAGGCCGACAGCCAGAATGATCACCAGATAGAGAACAATAATGACGAGTTCCATACATGGAGGGGGTTGAATTGGAAAATTGGCTGCCGGTACGTTGCCGGCTGCCGGTTACAGATTTACCAGAGTTGCCAGCAGCCAGGCAATCGCACTGATGCAGATCGAGCCTGCAGCAGCCCACCAGAAGCTCTCGATCGTAAATCCGTCGACGATGGCGGCCGAGAGCTGCAGGAGCAGGGCGTTGATGACAATGAGAAAGATGCCGAGGCTGAGAAGGATGAACGGGATTGAAAAGAGGATCATGACAGGCCTTATCACGGTGTTGACGAGGCCGAGCACGAGGGCCACCAGAAGGGCGGCGCCAAATCCCCGGACATGGATGCCGGGAAGAATCTGTGCGGTCAGATAGACGGCGAAGGCGTTTACAAGCCAGACGAGCAGGATATGCATCATGATTGCGGGTGGTTCGGGTTATTGGTGAAGACTCTTCTTCATGGTCATTCGATATTCATCTTCTACATGCATCTTCGAAACCCACAGTGTTGAACGCTCGGAACGCTTCGACGCCCGGTATTCAACATCCGGTATGCAACATCATATCCCCATCGCGTCCAGCGCTTCCTGCAGGCTTCCGCATCCCTCTATCCTGATGGGCAGCTTCTTCATTGCCGCCTTGAGTTCACGGGTGTTGGCTTCGGGAAGAACGATGCGCTGGAAGCCGAGGTGTGCCGCCTCCCTGATGCGCCGCTCGCTGTCGCTGATGGCCCGCAGTTCGCCCGACAGGCCGATTTCTCCGCAGCATACCGAACTGGCGTCCTGCGGCCGGTTAAGAAGCCCTGAAGCGATGGCGGCGGCAATGGCGAGGTCGGATGCCGGCTCGATGAGCTTCAGCCCTCCTGCAATCTTCACGAACACGTCCTGCCCCCAGGTTTCTATGCCGAGCCGTTTTTCAAGGACTGCGAGGATGATCGACATGCGCTTGAGGTCAAAACCCGTGCTGATGCGCTGCGGCATGGAGTAGTTGGTCTTGGCTACAAGCGCCTGCACTTCGACGAGCAGGGCCCTTGATCCCTCAATGGCGGCAAGGACCGAGTTGCCGGGAACATCGGGACGCCGGCCGGAAATGAAGAATTCCGAAGGGTTCGCCACCTCTTCCAGGCCGCACTCCTCCATGCGGAAAACACCGATTTCGTTGGTTGGGCCGAACCGGTTCTTCACTGAGCGGACGATCCGGTAGCGCTGGTAGCCTTCGCCTTCAAACTGCAGGACGGTGTCGACCATGTGCTCCAGCGTTTTCGGGCCGGCAAGGGATCCTTCCTTGGTGATGTGGCCGATGAGGGCGAGCATGAAGTTCTGGCGTTTGGCCGCATGGATGAGCATTGCGGCGCATTCGCGTATCTGGGTGATGGTGCCGGGGGAGCTCTGGTACTGGCCGGAGTAGACGGTCTGTATGGAGTCCACGATGACAAGAGCGGGCCGCTCCCTCTCGATGGTCTCAAGGATCACCTCAAGGCGCACTTCGGGTGCCAGCCAGAGGTTTTCGGCATGCAGCTTCAGGCGCGTGGCGCGTTCACGGATCTGGTTCGGGGACTCTTCGCCGGAGATATAGAGCACTTTGGCGGGAGCGAGGCGCGCGGCGAGCTGGAGCATGAGGGTCGATTTGCCGATCCCCGGCTCGCCGCCGACGAGGATGGCTGAAGACTGCATCAGGCCGCCGCCGAGCACGCGGTCGAGTTCTCCGATACCGGTTTTCAGCCGGTGGTACTCTTCGGGTGCCGCGGCGTGGAGGTTCTGGACGGCGGCTGCGTGCATGCCGGGAAGCGGTTTTCCCTGTCTCGGCCCGTCTTCCTGCCGGATCTCTTCAAGCGTTCCCCAGCTCTGGCATTCAAAGCACCGCCCCTGATATTTCAGGGAGACGGCGCCGCAGTTCGAGCAGACGTACCTGGTGGCCTGGCGCGCCATCTCCCTTAAAGGCCGTTTGCGCGCTCGAAGGAGTGCAGGGTGTTTTTCAGAAGCATCGCAATGGTCATGGGTCCGACGCCGCCGGGGACCGGGGTCATGGCTGCTGCCTTTGCCGATACCCCTTCATAGTCGACATCGCCGACAAGGCGGGTGCCGCTTTTTGTCGTGGGATCCTCTATGCGATTGATGCCGACGTCAATGACGACAGCTCCCTGTTTGACCATGTCTGCCGTCACGAACTTCGCCCTGCCGATTGCGGCAATGAGGATGTCTGCCTGGCGGGTGTAGGAGGCGATGTCCTTTGTCGCCGAATGGCAGACGGTGACGGTGCAGTTCGATTCCTTGAGTTTCTGCATCATGAGGTTGGCCATCGGTTTTCCGACGATGTTGCTGCGGCCGATCACCACGCAATGTTTCCCGCTGGTCTCGATGCCGTAGCGGCCGATAAGCTCAAGGATGCCGTAGGGGGTGCAGCTGACGAAGCACTTGTCGAGGTGGCCCATGACGAGGCGCCCGAGGTTCTCGGGGTGGAACCCGTCAACATCCTTTGCGGGGTCGATGGCCAGGGTGACGGCGAACTCGTCGATATGATTGGGGAGAGGCTGCTGTACCAGAATGCCGTGTACTCCGGGATCCCGGTTGAGGGAGTCGATCACCTCGAGCAGATGTGCTTCGGGCGTATCTTCCTGCAGTTCGATGACGGATGAATTCATGCCGACCTCTTTGCAGGTTTTTGCTTTATTGCGTACATAGACCTCTGAGGCCGGATCGCTGCCGACAATGATGACGGTGAGCCCCGGGACCTTTCCGGTTATGGACCGGTACGATTCCACACTGGCTTTGAGTTCTTCTTTCATGTCCAGCGAAACTTTCTTTCCGTCGATGATGAGCATGGTGGTTGTGCTTGGTGTTGTTGTGCAGTACTGCATTGTGCCTTGCGTATTTCTGCCTATAGCTATGAAAAAATCGGCGAAACGGCAAACCCTGAAATCGGATGATTGAACGATGGCAATGATTTCCGTCGGTGATGTCCTTGTCGACGGGGCGGTCCTCGACGCGTTTTTCTCCTGCGACCTTGATGCATGCGCCGGCAGCTGCTGTGTAGAAGGGGAGCTCGGCGCTCCGCTTACCCCCGCCGAGGCAGCCCTTCTGGAGCATCCGCCGGGACAGCTTCTCCGGATGCTTCCTGAAAAAAGCGCCCGCTGGATAGCGCGCCACGGATCGGTGGAGGTCTATCAGGGTACCCTCTACACCCGTACCGTAGACAGCCGGGAGTGCGTTTTTGCCCTTGAGCGCGACGGGGTGACGCTCTGCGCCATTGAAATTGCTTTCCGGGAAGGCATTGCCGGTTACAATAAACCTCTTTCATGCAGGCTTTTCCCGATACGGGTGCGGAAAAAGTTCGGGTTGGCGTATCTTGTCTATGAAGAGCACGCCATGTGCCGCGCTGCCCGACGGCTCGGAGGGGAACTCCAGATGCCTCTTGTTGATTATCTTTCTACAGCCCTTGAAGAGCTTTACGGCAGAGAGTGGGTTGAAAGCCTTGCCGCGTTCCGGAAACCATCCTCCAAGAGTTGATGCCAGAATTCAGACTGCAGCAGAAACAGAAAGCACTTCTTTCAGTCCAGCAGATCCTGGGCAGCCAGCTGCTCCAGCTTCCGCTTGCGAGCCTTGAGCAGCGCATCAATGAGGAGCTGCAGGAAAATCCGCTTCTTGAGCCGGTCGAGGGAGCAAGGGACAGTATCTCGGAGCACGGCGAGGCGGCTCCCTCAGGCGAGATGTTCGACGAAGTCGATCGGTTCAGCAAAAGTGCGCTCAAGGAGCAGGAACGGCTTTCGGCACGCCAGGAGGCGCGCGAAAGCATGCCCTCGTTCAGCTATGACAGGGGAGGGGGAGAGCATTTCTTTCAGGCGGTCCAGCATGACAGCTTCCATGAAACCCTGCTCCGCCAGCTGGCCCTGCAGGAAGGAGTGGGGCAGAGGGAAGTGCTGCTGGCCATCGAAATCCTCGGCAATCTGGACGATGACGGCTACTTCACCGAGGGGGCTTCGGTCATCCTCGACAGTTTGAGGCTGTCCGGCATGGAGGCAGAAGAGAGTGATGTTGATGAGATGCGCCGGAGGATCCTCAAACTCGACCCTCCCGGCGTTGCAGCCCTGAACCTCCGGGAGCGGCTCACGACACAGCTGGAACTTTCCGGTCGGGAGCACCCCCGGGCAGACATTGAGGCTGCTCTCGACATTCTCCGGCACCATTTCGACGACTTCATCCACCGGCGGTTCGAGCGTCTCCATAAAAAGCTCGATGTGAGTAAAGCCCGGATTGAGGCGGCAATTGCCGTCATCACCGGTCTTGATCCGCATCCCGGGCTGTTCGTCGATGAAGGGGGCCACTACATCTCACCCGACTTCGTGGTGAACTACGAAAACGGATCGCTCTTTGCCTCCCTGAACGACCGCAGTGCGCTGTCGGTAAGGGTCAGCGACCAGTACCGGGACCTGTTGAAGACAAAACAGGGCTCGAAGGACGACCGGCAGTTCATCCGCCGCAATCTCCAGAAGGCCAACGAGTTCAAAAGCGCCCTTGAAACCCGACGCCAGACGCTCCTCAAGGTTATCGAGTCGCTCATGAAACATCAGTACCGTTTTTTTACCGATGGTCCTGCCTTTCTCCAGCCGCTCGGCATGAAAACGCTTGCTGCCGATACGGGTCTCGACATATCGACCATCAGCCGTGCCGTCAACGGTAAATACGTGCAGACCCGGTTCGGGGTGTTCGAACTGCGCTACTTCTTCAGCGGCGGCATTCAGAATGACGAGGGTGAGGATGTGTCGAGCAAGATCATCCGCCAGCACCTCCGGGAGATGATCGAGGGGGAGGACGGGGCAAGGCCGCTCTCCGACGACAGCCTGACGGCAGGGCTTGCCGCCAAAGGGTTCCAGATTGCCCGCAGGACGGTTGCAAAATACCGTGAACAAATGCAAATTCCAGTTGCAAGACTAAGAAAGAAAATATTTTAATCGCATGAAGCATCCAGAGAGGCCCGTAATCCGATCAACCACCGTGATCGGCGTTCTGCGCGACGGCAAAGCCGCCCTCGGCAGTGACGGGCAGATGACGCTCGGCAACACGGTCGTCAAACACTCCACCCGCAAGATCCGTTCACTCTACCAGGGCCGGCTTCTGGCAGGGTTCGCCGGTGCCACAGCCGACGCAATCACGCTCCTCGACCGATTCGAAGAGAAACTCGAGGCATATAACGGCAAGCTCGAACGCGCTGCCGTCGAACTCGCCCGTGACTGGCGGACCGACAAGTATCTCCGCCGTCTTGAGGCCATGCTTGCCATCGTCAGCAGTGAGCGGGCCCTCATCATCTCCGGCACGGGGGATGTCATCGAACCTGAAGACGGCATCGTCGCCATCGGCAGCGGAAGCATGTTCGCCCTTGCCGCAGCCCGTTCCCTCATGAAGCATACGGGGCTCAGTGCCCGTGACATCGTCCGCGAAAGCCTTGAAACCGCCGCCGAAATCTGCATCTACACCAACAACCACATCGTGGTCGAAGAGGTGTAGCAGGCAGAGAAAAGTATTTCAGCAATATTCTAATTCCACCCAATGACCCATAAGACAGAGGATGCCCTTGAAGGGAAGTCCCTTCGTGACATGCATCTGACACCGCACCAGATCGTATCCCAGCTTGATAAATACATCATCGGCCAGAAGGACGCCAAAAAGTCCGTTGCCATCGCCCTGCGCAACCGCCTCCGCCGCCAGATGGTGGGAGAGGAGCTCCGCGATGAAATCATGCCGAACAACATCATCATGATCGGCCCCACCGGCGTCGGCAAGACTGAAATTGCACGGCGCCTGGCAAAACTCGCCCGTGCTCCGTTTGTGAAGGTCGAGGCGTCCAAGTTCACCGAGGTCGGCTATGTCGGCCGCGACGTGGAGTCGATGATCCGCGACCTTGTCGACCAGTCGGTCGCAATGGTCCGCAGTGAAAAAAGCGAGGAGGTCCGCGAAAAAGCGGCCTCACTGGTCGAGGACCGCCTGCTTGACATCCTGCTTCCTCCCGTACCGGCATCGGCTGAGACGGAGGAAAGCTTTCAGGAGGAAGGGGAGGATGGCGCCATCATCACAACCGGTGAAGAGCGTGCGGAGGAAGCCAACCGCCGTACCCGCGAGAAGATGCGCCAGCGCCTCCGCGGCGGCAAGCTCGAAGAGCGCCAGATCGAAATGGACGTATCGGGTGATTCCCAGGGCGGGATGATGCAGATTTTCGGCCCGCTCGGCCAGATGGAGGAGATCGGCGGCATCATGCAGGACCTCATGAGCGGTCTGCCGCGCAAGCGCAAGAAGCGCCGTGTCTCGATTGCCGATGCCCGCAGGATCCTTGAACAGGAAGAGGTCCAGAAGCTCATCGACATGGACAGTGTGGTCAAAGAGGCCATCACCAAGGTCGAGCAGTCCGGAATCGTCTTCATCGATGAAATCGATAAAATCGCCGCACCCTCCACCGGTTCCGGCACCAAAGGGCCCGACGTCAGCCGCGAAGGGGTACAGCGCGACCTCCTGCCGATCGTTGAAGGCTCGAACGTGGCCACCAAGCACGGCATGGTCAAAACCGACCATGTGCTCTTCATTGCCTCAGGCGCATTCCACGTCGCCAAGCCCTCCGACCTCATTCCCGAGCTCCAGGGCCGGTTCCCGATCCGCGTGGAGCTGAAAAGCCTCACCGAGGATGATTTCTTCCTTATCCTCACCCAGCCGCGCAACGCCCTCATCAAGCAGTACCGGGCGCTGATCGGTACCGAAGGCGTGGAACTAGAGTTTACCGAAGGCTCCATCCGCGAAATCGCAAGGACGGCCGCCGTTGTCAACGAGAGCGTTGAGAACATCGGTGCCCGCAGGCTGCATACCATCATGACCAACCTGCTTGAAGAGCTGATGTTCGACATCCCCGAAAATCTCTCTTCCGGCAAGATCACCATCGACGAAAAGATGGTGAAGGACAAGCTGAGCCATGTCGCCTCCGACAGGGACCTCAGCCAGTATATCCTGTAACCTTGACTGCGACCCATATGAACGCACCGCATATCCTCGTACTCAACGGCCCGAACCTTTCACGGCTCGGTAAACGCGAGCCGGCCATTTATGGCCACCGGACCCTTACGGACATCAACGCCGCCCTTGAGGCTGCATTTCCTGACGTGTCGTTTGAATTCTACCAGTCCGAGGATGAGGGGGATATCATCGAGCGGCTCTACGACAGCGAAGACCGGAGAGCCTGCAGGGGGGTCGTTTTGAACGCCGGGGCCCTGACCCATTATTCCATCGCCCTGCGTGACGCCATCAGTGCCGTTGCCCTCCCCGTGGTGGAGGTGCATCTTTCCAACATCCATGCCCGTGAGGAGTTCCGCAGCAAATCGGTGATTTCTGCAGTATGCAGGGGGGTGGTCAGCGGATTCGGAGAGGAGAGCTACCATCTCGGCGTGCAGGCTCTTCTTTCACTGGCTGAAGCGGGACCGAAGCAGTAGCCGGAAGGCCGGCGGCTCTCCGGGTCTCAGTCGTCCTTCAGCTTTTCGATGAGCCGGCGCATCTCCTGCAGGCGCCGGCGGTCGCTGTAGAACAGGACGGGCTTGTCCAGTGCAGCCTGCATCAGCTGCACCGCTTTTTTCCTGTTGCCCATCTCAAGCTCCACAAGTGCCAGTTCGTGATAGTTGCGGATTACCCTCGGGTCCAGGGTGATTGCCTTCCTGAACGTCTCTCTGGCTTCCGGGTAAGAGCCTTTCGGCATCTTTCCGACGAACGTGCCCCCCATCATCCGCTTGAACCAGCTGATTGAGGCAGCCTGCCGGTAGTAGGAGCCCAGCATGGAGAGCGCCGTCTGCTCGTTCGGGTTCAGCCGGAGCGCCGTGTCGAGCTCGTGTTTGATTTCCTCTGCATTGTGGAGTTTGTCTTTCGGTCCGCTCTTTTCCGACAGGAGGCCGAGAGCTGCTGCAAGCCAGGCATGGCCCGGTGCACTGGTGCTGTCAAGGGCAATGCTTTGCCGGCCGTAGTCAACCGCTTTACGGTAATGCACGATGCGTTCCCGGCGGCGGTCCGGGCGCAGCGATTCAGCGAGGCTCACCTGGAGCCGGGCCATCTTCCACAGGGTTTCGGAGCTGGCCGGGTTCTCCTTAAGCGCAATGCCGTAGAGCGAATCGGCGCTCTCATACTGCATCTTCCAGAATGCCCGGTCGCCCTGGTTGATGGCTTCAAGGGCGTGCGTTTCGCCCGTTGCCGGTCTGGTTCCGCCAAGGGCCAAAAGAGAGGCCAGTAGGGTCCCGATGGCCAGGATACCGATGCGGTGGATCGTTGGAGCGGAGTGCTGCATGTCCGTTATTTGAACCAGATTGAGTCCGGATGTTTTCTGTGCAGGTTCCGATCAAGCCCGAGCCAGTGTCCTGAGGGAAGCAGCATCATGAGTATGGCGTAGAGCATGAGGGGCGGCATCGACCAGTTGAAATAGGCGCCGGCCGTGAAGTTCAGGAAGAGAAAGAGCGCGAATGCCGCATTGGCCCTTACCGCGAGACCGAGAATGAGTCCCGCCGCGATGATGAGTTCCCCGACGGTGACGATCCAGGCGATCGGCATCGAAAGAGGAATTGCGAAATGCTCAAGATAGAGCGCCTGCAGCGAGCCCGGCTCGAGTTCACTGAGCCGCAGGGTGAAGAATCCTTCCATCAGGTCGCTCCATAGCCACCCTTTCACCAGCTTGTGCCAGAACCCGTAGACAAAGATGGCGGCAAACAGGTATCGCCCGATGAGAAAGAGGATGACTCCAATGCTTTTCAGCGGATGCTGGCGCATCCATCCGGCCTTCCATTCGAAATCGCTCATGTTCCTTCAAGAGAAAAAGTTGCAGGTTGTGTCCGAATCGGGTATTGAAAGTATACGCAAATTCTGTTGCACATCCTTCAGTGCGCACGCTTTGAGCGGTTGGACATCGCTGCTTTATGGGTTTTGATTCGAACGGGCGACGAATGAATCAGGATTCACGAGAGCCGCTATCGTATGGCTTCGGGTGCTCTATCTTATGAGCGCCCCCGGTACCGGCAGGCGAGGGCCTGCTTCACTGTCCATTGGCGTATGCTGAGCCCCGCATGCGTTCCTTCACTCATGCAGGTTCCCTTCCGGTTGCCGGTTCATCATCATCAGCGAGCAGGTCGAGATGCTGCAGGGTACTCTGGGCAAGCAGTTCTACAAATCCTGCGCTATAGGCAAGCTCGAAGAGCAGGGGCGGCTTGAGTTCCACGCCGGGGCCTCCACACAGCCGCATGGTGCGCCACAGGGGACGAAACTTGTTTTTGAAGGCATAGAGGCCCATGTAGTCATAGGCGTGCCTGCAGAGCGGTGCTGCGGCGAACAGGATCCGTTCAAGGAGTATGAGCGGCTGATGGTCCGGTTCGCGCAGCATGAAGGGAACCTCCCCGAGGCTCAGTCGTTCAGCGCCTTCAGCCCTTAGCTGTTCTGCTGTTCCGGCAATAAGGCATTCCATGACATCTCCCGGTGCTTTGGCGCTCCGAAGCATGAGTTCGGTATGGAAGGCGTTCCTTCCCTGTCTGGAGAGGGTCAGGCAGGCGAGCCGGGCACCGGTAAAAGACCGGAAGACGAAACAGCGTGACGTTTCCAGCGGGTTGCTCCGGAACAGATGGCGGAGCATGGGTTTTCCTGCATGGGGTGATTCTCTTTGGAGTACCTGAAGACAGTCTGAAGCAAGGGCGGCGCAGGGGATTTCCTCAACAAGGCCGTGTCGCCATCCACGCTTCAGCGCAGCCCGGACTTTTTTGCCTTCAAAGTGCCTGTCTGAGGTGAGATCCAGCACCGCATCCATTCCCGTGCGCAGGGTATCGTCGCCGAAAGAATGGAACAGTGCGCTGACTTCCGGCGGACAGCCCCGGATGACGAACCCTTCAGGATGCAGCCGGTGCAGTTCCCTGTAGAGTGTCGTGAGATCGAAAGACGGGGGTATGTCCGCAAACGGAATCCAGGTATGGCGGGATAGGGGGAGGGTGAGGGTGTGGTACCGGGGAGCGCATTCTTCGCTCCTGTGCCAGCTTGAGGGCAGTGAAGCGTACATCGGTTACCGTTTCCGGGACCCCTCCCCGGTTGAGCGACCGGGCTTTCCTTCGGCGCTGTGGCCGAACAGTCCTGTGGCTTTTTCGTTGATGAAGCCGGCCGTTTTGACGACGGCTGTTCCGGCGGCGAAAAGGCCGAGTCCAATGACGGCAATGCCTGCAATGCCATGCAGTGCCGGTGCTGCTACAGGGGCCAGCAGCGCTGCTCCGCCGGCGGCTCCTGCTGCTGTTGCGGCGGCAGCTATCGGGTTCTGGTTCAAGGGGTTGTCTCCTGTGTTTTGCTGTTGTTAATTCATTCTGATTTTGTGGTGCCCTTTGGGTACCTGCAGCTTGCGCCCGTATTGTTCGCCGGCGGTGAAGCCTTCAATGAACACCATTTCGCCGAATTCCTCGAGCGTCATATCAAGATCGAGTTTCTGGCGGAGATGTTCGCTGAAGTTATTCTCCGCAGAGCACTGCTCGATTTTATGGATGTAGTTTTTCCATGCCGACTGGACGGCATGAAGCCATAATCACCTGATCATAAGGGGTGAACTTATTTTCTGGTTAGACGGTGCCTTCGGCTGCTGCTTGGCTTATCCCATCGTTGATGGTGACCGGGCCGGCAACGACAGATGGCTGGTTTTTCGGAGTGCTGCCCCGCCCGAAGAGTTTTTCGGTGATGGCGCCGAGGTCGCTTTTTGATGCAAGCGCTCCAAGGATGGGGACTGCCGCGGGAGCAATCGGTACGAGGGTGGCTGCAATGCCGGCGCCCATAAAGAACGCGCCTCCAAGAGCGTGCAGGCAGAGTGGAGTGCCGACGAACGGTGCAAGCATTGCCAGGCCCTGAACGCCCTGCTGTGCAGGTTTTGAGGCTGAGCTGGCGGATTCTGGCATGGCTTGTGCGTTTGGGTTATAAATCAGGACGCTTCACGTGACCGGGTCGTGAAGCGTCCAGGAAAAGAGCGTCTGCGTTACTTCTGGGGGTTGATTGACGAGGTAACGTTCTGCAGGGTGGAGGTGAGGGTGCTGGTCAGATTGCCGACCAGTTCGCTGGCAGTTTTCCCGAGCGGCTCAACTGCTGAAGCGGCTGAGTTCAGAATCTGGGTGACGATGTCAACCTGCATCTGGCCGATCTTTCCGACTGCGCCCATCAGATCATTGACCGTCTTCGTGACGTCCACGTTCGTTTCGTTTGCCATGGTGGTTGTGGTTTTAGGGTTTGATGGAAAAGCCTGAATCTTTTAATTCTTATCGGAATTATAAGTTTATTTTGTAATATTTGAAAGGTTCGTTGAATTTTTCCCCCACTGAGCATGACCGGTCGCGGGTACTTCTCTTTTCTTGTTGCAGCGCGCTTTACTGCTGCAGTTGAAGCTGTTTTACATCGTTTTCATTGCAGCCGCTGTGAGATGCATGAGCAGCCTCCAGCGCTGAAGCGTCGGATCCGGGTATCGGTCGAGGATGGGGACGGCCAGATGCAGCAGTCGAAACCCGAGACTCCGAACTCCCGCTGCGGGTTCAGTACGGGCGAGTCGGACCGGATTTAGGAACTCATCGGCGTTTTTATTACATTTCTTGCGTCTGTTGTCATTATTGGTCAATAAGAAATAATCAGTTATGAAAGATTTTAACGGTGCGTTCGTCAAGGGTGCCGAGGCCTACGGCAGGTTACTTGAGGTGTTCATCGACGGGCACTGGTGGGTAGTGGGCGACTATCTCGAGAATGTCGGCAAGTGCACCAAGCGCCTCGGTGCCAATGCCTACCCCCAGCTCTACGGCGGCTCGTCCGGCATGGGAAGCCTTCGCGGCAGTTCACCCCGTGTTTCCGGATATGCCAGCCCCACCAAGGAGGTCTCCAGCCGCTTTGATTCGTGAACAGCATGATTGCCGTTCTCTCTTCCCGAATGTCGTTCGAATCATCACGGTTCCTTTTCTGACGTATGACCTCTCCATTCACTGCTGCTTCCAGGCCGGCGTCTGAAGGCGTCGGTCCGGAGCATCCTTCAAGGAGCGGACGCAAGAAATGGCTTCTCATCCAGCCCCGCAGCAATACCTGCATGATGGTCGACTCCCGAAGAGTCAGCATGCCACTGAACCTCGTCATGGTTGCGACCCTTGCCGGCGAGGTTTTTGATGTTGACTTCATCGATGAGCGGCTCGGCGACACCATCCCGGAAGACTTTTCCCGATATGATGTCGTTGCCCTCACCTCCCGGACCCTGAATGCCACAAGGGCTTATGCCATTGCTGATAAAGCCAAAGCGCAGGGGCGGGCGGTGCTCCTCGGCGGCGTGCATCCCACCATGTCTCTTGATGAGGCATGCCGGCATGCCACCTCGGTCGTATACGGGGAGATTGAGTCCGTATGGCCGGAGCTCTCCCGGGACATCCTTGCGGGGCGGATGCAGCCTGTCTACCGGGCTGATGCCCTCAGGCCGATGAATGCGATGGCACGGCCTGATTTTACCTATGTGCTCCAAAGCAGGAACAGCCGCAGATACAGTAACAGGATTCCTGTGCTGGCGACAAAAGGCTGCCCTGTGGGGTGCAATTTCTGCACGACGCCGACCATATACGGGAAGAACTACCGGTACCGTGATATCGAACTGGTTCTCGACGAAATTCGCTATCACCAGGACCGCCTGGGGAGGGGATCGCTCCACTTCTCCTTCATGGACGACAACATCAGTTTCCGCCCTGTCTATTTCAAGGAGCTTCTCAGCCACATGGGGCGGCTCGCCATCCGCTGGAATGCCAACATCTCCATGAATTTCCTCCACGATCCCGAGATTGCAGAGCTTGCGGCATGGTCCGGCTGCGATCTCATGAGCATCGGGTTCGAATCGCTCAATCCCGAAACCCTGAAAAGCGTGCATAAAGGTTCGAACCGGCTGGAGGACTACTCCGCGGTTGTCGACAACCTTCACGCCCGGGGGATTGCCATTCAGGGATATTTCATGTTCGGGTTCGATAACGACAGTGCTGAGAGCTTTCAGTTGACCTATGACTTCATCATGGAGAACTGGATCGATTTCCCGGTATTCTCTCTCGTCACCCCGTTTCCCGGTACCCCGTACTTCGAGGAAATGAAACCCCGTCTCCGCCATATGGACTGGGATAAATACGATACCTATCACTATATGTTCGAGCCGAAGGGGCTCGGTTCCCGGCAGTTCCTCGATCACTTCGTCAAGGTGCAGAAGGAGGTCTATAAAGGTCGGGCCATTGCGCGGCGGATGAAGGGAAAGCGGCTGAACTGGGTCTGGCTTGCGAACCTGCAGATGAACCGCTTCACACGCAGCCTCAAGCCATCCATCTATCTCTGAACCACTTCCGGGCTTATTTCAGTCCATCAGGAAGACAACCCCTTAGCACTCTCCTCATGCATGCAACAGCCCCCTTTCGGCAGCAGACTTCAGGTCTGATGGATAAAATCAAGACCCATATCGAACTCCTCGATCCGGTAACCTGGATCAGCGTTTTTCCCTGTCTGGCCTGCGGGGTCATCGGAACCGGAGCCATGCAGCCGACCTCTTACGACTATCTGCTCCTTTTGCTCCTTTTCATCATTTACGGTCCGCTCGGAACCGGGTTCAGCCAGTCGGTCAACGACTATTTCGATCTCGAGCTCGACCGCATGAACGAGCCGACGAGGCCTATCCCATCCGGAAGGATTTCCGAACGTGAGGCTGCCTGGAACTGGGGAATCGTGCTCCTTCTGGCCCTTTTGATCTGCACCGGCATTTCACTCCACCTCGGGGGACAGCGGGGGGTTGTGTTTGCAGTCTGCATGCTGACGGGGCTTTTTCTCGGATTTGTCTATTCAGCGCCGCCCTTCAAGCTGAAAAAGAACATTTTCCTTTCCGCTCCGGCTGTCGGCATGTCCTACGGCTTCATCACCTATCTTTCGGCCAACGTGCTCTTCAGCGACATCCGCCCCGAAATCGTCTGGCTTGGGGTCCTGAATTTCTTTATGGCCATGTCGCTCATCATCATGAACGATTTCAAGTCACAGAAGGGTGATGCCGAGAGCGGCATGAAATCCCTGACCGTGCTCATCGGCTCACGCTACACGTTTCTGGTGGCATTCCTCATCATTGATTTGACCTTTGCCGGGTTTGCCTTTCTTGCATGGCAGTGGGGCTTTTCTGTCTTGATGGTGATGATCATGGTCTCACTCGGGATCAATATTGCCGTACAGATTCCGATATACCGCGATCCGAGCACCGGCGCATCATTCATGCAGGGTGCTGCCGATGACGGGTTCGGCAACGCGATTGGAAAGAGTGAGGTGAACGAGCATAACGCTTTTCTGCGTTTCCAGCTGGTCAACAACATCCTCTTCCTCATCAACCAGTTCGCTGCGGCGGCACTCATCGGCATAAAGTACATGTGAGGTGCCTCTGAACCGCGTTCGGGGGGGCCTGCGGCAGGGTAGTGCTTTGTGATCTTTAAAAACTTTCATTTATTGAAGTTATTTTCCTTTTGGAACGGACCGAGAGCAATACATGACGAAGAATACGTCCATCCCCGATGCACCTGCAATCGAGACGATCCTCGAGCTCGTTCCGTACGAAGCTGCCGTCATAGACCCTGACGGCCGCATTCTTCATTCCAATGCCCTCTTTCAGAGATGGCTCGGCCTTTCAGGCCATCTCTTTGCCGGACGGAGCATTTTTGAGATCCTCTCTTCCTCCCCCCTCGCCTCCACCAATGCTGAAGAGCTGTTGCTGCTCTCCCGGAACGTGCTGGAGACGGGACTGCCTTCTGGCAATGTCCGCCCCCTGCCATCTCCGGACGGTGTCGTTCGGGCACTGGTCCTCACCTTTCCCGGCGATGGTGACGGGAGCAGAGCGCCCGACCATTCCCACCCGAACATCTCCGCAGCCCTGAATGCCGCCGATGCCGGCTCCTGGCAGTGGAACCTGAAGACCGGAGCAATTCAATGGTCGGAGGGGCTGTGGCGTCTTTTTGAAATGCAGAACACGGGCGAACCGCCTTCACTGGCGATATGGGAGGAGCGGCTCGACCCGACGAACCGCGCTGGGACCATGCAGGCCTTTGCAGCCTGCAGCTCCTCTGGCGTCGACATGCATATCGAGTATCGCCTTCTTCTGGACGAGGGTCGTACGCGCTGGGTCATGAGCCGCGGCAGACCCTATCACGACAGCCGGGGAGCGATTGAGGGTTATATCGGTATCTCGATTGACATCACCGCACAGAAAAAACTGGAAGAAGAGCTGCTGGACAACAAGGAGCGTTTCTCTTTTGCGCTCGGAGCTGCATGTTCGGGCATCTGGGAGTGGAATGTCGAAACCGATGAACTGCTGTGGTCTGAAGAGGTATGGCGGCTGTACGGCCTTTCTCCCGGCTCCGAGGCATTGACCCATCAGCTTTGTATGTCGACGGTGCATGAGGCGGACCGCCCGTATGTCAGCCATATGATCAGGGATGCGGTGACGGGCGGCAGGGAGGCCTCGGTGGAGTTCCGGGTGACGTATCCGGGTGATGGTTCCCTGCACTGGCTCCAGTCCCAGGGATCGCCGAAACGTGATGCTTCCGGAAAGGCGGTGAAGTACATCGGCCTCATTACCGACATCACCGAACGCAAGATTGCCGAGATTGAACTGATCGAAAACCGGAGCAGGCTCGAACAGGCTCTGGCTGCGGCGAAGGCCGGAATCTGGGAGTGGGATCTCCTTACTGGACGCAATACCTGGTCGGATGAGGTATGGGCCCTTTACGGACTTGAGCCGCACTCCCGTGAGCCGTCTTTTGCCGTATGGGCGGAAACGCTCCATCCCGAGGACAGGGATGCAGCCTGCCTCTCGGTGCAGTCCGCTTCGGCTGAAGGGAGGGAGATTTCCTTCGAATACCGGGTTCCGAGGGCGGACGGCTCGATGCTCTGGCTGCTTTCGAGGGGGCAGCCCCGCAGGGATGCCTCCGGAGCCATCGTCAAATACCTCGGGACGGTCATCGACGTCACCGAACAGAAATCGCTTGAGGAGCAGCTGCTCAAAAACAAGGCCCGCATGGCTTTTGCCCTTGAGGCCACGAAAGCGGGCGTATGGGAGTGGGATCTGAAGCATGATCAGGTGTTCTGGTCTGACCGGATCTGGCAGCTCTACGGCCTTGAGTCCGGCAGCAAACCCAACAATCACAAGCTCTGCGAAAGCAATGTCCTGCCGGAGGACAGGGAGCAGACGTTCGGTATCGTCATGCAGGCGGCCAACCGTGAAATCGAGATCGATATCGAGTTCCGGGTATGCCACCCTGAGGACGGTACCATCCACTGGCTGGCCTGCAGGGGCAAACCACAGCTTGATGCCCAGGGCGCTTTAGACCGGTATGTCGGCACCATCATGGACATCACCGACCGCAAACGGCTCGATGACGAGCTGCGGGAAAATGAACGGAAATTCAGGGGCATTTTCGACAATGCTCCGATAGCCATCAGCATCAAGGAGATCGATACGGGCAAGATCATTGATGTCAATGATGCCTGGCTCAACCTGCTCGGCTACACTCTTGTTGAGGTACTCGGCCGCACAGGACCCGATATCGGCATCCATGCCTGCAGTGAGGACTATCAGGCCATTGAGATGGCCTCCCTGAAGCGCGAACGGATATGCAACCGCCAGGTCCTTCTGCACGAAAAGAACGGTGACCTGGTCGATGTGCTCTACTCCACGGAATTCATCGAGTTCGAGGGCATGGCGGTCATGCTGGTCATGATGGTCGATGTCACGCTCGAGAAAATGCAGCAGCAGAACATCAGCCGCCTTGAGCAGTCGATTGCCGACCGCAATATCCAGCTCCAGAAAGAGGTGGAGCGGCTGCACCGGTTCCTGAGCATGATCTCCCATGAATACCGGAAGCCCCTGGCCATCATGAGGACCAATCTCGACCTCGTCAAGATGAAGAATAAGATGGGGAATTTCCAGAACCGCCAGGAGTTTGCAAAGATTGACCGGAGCATTGCCCGCCTGGTCGAGGTGCTTGAGGTCTCCATCCAGGAAAGCCGGATGGCCGACCGTCATAAATCGGTGACGGGCAGGCACGAACTCCCGCTTGCCGGCATCATCAAATCCCAGGTCGAAGCGTTTTCCGGGATATGGAAAGAAAGAAGCGTCTTGTTTGAGAACTGCCTGGAGGATGTGCGGGTATACGGGGAGGAGTCCGGGGTCAAATTTGCCATTTTCAACCTGCTTGACAATGCCCGGAAGTATTCACCCGATGAGTCGCCAATCAGCATCACCTGCCGGAAGGCCGGGCCGGGTCATATCATGATTGATGTCGGCAACGAGCTGCGCGAACCCCTTGAAGACGTGGACATGGACCTGTTCTTCGAGAAATATCATCGGGGAGGGAACTCCAGCAATACCGCAGGGGCGGGCCTCGGGCTCTGGCTCGTGAAGAACATCGTTACACAGCACGAGGGTCATATTGCGCTGAGCAAACAGGCTTCAGGGATTGTCGTGACAATCACGCTTCCCGTCATTCCATCCGTCACTCCATCCGTCATTCCATCCGTCACTCCATCCGTCACTCCATCCGTCATTCCATCCGTCACTCCATCCGTCACTCCATCCGTCATTCCATCCGTCATTCCTTCCGTCACTCCATCCGTCATCGAGTCCCCGGACGAAGACAAACAGGCGAACCCATGACTATAGTTTCAGCACCAGTAGAAGAACAGGCGGTTGGCCGAAAGGCATGTTCCCCCCACAGGATCATCGTCGTTGAAGATGACCTCGATTTCCGTGAAAGCCTCATGGAGACACTCTCGCTCTGCGGCTATGAAGTGGTCGGGGCCAGAAGTGCCCTGGAGTTCTACCAGAAGGTTGCCGAGAATCCCTGTGAGCTCGTCATCCTTGACCTCGGCCTGCCCGACCAGAACGGTGTGGTGCTTGCCGAGTACATCAGGAACAATACCGACATGCGCATTGTCGTCCTGACCGCCCGTGGAGCTCTCGAAAGCCGCATTGCGGCTTACCGTGCCGGGGCCGATACCTACCTGCTCAAGCCGGTCGATACAGAGGAGCTTGTCGCAACGATCGAAAGCAATCTTGGCCGGGTCGGCCTGCATGAGGGGGACGGCGGCTCCGGATCCCCGCGCCAGCCGCAGACGCCCCGCGCTGCCGGATGGAGGCTTCTTCGCATTGATTCAGTGCTTATTACTCCTGCAGGCGCAAAGATCAAGCTGTCTTCGAGGGAGGTCGACTTTCTTGAGATCCTTGCCTCCGCATCCGGAACCAATATTTCCCGCCAAAGCCTCATCGAAACCCTCGGCTATGATCCGGCCGGTTCCGGCAGCCAGGCGCTCGACGTGCTCATCCACCGTCTGCGTCAGAAAGCATCGGAAAGCGGATCACGGCTTCCCGTCAAAACCCTTCGCGCCAAAGGCTACAGCGTCTCGGAGCCGTTATATATCGAGTGACGGGGTCATAAGGGGTGGGGAAAGATCCTGGAGTCTCAGGGCTGAGAGTTTCGAATGTTCTCCACAAGACGGTAAACGGTCGTTTGGCCGAATGTTTTCGGCCAGTCTTTGCATGGCGGATTGTCCCGCGTTTTTGCCCGTCGAATTGCCGCATCGATTTGCTCCGGGTTGATTTTTGCGCCTCTAAGCCCTTTGTCATAGCCGGGGATCCATCCTTTCAGGCGCTCGGTGCACTCTCTGGATGAGCGGAGTGCTTGACCATCTTCATAATGCAGGAGCAGCCAGTATTCGAATTTCGGGTTACTGAGTGCAAGAAAGTTCTGCCTGTTTCCTTGTGTCCATTGGTGCAATTGGTCGATCTGCTGATCTGTCCATTGGTCTTTGTCAATGATCACCCAGGCCTCGTCGGAGGGCCTGATCTTTTCATCACGGAGAAATGCCGTCATCCTTTTCAGGACGTGAGGTGGTGAGCTCTTATGCTTGCCGTTCAGGCATCGTACATGGAGTACCGACGCATCTGTCATTGAATCGTCATTGAAGAGGCTGAAATACGCCGGTTCGGTCTTTCCTCCCTCAGTCGCAAGAAGAAAGAGCTTTTTGTAGGGCCTCTCTCCCATGGGACGGGATATTGTCCGGCGTTTTCGTGCCATTACCCGGCCTCCTGTCCTTTCGTGTTCAGATTGGCAAAGGTATTGCCGGAGAGAATACGGGGGATGCCTCCAAGACGGCCTTGCAGGTAGCTTTTTCGGATGTCTTTGTCATTCCGCACATCTTTGTATTCGCTGAAAGATGTCAGTCTGGACGATCCCGATGACTTGCGTTCGGCAATCCACATTTCATCACGCCGCAGCAACAGCTGATCCATAAGCAGTACATCGTGAGTGGTAAACAACAGTTGTGAGCGGCTTTCGGAGGAACAGCCGGCAAGATAGGCTTCAAGCAGCTTCCGTGTGAGGAGGGTATGGAGGCTACGGTCCACTTCATCGATAATAAAGACTTTACTGCGGCGAGAATCGGCGAGCTCCAGGAATGCGGGGAGTAGGTCAATAACCCTTTGTGAGCCGTCCGACTCCTGATGCATCTCGAATTTGGCGTCAGTTCCGTCCGATTTCGTGTGGTAGGAGACCAGTTTCCTTGCTGTCAGTTTGTTATTCCTCCGGGTAAATACAAAACGATCGTTCCTGCCGGACATCAATCTGACACTGGTGCCTTCCTTGACTTCTTCTTGCAGAAGTCTTTTCATTGGTTCGGAGAGAGGGGTATGATCAATAGGCATTTCCTCGCTTCCAAGATGGTCGATGCCGGTATCGAGCTCCCGGAGCATGGCGTTCATTGCCGGATAGAGTGGGTGTCGGTCATCAAGAAATTGTTCAAATGGCTCAAAGCGTGAATCAGGGGCAATGAGGTCCAGAGTATCTTTGAACCAGTCATAGACTGGTCGGAAAGTTTCTACTTTCTGCGAGATGGCGTTTGTCAAAAACAGCTGGTTGTCACGGGTACCCTGAAAAGCGAACTGCAGAAAAGAGTCTTTCTGAAGGGATGGTTCGAACTTAATGGTGTTGTTGTGACGCCGGTACAGCTCTTTTTCGCTTGAGCTGGTAATAACGGTCAGTTGCTCTTCAACAATTGCCCCGGTGGTCACGGCAAAGGCAAATTCGTAGAGTGTTTCGTTGATGAGGATCTCGAAGCTGAACCGTGTTGGTTTGTTGTCGCTTGCACTATCCAGACGAAATGTTTCCACTGGAAGAGGGCTGTCGGGCTGTGTCCCTTTGACTACGAGCAGTTTGGCAAAGTTCAGTGCTTTGAAGAAGTTGGTTTTGCCCGATGCATTCCCTCCGTATATCGCTGCGATAGGGAGTATTCGGGTGTTGAATTTGCTGATTTTGGCGACTCTTTCCCCGTGTTGGCGTTCGCGACTGGCAACCATCGAGAACCTGGTGGGATCGCGGAAAGACATCCAGTTTTCAAGGGAGACGCTGATGAGCATATGTGGCCATGTTTGTGAGGATAAATCTCTTTCGATTGGTTTTAATATAGATATTATAAGTCATACCCTCAATCCTAGGAGAAAATATCTCGCAAGCCGGTTTTTTTGTATAGTCTTTTTTCAGCGGATCTGCGCGTTCTTCTTTTCGCCATTCATGACGGTAACACTCTTTGAGTGGGTATGATCTGATGCGGAAAGAACGCCGATTCGGAGTTGATTGAAAAGGATATTGAATGAAGGCTGGCGTTTCGGGTGCAGGCGATTTTGAGGAAAACCCCGGAATCGGATGCATTCTGGTAAAGAGCCATTACCAGCTGCAGAGTTTCCCATAGCCCTTGCGATTCAGCAGGGAGACCAAGTGTTTTCAAGCCGACGCTTCAAGATCTGGTTGAAAATGGGGGGGCCGAATATATCATCCCCGAAAAAACCAGACAGGTGTTTAGAGACGTATCAGCCTTGGAAAAAAGGCCTCAGCGTACTGGACGTGAGACTGGCCGGGACGGAGGGTGGATATGAGACGTACTCCTGCAGCCCCGTCAAGTCAGGCAACGGGGCGAAGCCATTGTAGCCTGCATTTCAATCCGATTGAGGCGGGCGTATCAGAGGAGGGTATCTGCGCTCCCGGTCTCAGCTGCCGAAGGCCGTGTTCTTATCCGCCCCTTAGCGCAGGATAAGCAGCGGCACCTCGCTTGAGGCGAGCATTTTCGTCGTGGTGCTGCCGATGAGGAACTGCCGGATGCGGGAGTGTCCGTATGCACCCATGACCATGAGGTCGATGTCGTGCTCCCGGCGGTATCCGAGAAGTGCGTCGTGCGCGTTGCCGTCGAGTGATGCGTCCGTCACCCTGAACCCCTTTTCCCCCAGTATCCGGCAGGCTTCAGTCAGCTCGTTCTGCCGGGTGTCGGCAGCTTTGCCCGCCATGACCACATGGCAGGGGATGGCCTCGAGGAGAGGACTGCCGGCGACCATGTCGATTGCTTTCCATGCCGTCGGGCTGCCGTCAAAGGAGATCATGAACGAACGGGGTTTTTGGAATCCGGGCAGTACGACAAGGATGGGGCGGGAGATGGTGCGGATGACGTTTTCGATGTTGCTGCCGATTGCCCGGTGTGCCCTCGGGTTTGATTCCCCCTCCCGGCCCATGACACAGAGGCGTGTTTCAGCTGCCAGGTCCTCGAGGATGTCGACGAGCGGGCCATGCAGCTGGCGCGATGCGACAGGGCCTGCTCCGGAGGCTTCCACCCGCTCTCGAGCGGCCTGGAGCATGGCTTTTCCCTGCTGCTGCAGCAGCCGGCTTTTCTTCTCCTCAAGGGCTACGAGTTCAAGCAGCAGCTGTTCCCTGGTGCCGAAGCCGATCGAGCCCGAGAGGTCCCCTCCGGCCGGCTTATCGGGCTTTTCAAGCACATGGAGCAGCTCGAGCGGAGCCTGCAGCCGGCGGCTTGCCCATGCTGCAGCGTCACAGACGGCAGTTGCCGCAAGAGATCCGTCGATACAGGCCAGTATGTTTGTCATGGGTGTTCTCCTCTCTTTCGTTAATGACCGGCCAGGATCTTTTCGATCTCTGCCTGCTTGTCGTGCAGTCCGAAACGGTCCACGATGGTGGCGCTGGCTTCGTCCATGCCGACGAGTTTCACTTCGGTGCCTTCACGCCTGAACTTCATGACCACCTTGTCAAGCGCAGTGACGGCGCTGACATCCCAGAAGTGGGCTTCGGAGAGGTCGATGGTGACACGCTCGATTGCCTCCCGGAAGTTGAACGATGCCGTGAACTTCTCCGTCGAGGCAAAGAAGACCTGCCCGATGACCTTATAGGTACGTTCGGTTTCAGGCGTTTCGTCGCACTTGACTACCATGAAGTGGCCAACCTTGTTGGCGAAGAAGAGGGTGGCCAGCAGCACGCCGACGAGGACGCCGATGGCGAGGTTGTGGGTTGCGACGACCACGACGACGGTGGAGAGCATCACGATGTTGGTGGAAAGCGGATAGCTTTTCAGTTTGCGGAGCGAGTCCCAGGAGAAGGTGCCGATGGAGACCATGATCATGACGGCTACCAGGGCTGCCATGGGAATCTGTTTCAGCCAGTCTCCGAGGAAGACGATGAAGACGAGCAGGAACACGCCGGCAGAGAGTGTTGAGAGCCGGCCGCGCCCTCCCGACTTCACATTGATGACCGACTGGCCGATCATGGCGCAGCCTGCCATGCCGCCGACGAGGCCTGCGCCGATGTTTGCGATGCCCTGTCCGCGGCATTCGCGGTTGCGGTCGCTTGCGGTGTCGGTGAGGTCGTCGACAATGGTGGATGTCAGCATGGTTTCCAGAAGCCCTACAATGGCGAGGCCGATGGAGTAGGGCAGGATGATGCGGAGTGTTTCAAGGTTCAGGGGCACCTCCGGCAGGAGGAAAATCGGCAGTGTGTCGGGTAGTGTTCCCATGTCGCCGACCCTGTGGATGTCAAGCCCGAGTGCCATTGAGAGTGCCGTCAGGGAGAGGATGGCAACGAGCGGAGAGGGAATGTGCTTTCCTGCGACTGGAATGAGCGGAAAAAGGTAGATGATGGCCAGTCCCGCCGCAGTCAAGAGATAGACGGCAGCGGGAGCATCGGTGAGCTCGGGAAGCTGGGCCATGAAGATGAGGATTGCAAGGGCGTTGACGAATCCGGTGATAACCGCCCGGGAGATGAAGCGCATGAGGTTGCCGAGCTTGAGATAGCCGGCAATGATCTGGAGGACCCCGGTGAGAAGGGTTGCGGCAAGAAGGTACTGGAGACCGTAGTCTTTGACGAGCGTCACCATGAGCAGAGCCATGGCACCGGTGGCCGCTGAAATCATGCCGGGCCGCCCGCCTGTGAAAGAGATGATGACGGCGATGCTGAATGATGCATAGAGGCCGACTTTCGGGTCAACTCCCGCTATGATCGAGAACGCGATGGCTTCGGGTATGAGCGCAAGGGCGACGACGAGGCCTGCCAGCAAGTCGCTCTTGGGGGTGGAGAACCACTCTTTCTTTATGGACTTTCGCATAGGGTCGGGGGGCAGGTGCGGGGAGCTCCTCTATCTGGAGCGCACCTGGTGTGAAGGGTTGTGCTGCAGGCATAGTTCCCGTTACGGGAGCGGGGAACAGGGGTCCTTGGTGGAAAAATGTACTGCTGAATGTACGATTTCCCGCCGTGTTTTAAAACCCCCTGTTCCGATAGAGGGCATGCAGTTGCAGTGCCGGCCCGGCTTCAAAGAGAGTTTCTGAGAACTGCGATGATGTCGGCTTCACTCATTGCCGGGCGGCCCGGAAGTCGTCCTTCAAGGTCATGAACGACCAGAAGCGTGTCTTTTGCATAGCGCTCCAGGAGTTCTTCGCCGATGCCCAGTTCGCCGAGGCTGGTCGGGCAGCCGATGTTTTTGAGGAACGCTTCGAGGCGATCGATTCCTTCCATGGCGGCATCAATGTCAGCCGGCCCGTTCTGGCGGACGCCGAAGATGCGGTTCGCGAACAGGGCAAACCGCTCCGGACGCCGCATTGCGGCAAACCGCATCCAGGAGGCGTTGATGGCCGAGAGGCCGGCGCCGTGTGCCACATCGTGGTGGGCCGAGATGGAGTGCTCGATCATGTGCACGGGGAACGGGGACTGGGTGCCGGCCTGCACCCATCCGTTGAGGGCGACGAGCGAGGCCCACTGAACAAGCTCGCGGGCCATGATGTCCGTGCCGTTGATGACGGCCTTCGGTCCCCACTCCAGGGCAGTCAGGATGACCCCTTCGGCAAAGCGGTCCTGGACCGGCGTGCCGTCGATGCCGTTGAAGTATGATTCAGTGACATGGGTGATGAGGTCTGCGATGCCGTAGGCGGTCTCTGCACGGGGGACGCCGATGCTCAGCTCGGGATCGACCACTGCGACTTTCGGATAGAGGCATGTTGCCGATACGACGGCTTTCAGGGTGCTTTGTTCGTCGGAAATGACGGCGCCCGCATTCATTTCCGAACCGGTTGCCGCAAGCGTCGGTACGGTAATGACGGGGAGTGCCCGTTCGGGAAGCCTCCGGTCCGTCTGGCCGTGTGCCATCATGTTCCATGGATCGCCTTCATAATGGACTGCCGCAGCCATGACTTTGGCCGCATCCATGACGCTGCCGCCGCCAAGGGCGATGACGAGCTCGCAGCCTTCGTTACGGGCTGAGGCGGCGCCGCGCCGGACGCTCGTTATCCGCGGGTTCGGTTCCACTCCCTCGCATTCAACGACGCTGAGGCCTGCGGCATTGAGGCTTGCAATCGCCCTTTTGAGTGATCCGTTCCGCCGGGCGCTTCCGCCGCCGGTGACGAGGAGCGCCTTGGTGCCGTATTGGCGGGCCACTTCACCGAGCCGTGAAAGGGTTCCTGTTCCGAAGATGATGCGTGTGGGGTTCTGGTATTCGAATTGCATGCGTTGCTCCTTGAACTGATGGGTTCTGTATTGAAGTCAATGTAGCAGTCAAAGAGTCAATGCGGCAAGGATTTTCTTCCCGCAAGAGAGATCGGAAGGGGGGATGAATTTTCAGGAAGCGTTTGTTGTTGATGACAGCGATACCCCCCCCCGTAGCAGCGCCACTCCAATTGTGTAACAATAAAAGGAGCGCTTCATGCAGCTTGAATGGCATTCGGCAGGGATCGGTGAGGTGCTTGAGGCACTTGATTCCTCCGAAGGAGGCCTCACCCGGGAGGAAGCCCTGAAAAGACTTGGGGAGGACGGTCCGAACCGGCTGACACCTCAAGAGAAAGTAAGCTGGTTCATCAGGTTTCTCCAGCAGTTCAACAATCTCCTGATCTATGTGCTGCTGGCGGCCGGAATCCTGACGGTGGCCTTGAACCATCTGGTTGATGCCATGGTGATTTTCGGCGTGGTCGTGCTGAATGCGATATTCGGCTTTGTCCAGGAGGGTAAAGCCGAGAAAGCCATGGATGCCCTCAAGGAAATGCTTTCCCTGCAGGCGTTGGTACGCCGGAACGGCAGGACGCATCAAGTAAGTGCCGAGGATCTGGTAAAGGGAGACATCGTGCTGCTGCAGTCGGGCGACAAGGTGCCGGCTGATATGCGCCTCCTGAAGGTAAAGGAACTGAGGGTGGATGAGTCGATTCTGACGGGGGAGTCGCTTCCGGTTGAAAAAAACACGGATGCGGTGCGTTCCGGAACAGCACTCGGCGATCGCTTTTCCATGGCTTTTTCGGGAACACTGGTGACCTACGGCAAGGCGGAAGGGGTGGTCACTTCTACGGGAGACGGAACGGAAATCGGCCGGATCAGTTCGATGCTGGCGACCGTCGAAACCCTCCAGACACCCTTGCTCAGGCGGGTTGAGGCGTTTGGCCGGACCCTTACCATCTCCATTGTTGCCGTTTCGATCTTCATGTTCGTTTTTGGTGTATGGGTAAGGGGGTACCGGCCGGAGGAAATGTTCAATGCCGCCGTCGGGCTTGCCGTTGCGGCCATTCCCGAGGGCCTGCCGGCAATCATGACGATCACGCTTGCCATCGGCGTGCAGTCCATGGCCCGACGGCGCACCATCATCCGGAGGCTGCCTGCGGTCGAAACCCTCGGCTCCGTGTCGGTCATCTGCACCGACAAGACCGGAACCCTTACCTGCAACGAAAT
Organism: Pelodictyon luteolum; assembly: GCF_001622165.1. Classification (GTDB taxonomy): domain Bacteria; phylum Bacteroidota; class Chlorobiia; order Chlorobiales; family Chlorobiaceae; genus Chlorobium; species Chlorobium luteolum_B. The sequence continues at coordinate 51,580 of NZ_LVWG01000013.1, forward strand.
GACCGTGCGTTCCATCGCGCTCGGTGATAAAGGGTTCCAGGTGACAGGAGCTGGATACGACCCGCACGGGGCCTTTGTGCTTGATGGGCGGGAGGTTGATCTTGCCCTTCACCCCGACCTCAGGATGCTTGCTCATGTTTCGCTGCTCTGCAACGATGCCGTCCTTGAGCAGGAGGATGGCCGGTGGGTTCTTTCCGGGGATCCGACCGAGGGGGCGCTGGTCTCTTTTGGCATGAAGGCGGGGTATTCGGTCGATGCCGAGAGGGAGGAGTGGCCGCGCATCGATCTCATCCCGTTCGAATCGGAGCACCGGTTCATGGCGACCTTGCACCACAATCATGACGGCAGGGCCTACGTGTACCTGAAAGGGGCTCCTGAAGTGGTTTTAGAGCGTTGCGGGTCGGTATGGAGGGATGAGGGTGAGGGTTCCTTGAGGCCTGAGTTCTGGCAGAAAAAGGCTGAGGATATGGCTTCCCGCGGGGAGCGGCTGCTGGCGATTGCATGCAAGCCGGTGACGACCCGGCAAAGCGCGCTCGGGTTCGGGGATGTGGAGGACGGGTTCGGTCTCGTAGGGATTGTCGGCATGATCGATCCACCCCGAGAGGAGGCGGCGCAGGCGGTTTCCCGCTGCCGGGATGCCGGCATACGGGTCAAGATGATTACCGGCGACCATGCCGATACGGCCAGGGCAATCGGCAGAATAACCGGCATAGGGGACGGGCTCAAGGTCCTTCGGGGAAGTGAAATCGAATCCATGGATGACCGGGAGCTGATCGGCAAGGCGGCGGAGATCGATGTGTTCGCACGCAGCAGCCCTCTGCATAAACTCCGCCTCGTGACGGCGCTGCAGGCGGGTGGCAACGTGGTTGCCATGACAGGCGACGGGGTCAACGATGCGCCGGCCCTCAAGCGTGCTGACGTCGGCATCGCGATGGGCGGAAAGGGAACGGAGGTGTCGAAAGAGGCTGCCGAAATGGTGCTGACGGACGATAATTTCGCCACCATAGCCAATGCGGTGGAAGAGGGCCGAACCGTCTACGACAACCTGATCAAGTCCATTCTGTTCGTGCTGCCGACCAACGGGGGGGAGGCTTTGAGCATCCTGTTCGCTGTCCTGCTCGGCTACACGCTGCCGATAACGGCGGTGCAGATACTCTGGGTGAACATGGTTACGGCCGTCACCCTTGCCCTCGCGCTGGCTTTTGAGAAGCCCGAAAAGAACGTGATGCGGCGAAGTCCCCGAAAGCAGGACGAGCCGCTGCTTTCGCCTTTTGTGTCCTGGCGGATA
>NZ_LVWG01000014.1 GCF_001622165.1 Pelodictyon luteolum
GGGAGAAGGGTATACACACATCACCGTCATCCTTGACCGCAGCGGTTCAATGGATGAAATCCGCGATGACACCATCGGGGGGTTCAACGCGTTCATCGAAGAGCAGAAGAAGGGGCAGGGCAAGGCCACCCTAACCCTCGTCCAGTTCGATACTGCCGATCCCTATGAGGTGATCCACAGCTTCAGGCTCATCGGGGATGTGCCGGCATTGACGCCTGAAACCTATGTCCCGCGAGGCGGTACGCCGCTGCTCGATGCATTGGGCCGCGGCATCAACGATATCGATCGGTGTGTCCTGGCGTTACCTGAAGCGGAGCGGCCGGGGAACATCATGGTTGCCGTCATCACCGACGGCGAGGAGAACTCCAGCCGGGAGTTCAGAAAGGAGCAGATCGAGAAGATGATCAAGGCCAAGACCGCAGGCGGCTGGACGTTCATCTTCCTCAGCGCCGACCTCAATGCAGTGCATGACGCCGTGCGCCTGGGGTTCCACCAGGAGTCGTCCATCCCGTTCGACAAGAGTCCGGAGGGGGTGTCCTGCTGCATGCAGATGCTGTCGGAAAAGGTGTCCGGCATGCGTTCAGAGCCGAAGGCCGATATGAATGAGCGCATCAGGGAAGCGCGGAAAAGGCTGTGAAGACGAACAACAGGAAAAGGACCCGGGCGGGTTCACCTCTCCCCATAATGCAAAGAAGCACCCCCATGAAGAAGAGAACGGCAGCATTGCTCATTGTTTCACAAGCCGTGTATGCGGGCGGCGGAGTATTCTGGATCCTTTTCGCCATTCTCCTTTCCTGGCCGCTCTCCTCCCTTGCCGCAGAGAGCAAAGCGGCGGAGGTGTTTCAGCGGGTATCGAAAAGCGTGGTCGTTGTCCATGCCCGTAACGACAGCGGGGATGTTCTGGCGAAGGGAAGCGGCGTGGTATTGCCCGGAGGCACAGTCGCGACCTGCCACCATGTCGTGAGTGACGCCGGAAAGATCACGGTTGATTACGCGGGCGGGGAGTATCCCGCCGTTGTCCGGTATTCCGACATGGAACGCGATATCTGTACCCTCACGGTTCAGGGGCTGAAAGCTCCGGCGGTGTCCATGGGGAGCACGGCAGCGCTTGCTGTCGGAGAGCGGGTCTATGCCGTGGGGACGCCGCAGGGTTATCCATTGACGCTTTCGGAAGGCATCATCTCCGGTTTCAGGGAGGTAAGAGGGCATCGCTACATGCAGACGACGGCCCCGATCTCTTCGGGATCAAGCGGCGGCGGCCTGTTTGATGCAGAGGGCCTGCTGGTCGGCATGACGACCTTTTCCATAGAGAATGCCCAGCAGATGAATTTCGCTGCCCCTGTCGAGTGGCTTGCCGCTTTGCCGGAGGGTCGTGCCGGGAGAGTCGAAAATAAAAGGAAGGATGAAATCCGGGGGATACGGGCCCGTGCCGAACTGGGTGATGCTGACGCTCAGTATACACTGGGCGCCTGTTACTCGGAGGGGGACGGAGTCCGCAAGGATCCCGCTGAAGCTGTAAGGTGGTACCGGCTGGCTGCCCGCCAGGGCAATGCCGATGCACGGAACAATCTCGGCTGGGCGTACCGGGAAGGCAATGGCGTGAAGCGGGATTATGATCGGGCCCTGCTGTTGTTCCGTATGGCGGCTGAGCAGAATGAGCAGTATGCACAGAATAATCTCGGCCTGATGTATCAGAACGGCGAGGGTGTGAAGCAGGACAATGCCGAGGCGTTTAAATGGTTCTGCATGTCTGCCGCCCAGGCCAACGGCTACGGCCGGTGCAACATCGGAGAGATGTATGTGAAGGGCCAGGTTGTGGAGCAGAATTATGAAGAGGCCATGAAGTGGTTCCGTCTGGCTGCCGAGAAGGATGGCAATGATGCCGCGTACTGGATCGGCTGGCTCTATGAAGAGGGGAAGGGGGTAGCGGCGGATCCCGATGAAGCTGCCCGATGGTATCGAATTGCGGCGGGAAGAACCGATCCCAATGGCCTGCTCTCAATCGGGGAGATGTATGAAAAAGGCCTCGGGGTTCCGGGCAGCATATCGAACGCCGAAAAATGGTACAGGAAGGCTTGCCGTGCGGGTGAAAAAGATGCATGCGAAAGGCTGAAACGACTGGCCGGGAAATAGTCGACAAGGGGGAGAACCGGGCTGCTTGCTTGAGTATTTACAACAAACCTAAAGGGGAAAAAGCTATGCCAAACGGAGGACCTGATTGTTGCGGGAATTGCGGCTTCAATAAAGCCGTGCAGGAAATGGCGCATCCGCACCCGGACCAGCAGGAGCGGTTCTGGGCCATCTCGTACTGTTCGTTGCGTCACCTGAAGATATCCAACCCGTTCTGGACATACTGCCATAATTTCCGGTATGGAAAGCCGCTGCCTGAACCCGGTGAGCATGTCGCAATTGATGGGCGGGTGTATGGCAGCGGTCTTTATGAAGGCTACGTCCGCATTCCGTGGCATGGGGATACAGAGCCAATAGTCTCAACCCCGTGCACGTGTGTGATATGCGGGAGAAAAACGAAACGCGGAATCAGTGTTGTCGACGAAGGCCAGCCCATCGGGTTCTGCACCAATCGTCACTACATCGATTGGTGGAAAACCAGGCATGACGACCAGAATATTTCCTCCGAAGGGCTGGAGACGCCGGAAGAGTTTTACGGAGAGAAAAAATGAATGATACGGAACAGCCGGCTGAGGCAGGTCTACTTCCGGGCCGGAGTATGGTATGAGTTACTCCATACTTGAAAGGGTCCTGTACCTCATGTCCTTCTACATCGGGCCAATCATGCTGGTTCTTCTTAACTGGAAGCGGCTGAAGGACCCTTTACGCTCCATCCCGAAATCCATTGTGATTGTCTGTTCACTCACAGTTCTTCATTGGTGCGGACTTGTTCTGATCGGGTATCATCAGTGGACTGCTGGCTGCCCTACGTTACCTGGAGATTGTTATACCAAGAACTTTAACCCTGATGTATATATCGTAAAGCCACTTATCGGTCTTAGTTCAATGTTCACAAACATGTTCAGTCTGATAATGATCTTCGTGTCTGTATTTCGATACATCCGCAACAAACGTCCGATTCCATAAGGCTTTGAAGTTCGCTTTGCCAGGCAATATCCGGAGTTCAGGGTTAATCCGGCCGGAGAGATGCGTAAAGCGCTGGAGCAGTTGAGGCGTAGTGATCAATTTGCCGGCCGGTATGCTGAGTTTGTTGATGAACGCGTGTATGGTGAACTTGATGGTCTGTGAAAAGGTGGAGCTTAGTCCGGCGATGATTAGGTTTTGAGTCCATCAATGTAATCGGCACATGCACATCTGCTGTTTCAATATGCATCGATTTGCGAGGCGGCCGGCAACAATCGCCGGGTGTGTACCGATTTTGCTTGCGAACCGCAGAATATCCTCTTTTTTAAACGAGCAGCTTTAGCTGATTGCCTCCACCTGGCTACGGTTCATCAGGCTCTCTTCCGCAAAGGCATTGGTTTTGGTTTCCTTTTCTTTGCTGTCTCAGGTGTATTCCATGCCCTCGACGACAAAGACATCCTTCTTGTTATGCTTGAGGTTATTCGAGGCGGTACCCGATGAATGATTCTGGATTGGTTCGACCGCATTGAGGCAGCTCAAGTGCAGACTGCTATGGGTAGCTACAGCTGGTCTACTGAATCCGTTACCAGAGAGAGGCTATTCCTGCAATAACTGGGTGTGACTTCCTGACACCGTGTACGTATTATCCTGCTTTTAGGGTTGTAATAGACTGTGTATATTCTTTCGAAATATTGGCGTGAAAGAAATTTTTCTAAAATGAAGTGAATTATGATTGAAGTTGTTGCTGGCGTGATATTCATGAAGGATAAGATACTCTGTTTACAACGGGGCCAGGGGAAATATGAGTACATATCCTTTAAGTATGAGTTTCCCGGTGGGAAGGTAGAGATTGGCGAAAACCATGAAGAGGCGCTAACAAGGGAACTCAGAGAAGAGTTGGATGTTGCCGTCATTGTTGGAGAAAAAATTTTGACAGCTGAGCATACGTATCCAGACTTTAGCGTTAGGCTGCATTTTTATTATTGCGAAATGCCTGACGAACAGTTTCATCTAAAAGAGCACCTCGACTATAAAAAGTTGATGGTAAAAGACCTTAAGTCGCTTGATTGGGTAGAAGCGGACCGCGTAATCGTAAATTATTTAAGCAGTACGATAAAATGAGCATCTTTCTGGACAGCCTTCGAGGTTCGATGGAAACAGGTTTTATCGACAGAAGTCATGCTTCAAGGCCGGACTATCAGCCATCATTACTACTGAATGACTCGCGTCGAGGAGTGAAGGTATTGGGTGATGTCCTGAATTATATGTCGGTGTGTGAGGACTTTTGGCTCTCGGTTGCTTTTTTAACCACGAGCGGCATCGCCTCGATTCATAACGCACTCAGGGAGCTAGAGGACCGGGGTGTAAGAGGAAAAATCCTGGTATCTCAGTATCTGAATTTCACCCAGCCTGAAGCGCTGAGAGGCCTGTTGAAGTTCTCGAACGTTGATGCAAGACTACTCGACAAAAAGGATTACCATGGGAAGGGCTATCTCTTTAAAGTGAAAGATGGCTATAGCTTGATAATCGGGAGCAGTAATCTGACAGGAAATGCGTTAAGCAAAAACGCCGAGTTGAATCTTAGGGTGGTAGCCGCTGAGGAAAGTAAGCTAATCAGTGATACCCGGGCACTTTTTGAGGAGGTGTATGAGGATGCTAGGCCTCTAACAAAGGAGCTCATCGATGAGTATGAAATAATCTTCAATCAAGAGCAATACAGTGGTTCGCGCTCCGTGCTTCTCCTTCAGGAAGAGACGGCAGCAATCCTGACGCCGAATTCAATGCAGGTTGAGGCCTTGAGTAGTTTAGGGAACTTAAGGGAAAAGGGGGTTACAAAAGCTTTGGTTGTGTCAGCAACCGGAACAGGAAAGACGGTGTTGGCAGCATTTGATGCCAAGTCATTTGGGGCAAAAAGGGTGCTGTTTGTGATTCATCGGTTGAATATTGCCAAAAAAGCACTTGAAACATTTCAGCGAGTTTTTGGACGTAGCGTTAAGATGGGTCTGTACAGCGGTTCAGAGCGAAATATTGACGCCGACTTTGTTTTCTCAACAGTCCAGACTATTAATAATCACGAGCATTTGAAGCGGTTTCATCCCGAACATTTTGACTATGTGATTATCGATGAGGCCCATCGCTCAGGCGCGTCATCATATCACAACGTGCTTGAGTACTTTACTCCTGGATTCTTACTCGGAATGACAGCAACCCCTGAAAGAACTGATGGATACGATATCTTTTCATTGTTTGATCATAATATTGGGTATGAAATACGCTTGAGCAAAGCAATGGAAGAAGATCTCCTGTCCCCCTTCCATTATTTTGGTGTTGCTGATATTACCGTGGATGAAATGCTGCTAGACGATACGGCTGACTTTTCTCTCTTAGTCACAGAAGAGCGGGTTGATAGGATTGTTGAGGCGGCAAATGAATATGGGTGTGATGATGGCAGGGTTCGCGGCCTGGTATTCTGTTCAAGGGTAGAAGAGGCGGAACGCCTTTCTGTGGAATTTAACAGAAGAGGGTATCGAACTGTTGCGCTCTCAGGAAGGAATTCAGAAGAGGAAAGAGAAAAGGCCATGGACATGCTTGAGGCTGATGGCGATAATAGTCGACTAGATTATGTGTTCACCGTAGATATTTTCAATGAAGGTATTGACATCCCGAGAGTCAATCAGATCATTATGCTTAGGCCCACCCAGTCCGCAATTATTTTCGTGCAGCAGCTTGGCCGGGGATTGCGAAAAGCTCATGGAAAGGAGTACCTGACCGTCATCGACTTCATTGGGAATTATAAGAACAACTATATGATTCCCATTGCATTGTATGGAGATGTATCATTTAACAAGGATATTCTCAGGAAGTATCTTTCTTCAGGCAGTGCGTTCATCCCTGGGGCCAGTACCGTAAATTTCGATAAAATTTCAAAGGACCAGATTTTCAAGGCTATCGACTCGGCAAATCTCCAGCAGAAAAAAGGCCTGATTAATGATTATCAGTTGATCAAATATCGGCTGGGCCGAATGCCTTATATGGCAGACTTTCTGGACTTTAACTCGAGAGATCCCTTCCAGTTTTGTGAGTATTCTAAGTCTTATTACGGTTTTGTTCGTTCGGTGGATAAAGACTTAAAGATTGAACTTCCCGAGAATGACTCGAAACTTCTTGAGCACCTATCGCTCGAAGTTAATAATGGCAAAAGAGTTGAAGAGAGTTTGATTCTGAGGCGATTGATTGCACAGGAATCCTTTGCTGTTGAAGACCTAAAGGATGAAGTGCGCTCCTTATTTTGTTACGACGTTGACGATGCATCGGTTTTATCTGCAATTAACATGGTTAACCTTGTTTTTGTTACTATGCAGTCTGAAGGCAAAATCGTTCCGATTGGAACTGTTCTTGGTTATGACGTGGCGGTGATGAAGTCTGGTGTGGTTGAAAGAGGTGAGTCACTTTCGAGAGCCCTCAAGTCATTCGTTTTTAGGGATTTTCTGCTTGACTCTGCAGAGTACTCTATCCGTTCATTCCATGTCAAATATGCAAAAACTGATTTTGTCGCCGGCTTTTTACGATATGAGAAGTACTCTCGAAAGGATGTGTTTCGCGTTCTGAATTGGGCGCAAAATCCTGTGGCACAAAATGTTGGCGGGTATATAGTAAGTACTGATAAGACGAATTGTCCGATATTTGTGAACTATGAAAAACACTCGGATATTTCGGATTCAACAAAATATGAGGATGAGTTTATTAACCCATCTGAATTCGGTTGGATGTCTAAGAGTCGCCGTTCCTTGCAGAGTCCAGATGTTATGGCAATCCGAGAGTACAGGGAAAACGGCATGCGCCTTCCTCTTTTCATTAAAAAGAATAATGATGAGGGGCTAGACTTTTACTATATGGGAGATCTTACTCCCGAGGATGCCGGATTTGTGCAAGACACAATGGCCTCAGGTCATTCGGTTGTAAGAGTGTCCTTTAAGTTGGATAAACCTGTTGAGGATAATCTTTATCGATATCTTACGGACACGGTTATTTAGTGCTGTATTGCACCACGCTCACCCTCCCGAAGCTCACCCAGTTCAGAATTAGCCCTTTTACGGGTTTGTCTGGTCTTGCTGTAGCTAGTGCGTCGGCATAACTGCGGACTGCTGTAGATAGATGTTGAAGCGCTCTTCGGTCCGTCCTTCTGCATTCTAATTTCAAGAGGTTCCTCTTGAAGTCGAGATCTTCGGATACCAGTTCACGGGGCTGTGATGGATGTCTTTTATTCAGCCAGTACGGTTTCAAGTGAGCATCCCCATATTGATTCTCTCCTCCCAGTCGGATACCGCGGGGGGGGGAGGACGGGGACGACGCAGCCCTCAGCCTACGCCATAAGTTTCGGCTAGGTTCCGGCGGTGACGCAGGACAATGCGCCCTCTTCAGCGAGCATGCGCCTGAGCTTCATTGATTCGCTCTTGAACTTTCAGTGCGGTGGCGTTGATGGCGCTGTCCACCGTGCTGCAGGCCGGGGGTGTCAGCATGAGGCATTCCCTTCTAAAGCATTGCTGCAGGCACGGCATCGATGCCCGCGGTAAAGGGAACGTTCATGGGTGCAAGTGATATGAGGCATCCGTGGCCGATCGGGTACTTCAGTGTCTTGAGTGCCCTGAAGTGGCGAATGGCATCTTTTCCGGGACTGGCGGATTTCTTTATTTCAATGGGATAGAGCGTCCCGTCCTGGTGAATGAGCAGATCAACTTCATTGGCGTCCTTGTCCCGGTAGTAGCAGAGGGGAGCGTGCCTGCCGTTGTGCCACCAACTTTTGATGACTTCTGTCACCACCCACGTTTCCAGAAAAGCTCCTGACATGGCTCCTGCTTCAAGTGTCGCGGGGGTCGACCATGCGGTCAGCCATGCTGCGAGTCCCGTGTCGAGAAAATAGAGCTTGGGCGTTTTGAGCAGCCGTTTGTTGAGATTGGTGTGCCATGGTTCGAGAAGGTATACGATACCCGATGTTTCAAGAATTGACAGCCACCGTTTCCCTGTTGCATGGTTGATGTCGCTGTTCCGGCATAGATCCTGAATGTTGAGCATCTGCCCTGTGCGTGCAGCACAGGCTCGAAGAAATCTCAGGAATGCGCTTTCGTCGCCGACATTTGCCAGATCCCTCACGTCACGCTGCAGATAGGTCTGTACGTATGAACTGTAGAACAGATCATGATCTGCCGGACTTTCCTGATGGAGGGCGGGAAAGGAGCCGGTCCAGATTTTCCTGTAGAGTTCGCCGAGCTACAGCGGTGGAGCGCTCCTTCTCTCCTGCAGCAGTTCCGGTACCGGCAGGAATGGCCCGGCGAACGGATCGTTTTTGAGCTCCCTCTCTGAAAATCCGAGCAGATTGAGCACCGCGACACGTCCTGCGAGCGATTCAGTGACGCCTTTCATAAGGTGGAACTGCTGCGAGCCCGTAAGCCAGAACATCCCCGGCTTGTTTTCGCTGTCCACAGCCATCTTGATGTGCGCCAGAAGATTTGGAGCGTACTGGATCTCATCAATGAGGACCGGCGTCGTGAACCGTTGCAGGAACAATGCCGGATCTTCTCTGGCAAGAGCCCTCTGCATCGGGTCATCGAGCGTGGCATACATTCGCGCCTCCCCTGCCAGATGCCTCAGGAACGTCGTTTTTCCTGTTTGACGGGGCCCGGTCAGCAGCATTACCGGAAACTGGCGGCTGGCCTGCTGAAAGAACCGCTCAAGAGTTCTCGTTTTATAAATCATTTTTCGGATATTCTTATAGTCTGCTATAAGAATAGTCGAATTATGGTCATCGTGCAAGTGATGCCGGGCTCTTCTCCATAGAGAAATTCCTCATAACAGAAACGGAGTCCATAAAGCGGGACCGGCATGTTCGTCAAGGGCTGGTTCTTGATCCCTGAAAAGCTGTAACTCGATAAGGTCCGATCGATCCTGCCTGTATTGATCAGCGTGGATGCAGTAAGGAGAGGGGAGTCCCTATGTGTTAACATAG
>NZ_LVWG01000015.1 GCF_001622165.1 Pelodictyon luteolum
GCGCTCAGCCGGTTGGCCCTGGGCTAGCTAGCTGGCGCACGATGGCCGAACCCACCATGCCACGGTGGCCAGCGACGTAGATTTTGGGATGTTGGGTCATGATTGCGCCCGTCCATAGGTATCTTCAAAACGCACGATGTCCGTCTTCGCCCAAATAGCTGCCCGACTGCACTTCGATGATTTCGAGCGGTATCGAGCCAGGATTAGCAAGTCGATGAACTTCACCCAGGGGAATGTAGGTGGACTGGTTTTCGGTCAAGGTCAGCACCTTGTCTCCGTTGGTGATTTCGGCCGTGCCGGTCACCACGATCCAATGCTCGGACGCGGTGATGGTGTTTCTGCAAGCTGAGGCTGGCTTTGGGCTTAACCTGAATGCGTTTGACCTTGAATCGACCACCCTCGTCAATGCTGTCGTACCAGCCCCCATGGGCGATGCACTTTGCGGTGCAGGGTGTGCTCTTCGCGCTGGGTGGCCTGCAGCTGGCTGACGATGTGTTTGACGTCCTGGCTGCGGGTTTTATCTGCCACCAGCACTGCGTCGGGCGTTTCCACCACGATCAGGTTTTCTACGCCGACCAAGCTAACGAGTCGGCTGGTGGCGTGCACCAAGGTGTTTTTGGTGTCTGTGGTCAGTACGTCGCCTAAGTGCGCGTTGCCAGATTCGTCTTTTGGCAAGACATTCCAGACGGCATCCCAAGCCCCAAGGTCATTCCAACCTGCATCCAGCGGGACCATCTTGATGGGGAAACTGCTGCTTGGGCAATGTTCCATGGCGGCGTAATCAACTGAATCGGATGGGATGGCAGCGAATTCAGCCTTGCCGGGGCGGACAAAATTTGTTGTCAGCGCTGCGCTTGTGCCAGGCCGCTTGCGTGGCCTGCAGGATGTCTGGCCGGAACTGCTCGAGCGCCTTCAGCCAGACTGAGGCTTTGAGCACGAACATGCCGGCGTTCCAGTAATAGCCGCCTTCGTCCAGGTACTGCTGCGCGGTGGATGCGTCCGGTTTTTCGACAAAGCGCTGGACTGACATGGCTGCTTCTTTCGTACCAGCGCTTGCTTGGATGTAGCCGTAGCCCGTTTCGGGTCGATCGGGCGTGATTCCCAGAATGACGATGCTGCCCGTGGCAGCTTCGCGGATGGCGTTTTGCATCGCGACGGTGAAGGCGACTTGGTCAATGACGGTTTGGTCAGCCGGGGTGACGACCAGCACTGGGTCGATCCCGTTTTGTTGTGCGGCCAGCGCAGCCAGGGTTAGTGCGGGTGCTGTGTTACGCCCCACCGGCTCCAGCAGAGCAGCGCCCAGTTCGATGCTTACTTCGCGCAGTTGCTCGGAAGCCAGAAAGCGGTGTTCTTCGCCAGTGACGATAAGGGGCTTGGCCACCTGAATATCGTCCGCACTTACGGCTACCAGGCGTTGCGCGGCTTGCTGGAAGAGGCTTTCGTTCCCGGTAAGGCTCAGGAACTGCTTGGGAAAACCTGCTCGGCTTAATGGCCAAAGGCGGGTGCCGGAACCGCCGCAAAGGATGACGGGGGTGATATGAATCATGCTTTCTGAGTTCTCTGGCCGTTGCCCTGGTCTTCGCCCACTTCAGACTTCAACGCCTCAATCTCCACCTTTAGCGCGTCATACTCTTCCATCTTGCGTTTGAGGAAGCGGCTGGTAAGCGCGACCTTTTCGGCAATGCCCTGGGGGGTGAGCAGGTAGACGTACTTGAACTTGTTCTTGCTTTTTGAAAAGTTCGCCATCTTCACAAAGCCCTTGTCGATGAGGGCGTTGAGGCAGTAGTTCAGCCCCCCAACGCTCATGCTGAGCTTGTCGGCCAGCTCGCGCTGGGTCAGGTCCGGGTTGTCTTGCAAGATGCGCATGATCCGAAAATGGGTGTCTTCTTGGATCTTGGCTTGGCGACTGGTCATGCTTGTGCGACTCTTTATTGAGTTGTCGTAAGGGCTAAATGGGTTCTGGGCACGCTACCGCCATGCCGTGTCACTACGGACAAGCGCGGTATAGGGGGTAAAAAGTAAGGTGTAACGCACTTCTGTAAGAAGTCGAACGAGTCTACCGCAAAACCAGCGTCCGTTCTACAGTTGAACGAAACTATTTCTCGATTCGTGAATCGATGATGAGCCTGTGCGGCTGATCTTGGCCAGTCAGGCCCCAGTGGCGGCCTCCTCTGGTGCCGCTTCAGTAGCCTGAGCCTGTTGTTGCACCGCCTCTTCCATGCTGACGGTGTTCACCACCAGCTCCAGGTGGGTCAGGATTTCGGGTTCGTGGCGCCCTATGTAGCTCTTGACGGCCCCGTTGGCCAGCAGCTTGGTCAGGTAGCCCTTGGCCACCACCAGATTGAGCAGGTCTGAGCCGTAGGAGCTTTCGGCCTCCTGGTACTTCTCCTGCACCTGGCTCATCTCCTTTTCCAACTTTTCGATCTGCTCGATAGGCGCGGTCTTCTTGTCCTTCTCGGTGGGCTTGACGTCGGTGCGTTGCTCGGGCGGTGTGGCCTTGAGCAGGGCCTCGGCATGCGCCACGGTGATGGTGTTGCTGGCAATCATCAGCTCAACCGCCTCCACTTGGCGGGCGGCCTTCATGTTACGCAGGATGCGCGTGACGTCTGGGGTGAACTGCTTGTCTTGCAGCAGGGTGATGGCCTCGGGGCAGATGCCTTCGAGCAGGTTGATGCGCCGGTTGATGGAGCTCAAGTTGACATTGAACGCTCGGGCGAGACGTTCCTTGCTCACGCCCCGGTCGATGGCGCGGCGGATCATGTAGTGCTCTGCGCCTTGAGGCGAGCAAATGATAAAGAACGAAGGGCTGCCTCCTCGGCTCTGTCAAAGACTCTGGGGTCTCTCACTACATTCAGGTTTTAGCAGCCCTTCGTTATTGTCTCTGTTGTTAATGTCTCCAGTGAAAATGGATTGCCGCGGCCTTCGGCCTCGCAATGACGTTACACATTGAGCTTCGCACGTACAATTACGTCACTCCACTGCCTTTGAAATTTGCAATGTCTGGCCGGCGACAAGTGCATGGGTCGGATCATACGCGCATTTCTTTGCGGTCACGGCCCAAATGATGCGTGCGGTCTTTGCTGCCTGGGCTACGACGACGATGTTGGTTGGACGACGCTGCAATAGCTGTTGCAGCCATGCGCTCTTCTCTTTGGTCCGGTACAGGACGCTACGGGCTCCATGGATCAGGAGTGTGCGAAGGTAGGGATCGCCTTTTTTGGAAATCCCAAGCAGACGTATCCGTCCGCCGGAGCCAGACTGGCGTGGCACCAGCCCGAGCCAAGCGCAGAACTCACGGCCGTTTTTGTAGATAGAGGGATCGCCCATGGTCGCGATGACTGCTGTTGCCGTCAACATTCCGACCCCAGGGATCTGGGCAACTCGCTGCATGTCCGGATCACTCCTGAAATATTTTTCCAGGTGTTCGTCGATACGTGCGATGCTCTTTTCCAGCGATCGGATGCGCTCGACCTGGTCCTGGAGGCTTGCGAGAAGGAACGCCGGAAGTTCGCCTTGTCGGGTTTCAAGCACCTCCCCGACAGCTTTAAGGAACAAGTCACGACCGCCTTTAGGGAAGATGATGCCGAATTCATAGATCAATCCCCGGAGGGCAAGAACCTGCCTGGTACGGAACTTCGTCAGCATGTCGCGCTGGCGGTGTAGGGAGAGCACCGATTGCTGGGCGACGGTTTTGATGCTGGCAAACTTGACGTCGGGAAGCTGAACGGCCAGCCAGATTGCGCGGGCGTCAATGGCGTCGGTTTTGTTGCCGGTGATGAAGGGCCGGATGAGCGCGGTCGGGAGCAGGCGAACACGATGCCCATGGCTTTGCAGCAGGCGCCCCCAATAATTGGAGCCGCCGCAGGCTTCCATGGCGATCAGGCAGCTACCAAACCGGGCAAAATAGTCGACGACCTCGCTCCGGTCAAGCCGGACCGATATTGAAGCTCCGGTAGAAGGCTTGACGCTATAGACCTGAAAGACATGCTTTGCCGTATCCATGCCGAATACCTGGCGATCTTCGACGGTGCCGATGGAGTGCATGGTCGGGTTCGGTACGACGGAGAGTGCGGTTGATTGGTCGCTCGAGGTTTTTGATTGCCTCGGCCTGACAGGCTGTCGGGCTTACAGGAAACATGCACCTTGTTTTCCCTGAATACACGCGTCCACTTCGTCATTGCGAGCGTAGCGAAGCAATCCATGCATGAATTCGGTAAGATGGATTGCCACGTCGCGTAGCTCTTCGCAATGACGGAAGAAAAGATGGCAAAGTCCGTCAGGCTGCTATAGGGGCTCGCGGCTAAAGGCTGAATCTCGCAATGACGAAGGTCTGAGGACGACGATTTCTGGTGAGTACGGATGGATTGCCACGGCCTTCGGCCTCGCAAAGACGGAGGTCGGAGAATGACGCTCGCAATGACAAAGGCAGACGGCACGATCCGGAATGGATTGCCATGTCGCTGTGCTCCTCGCAATGACGGAGAAAGTTATAGTGCGGCGATGTCGTTGTAGAGATCGGACCATGTGGGGTTCATGGATTCGATCAGGGTGATTTTCTTTTGGCGCGATCCTGCTTTGAGCTGTTTTTCACGGGCGATGGCGGCTTCCATGGTTTCGTGCTGCTCGTACCAGAGGAGGTCATGAACGCTATATTTGCTGGTGAAGCCTTGGACCTGGTTGTTTTTGTGTTGCCAGATTCGTGCTGGCAGGTTGCTGGTGACACCTACGTACAGGGTGCCGTTTGGTTTGCTGGCGAGGATGTAGACGCAGGGGTGTTTCATTGTGTTGTTGGCCGCCTCGCATGGATTGCCGCGCTTCGCTCGCAATGACGAATGCATGAAACCGGACTGCTTACCGCCACGTCCTTTTCACTCGCGGCTAAAGGCTAAACATCGCAATGACGGGGATGGATTGCCACGTCGCTACGCTCCTCGCAATGACGGCCCCACCACAACTTTTACATGCGCCTGCTAAACCCACAGCATACTACAGAATTCCGGAACGCAGTTGGGCGGAGTCCATATCGCCATGGACTACCATGCCGGAAGCGGTGTCTACCATGCGTACTGATCGTCAGGATTCCGCCAGGAATCGGTCAAGCTGGTTAACCAGATAAAACGGCAGGTCGATCAAGGTGAACGGTTGCTGCTGTCCGCCGCTTTTTGCGATGAGCTGCTGCAGGGACGGTTTCAGCGAACTGACCCTGACGGCCAGCGAAGCGTGCTTCTTGAGCATGAAGGAGTGCAGGGACTTGATGCTGCCCCGTTCTCCGGACTTTACCTCCACCGGATAGATCCGGTTCCCGGTCTCAAACAGAAAATCGATTTCCGCCTGCCCTTCGGATTTCGGCGGGTGCCAATAATAGAGCGATGGATCGACATAACCGGGTCTGAGGGTGAGGAGCTGCTGACCCACGAACTGCTCTGCCAGGACACCCCGACCTGAGAGTTCGAGCGGCAAGCCCATGACCGCCTGTGGCTGGATCCCCTGGGCGGCAAGCCTGACGGCCGTTGTTTTGCCGACCTGGCGTGCACCACGGATCACCAGTGGCTTGCGCTCTTTTCGGTGATACCAGTTTTTATCCCTTCAACAACCTGACGGCTGAACATGTCGCCTCCACCTCATTGCATACCTTGGTTCAAGGATGGTCATCAAGGTCGGAATGTGCCATTTTTATTCATACGTATGCATGAAAGTGGCACATTTCAATACAAGAGGCAACCAAACTGAATCATCGATGCGCTGAAGATCGCCGTTATTACTCCGGCGATTAAACGTGTCAATTTGTTTCGTTACCGGATGTCATTCTGAGCGAAGCGAAGAATCCATAAGGCATTGTCGGGAATGAAGATGGATCCTTCACTTCGTTCAGGATGACAGACCGGACATGAAATTGCTTTGCGTCCTTTAGTCGCCGGAGCAATAACATGATCGGGAAGGCCCGGTGGAGGTGGAAAAAGCTCAAGATCAGCATGTCACACCAGCCGGCTTCGGCGACTATTGGTCACCCTCCGGACCTGCTCAACAGCGGGGCTACCCTTGAAGAAATCATACACAAAGTGCGCGGCCGTGAGAAGGCCGATACCCTGCCACGCTACGTGGAGCGCACCCGGCCGCCGGGGCTTGCGTGCGAAGCGTCAACCAAGCCGTCTGTCGGACTTTGCCATATTTTCTTCCGTCATTGCGAGGAGCGCAGCGACGTGGCAATCCATCTTGCTGAATTAACGCATGGAATACTTCGCTACGCTCGCAATGACGCAGAGTAGGAGTGTATTTCTGGTGAATAAGGTGCTTGTTTTCCTGTAAGTCCGACAGGCTGCTAGTCGCCTGTCAACGGGGCGTGACTCCCGGCACCGGCGTCACGCCCGCTACCTGAGCGCATCAACAGGCCATGCACTGCGGCGTAAAGCACCAGGGCCGCCACGCCTGCCGTTATGAGAACAGGTTTCGAGCCATAATGCATGACCGCGATGGACGAAGTTGCGACGGCGAAGATCCAGCAGAATGGCGATACCAGGCCGTTGCGCAGGGACTGGGGCAGGAAATGGAAATAGCGGCGGACCAGCTTGACCTTGATGAGGCTGTGCAGGTGCTCGCTGTCGGGCTGGCCGGGATGGCTTTTGTTCCAGTAGCGCCGTGCCATGCTGAAGAGGGTCTCGATGATCGGGTAGCTGCAGACCAGCAGCGAGGACCATTTTGAAATGCCGGCGTTGCGCATGGGGAGCATGACGGCCACCCAGGCGAGCAGGAAACCGAGCAGGTAGGCGCCCCCGTCGCCCATGAAGAGCTTGCCGAACGGGAAGTTGAGCAGGAAGAAGCCGGCGATGACGATGATCAGTGCGATGCAAAGCTGCATGAGCACCAGGTCCCCCACTTCTGCGGCAATCATGGCGAAGGCTCCGAAGCAGATCATCACCGTACCGCTGGCCAGACCGTTGAAGCCGTCGATGATGTTGGTGGCGTTGGCGATGCCTGCGACGGCGAAGGTGGTGAAGGATACTGAAACCGGCAACCAGGCGAGCAACACGTCGATACCGATAACCTCGATGCGGTTGAGCGAATAACCGGTAAGCCACCAGGCGCAGAGGCCGCTGACCATGGTGGCGAGCAGGCGGTTGCGGACGCTGACTTTTTTTGTGAAGTCTTCGATGAGTCCGGCGGAGAACGCCGGGATGGCAGCGATAATAAGGCTATTGAGCAGTGCTCCTGAAGCCTGGGGCAGCAAAAGTGCAGCGACGATGAGCGCCGGGAACATGGCGAGGCCGCCAATGCGGGGCGTCGGGGAGGTATGGAACTTCTGGACGCCTTCGTTCGTGTCGTATGAGTGCCTGCCGTGCCATTTGCTGGTCAGCACGATCAGGAGGCTGATGGCGAACGATGAGATGGCGGGGGCAAGCATGTTCAGAGAGGCTGGAAAGGTCAAAACGTCGGAATGTGGCCTGTTATTATCACAAGATGGTAACTGATTGTGGATCCTTCGCTACGCTCAGGATGACAAGATGGTTGGAGCCCTACTTGGTCAACCTCTGGGTTGCGCCAGGCAACCTGTCGGACTTTGTCATATTTTCTGCCGTCATTGCGAGGAGCGCAGTGACGTGGCAATCCATGTAACCTGAATTCATGCATGGATTGCTTCGCTCTGCTCGCAACGACGAAGAGTACACGTGTATTCCTGGTGAATACGGTGCTTGTTTCCTGGAAGTCCGACAGGCTGCAAGAACGTAGCTATCACCGGATATCGCCGGTCAGTTCCATTTGAGGTAGCGCTGCAGGAGCTGGAACTGCTTGCTGCTTTCGGGGTCCTGCTTGGCATGTTGCAGGGCTTCGGTGATGAATGCCCAGAGTACGGCGAGGAAGACTGACGCCAGAGCTGCGATAAGAATGATTTTGCTGCGTTGCGGGCTTGACGGGCGATCCGGTATCGCAGCTTTCTGGAGGATCTGGAAATTGGCGGCGTTGTTGGACTCTTCGATTCTGGCGAGCGCAACCTGCTTCCTGAGTTCCATGGCATTGGTTTGGGCATAGGACTGCTCCTTGACCAGTCGCAGGTAGTCGAGCTGCGGCTTGGTGAAGTTGCCGGTCAAGAGCGAACCCCCTTCCACTTTTCCAAGCTCTGACCAGAGCGAGTTGACCTCCTGCTGCAGCCTGACATAGGATGCGTTTTTCATCGTGTCGTCGCCGTTGCGCAGGAATGCCAGTTCGACCTCTTTGGCTGCGATCTGGGCCTTGAGGGCCATCGAAGACTTGACGTAGGCTTCGATGTTCCCGTTCACCCCGACGTCACCTGACTGCGCCTTGAAATCAGCCAGCGCGGTTTCGGCATCGATGAGTTCCTGCTGGGCTCGCACCTGCTGTTTCTCAAGGGAGATCCGGCGAGTCGATGCCTCGGTGATGGGCAACTGCTCACTTATCTGCCGTAACTGATCAGCGTAGCCATTGGCGATAGCCGCTGCGAGTTTCCCGCTGTGGTCGGAGACGTTGACCCCGATCGTGCCGTCCTTTTTGTCAAGCGCAATCTGGGTTACGTCAATCAATTGCTCACGTGCATCTTCAGGAGTGGCTCGGTTGTAAGCAGTCTGCAGTTTGAAGCGTTTGACCAGGCTGTCGGCAACCGGCTCGCTTTTAAGCAGGGAAACATAAATCTCTGTTGAGACATTCTTGCCGCCGATGGGAAAAATCTTTGTGGTGGCCTTGTAGGTATTCGGGATGAAAAGCGTAACGATGCCGGCAATGAGCGCGACGGCAATCGGCATCCCGATGATGAGCCGCTTGTGCTTGGCGAGGGTAATGGCAAGATCGAGGAGGCTGATCTCGTCCTCCATCGGCTCGTAGAGCTGATGAATCTGGTTTGAGGGGTTGCGGGTTGTGGCTGCGTGTACTCTTTCGTTTCGCTCATCGATACGGAATCCGTTTGCATGGTTTAGCTCACCCAGCAGGCGCATCTGAATCCAAATCATGTTGATACTACAAGCTTCGCTCCTTTCAGTCACACCTGAAAGCTGAACTTGCCCCGCCGAGGGCATTGCTACCTGTCGGAGAAACGATCGGATTCAAAGACATTCCTCTACGGTACTGCGTCATTGCCATCGCGGGAAGCCGATGCCTTGCTGAGTAATGAACAATATACAGCGCCATTCCGAAGTTTCCTTGATGGGATATTGACAAAAAAGCAAAAAACAGTATTTAAATCGAAATAAGATACAATCTTACAGTATTCTCACATATACCCTATAAGCCGAAGTAGATAAGGGGGACGTTGGTGAGCGGCGTGACTAATCAAGCGATAACAACACCTACCCTCCCCACTCACCGATCCGAAGAAACACAGTCAAGCCGGGAGATGATATCCCGGCACACCGGGAACACGTTGCCACATCAGCCCCGCGTCGTGAGGGAACAGAATTACTCACGCCAATCACCACCGTCCCCCTTTTTTTTGGGGGGGATCCGAACTTTAACGGCTGGCGGAAAACTTCCTTCGGAGACGGCACACCATGCGGTGCATCGGCTTGACATTGTATGATGCGAGCGCGTATAGTAAGAATCCCAAGACCCAGATGTCGAAGAGTATGGCGTCAGGGATGTGCAAGAGAGTTCCCGATACGGCAATGCCGGCCGAGGCTATCGTCAACACGGCTATGAAGAGTACGCTGCCTCTGTGGCCGAAGCTCATCGCCTGAAGGATATGATGCACATGGTTGCGGTCCGGATGGAACGGATGCTTGCGTGCAATGATCCTCTTGAGCATGACAACAAGGGTGTCGGCGACCGGCACGGCAATCACGAGTAAGACGGCGACGGGAGAAACGGAGATGGCAGTTCCCGGGCGGGTGAGCTCAACGGCTACCCAGGCGAGCGTGAAGCCTATGCCCATGCTCCCGGCATCGCCCATGAAGAGTCGTGCGGGGTTCCAGTTGAAATAGAGGAATGCGGCTATGGCAGTAGCGAACACCGCACAGAGGAGCTGGAGGTCAGGCCTGCCTGAAACGGCTGCGAGAAGACCGTAGGCGACGAAAGCGATAAACGATATGCTTCCGGCAAGACCGTCAAGTCCGTCAATCATGTTGACTGCGTTGACTACGCCGACGATGCAGATGATGGTCAGCGACCAAGCGGCTACGCCGGTTTGTATCTGGCCGAGGCCGAACAAGTCGCCGAACGATTGCAACGGATGGCCGCCGGTGGCAAGCACGAGTAGCGTGGCAAGCGCCTGGAGCATGAAGCGGAACTTGAAACCGAGATGGCGCCTATCGTCCACAGCGCCCGTTACCATCACGATCAGCAGGGCTGCAAGAAAGCCGATCCGGGAAATGGAGCGCTCGCTGAAAAGCAGCAATGCGGGCATGATGCCTGCGAGCATACCGAGGCCTCCGACCACCGGCTTGCTGTCTGAATGGAGTTTGCGTTGTCCATCCGGATGGTCGACCAAGCCTAACCGTGCTGCGTTCGGAAACAAGATTTTGATCGAACCGAAGGTTACGGCAAATGCGATCAGGCTCGGCGTGGAAAGGCCAGCTATGGAGGATTCTGAAAGCATTTGGGACTGGGGTGAGTGGTATGAAAACGTGGCGTTCACCGCCATGAGCGCGTCAGGCTGAGAACGATTCCTGTTTTCGGTTCTGTATCGGCGGCGGTTTCGATGCTGACCTGCTGGGTGAAGCTCCACTTTCGGTTGATACGGGTGGTGTTCTGCAGATCGCAGGCAAGCGTCGTGGTTTTGGTGTCGCCCTCCAGCGGGGCTGAAAAGCTGCCGCTGTTGCGGATCCAGGCGATGCGGATCAGGGGATTGACGAGATTGCTGAAACGCATGAGCGCTGCGCCGCTGAGTGCAGTAATGCGATTCTGGGGGTTCCAGATGTCGGAAGCGGTTTCATTGAACGGGATGAACGGGTGGCCGATGGCCCACCCTTCGTGCACCCAGCCGCCATAGGTGCCGTTCGTGTAGTAGTTGTCGGAAAAAATTTGGCTTCCAGAGCTTTTACGGGTATTGAAGTACTCGACGTTGAGGCGGGCAATCCGGGCATCAGGGTCCTTGAAGATCACGCTGGCGCCGATGAGGTAATCACCGGGGTCCCAAAAGCGGAGGCCGCTACTGTCTTCGAACATGCTCTGGACATAGAGGTAGCGATCGGTGTCGTAGCCTTTTGCCTTGAGGGCGAATTCGATGGTGCCGCGGTGGTCACCGAGGGCGTTGGCCTGGTCGCTCTGGGTTGCACTGGCCCCGCCTTTCGAGGCACGTACGATCTTGAGGAAATCGTCGAAACCTGAGGGCTGCCCGTCCCCGCCCCAAACGGCGACATGGTGGATTCCGGCATAGAAGTTCATGCCGTCATCCGGCCAGTCGCTGCCGAATCGCAGGTAGAGGTATTTTTCATGCAGGTACGCATCATGCACCAGCTGGTCGTCGCCGAGCCATCCGTGGGCAAGGCCGGCATTCACGCCGAGCCAGTCGGCAAGGTCGGCATAGCCGCGTGTCGATATGGAAGCTTTCGGGATGGTCGGGGCGTTGCGGCTGTAGACCTCCGGTCCGGAGGTAAGCACCGGGTCGGCAAGGCCGACGTTCTCGGAACGGCGTCCAAGGATGAACTGGAGCTTTTTCCAGGTGAGGCCGGCGTATGAGTCGGTCCAGCGTGGAGCGGGATCGGTGTTGCTCCTCAGGGTGAGGTCGACGCCGTACATCCAGTCGGACGTTTTTTCAGGGTCGGGTTCCCTGCCGAGTCGAAGCCTGGTGAATGCGCTGCTGCCATCTCTCGGGATACGGGCGTCCTGATTTGCCCAGATCCAGAGCGGCGCTTCGTTGCCGCCAACAGCCGATACCCCGAAGGTATGGTCGAGGTAGCCGATCCATTCGTTACGTTCGTCAGCAACGACGCGAAGCGGTAGGATGGCGATGCAGACCAGAAAAAGCGGTATCGATCGGAGGCGTTGCATGGATAAGCGTGATAGTATCGACCCCGGCTGGGCGGCGTGTGGGCCAATGATTGGCGGCGTCAGTTCCAGCGGAGATAGTTGCGAAGCTGGGCAAACTGGGCGCTGCTCTCTTTGTCCTCTTTGGCTTTCAGCATTGCTTCGGTCACGAATGCCCACAGCACGGCGAGGAAAGCACCTGCAAGGGCGGCGATGAGCACCATTTTGCTGCGTGCAGGTTTGGATTTTACTTCTGGCTCCACGGCTTTATCGAGCACCTGGATCACGGAGCTCTCCCTCGCTTCGTCGAGCTTTGCCGCTTCGTACTGCTTGGCAAGCAGTTCATAGACGGTCTCGTAGTATTTGACGTCGCGGGCTTTGCGCAGGTAGTTGAGGCCTGCCTCGGGGGCTTTGGCCGTGGTTACCGTTCCCACCTCGACCTTCGAGAGCTGGGCACGAAGGCCGGCGAGTTCCTGCTGAACTCTGAGGTAGTCCGGATTGCTTCCTGTGGCGAAGGTGCGCATGGCATTGAGCTGCACTTCTTTCATGGCCACCTGGGCCTTGAGGTTGGCCGCTGCCTGCACGAGGGCGCCGGCCTGGGCATCAAGCTGGATGAGACCGGTCTTCTCCTGTGTCTGCTTGAGCGAGAGCTCGGCGTCTGCAAGGTTCTTGCGTACTTCGTAGAGCTGCTTGGCGAAGAAGAGACGGCGCTGCGAGGCCTCCGTGACCGCGAGCAGGCCCGTAAGGCGCTGCAGTTCGTCGACATAGCCGTTGGCCAGAGCGGCCGCGCGCTTCGGGTCGCGGTCGTCGATACTGAGGTTGATGAGCCCGTCCTTGCC
>NZ_LVWG01000016.1 GCF_001622165.1 Pelodictyon luteolum
CTAGCAGCATATCGATGACTTACTGTAGGCCCCGTAGACGGCATGTGCCTCCCTGCAGATATCCTCGCGGAAATCCGGGTGGGCGATGCTGGCAAGCGCTTCAGCCCGCTGGCGCAGGTTCTTGCCATGCAGGTTGACAATGCCGTATTCAGTCACCACGTACTGCACATGGGCACGGGTTGTCACCACTCCGGCACCCGGCTGTAGGCGGGGGACAATCCGCGAGAGCCCCTTTCGCGTCGTCGAAGGCAGCGCAATGATCGGCTTGCCGCCGGGAGAAAGTGCAGCACCTCTTATGAAGTCCATCTGGCCGCCGACGCCGGAGAAGTGCCTCTGGCCTATCGAATCCGCACAGACCTGGCCGCTCATGTCGATTTCAATGGCGCTGTTGATGGCCGTAACCTTCGGGTTCTTGCGGATCTCGCGGGTGTCGTTCACGTAATCGGAAGGAAACATCTCCACGAGCGGGTTGTCATCGACAAAGTCATAGAGGCGGCGTGTTCCGACAAGGAAGCTCGCCACGATGATGTCGCGGTGGGTGTTCTTCTTCGAGCCATTGATCACCCCTTTTTCCACCAGTTCGACGACACCGTCCGAAAACATCTCGGAGTGGATGCCTAGGTCGCGGTGCCCGGAAAGAGCCGCAAGTGCAGCGTCAGGAATGGCTCCGATGCCCATCTGCAGTGTCGCTCCGTCTTCGACGATGCCCGCGATATGGCGACCGATGCTGAGTTCAATCTCGGTCAGTTCATGCGCCGGGGTCTCGGGAAGCTGGTCATCGACATCGACCATCGCATGGATCCTGCTGACATGCAGCATCCCCTCGCCATGAGTACGAGGCATATTTGGGTTCACCTGAGCAATCACCAACTTTGCCCCGTGGACTGCGGCAAGGGCGGAATCGACTGAAACGCCAAGCGAACAGAATCCGTGGCGGTCAGGAGGGGAAACATGTACAAGGGCGACGTCGAGAGGAAGCACGCCGTTCAGGAACAGCGATGGAACATCGGAGAGAAAGACTGGAATGGCGTCCGCATCGCCCCCCTGGACAGCAGAACGGACGTTCCGGCCGACAAAGAGCGAGTTCAGACGGAAGCTCTCACGGTATTCAGGTCGCACGTAGGCAGCCTCTCCTTCCGTGTGAAGGCTGACGATCTCCACGTCTCTCAACTCATCGGCCCTCCCGACCATGGCGTCGATGAGCCGCTGCGGAGTTGCCGCTGCAGTATGCAGAAACACCCGATCGCCCGACTTTATTCTGGAAACCGCCTCCTCAGCGGAAAGCGCGTGATACTTCATGACAAGAATTGTCTACCAGAAAAACCCTGTCAGATCCAATTTTTGGTTCGGCGAAGATGGGCCGGAAGATCTGACTGACTTTTCTGAATTATATCTTCATGTTCTCCATTCCGTCCGGCGGAGGCACGACCGAACCCGCCGCCCTGGCCATCGGTGACTCGCCCGGCCGCATCATACGGGCCGGATATCTGGATGTTTTTTCTAATGTATGCGGGAACCCGGAGATCCTCGTCCGGCCTTTCCATAGCCGCGCCCTGCGGAGAGGCGAAGGGCATATTGTGTGGACGGTTCTGCCGGGGCTGGACCGTCCGCATGCCGGACATCATGGCTTGCGGCTCCTCCCGCTCGCGGGGCTTTGGCGGCTCCTGATCCTTGCGCTTGAAGCCGGTGACGATAACCGTCACCCGGACTTCGCCGCCGACGAGCTGCTCGTCGACATAGCCGTTGATGATCTTGGCCTCCCCTCCGGCCTGTTCAGCGATGAAGCTCATCGCCTCCGAAAGGTCGCGCATGCTAACCCCTCCGGTGATGTTCACCAGTACCCCTTTCGATCCATTGATGGAGATGCCCTCGAGCAACGGGCTACCGAGCGCGTCCGAGGCGGCTTTGAGGGCGCAGCGCTCACCGGCCGCTGCCGCCGAGCCCATAACCGCGTCTCCTGCACCCGACATGATGCTGCGTACGTCGGCGAAATCCACATTGACATGGCCATGGCTCGTAATGATATCAGCGATGCCCTTTGCTGCGCGGTAGAGGACATCATTTGCCATGTTGTAGGCTTCGGTAGCACTGACCCCCTCTTCGGCAATACTGAGTATCTTTTCGTTTTCGACGATGATCAGGGTATCGATGTACTTGCGCAGTTCAGCAATACCTCCGTCGGCGATGCGGGCTTTCACGTCGCCCTCGAACCCGAACGGGCGCGTGACCACGCCGATGGTGAGGATGCCCATGTTCCGGGCGATTGAAGCGATAACCGGAGCCGCACCTGTTCCGGTGCCCTTACCCATGCCGGCGGTGATGAAAACCATATCGGCGCCCTCGAGCTGGGAAGCGATAATGTCGCGGTCATCATCTGCAGCCTGTCGACCCTGAGCAGGATCTGCTCCGGCACCGAGCCCTCCCGTAGCCCGCCGTCCAATCTGCACCCGAAGCGGCGCCTTGGAGTTTAAAAGTGCCTGGCGGTCGGTGTTCATCACGATGTATTCCACTCCGCTGATCTTGCGGTCGATCATGTTGTTGACGGCGTTTCCGCCGCAACCTCCAACGCCGACAATCCTGATGGTGACGCCCTTGGACTGGTCGCTGTCGAACAGGCCCGGATCGAGTTCAAATGCCATGGCTTATCGCCCTCCCGTTTCGTGTTCCGCAGTTCGCCTCACAGCTGCTCCCAGAATTTCTTGAATCTGTTGAGGATTTTCTGGCCGAATCCGTCGGGAGCATCCTCAGGCTCAGTCTTCGGAGGAGGATGAGGAACCGATCCTCCCACGGGCTTCGCTTCAGTCTGGTCAGGCGTCATCGGCTCATCCATAAGCGCATGCTCGAATGCATGGCCGACAAGCCCCGTGACGGTCGCATAGATGGGACTCTCGACAGCACCGCGGATTCCGCCGGACACCCCTTCAGGGCACCCGGTTCTGACATCGAGCCCCAGAATACGCGAAGCAAGAGGCTCCGTACCCCGAAGCAGCGCCCCTCCGCCTGTGATTATCGCTCCGGCGTTAAGGGCATCGTAGAGGCCCGACTGCTTGAGGGAGTCGCGGACCATCTCGAAAATCTCCGTCATGCGGGCCTCGATGATGATGGTAAGGGAGCTTCTCGGGAAGTATTTCTGGGGGCGCCCCTCGATGCCCTCCACTACAAGCTCCTCGTCCTGGCCGCTTTCGGGACCGTAGGCGCATCCATAGGTAATTTTCAGATCCTCGGCGATGCCGTGAAGTGTCTTCACCCCGTAGGCGATATCGCCGGTGACATCGTTTCCGGCGACCTTGATGACGTCTGAATAATGTATCGCCCCATCAAGATAGACGGCAACCTCGGTAGTACCTCCGCCGATGTCGATGACTGCCACGCCGCTTTTACGCTCGCTTTCCCTGAGTACGGCAAGCCCGGAGGCGATGGGCTCGAACGTGATGGCGCCGACCTCCAGCCCAGCTTTCTCAACGCACTGTCGGATGTTGCGGATCTTCGTCTTCTGACCGACCACGATGCAGGCGCTGCCCTTCATGGTAGTGCCAGCCATCCCTATGGGATCGGGGAGGCCTTCCTGATCGTCGACGGTGAAGGTCTGCGGAATGACATGGATGATTTCATTCTCGATGTCCAGATAGCGGATGTTTGAACGGGCTTTCTCAAGGAACCTGCGCACATCCGACTCGGTGACCACGCCGGTCTGGTTGATACTGATCTCGGATGTACTCGGAATGCAGTGCACATGAGTACCCGATATACCAACATTCACCCTGCCGATCCGGATGGAAGACTCCCTCTCGGCATCGGCAACGGCAAGACGTATGGCTTCGACCGTTTTATTGATGTTGACGACAGTGGCCCGCTGCAAACCCTCAGAAGCCGCAAGGCCGCGGCCAAGAAGGTTAAGCTTCCCTCTCGCGTCCTTTTCGGCGACAACGACACACACTTTGGTTGTCCCTATATCGAGACCAACGGCAATATTGCTTTTGGGCATTGTGTCTTTTCCGTGCATGATGTTCTACAGGGGCACTTCCGGTGGGGCCTCTCGGACCGGGGAATCCGTGGTGAAAACCCGGTCCCGGAATCGCAGGTCCACCGTCTCATAACTTCCGAAACCTTTCTTTGCTACAACCTTTCGCCAGAATATCTCGAATTTTTCCAACTTTTCCTTGAAGTCCCCGTCATTGCCGACAATAAAGCGGGCCGGGTCCCCTGCAACCGTAAAATACGTTAGTCCTGCACCATCGACATGCAGCCTGCGGACGAGAAGCCCGGCATAAGGAGCATCGGCAAGCGCGTCCACGAACTGCCGGATCACCACCGCCGCCTTGCCTTCGATCCGCCGGAAACCCCGTTTCATGGGCCTTGTTTGTGCGATGCCCGACACGGTGAGGAGTCTCTGGAACTGTGTCCTCCTCAGCATTGTGCGCGGCATCAGCACCCCCTCTCTATCGAGGGCCGAAGCAACTCCATCGACTATAGTGAGCGCCATCGGCCGGCGCTCTTTCAAGGTAACACGCAGGATTCCGTTAAGCTCCCGGTTGACTGAGGCATCCTTCACCCACGCAATTGCGTTGACCCTTCCGGCAACTTCCGCTGTGTCCACACCATCCATCGTTCGGCCGAGATGGCTCGCAAGGGCGGACTCCACGTCTCCGGCTGCCACGATGTCGGCCCCCTCCACCACGATGCTCCGAACCCGTACATCCTCTTCCCACGACGAAGCGCTTTTCCAGAGCCATCCGAGCAGAAGGAGCACCGGAAGAAATACCAGAATAAAGGCTTTTCCTCCTCCTCCCGATTTGGGAGCCCCATCCGGCCGCTCCAGGGGCCGGGAAGCGCTGCTCTCCTCGGAATCAGTCATAAGAAACAACAGTTTCGGTATTATTACAACAGCTGCACAAAATAAATATTCACGATTTGCGCCCCAGGCGGAACGCGACGGATAGTATCACTTCACCCTCACCAAAGCCGTCGGGCTTCACCCGCCGCGCCTCGCCGTTGCGGAACAGTTCAAGCCACTCGACCTGTCCGTACAGCTCAGAACAGAACGAGCAGCACCGCATGGACAGAGCCCCGCCAACACTCCCTTCCGTATGCCTCTCGGGCAATGCTTCGGGAAGGGCCATTTCCAAAGGAAGGTCGCTGAGGAGGGTTCCTGCTCCGGCGATGACGCGCCCGGCCGTCACACTCACCCCTTGCAGCGCACGATGCGAGAGTATGACCGCTCCGCGGAACCCTGCTCCACCGTCATTCAGGCGTGAACCGGTACCCACAACCCTGAAGGGCTGGTCACTCTTCTGAAAATAAAGAATGCTCCTGCAGAAATCAGCCTTCCCTTCAGGAATGACGAGAACGTCGGCTGGCCCGCCCCTGCGGGCAACAGTATGGTCAGCCAGGGGCTCGCCGATGTGCAGGTCGCCCCGGACATGCTGCCGCAGTTCCTTAAGCCCGAGCATGGCCCTCCCCGCCGGAAACCCGGTCTGCTATCTCTGTTGCAAGCTGAGTGATATCGCCCGCACCCATGAGAAGAAGGATGGTACCTCCCGGACCCGGATCAGCCCCTTCGCTGAGAACGGCAGCAAGCAGCTCATCCCGATCCGGAACGAAATCGACCTGTCGTCCGCCGGCCCTCCGGACTGCCTCAGCCACCAAGGCACCATCAACACCCGGAAAATCCTCCTGCTTCTCACGGGAGGGATATACAGCCGCAACGTACACGCTGTCCGCCCGAGAGAGCGCCCAGCCATATTCGTCGGCGAACTCCACAGTCCTTGAAAACAGGTGCGGCTGGAACACGGCAACGACCCTGGCTTCCGGCCAGCCGCTACGGGCTGCCTTCACAGTAGCTTTCACCTCCGAAGGATGGTGGGCGTAATCGTCGACGACCATGAGCCCATGCTGATCACGGTACTTCATCTGGAAGCGCCGGCGCATGCCGCTGTAACGGCCGAGCCCCGCAATCAGCCGTGCCGGCTCAATGCCGAGCTCAAATCCCGCGGCAAATGCCGAAAGGGCGTTCAGTACGTTGTGCCGTCCGGGTACGTTGATGCGGACTCCGGGATAGGCGGTGCCGAACGCCGTGAGGGTGAAGGTCGCGCTCCCGTGGTCCATAACGATGTCACCGGCCGTCACATCGGCCGGCTCCTCGATACCGACAGTCGTCAGGCGGCGGTTCAGGGAGCCGATGATCCTGCGGATCTCCGGCCAGTCAACCGAGCAGATCACCCTTCCGTAGAAGGGGACTTTGTTGGCGAACTCTATAAAAGAACGCTTCAGTTCATCAAGGGTGCCATAGGTGTCCATGTGCTCCGACTCCAGGCTGTTGAGCACCGCAATGGTGGGAGTCAGCTTCAGAAACGCGCGGTCGAACTCGTCGGCCTCAATCACCATGTAGCGGCCCTCGCCGACGACGGTGCTGCCTTTCAGATAGTCGGATACCCCGCCGATCATCACCGTCGGCGATTCTCCCGACTCAATCAGCATGGTGGCGATCATCGCCGTTGTCGTCGTCTTTCCGTGGGTACCGGCCACGCAGATGCCCGATTTGTAGCGCATCAGCTCACCGAGCATCTCGTCGCGCTTGACAACGGGAATACCTGCTTTCAGCGCCTCCGAAATCTCGACATTTTCATCCGCCCGGACTGCCGACGAGTATACCACCACATCGCAGTCCGCCACCTGCCCGGCTTCGTGGCCGCGGTAGATGACGGCGCCGTGCTGCCGCAGCTTGTCGGTCACCTCCCCCGTCGACAGGTCTGAGCCGCTGACGGCAAAGCCCGATTTCAGGAGAAGTTCGGCAATCGCGCTCATGCCTGCCCCTCCAATCCCCACGATATGCACGCGTTTCGTCTTTCCAAGTTCCATAGTATTACGGTCCCTTTTGTGTGTATCCGGTTAATTGTCCGGTTAATTGTCCGATGAATGTTCTTCAGCAAGTTCGATGATCCGGCCGGCAAGAATACGGGCGGCTTCAGGCGCCGACAGCCGACCGGCTTCCTCGCTCATCCTCTGAAGGTGCTCCCTATCGCGGAGCAGGGCTATGACGCCCTGAATGGCCTCAGGACTGCCGAGGTCCCGATCCTCTATCATGAGAGCTGCCCCCGGAACGGAAAGCGCTCTGGCATTGTGGCGCTGGTGGTCCCCCGTAGCATGCGGATAAGGCACCAGCACCGAGGGCTTCCTGAGATTCGTCAGTTCAGCTATGCTTGAGGCTCCCGCACGGCACAGAACAAGATCTGCCGCGGCATATGCACTCCCCATATCCGCAATGTAGGCACCAATCCACAGGTTCCGGCCGGGACTGACCTCTTTTGCGATCCGCTCGAAGTCCAGCGACCCGGTCTGCCAGATGAGATTGGCGCCAGCTGTCAGCCTTCCGAGGTTCTCAAGGACTGCATTATTGATTGCACGAGCACCGCGACTGCCGCCGAACACGAGCAGCGTTGGAAGAAGAGGATCGAGCCCGAACGCTGCCCTTCCGGCACCACTCTCTTGCTGCGGAAAACTGCGGGCAGGATTGCCGGTCAGGAATACACCCTGTTTTTTCATGAGGTATCCTGGAGCCTCCCTGAACGCGACATGCACCTGACGGGCAAGGATCGAAAGCAGGCGGGTGGTGACGCCGGGGAACGCGTTCTGCTCCTGGATCAGCGTTTTCCTGCCGAGCAGCTGGGCGGCAAGCAGCACCGGTGCGCTGACAAAGCCTCCCGTACCGACCACCACGTCGGGGCGCTCCCTCCGGATCAGTGCCGCCGCCCTGAAGAGCGAAGCCGCAAAATCGGCAAGGACCCCGACATTGGATAAAAGGGTGCTGAGCGACCCTCCGCGCTTCAGCCCGCGAACGGGAATGAGGTGCAGCCGGTAACCGAGCCGCGGAACCTCCCCCGCCTCAATTCCCGAGGCAGTACCGGCAAAAGAGAGTTCGACACCGGGCACCATCTCTTTCAGCATGGCGGCCATGGCGACAGCGGGATAGAGGTGGCCTCCGGTGCCCCCTCCGGCAAACAGTATGTTCATGGGAGGCTCCAGTCCAATGGTTCAGCTCCGGTTTCAGTGGAGGGTTCTCGTGTTGTTTCCGCCGCCTTGTCATGCATCCGTTTCCGGTGCCGGGAAATACTGAGCAGGATTCCCACACCGAGCGAGTTGAAAAGCAGGGCGGTACCACCGTAGCTTATGAACGGCAGCGCAACACCGGTCGTCGGGATGAGGTGGCAGGCCACGGCAATGTTGATGAAGGCGAAAAGGGTGATGGCAACGGTGATGCCGAGTGCGACAAACCTTCCGAAGAGATCCGGAGCGTGCTTGGCGATGATCAGCCCGCAGATGAAAAAGCCCGCAAACAGCAGCACGACCGACACTGCTCCGATGAATCCGTACTCCTCACCGATGACGACAAAGACGAAATCGTTGTAGGAAAGCGGAAGATAGAGCTCCCGCTGCTTGCTGGCCCCGATGCCAAGCCCGAAAAGCCCCCCGTTGCCGAGCCCGATGAGCGCCTGAACGACCTGGTAGCTGAGGCCTTTCGGACTGTCGCTGAAGAACGAGACAAGCCGGGCGATCCGGTACGGAGCAGCAAGAGCGTAGGCTATGGCGATCGGAATGACCAGGGCGCCGGTCGCCAGAAGGTAACGGATGTTCACGCCACCGGCGAACATGAGGATAAAGCCGAGGATGGTGATGAGCGAGGCAGTACTGAAGTTCGGTTCAAGCGCCACGAGCACCGAAACGGCAAGCAGCAGCGCAAGCATGGGGTAGTATCCGGTGTCAAGGTCGCGCACATCTCCCTTCTTGTCACTGATAAACCGGGCGAAGCGGAAGATGATGGCGTATTTGGCAAGGTCGGAAACCTGAAATTTCACAGGTCCGACGCCAATCCAGCGCGCAGCACCATGTATGACACCAACCACCTTCAGGAGCAGGAGCGCCGTCAGGAGGATCAGGCTCACAAGATAAAGCAGCCGGCTTATTTTCGAGAAGAAATGGTAGTCGAAATGACCGACAACGAGAACGACTGCGACTCCGGCAATGGTGAAGATGACGTGACGCCAGAGGAAATACTCACTGTTGGAAAACTTGGTTTCGGCCCAACCGGCACCGCTGCTGTAGACGACCACCACCCCGATGCACATCAATACAGAAACAATGAACAGCAAGAGCTTGCCGGCAACGGCCTCGCCGCGTGAAGAAGGCATGTAGGCGATCTCCGTCATTCCTCCAGCCTCCCGACTTCGGACTTGAATCTGCGGCCGCGGTCTTCAAAGTCCCTGAACAGGTCGAAACTCGCGCACCCGGGAGAGAAGAGCACCGTCCGATCAGGCCCGGCTGCCTCGGCGGCAAGCCGCACGGCGTCCTCGAGCGTAGGAGCCTCGACGACCTCGACATCGGCACGGAATGCATCGGCGACTTTTTGTCGCGACTCGCCCATGGCGACGACAAGGACGGCCTTCTCCCGTATGAGGGCGGCAACTGCCGAATAGTCATTCCCCTTGTCACGCCCTCCGGCAATCAGCACGATGCGGCCGGGAACCGCCTCGAGCGCCTGACGCATGGCATTGACATTGGTGGCCTTAGAATCGTTGATCCAGTCCGAACCCCGCTTGCGGGCAACGAACTCCTGGCGGTGCTCGACGCCGGGGAACTCCCTGAGCGCCTGAAGCACCGCATTTTCGTCCAGCCGGAGCGCCCGGACAAGGCCAATCGCTCCGAGGACATTGCTGTTATTGTGGTTGCCGCGGAAGCTCCCTTTCTGGAACTCGGAGGTATGGATCAGCCTCCGAAGGCCGGCATGCACCCATCCGTCTTCAAGGTAAACCCCGGAGGAAGGATCGCCCCCGACGGGCCCCGCCGTAGAGAAAGGCATGGTCGAAAACGGAAAGCCACCCCCGGAAAAACGCGCTCGAAGGATCGGATCGTCAGCGTTGTAGACGAGGGTCCCGGAGGGGCCGAGGTTCATCGAGATGCGGTACTTCGCTTCAGCGTAGCGCATGATGTCGCCACCGTACCGGTCGAGGTGGTCGGGCGTGATGTTGGTTATAAGGGCTGCCTCGGGCCGGAAGGAGCTGCAGCGCTCAAGCTGGTAGCTGCTGAGTTCGACAACAGCAATGTCTCCCTCATCCATCTCTTCGACCAGGGAAGAGAAGGGAACCCCGATATTGCCGACCCCGTAAGCCCGATACCCGGCGAGGCGACCGTCAGCCTCCGCCATCCGCTGTACAAGGGTCGCCGTCGTTGTTTTGCCATCCGTGCCGGTGATGCCCGCAATCCGGGCCCGGCAGAACCATGATGCCAATTCAATCTCACTGTGCACGGGGATTTGACGCCGCTCGAGCTCCCGGATGACCGGCACACCGGGAGGAACACCGGGACTTACGACGGCAAAATCCGCATCGAACACCCTGTCCGAGTGCCCTTCAGACTCGATTTCCGCCCCTATCTGACAGAGTCGGCTTGCAGTATCAGGGTCCATTGCCCCTTTTTCGCTGAGCAGCACCTGTGCGCCGTTATGCACCAACAGTTCAGCTGCAGCGCTCCCGCTCCGTCCGGCGCCGATCACCGACACCCGCCTGCCCTCAAGGTCCGCTCTCTTCATCTGAGTTTCAGTGTCATGAGGCTGGTGAGGAAAAAGAGGATGGTGACGATCCAGAAGCGGATGACGATCTTCTGTTCAGCCCAGCCCTTCAGCTGGAAATGGTGGTGGAGCGGCGCCATAAGGAAAATCCGGCGCCCCTGTCCGAAACGCATCCGGGTATACTTGAAGTAGAGCACCTGCACCGACACCGAAAGGGTTTCCAGAAGAAAGGTCCCCGCCAGCACCGGAAGAAGGAGCTCCTGCTTGATGAGCAGCGCGATGACGGCGATGGCGCTGCCGAGCGCCAGCGATCCGGTATCGCCCATGAAGATCTCCGCAGGGTTGGAGTTGAACCAGAGGAACCCGACAGAAGCCATGACGATGGCCATGCATACCACGGCTATCTCTCCGCCGCCGGGAATGAACGGGATGCTGAGATAGCTTGCGTAGACCGCGTTGCCGGCAAGGTAGGCGAAACCTCCAAGGGCGAAGACCACAATGGCCGAGCTCCCCGAGGCCAGCCCGTCAAGGCCGTCAGTGAGGTTGACTGCATTGGAGAGTGCCGTGATGATGAAAATGACCACAGGGATATAGAAGTAGCCGTAATCGATCGTCAGGTTCTTGAAGAACGGCACGGTAGTCTCCCGCATCAGCACAGAAAACGCAGGGTCAAGACTGGTGTATATGCCGACCACGAGGCCGAGCGAAACCTGCGCGGCGAGCTTCCAGCGGGGGGAAAGCCCGCCCTTGATCTTCAGCACGACCTTGCTGTAGTCATCGATGAATCCGACGATGCCCATCCAGAGAATGGCAAGCATGATCAGCCATACGTGCGGATCGTCGAATTTCGACCAGAGCAGCACTGACACCTCTATGGAAAAAATAATGAGCAGGCCGCCCATTGTCGGCAGGTCTTTTTTCTTCCGGTGTTCGGGAGGAGCCTCCTCCTTGACCGGCTCGATGAAACGCGAGCGGAGGTAGCCGATAAACCACGGGCCGGCCAGAAGGGTTATGAGGAGGGCCGTGATGGCAGCAGCGCTCGCCCTAAAGGTGAGATACTCGACAACACCGAGTCCGGGAGGACTGTAGGTACTGTTGATGTAATGCAGGAGATAGTAGAGCATAGGCCTCCGTTCAGCTTGTTTGTGTTCCCTGTTTCAGTGAGAGTAAAAGCGCCCCGGCCGTCTGTTCCAGGCGCATGCCTCGAGAGCCCTTGAAGAGCACCGCGTCACCGCTCCTGACTTCTTTGAGAAGGGCATGGAGCAATGCATCCCTTCCATTAAAATGCCCCCGGCATCGTTCCGGAAACTCCCGGCCGGCAAGATCGGCAAGCGCGCCGAAAGTAAAGAGCATATCGACGGGAAGGCCGGCAAGATAGCGTCCAACGCTCCGGTGCTCATCCTCTGCAGAGGCCCCGAGTTCAAGCATGTCGCCGATGACGGCGATCCTCCGCCCGCTGCACGGCATATCGGCAAGGGTGTCGAGAGCGAGGCGCATAGAATCCGGATTGGCGTTATAGGTATCGTTGATGATGGTGACACCGCCTTCCTCCGAGAGCTCAAGCCGTTTCCATCCGGATTCGGGAAGGAGGCCTTCGAGGCCCGCCTTCACCTGTGCCGGAGAAAGGCCGAAGTGCAGTCCGACCGCCGCCGCGGCCACCGCGTTCTGTACGTTGTGCCGGCCGGTGAACTGCAGGGAGACATGCTCCCGCATGGCACCAGCCGTGAGGATGAACGATACCCGTCCACCGGGGCCGACGACAACTGATTCTGCGCTGCAGAACCTTCCTTCCGGACTTCCTGTTCCATAGAGAAAGTGACGTTCGGGATCGGTTGCGGCATCCGCGAGGCGAGGGTCATCGGCGTTGACAAAAATCGTGCCCCGGCACCGGTCGAGCCAGTCGAACAGCTTTCGCTCGGCATGGCTGACGCCATCAAGGTCAATGAGGAACTCGAGATGCTCGTGACCGATGTTGGTCAGAAGTCCGTCAGTCGGCCGTGCGATTGCGGTGAGCAGCTCCATCTCCCCGGGATGGTTGATGCCCATCTCAACGACGGCTATTTCGGTGTCGCGTCGCATACCGAGCAACGTAAGGGGAACTCCGAGATGGTTATTGAAGTTGCCCCGGCTCACATGGACCCGGAATCCGGTGCGAAGCACCGCCGCAGTCATCTCCTTCGTCGTGGTCTTGCCGTTGCTGCCGCCGATACCGACAACCGGAATCGGAAAGGTGTCGCGGTAGATCGACGCGAGTTCCTGCAAGCCTTTTTCGGTATCCTGCACTACGATGTAGGCTTTGCCTGGAGGAGGAAGCTGATCGCTCTCCAGGCTGTGCCACTCCCGTGACACCATCGCAAAGTCGACGCCGCGCCGGAACACATCCTGGACAAACTGGTGCCCGTCGGTCGAATCGCCTTTGAGCGCGATGAAGATTCCCGGCCCATCAATCGCCCTGGAATCAATGGCCGCTACCGGATCCTGCACCTCCCTGCGGGGGGGAGCTTCGGGGTTCAGGACCAGCTCTCCGCACTGCCTGAAGTTCTCCCATGTCAATACACCTTTCATTCCCTCGATTCCTGTTCGGGTTTCGTTTTACCGTCTTTGCCTGCAATGCCTGCCGCCAACACCTCACGGTCAGAGAAGTGCTCCCGCACGCCAAGAACCTCCTGATAACACTCGTGCCCCTTGCCTGCGACGAGGAGGATGTCTCCGGGACGAAGCATACCTGCCGCCATGCGGATAGCTGCCGCCCTATCGGCGATGCGAAGGGGCTCGCCTCCACCCATACCCGCCTCAATCTCGTCAAGGATAGCTTCGGGATCCTCGTCACGGGGATTGTCGGAGGTGATGAGCGCAAAATCGGCCATCTCCATAGCAATCCGTCCCATTTCCGGGCGCTTCTGCCGATCGCGGTTGCCGCCACAGCCGAACACGACGATAAGCCTGCCGTCAGGGAGAAGAAGTTCTCGCAGGGTACCGAGCGCCTGTTGGAGCGCATCGGGGGTATGTGCGTAATCGACAATGGACATCCCCCTGATTCCGGGTCCCTCGACCAGCTCCATCCGCCCTTCGACACCGCGAAGCATTGGAACCGATGCAGCGACCGCCTGAACAGGGACGCCGAGCAGATGGGCTGCCGCGACGGCCTCCAGCATATTCATCACATTGAACCGTCCCGGCAGCCGGAACTCCTCTTCCAACTCCACGTCTCCGGGAAATGATAGTGCAACCACCGAGGATCCCGCACCCTGACTGCGCACCAGCGCGCCATAGTTCCGGGCGCACCGAATGCCGCGGGACGGCATGGAGGTCAAAGAGCAACAGGCCCGCTGGTCCTCGGGTACCCTGGCCGCCATAAACGCAGCCTTCGGGTCATCGGTGTTGAATATCCCGAAGCCGCCAGGCGCAAGCTGGTCAAACAGGCTTCGTTTGGATTCCGCATAGGAATCCATCGTTGGATGGAAATCAAGGTGATCCGGCGTCAGATTGGTGTACACCGCCGCATGGAATGCGACCCCGTGGACCCTCTTGAGTTCAAGCGCATGCGAGGAAACCTCCATCGACACCGCACGGCAGCCGCCCTCTATCATCATCCGGAACAGGCGGTGCAGCCCATGGGCCTCGGGGGTGGTCCGTTCCAGCAGGATCTCCCGGTCTCCGATGAGGGCTTTACCCGTACCGATGTAGCCGCAGGCAATCCCGTTCATGGAGAGAATGGAGGAGATGAGGCGTGCTGTCGTTGTCTTTCCGTTCGTACCTGTCACACCGACAATCTTCAGCCGGTCAGCCGGATGACCGTAATATGCCGCCGCAATAAGGCTGAGCGCCCTGCGCGCATCCGGAACCCGGATGCAGGGCGGACCGTTAGCAGAGATATCCACGGGAAAGTCCTCCGAGACCACCGCCGATGCGCCTCCGGCGATGGCATCCTTGATGAACTGTCGGCCGTCAGCGGCAAATCCCCTGACAGCAACAAACAGCGCTCCCGGCTCCACCTCCCGCGAGTCATTGGTGAGGGCCCGAACCATCACGCCCTCTGACCCGCCTGCCACAACCGCATGCGGCCCCATCCCCCGGAGGATCTCCAGAAGAGCGACAGGCTGCATGCCGTCCAATAGGGTGTTGGGGTTCATGAGGGGTTCCTGTTCCTCTTGCTGTGGGCGAGCGTCACCCTTATTTTTCTCCGCTCTTCTACTTTTGTTCCGGGTGCTTCACTCTGGCTCCTGACCAGTCCATCCTGCGGCCCGCTGTACTCCATTGAGAGTCCGAGCCATTTCAGAAGACGCTCGGCCTCCTCACGCGGCATGCCCCGAAGCTCAGGGACCGCCACCGAGACAATGCGATTCAGCTCTGCCTGTTCCGACGAGCGAATGGAGAGATTTTTCTGCATTTCGCTTGAGCAGGCAATCATCCTCGATGCGATTGAACGGAACGAGGGAGCGGCTACAGTGGACGCATAATACGCTGGTTTGGGATCTTCAACAAGTACGATTATAGCATAGAGGGGGTCCTCAACGGGGAAATATCCCACAAACGAGGAGACATATACCGCCGTGCGGTAGGAACCGCCGCTCGCCCGCCGCGCCGTGCCTGTTTTTCCAGCCACACTGATTCCCTGGAGGGAAGCACTCACCGCCGTACCGCTGTCTACAACAGCCTTAAAATATTCTGTCCCTATATATGCGGCGCTCTTTTCCGACATCACCCTGCCGACCCCTTCCGGCTCGAAGCTGCGCACGGTACGTCCACCAGCATCGGCAATCCTCCTGATAATGAACGGGCGCATCCGCTCCCCTCCGTTGGCAAGGGCTGCGTAGGCCTGCAGGATCTGCAGGGGGGTGGTCATGACCTGGTAGCCGTAGCCCATCCATGGAAGTGTGGTGCCGTCCCATTTTTCCAGCGGACGCACGGAACCCGGAAGTTCACCTATAAGGCCGATCCCGGTTTTTTTGCCGAACCCGAACCGGCATACATAGTCGTAAAAGGTCTCTCGTCCGACCTCCATTGCGGTATTGGCCGAAACAATGTTGCTCGAGTACATGACCGCTTCACGGAAGGTGATATTGCCGTATGGCTCGTGGTCCGTGATTCTGAGATTGAAGATCGGCATGACCCCGTTGTGTGCAAAGACCATATCTTCGGCCTTGCGCCCGAGTTTCTCGGTAGCCGCCGTGGCCATAACGATTTTGAATGTGGATCCTGGCTCGAAGCTGTCGGTAACCGAACGGTTTCTGGCTTTTTCAGCTGTCCATGTCGCACGGTTGTTGAGGTTGAAGGTGGGGTTGTTGGCCATAGCAAGCACCTCGCCCGTCCTGACGTTCATGACGATGCCGGTGGCCGCCGAGGCGTTGTAGCGTTCCACGATTCCTGCAAGCTCATCCTCCACGATGCTCTGGATGTCGGCGTCGATGGTCAGCTCGACCGTATTGCCGGTAACGGCAGCTTCCTGACGGGCATCGGGTGCAGGGTACCGGTTCCCTGTTGCAGTCCGCTGATAGATGGTCGTGCCGTCGGTTCCGCGCAGTTCGCGATCGAGCTGTAGCTCAAGCCCGCTGGTGCCCCGGTTGCCGCTGCCGGTCAGACCGATGAGCTGGGCCGCGACATTCAGGTAGTAGCGCTGGTGTTCGCGGTCGTTCCATACACCCGGAATCTTCTCTTGCAGAAGAGGCAGCGCCTTTGCAATGGGAACTTTTCGGCCGAGCACCGCATTGCCCCGCTTTCGCCTCAGCTCTTTGAGGTAGGGGGCGCGACTGCCTCCGAGATGTCGGGCAAACAGGGTGGCGATGGCACCGGAGTTGTCAAAGGTCTTCTGGCGGCGGGTCCGGGGGTCGTTGACCGGACGTCCCTTGCTGTCGAAGAGGGGGGTGCGGCGCACCACCTTCGGATCGGCATAGAACGATACCGACTCGATGCTCTCTGCAAGCATCCGGCCGTGGCGGTCAAGTATGTCACCCCTCCGGGCCGTGCTGGTGACCACCCGCTCATACTGCCTCGCGGCTTTGTCCTTGTAGATTGATCCATTGACGACCTGGATCTTGAAGAGCATAGCGATGATGGCCGTCATGAAGAAGGCGAACAGCAGCATGAGGACGCCGATCCTCCGGCCGAACCCCCGGTCGCTCCCGTGCATCTCTATACGCTCTTCGTTCATGCTCACGCGTCCTTACGTTCTCTCGTTCAGGGTTCGATCTCGACAGGAGGTTCCGGCGAGGGGGCGAGCCCGAGCGCGGCGGCGTCCTTGGTGATACTGTGGATGCTCTGCAGCTCCCTGATCTTCAGTTCCTGGGCGGCAAGCACGCTTGAAGTCAGCTGGATATGGCTCCGGAGCCGCTCATTCTGTAGCGCCAGACTCTTGATGGCAATGGTGCTGTTGATCTGGAACAGGAAAAACCCCGTCCCCGCAAGCAGATACACGAACGAGCGCAACCGCAGAAGGCTCGAAAAATCAAATGAACCCGAACTTTCCTGCAATGCGTCGGCAGGGGCGGGTGATGCTGCCTGCGGCTCCTGTTCTACAGCAGCCTTGGCACCCTCCCGTGCGGGTAAGATGGCGGGAACAGGGGCCGACTGGCTAGGGCCCCTGAAAAAGAATGTCTGGATTCTGCTGAATGACGCAGGCAGCAAGCGCTCGCTGATCACTGGACTCCTCCTGTTTTTTCTGCTACTCTGAGCTTTGCACTCCTCGACCTGGGATTGACCCGGACCTCATCTTCCGATGCAACAACCGCCTTTCGGGTGACAGGGACCAGCACTCCTCTGGAGAGAGGCTCGCGGAGCCCGACGCCTTTCGGCCCCCAGTCGGATTTCGACTGTGCAGCGAAATACTGCTTCACAATCCGGTCCTCGAGCGAGTGATAGCTGATGACAGCCATCCGCCCGCCCGCCCCAAGCAGCGAGACCCCATCCTCGAGGACCCGATGCAGGACATCAAGCTCCCTGTTGACGGATATCCTGAGCGCCTGGAACACCCGCGACAGCGACCGTATGGCCGGCTGGCGGCCATGCACAACGCTCCGCACGATGTCCGAAAGTTCCTCGGTCGAGGAGAGTCGCCCGAGCTTCATCCGTGCGGCAACGACAGCCCGGGCTATCGCACGGCTCCGGGGCTCCTCGCCGTAGCGAAAAAAAATCGTGGCCAGTTCCCGCTCATCCGCCTCGTTGAGGAGGTCCGCCGCCGTCGTGGGCGCCGAACTGTCCATACGCATATCGAGCGGCCCTTTCTGCATATAACTGAACCCTCTCTCAGCCCTATCGATCTGGCGGGAAGAAACCCCGAGATCAAGCAGGATTCCTCTGGCCCGGGGCTCCATCCCTTTCTGCAGGGCCTCCCTCGATGCCAGCCGGGTGATGTCCTGGAAATTGCCTTTCACGGCAACCGCACTCCCGGAATAAGCCGCAAGGCGTGTGCCCGCCTCATGGAGGGCTTCATCATCCTGATCGATTCCGACGAGAAGCGAACCCTCAAGCCAGCCCCCGTTCTCCAGCGCCCGGAGGATGGCCATGGAATGGCCGCCACCACCGAGTGTGCCGTCCACATAAAGACCGGGGCCCCGGACCAGTGCATCTACGCATTCACGAAGAAGCACCGGGTCATGGTAGCTGTCAGGGGATCGGGGCATCAGAAATACCGCCCCGCAAGCGCAGCAAAGCGCCCGCTGCTGCCCTCAAGCACTTCGGATAGCCGTGCCGGCTCCCATACAATCATTTTGGTATCGGCCCCGATGATGACGACATCCCGGGAAATCCCCGCATGGTCAAGGAACTCCCTTGAAAGGGGAATGCGGCCCTGACGGTCGAGTTCGACCATCTCAAGGCTTTCATACATAAGGGTCTTCAGGAGGCGCTCATCCGGATGAAAATCCGAGAGCGCGGAAATAGTTCTGGCCATCTCCTCCCACACGTCGGGAAGATAGAGCTCCAGGGAACGGTCGGGTGACTTCATCACATAGAGTGAAGCCGGCTCCTTTTTGGAGTCAAGGCTCCCAAACGCCTCGGGGAACTTCCTGCGGAACCTCGCAGGAATCATCAGTCGCCCCTTTTCGTCGACCGCATGCCTCTCTTTTCCGATAAAACCTGCCATGGCGACGCTCACTATGCTACGATTGGGCCAAAACCTCCCATTTTTTACCATTTTCCACCACCTCAAATGTATAAAAAAGGATGCACTAAAAAAATATTCCATTATTATAATGGAGGACATGGCCCCCCACTTATGCAATACCGACAGAAAGAGACCGTCGTGGACGGCTACAATCTCATCCACAGCCTGTTCCGCCCCTCAAAGGGAGAACCCTTCGAGCCGCTTCGCAGGCGCCTTGAGTCCCTGCTTGCCGGGTACCGCAGGGCACAGAAAACACCAGTCACCGTAGTCTATGACGGGGACGGGCGGTACCGTGACCAGGATGAAACAGGAGAGGTGCACGTCGTATACACCGCGCGCAGGAAAAGTGCAGACCGATGGATCATTGATTACGCAAAATCGTTGAACACGACGTCAAAAATCCTTACTATTGTAAGTTCGGACAACGAGGTCCGAAGGTACTCCGCGGCATTCGGGGCCAAGTGCATGAGTTCCGCCGATTTCGCGGCGATACTCCTGCCGGGATTCATAGATAGCGCCCCCTCGGGGGAGCCCGGCCTGAACCGGAGGAAGTTTTCAGCAAACCCCCTCCCTGAACGGGAGGTGGACGGGTGGATGCAGCTGTTCGGAGGGAACGAAGCCTGTCGCCGACGCTAAAGACGCTCACCATTAACCGACTGAACACCTATGACGACTGACACCCCCTCCGGCCATGAAGCAGAGTGGCGGGAACTTGACCAATGGCGAAAAAAAATAGACTCGATCGACCGTGAACTCACAGCCCTCCTCGGCGAGAGGCTGGACTGTGCTGAAAAAATCAGCGCACTGAAGTCTATGATGGGCGCAGAGGTGTTGCAGCCCGAGCGTGAAAAAGAGGTCCTCCACAACGTGCTCGAACGGGCCGGTTCGGAAAAGAAGTCGCTCACCCTTGCAAACATATACCGCTGCATTCTCGAAGAGTCCCGCCTCTTCCAGCATGCCTGGAAAAACAGGGCAGGCAACACTCCCAAAGACTGAGCGCCCCACCCCTGATGACACCAAAAACACTCCCCGGCAAAGGCCCCGGAAAGACTGCCATACTTGCCGTCATACTGATTGCACTTGCAGCTCTAGCCTTTTCTACCCTCCCCGGCCTGAACACCTCCGGCGAGACTACCCGCATAGCTGTCCACCGCGGCGCATCCTTCTCCGCAATCGTCGACAGTCTTCACAGGGCCGGCAGCATCAGGCTCCGCTGGCCGGTCACCCTTACAGGGCGCATCGTCCCAGGTCTTCACAACATCAAGCCCGGCCGCTACACCATTCCACCGGGGCTGTCGAGCTACCGCCTGCTCAGCTATATGCATGGCAGCAGCCAGGATGAGGTGCGGGTCACCATACCCGAAGGGCTCGACTTGAAGAAAACAGCTCGCATCATCTCCCGCAATCTTGACATCGACTCGGCGGCTTTCGTAGCTGCGGCCTCCAATCGTCGACTTCTCGACAAACACGGCATCAGGGCAAGCAACGCGGAGGGCTACCTTTTTCCCGGAACCTACAATTTCGCGTGGGCAAGCACCCCTGAAGAAGCAGCAGGGTTTCTCGTCAAACAGTATAGGGCGTTCTTTACCGACAGCCTCAAGGCGGCGGCCGCTCAACAGGGACTCAGCGAAACCGCCCTCCTGACACTCGCATCCATCGTCGAGGCCGAAACCCCCCTTGACAGCGAAAAGCCCCTGGTTGCGAGCGTCTACCTGAACCGCTTGCAAAAAGGGATGCGACTGCAGGCCGACCCCACCGTACAGTTCGCCATCGGCGGAGAGGGCCGCCGCCTCTACTACAAGGATCTTGAAATCGATTCGCCCTACAACACCTACCGGCATAGAGGTCTTCCTCCTGGGCCTGTATGCAGCCCCGGTGCATCATCCATTCTGGCAGTCGTCAACCCCGCCCGAACAAGCTACCTCTACTTCGTGGCGACCGGCAGGGGCGGCCATTATTTTTCCTCCACCCTCAGCGACCATGCCCTTAATGTCAGGAAATACCGCAATGCTCGCCGCATACCCTGAATGTAAACGGGTGAACGGATAACAGGCCCCTCTTATTTCTGTTCCAGATGATTATATTGCCTGTACAATGAACGGGCCACCGGTTTTTGTTTTTTCAACCAATCAAGAGAGCAATGCAGAAAAAGACCTTGTCGGACATAACCATCCAAGGCAAACGGGTACTGATGCGTGTAGATTTCAACGTTCCGCTTGACGGCAACAAAGAAATCACCGACGACAAACGGATCGTCGAAGCCCTTCCGTCAATCAGGAAGGTACTGGACAACGGAGGACGCCTCATCCTGATGTCACACCTTGGCCGGCCGAAAGGAAAGGTCAACCCTGACTACTCTCTGAACCCCGTTGCATTGCGGCTCTCCGAGCTCATCGACACTCCGGTCATCATGGCGGGAGACTGCATCGGCACAGAAGTGATGCAGCAGGCTCTGGCACTGCAGGACGGCGAAGTCCTCCTGCTCGAAAACCTCCGCTTCCACCCTGAAGAAGAGGCCAACGACCCTGAATTCTCCAGAGAGCTTGCCTCGCTCGGTGAAATTTATGTAAACGATGCATTCGGCACAGCCCATCGTGCACATGCCTCGACCGAAGGCATCACCCACTTCGTCCAGACCGCTGTTGCCGGCTACCTGATAGAAAAAGAGCTGATGTACCTCGGAAAAGCTCTTCAGAGCCCAGAACGCCCATTCGTTGCAATCCTTGGCGGATCGAAGATTTCGGGAAAAATCGATGTCC
Source organism: Pelodictyon luteolum (assembly GCF_001622165.1). Lineage (GTDB taxonomy): Bacteria > Bacteroidota > Chlorobiia > Chlorobiales > Chlorobiaceae > Chlorobium > Chlorobium luteolum_B. The sequence continues at coordinate 21,422 of NZ_LVWG01000016.1, forward strand.
TCGACAACCTTTTCAGCAAGGTAGACACGGTTCTCGTCGGCGGGGCTATGGTCTTCACCTTCTTCAAGGCCCAGGGCCTGGAAACAGGCCGCTCTCTGGTGGAAGACAACAAAACGGAACTTGCGCTTGAACTGCTTGCAAAGGCAAAAAGCATGGGCGTCAGGCTCATCCTGCCCGAAGACGTGATGGCTGCACCCGAAATTTCACCCGATGCTCCTTTCCATGCAGTGTCAGTCGACCAGCTTGCAGAGAACGAGATGGGGGTGGACATCGGGCCGAAAACTGTCGAGACCTATCGCAAGGAGATTCTCGGAGCCAAAACAGTGCTCTGGAACGGACCGATGGGCGTCTTTGAAATCGATAACTTCGCCAGCGGCACCATCGCCGTTGCCGAAGCCCTCGCCGCTGCAACCGCCGAGGGAGCCACAACTATCATCGGGGGAGGCGATTCTGCTGCCGCCGTTGCCAAGGCCGGTCTAGCCGACAGAATGACCCACATATCAACCGGAGGTGGCGCGAGCCTCGAGTTCCTTGAAGGCAAGGAGCTCCCCGGCATTGCCGCCCTGAACGGCTGACACACCCCTTTCCAGAGAACGCCCCCGCCCGACCTGCGGCGGGGACGGTAAACCGCTGCTCATGAGTTATTCGAACCAACCATATCGCCCCGGAGGGTTCCAGGTGATCCCTCCGGCGATCAAGGCCATCATTCTCATCAATGTGGGAGTGTTCCTTTTGGAATCCTTCCCGGCATTCGGCAATGTGCTCCTCTCCGAATTCGCCCTCTGGCCTCTCGGCTCGGGGAACTTCAGGATATGGCAGCCGCTGACCTACCTGTTCCTCCACGGGGGAACGGCGCACATCTTTTTCAACATGTTCGCCCTCTGGATCTTCGGCGCAGAAATTGAGAACCACTGGGGAACGAAGCAGTTCAACATCTACTATTTCACCTGCGGAATAGGAGCGGCCCTTATCAATCTGATCGCGACCATGGGCTCCCTGTCTCCGACCATCGGCGCATCGGGAGCGGTATACGGGATCCTTCTGGCCTTTGGGATGATGTTTCCCGACCGCTATATCTTCCTCTATTTCCTCTTTCCCATCAAGGCGAAGTTCTTTGTCGCCGGATACGCCTTCATCGAGTTCTTCTCCGGGCTCGGAAGCCGCACCATGGGCAGCGGAAGCAACGTCGCCCATTTCGCACACCTCGGCGGCATGCTGATCGGCTGGATTTACATCACCCTGAAACGACGGGACATCAGCATCTCTGATATGCTTGGAAAAGTCCTGCCCAGGAAGAAACGCGGCGGAGCAAAGATCCACAGCATCAGACGCGATGACGAGATGGTGACAGAGGCAGAAATAGACCGGATTCTCGAGAAGATTTCACACAGCGGCTATAGCTCACTCAGTGCCGATGAACGCCACAAACTGCTCAAGGCAGGAAGGAAATAGGTACAGTGGGAGACAACCGGAAGGAAAGAATGGAAACGCCGTCCATTGAAAAAAGCACGAGCCGTGCAGAGAGGGTTATGCAGAACCCCGGCAGGGTGCAGAAGCTGCTTGCCTCTGTCATCAGCAAGTCATCATCGCTCAGAAGCACGGCGATGGTACCCGGTCTTCTGGAAAAAATCCAGCCGCTCTTCCGCATGGTGAAAAGCTATGCTTCCAAAGAGTACCGCGAGGTACCGTGGCAGACCATCGTCCTTGCCGCAGCCGCACTCATCTACTTCGTGGCGCCTTTCGACGCCATCGCAGACTTCATCCCCATTCTCGGATTTGCCGACGATCTGGCCATCGTCTCGGCAGTTCTGGCCTCAATCAGCCAGGACATCGACGCATTCACCGCATGGGAAAAGAAGAAGCATGAGGGGGCCGAAACTGCCGAATTCACAGAAATCGATAACGGGAAGCAGTAACACCCGCCTCAGTTTCGAACGAAGCAGGCCACGCTCTCGATATGCGCGGTGTGGGGGAACATGTCCACCGGTTCCACTGACGCCAGTCGGTAACCCGCCGCCGTAATTTCCTTTCCATCCCGTCCGAGACTTGCCGGATTGCAGCTTACATAGATGATTCTTCGCGCTTCCAGCTGTACCATTGCCTGGAGCGCTTTCGGATGCATGCCCGCCCTTGGGGGATCAGTCACAACCACGTCCGGCCGCCCATAGGCGTCAAGTGTCGGCAGAAGAGTCCCGAAATCCTTTAGGTCGGCCTGGAAGAACACCGCATTGGGTATGCTGTTGAATTCGGCATTAGCTCTGGCATCCTGAATCGAGCTCTCAACCACCTCGAGCCCGACTGCCGTTTTGGAATGCCGGGCCATGAAGAGGGTTATGGTGCCAGTGCCACAGTAAAGGTCGTAGACGATATCCTCCGCTTTGAGCTCTGCCGCCCGAAGTATGCACCGATAGAGGGTTTCGGCCTGGCGGGTGTTGGTCTGGAAGAAAGAGTTGGCCGATATCCTGAAATCCAGTTCACCCAGCCGCTCGGTGATGACGCCGCTGCCTGAAACGATGTACTCATACTCGCCGACAGCCACGGTGTTCGGGCGGCTGGTGACGTTGTTGACAATGCTCATGCGGACCCCCTCCATCGCCGACTCGAGGTGAAGGCGGTATCGCTCCATGAGATCCCGGTCGTACCATGAGGTCACCAGATTAACCATCAGTTCATCCCGCTCTTCACTGTACCGGACGACGAGGTTCCGGAGGAACCCGGTATGTTCTTTGGCCCCGTATGCCTCCAGAGTGTTCAGGAGAGCGAACTCACGCGTCAGGTTGAGGACCCTGTTCATCCCTTCCGTGGCGAGAAAACACCTGTCGATATCAATCACTTTTTCGAAATTGCCGGGAGCATGGAAACCGAGTGCGAAATTTTTCGGCGCCCGCAGGCTGTCGGCGGCAATCTCCTCCTGCAGCAGATAGCGCTTGCTTGAGCAGGAGAACTCAATCTTGTTTCGGTAGTGGACCGGGGTGGGTGCCGGGTGAGCCGGGGTGAGTGGCGGATCCTGGAAGCCGCCGAGATGAGTGAGGGCATCCCGGACCTTCTTCTCCTTATAACGGAGCTGCGCCTCATAGCTGACGTGCATCAGCTTGCATCCCCCGCAGACACCAAAAAAACGACATGGCGGCTCAGTCCGGTCTTCCGAGGGCACAAGCACCTCCACTGCTGCCGCCTCGATGTAGCGCTGGCGAACTTTTCGGACCTCGGCCGATACCCGGTCGCCTACTGCGAGCATACCCGACACCATTACCCCCATACCTGACGGAAGCCTGCCGAAGCACTGCTCTTTTTCAGCCAGATCAGTGATGGTAAGTTCAATGAGGTCACCTTTCCTATACGTTGTATCCGCCATGCCGAAGTGTATCTATTGTTGAATGTTTCTGTCTGCTTTTGCCCTCAGAGCGGCTCCGATAACTCCGGCACTGTCGCCGAGCCTCGGCCGGAGAATCGGGATTTCGAGACGACCGCTGAATAGATGCCGCTCGATTTCCAGTAACGCCTCCTCAGAATACAGCGCGTCGATGTTGCCGACCCCACCGCCGATGACGCAGGCATCGGGATCGAGAATGTTGAGAACAGGGCCGAGCGCTCTACCGAACTGCTCCAGAAGACGCCTGATGGTCTGCTTGGCCGCCTCATCGGTAGATGTCCTGCTCGCAATAGCTTCCAGCGGAAGTTTCACCCCGGAGCGCTCAAAATACCAGCGCTCGAGGGCAGGGCCGGAAATGACCGTCTCCACGCACCCCCTGCGCCCGCAGTAGCACGATTCTCCATCCGGAATGAGCACATTGTGCCCCCACTCTCCGGCAATGCCATGCGCACCTTTTCTGGCCATCCCCCCGGTGACGATGCCGCCACCAGTTCCCGTTCCAAGAATGATGCCGAAGACAGTGGAGGAGGAGGACTTCATGAAGGGGGCTGCCGCCCCGTGGAGCGACTCAGCAAGCGCGAAACAATTCGCGTCGTTCTCGATTGCCACCCGGCAGCCCAGTACCTCGCTGAGGTCCGCAGGAAGATCCCGTCCGTTCAACGATACCGTGTTGGAATTCTTCATGGTGCCGGAGCGCTCATCATACCTGCCCGGCGTTCCGATTCCGACCAGATCGGGAAAGGGCAGCCCGAAACGGGCAGAGATGCCTTCGACAAGTTCACGGACACGCTGAAGGATATGCTCGTAACCACGGTCCGCCTCCGTCTGGATCCGCATGCGGAGCAGTTCCTTCGTTCCCGATCCGATGACCGTCGCTTCGATTTTGGTGCCGCCGAGATCGATGCCCCAGTACTGTTCAGGCTGCCCCATCGCCTCCGCCTTCCGCCAATGGACGGTGCAGGAAATTCTTCATAACCCAGCTGAACGCCAGATAGACAATCGATGCCCATATGGCACCGATCATCATGCCTGCAAGCACATCACCGGGGTAGTGGACACCAACATAGACGCGCGAAAAAGCGACCAGTATGGCATAAGCAATGGTAATCCATGTGAACGTCCGTTCGATGAGGGGACCACGGCGGAAGAAAATCCAGACCGTCGTGGCAACTGCCGACATGTTGGCGGCATGGGAGGAAGCAAACGACCATGAACGTGACTGATCGATGAGCAAACGGACATGCTCCAGTACGAAACAGGGACGAACCCGCGCCACAAGAGGCTTGAGCACCCCTGATGCAGTATAGTCTGAAAGGCCGACGGCCACAAGCGCAAGAATCAATGGGAACAGCCCGCTCCGGCCCCGCTGCACGATCATAAACAAGATGATAAGGGCGAGGATGTGGCCGGAAAGGTTTCCGCTCGTCAGAAAAACCATCAGGTCGTCCAACAAGGGATTGGCCAGCCGGCTGTTCAGTATCCCGAACAGCCACCGGTCGGCTTGTTCAATCAGCAAGATCGGTCTCCCTTACTTTCCGCTACCCGATTTTTTCTTTTTGGGGCGGGACGGCGCGCTGATGCTCACCTGAGGGAGGTCTGCGGCCGAACTTGTGGAATTGATGTAGAACTGCTGGGCGACGCTGAACACGTTGAACATCAGGTAGTAGAGCGCCAGACCCGAGGGCATGTTATTGAAAAACAGCAGCATCATGACTGGAAACATGTACAGCATGATCTTCATCTGGTCGTTCGTCTGCGCTGTCGGCGTGATCTTCTGCTGAAGATAGACAGTCACAGCCATGAGGATAGGAAGCAGAGCGATGTGGCTTCCGTACATCGGGATGGCAAAACCGAAATCAAGAATTGAATCCGGGACCGAAAGGTCCTTCACCCACAGAAATCCATGCTGGCGAAGCTGTATTGAGGAACGGAATACGTAGAACATGGCAAATAGAAGGGGCATCTGCAGCACCACCGGCAGGCATCCTCCGAGCGGATTCACACCAGCCTCCTTGTATATGCGGCCGAGCTCGCTCTGCAGTTTTGCAGGGTTGTCCTTGTACTTGTCCTGCAGCTCCTTCAGCATCGGCTGGAGAGCCGCCATCTTCTTCATTGACTTGGTAGAGGCCGTCGAGAGCGGATAAGTCACCAGTTTGACGAGAAAAGCGAAAATGATGATGATCAGTCCGTAGTTGTGCACGAACCTGTTCATCCAGGTGAAGGCGGGAAGGATAAGAAACTCTGCGAACGGCCTGGTGAGCCAATCCCATCCAAAATCCATGATCTTTTCGATGTCTGCATTCTGTGCCTTGACGGTGTTGTAGTCAAGCGGCCCCAGATAGAGGCTGAAACGGCTGTTGACCACGTCTTCTGACGCAGGCACTTCCATTTTCAGCGAGGCAAGATAGTTTTCGTAAGCATTCCCGCGTGCCTTCTGGCCATCAAGATAGAAACCGGCAGTCCGGTCTTCGGGAATAATGGCGGCAATGAAATACTTGTTGCGGACCGCGACCCAGCGGGCATCACCCGACTGTTCCTCACGGTATGAACGGCCATCCTTTTCAGCATCGAGCTTTACGAGACTGCCGCCAAGGTATGCGCTGGCCTGTGCGCTTTGTGCCTCGTCGTCACGGTTCTTTTCCGTGTAAGGGAGACCACCGTCCCACTGTACCTGGTACTCATTACCAGCTATGGCTCCGGAAAGCCCTGTCAGTTTCACATCGTAACCGATGCGGTAGCTGTCTCCCGTGAAAATATAGGATACCTCTATCGACTGCCGGGGCGAAAGCGCCAGGCGGTACCGGAGGGCATAAGTCTCTTTGCCCTTGATGGTATGGAGAGTATCAAGGCTCGAACCCTCAAAGTATAGGTCGCGTGTATCGATGCGGCGTCCCTCGCGGGTTAAAAAGAGCATGGAAAGGGCTCCGTCCTTGGCGTCGCTCACAAGATCAAACGGCTTGAGCTGGCCGTCAAGGTGTTTTTTAAGCACCAGCGACTTCAGGGTAGCTCCTTTAGAGGAAATGACCGCATGGAACAGGTCGTTGTCGATGCTGGTCAGGCGTTCCGTGCCGTCAGCGGCAGGAGCGAACATCCCGAAGGAGTCTTCCGTTGCAGGTACAACCGCAGGCTGCATGTCTGACTGGATTTCGGCGGCAACCTGCTCCGTTCGGGCTTTTCCCGCATCGGTAACATCTTGCAGCGGCTTTTTCTCCGGCGACATGAACTGCAGCCATACAATCATGATCAAGGCGATGAGCGCCAATCCCGTTACTGAATTCCTATCCATGGATTTTCTAGTCCTCTTTTGTTCCCGGAACACCGTCATGAGGGGGCACGGGGTCGTAACCACCCTTAGAAAACGGGTTGCATCTGAGAATGCGCCACACACTCAGCCAGGATGCCTTGAAAAAATTATGGGTTTCGAACGCCTCAAGGGCGTATGCCGAACAAGTGGGATAAAAACGACAGGACGGAGGAAACATCGGGGATAGAAATCCCCTGTAGAATTTTATGAGCGCAAGTGGCGCCTTGTTGACAACCTTCCAGATGACCATCTCTACTTCCGTTATCCAGTCCTTCTGCACGCTCTCATCCATACCTTACAAGGAATCATTCAGGAAAACCTTATCTGGCTCACTAAAGTCCTGAACTCCCGCCTGAAATCATCGAGGGTTGGAATCGCCCCTCCTTTTCTTGTATACAGCAATACCATGTCAACGGATCCGGGCAAAGCCGAAAGGGAGGTCTCCCTCATCCGCTGCGCAATAAACGGCTTTTCCAGTCGGTATGCCTCCCGCATCATCCTTTTGGCGCGGTTACGCCTGACGGCCGAGGGCAGCGTTTTTTTGCTGACGGCGAACATAACAGAGGGGAATACTGACTTCGGGACATCTCCCGGAGAGCGGTACGCAATCCGGAGGAAATCACCTTTAAGGCTTTTCCCGTTGGTGAAGAGCAGCGATATCACTGCTCTCTTCCTCAAGATCTCATGCCGTGGCAGAGCGTGGATATGCGTTTTTGACAATACCTGAAAAAGCAGTTATGCATCCATGCCGGACTCCCGGCAAAGCGATGTTGTTATTTACCTGCAGTTCCCATCTCGCTGCTGACCGTCAGCGAATGACGACCTTTAGCTCTTCTTGCCGAAAGGATCTTGCGGCCGTTCTTGGTCGACATGCGCAACCTGAAGCCGTGCTTGTTCCTTCTTTTCCTGTTGCTGGGCTGAAATGTTCTCTTCATCTCAAATGGCTCCTCACCGTGTTGTAGGGATAAACTATCAAAACATCAAAATTACTGGGCGCGTAATTTAGCATAATGCCCTGTCATTAACAAATCCGCTTCAGCATTAAATATACTGTGCCCTCTGCAGCCGATATTCCTCTCTGAGAAGGCCCGAAACCCCCGGCAGTTCATCGGCCTCAGAATGTTGATAACTTGTGGATAAAAAAATTCCACCGGCCCCGGCGCCGCGGACTGCCGCGTGAAGGCATTGTCAACAGATGTGGATATCTTTTTCATAAAAACCTATAAAACAATAATTTTAAATATTTTACAATGTTGATAACTCTGTTGATACTATACACTGGAGATGGGCGTTTTTTCCGTGGACGAATTCTTTTTTCTCTCCCTAAAACTGTAACTTGCTGACAGTCAGATGTTGATGGACCGCGTTAGAGGCCCGTCCCCCTTCATAACTCCCGTTTTCCATGCTTTACGCAGATACCATGATCCTTCCGGAGAAGCAGGACACCCGACACCGGAACAATGATTCTATTGAGCAACAGGTATGGAGCTCATGCCTTGATGCCATACGGGAACACATCAATCCGCTTGCATTTCAAACCTGGTTTTCCCCCATCCATCCGCTGGACTACTCGGGAAACGAACTGACCATTCAGGTGCCCAGCACCTTTTTTTATGAATGGATTGAAGAGCATTACTCCCAGTTCCTCAAAGAAGCGCTACGGGAGGTGATCGGACCCGAAGCACGACTGATGTACTCCATCGTCATGGACAAGTCGCAGGGTCAACCTGTAACTATGCAGCTCCCCCCCCAGAACGTTCAGGTCGAGAAGAAAGTTGAAATTTCTTCCAGAGACGGAGGCAAGGCCGACAGGGCATTTGAACGCGATGTTGAGCGCTTTGAAACACATCTGAACGCCAAATACACTTTCGATACCCTCATCAGGGGAGATTGCAACTCTCTAGCCTTTGCCGCGGCTAAATCTGTTGCCCAGAACCCCGGCCAGAACGCGTTCAACCCCCTCGTTATCTATGGCGGAGTAGGGCTTGGCAAAACGCACATCATGCAGGCTATTGGCAATACCGTCAGAGAGAGCCGTGAAGCATCGAAAGTACTCTATGTATCCAGTGAAAAATTTGCGATCGATTTCGTGAACGCCATCCAGAATGGCAAAATTCAGGAGTTCTCGTCATTCTACCGCAACATCGACGTCCTCATCATTGATGATATCCAGTTTTTTTCCGGCAAGGAAAAGACCCAGGAAGAGATATTCCATATATTCAATACGCTTCACCAGTCGAACAAACAGATCATACTGTCAGCCGATCGACCCATGAAGGATATCAAGGGAATTGAAGACCGGCTTATTTCTCGCTTCAACTGGGGCCTTTCGGCTGACATTCAGCCTCCGGACTATGAAACACGCAAGGCCATCATTCTCAGCAAACTCCACCAGAGCGGCGTAAACTTCGATGAGAACGTCATAGAATTCATTGCCAACAATGTAACCGACAACGTTCGTGAACTGGAAGGATGCATCGTGAAGCTGCTTGCAGCGCAATCTCTCGACAAACGGGAGATTGATCTGCAGTTCACAAAGTCGACCCTGAAGGACATCATCCGTCACACAACCAAGCAGCTGAACCTCGATACAATCGAAAAAGCTGTCTGCGAATACTTCTCCATCACTTCAAACGATCTCAAAGGAAAATCTAAAAAAAAGGAGATCGCCGTTGGAAGACAGATTGCAATGTATCTTTCAAAGCAGATGACGGATTCTTCATTGAAAACGATCGGCCTGCATTTCGGAGGACGCGACCATTCAACAGTTATCCATGCGATCAATACCATTGCCAAGAAAGTTGAGTCCGGCGGGGAAGACCGTGGTAAAATCGATGAAATACGCAGAAGAATTGAGATAATATCAATGTAATCATCACTGGATGAAGGACGTTGATAACGTGTTGACTTCCTGTTGGCGGAATATGGACAAGTGCATAACTGTCAACATGGTTTGAAAGGCTCCAAAACCATCAACAAACAGTAAACATCCGGAACAGTACTACACTAACAGGTTATCAACATAAAATAGGTGCTGCTGGGGATTATTAAAATATTAAAAAATATAAAGTTAAGGGTTTAAGAATAAGAGTTATCAAGATATCAACACCCTCTACAGCAACAACAGTCTTCTTTTTTAAAAATTTCAAATAGTAAATGTTGGACCAGATGAAATTGACCTCCTCAATCCGGCAGCTGCAGGATGCAGTCAGTAAAGTTGCTCAGGCTATTCCTGCCAAATCGATCGATCAGCGTTTCGAGAATATCAACCTTTCTATTGAACCCGGTGAGCTCACGTTGTTTGCTTCTGATGGAGAAATCTCCATTACTGCCAAAAGTGGTGTGGAAACCTCAGATAGCGGCAATATCGGCATCCGTGCCAGAACGCTGCAGGATTTTCTCAGAAGCATGTACGACACTTCGGTCATGTTTTCAATTGAGCGGCAGGAGATCAGTGATCACGGAACTGTCAGTATTTCTACTGACAAAGGCCGTTACCGGATTCCCTGCCTTTTCCAGAGCAAACCTGAAAAGCAGGACAAGAATTATGATATCTCCATTGAGATGGAGACTTCTGAGATTCTTGACCTGATACAGAAAACTACCTTTGCCTGCAGTGTCGATGGCATGCGCCCTGCAATGATGGGTGTATTGTTTGAACTTGAAGGTGCCATCATCACAGCCGTGGCAACAGACGGACACCGCCTTGTGCGATGCCGCAAGGCATCCTCGGTTGATTTAAGCGAAAAAACCAAGGTGGTGGTTCCTGCGCGGGTGCTTTCCATTCTCCAGAAACTTGCTCAGACCGAATCGGTCACCATGCAATTTGACAGTGAAAGGAAGTTTGTCCGATTCATCTGTGGAAGTGTCGTGCTTGATGCCGCTCTTATTGTTGAGCCTTACCCGAATTATGAGGCGGTCATCCCTGTGGAACACGATAGGAACCTCATCATCAATCGTTCGATGGTTTATGATTCTGTCCGCCGGGTCGGGAGGTTTTCAAGTATAGGAGACGTCAAGGTCGTTCTTGAGGGACAGGTAATGAAGATCATGGCTGAAAACACCAATGAAGGTGAGTCCGCACAGGAGGAACTGTCATGCGAGTTCAGTGGAGAGGATATCGCAATCGGATTCAATTCACGTTTCATAGAAGCCGCTTTGGCCCATCTTGATGAAAATGAGATTCGGATTGAATTGAAAAGCCCCACGACCGCAGTTATTTTCCGACCTCATGGAGAAGAAGAGAATGACAACCTGATCATTCTCGTTATGCCGGTCCGCATCAATAATTGAGATTGGCTTCTAAAGCCGGCGGCAGTTCGCAGTCGGCTTTTCTCTTTGGTGCATCTGCTGATCCTGCTAAAAATGATGACTGGTACCTTGAAAAGCGCCTATTTTCGACGAGTACCTAAAATGAGGTACAGTCTTTGAGGCTCAAGAACATACAGGTTGAGAAGTTCAGGAACCATCATTCCCTCTCCTTCATGCCTGAAGAGGGCATTACAGTGCTATATGGCCCCAATGGTTCCGGAAAAACCTCAGTGCTTGAAGCCATCCATTATTGCGCTCTCACTAAAAGCCTCTTGGGGGCACCCGAATCCGAGTGCATTGCTTTCTCAGAAGATTATTTTCTCATTTCCGGTGAGTTTGAAAGTACGCGCGGTACTGCGCTGAGTGTAAAGGTATCGTATGGAAAAGAAAGAGGTAAGCAGGTACATGTCAATCAAAGTGAGGTTAAACCGTTTTCACAACACGTTGGCACTATTCCCTGCATAACCTTTTCTCCCTCTGAAATTGCCATCGTCAACGGTTCACCTGGAGAACGAAGAAGATTCCTTGACAATGCACTGAGTCAGTCAGACCGCCGCTACCTTGAGGAATTGCTTGATTATCGTAGGGTCTTACAGCAGCGCAATGCTCTTCTCCTGCAGCTCACTTCTTCAGGTGGTAGATCCCTAGAAATGCTGGATCTCTGGACTGAGAATCTGGCTGATCTCGCGGCCGGAGTTACTCTCAGGCGCATCAGTTTCCTCGGCGAACTGTCGGTTTATTTCGAGCCGTTGCAGACCAATCTTGCCGGAGGAGGAACCCATATGGTGACTTATCGTTCTTCATTCGGTGTCATTGATCCGGGTCTTTCACGTGACGAACTTCGGAACCGTTTTATAATACGCTTTAAAGAGACCCAGCGCCAGGAGTTACTGCGTGGTCAGACTATGTCGGGGCCACATAGAGACGATTTGCTGTTTGTTTCGAATGGTAGAGAAATTAAAAAATACGGTTCACAGGGCCAGCAGCGCGCTTTCCTTATAAGCTTGAAGCTCGCCCTTTTCCGTTACTTCAGCCATCGGCTTCCCGAAAGTCCCCTATGCCTTTTTGACGATATGTTCAGTGAACTTGATGCAGAAAGGACTTCCGAAATCTTTAATATCCTTGAGGATTGCGGTCAGACTGTAGTAACTACGACTGATGCAGGCCTTCGTATAGGAGCTGCATCCGTCAACGTGAAATCACTTCCCGGTTATAGAGGGGGCTGAAGATGGCCAGAACGCGAAATCCTAAACTTTTCTCTGCCATTGCAGGGGAGATGTACCAGACTCTTGGTATGCGGGAGGCGTTCCTGCAGTTCAAGGCACTGGAAGCCTGGGGCGGGGTTGTTGGACCTGCAATTGCCCGCGCGACATCAATTGAAAGGTTTTCGGATGGCCAGCTGTTTGTCAGGGTTCGCAATGCATCATGGCGTATGGAGTTGAACTACCGCAAAGTGGATATTGTCCGGCAACTCAACGCAGTTCTTGAGAAACCAATGGTCAAGGAAATCATTTTCCGCTGAATCATCGCGCCCCCTACGGGGATTCTTTTCTGTATGAAGGGTTCTGCGGGGCTTCTCTAAAGCCGAAAGCCCTCCAATGCATACTCATTGGGAGGGCTTTCCATTGAAACGGACTCTCTTCGGGCTGTTCTCTTCAAATGTTGCAACTCAACCTGTACATTTCAATCATTTTCTCCGCATAGGCTTTCCCAAAGTCAATGCATGCTTTAAACTCTTCTTCGTGCGGCTTGAACTTCACCATCATGTTGCGTTCAAACACTTTCAACTTGAGCATAGTGAAGTTTCCCTCAATCATTTTTGATGCCTCCCCGCTCCATCCAAATGATCCGAAAGCAGCTCCGAGCTTCCCTTTGTCCCGGATGGGATTAATTGCGCCGAAGAATCCGTATATCTGCGGCAGGATGTTCTGATTGATGGTGGGTGAGCCCAGTATGATTCCCGATGCATGGGCGATCTTCTCTTCCAGTTTCGAGAAATGCGTATGCTCGATGTCACATACATCGATGGTGAAATCGCAGGAGCTCTTTAACCCTTCGGCAATCTTATTGGCCAGCAGCATAGTGTTTTCATATGCCGAGACATAAGCAATGAGGATATTCTTTTCGTTTGGCAGAGCGATTGCGCCCATTGCATAACGCTGCGACATGTCGACGTACTTTTTCCAGTTGCTGCGCAGAATGGGGCCATGCCCCGGACATATGACTGAAATGTCCAGTGGTTTTATTTTTTCGATTGCCTGTATCATGTATTTGCTGAACGGGCGCAGAATCGCATCGAAATAGTATGTGAACGCATCATCGAAGTCCCCGACTTCATCATCGTACATCTTTTCATTGCAGAAATGCGATCCGAACGAGTCGCAAGTAAAGAGTACTCGTTCCTCTTCAAGCCAAGTGTAGATCGTATCGGGCCAGTGGAGGTTTGGAGCATTTATGAAATGCAGCGTTTTGTTTCCAAGGTCAAGTGTATCGCCGGTTTTCACAGCAATCGAACGGAAGTCATGTCCAGTTTGGTCTCGTAGGAATTTCAGCGCGTTTCCGCTCCCGACGACGGTAGCATTTGGTGCAACCTTCAGAAGGTTTGCAACGTTGCCGGAATGGTCTGGCTCAGTATGGTCTACAATGATGTACTCAATCTCTGCCGGATCGGTGACCTGCTTGATCTTGGCTAGATATTCAGGCCAGAATTTCTCTTTTGTCGTCTCTATGATTGCTTTCTTCTCTGCATTGATGAAGTAGGAGTTGTAGGTTGTCCCGTATTTTGTCTCCATGACTATATCAAAAGTGATAAGTCCGGGATCGAGTACGCCAATCCAGGTCACGCTAGGGCTTACTGGGAGGATGTTCTTGTCGGTCATATGGTTTGTCTTTGGGTTTATGTTGTTTGTTCAGATATCCTTACTACCCTCTTACTGCCCCCTATCGTTCCCTTCTCGGCTTATTCCTCCTCTCCCGGTGAGAGGATCAATTCCTGAAGTTCAATGCCTTCGGGTGAAAATGAGAACAGAGTGTCGTCTGAAAATATTGAGCTGTAATCCTGCGGCTTGAAGAACGGCATGAACTTCTGGCAGTATTCATCCAACCGTTTCAGATAGAATGCTGTGTTTTCATCAGGTTTCTCTGCGCTCCATTCCGTTGCTATTTTTCCGCGGTCACTGGCTGCACCACCTTGTCCGGTTCCTGCGATATAGTACGTGATCCGGTCCCCTTTTGTTACTGTGATGTTGGAGCGGATGGCTGTTTCGTAAGTGATGGATTTCGAACGTTTCCCTGATGCTACGTCATCCTTGTACTGATCGATGGAGCTCTTCATGCTCTCTGTGCGTGAAAAATCAGTAATATCTAGTTCATGGTTCAGAATTTTGTTCCTGTACTCCCGGTATAGGTCATGCAGTCCTGAGATATCTTCGGAAAGAAGTTTTTCAAATCCTCTCCTTATGAAATCCCTTCCGAATTTCTCACCGCTACGGCTTGTCAGTGAAGAACCTTTCAGCTTCATTACGCCGTTATAGTCCAGTAGCGCATAGTTTTTCTTCAGGTAAGAGATCATCTTTCGGAATCGACCGTCAAAGCCAATGTTGATACCATCTGGCATTAGTTCCGACACGTCCTGAACCAGTGCCCTTTCTTCTGCTTCGCTCTTTACGGAGTCGGGAGGAATAAAGAGAATTCCATCGGTATCGACTTCGATAATCCGACAACCTCTAGACTCGAATTCGCGGATCATTTTTCTTGCTATGGACTGTCCGGTGGATGTCACTCTGTCGGCTTCATCAAAATCATTGAACAGACCTCCGCTGAATCCGAGATAGCCGTACATTGCATTGATGAGAATCTTGAATGATCCCTGCATGGCATCGTAATTGGCGGCTAGTGATGCATTGTCTTTTCTTTTCTCTTCGGCTGCAAGCGCTTTGGCTTTCAGTCTGAGTTCCCTTAGATCACCTAGTACGCCTGGAAAGACTTTCAATCCATCGCTTTTCGGGCAGACCTTATAAGAGAGCATGATCGAGGGGTACAGTGACTCCACGTCAGCATAGACAATCGGCCCCAGCACCCCTTTCCTGAATACTTCTGTGTATCCTCCCGCATGCTGTTGACCCAGTGTCGGACGTGGGACTGAGTGTTTGAGTCGGAGATACTCCCTGATAAACAGGGCTTCGATTTTAGCCGCCTGTCCGATTCTTGCCGTCATTGCATAGGTGTAGGGAAGCATCTGCGAAAGGTAGAAACTGCTTCCTGAAAGGAGGGTCGAGAGCTCCCTCGTCTCGCGGACGTCATCCAGGGCATAGGCCAGGAGCTTGTCGTTTTTCGTCCTCCACATCTCGGCTATGTCGCTGTAATCGACATAAGTCCGGTCTTCCGATGCAAATCCAAAGTGCCTGGCAACCGCTTTCAGTCCATAGCTCTGCATTGAGCGTTTTGCGATATCATAGCTCTGGACAAGGAAGAGTGTATCGATAACATGGCGTCCAGGAATATCATAAAACGGGTAGTCAATGCTACGTTCAGCAAAGCGAATGCTTGCCGGATAGGATTTCGGCAATGCTCCATCCCTTCCAATTGCAAAAGGAACGCGGTGCAGTTCACAGCGAGCCTGAATATACGGTAGATCAAAACTGAAGATGTTGTGTCCTTCAATCACGTCTGGATCTTTCTCGGTGATTATCTTCACCATCTCCAGGAGGAGATCTTTCTCTGTGCGGTTGCGTGAGTGGATGGCTAGTTCCCAGCCTCGATTGTCTGACATCGATATGATGATGATTTCATCCTCTCCGATTCCTCGCCCTTTTTTCGGAGGTCGTGCAGGGTCATATAGGGTTTCGATGTCTAGCTGCATCCTGTACAGCTCGTCGAATATCATTCCTTTAAAGAATGTCTTCCCCGTCTGCATCATATATTGCGTTACCCCGTCACCACGGCTGTATACATTCTGGATGACTTCCAGTCCCCCCTCTCCAGCGTCCATCACTCCATTAACCTGCGCATTGGGTTGTTTACCTGCAAGATAGTCCAATGCCCCTCTGGAGCTTTTTAGATTCTTGAATATTGCCAGACTTCGATAATGGTTATCCCCTTCAAGCTTGACCAGCCAATATTTGCTCCCGTCCACCGGGATATAGCCCTCGAGAAGGGATG
Organism: Pelodictyon luteolum; assembly: GCF_001622165.1. Lineage (GTDB taxonomy): Bacteria > Bacteroidota > Chlorobiia > Chlorobiales > Chlorobiaceae > Chlorobium > Chlorobium luteolum_B. Next base: position 37,570 of record NZ_LVWG01000016.1, read on the forward strand.
AATCCGTGAGAAAAAAGAATGGATAGAATGGCTCGTCATGGGATGATACCCCTTCTTTCGAGCGGTTGAACAATCTTATGTGTGTATCCGAGAACTGGTATGCGCCGACTATTCGCTCCTCTTTATCTTTACCGAAGAGCAATTCGTTTTCCAGTATATCGCTAACTATTGTGTCCATATAAATCTTTCTTCTTCATCCATTGATCCCCATCCTCAGATTCTTTTCTGTCGGGTGGCGCCTGTAGGTGGCAACGTTTCACGTGGAACATGTTCCACGTGAAACGTTGCTCTCATTCATCGGCCAATATGAACCATAAGGACGGAGACGTCCGAAGGGGAGACTCCGGTTATACGAGATGCCTGGCCGAGTGTTTCCGGACGGTGGTGGATTAGCTTCTCCATTCCCTCTGCTGACAGCCCCTTGATGGAGCGATAGTTGTATGCGGAAGGAATCTGGAGGGCTTCAAGACGAGCAATTTTTTCGGCTGTCAGAAGCTCGCGTTTGAGATATCCTTCATATTTCAGGTCTATCTCGACCTGTTGATGTACTGTCTTGTCCATACTGATACGGCACACATTCTCTCCGAAAGTCGGCAGAATATCTGTTAGGAGCTCAAGGCTCACCCCTGGGCGCTTGATGACTGCTGACAATTTCTGTGCGTTGAGAGTATTGGGGCGGCCTTGAAGAGAAAGAAATGAATTGAGCGTATCCGTGGGCATCGTCGATTTTTCCATGATCGCCTTGATGGCTCCTACAGCGGTAATTTTTGCCCTGCATTTATCCATTGCCGCATCGCTGATAAGGCCGGACTGGTATCCGAAATGCATCAGTCGGATATCGGCATTGTCATGGCGGAGCATGAGCCGGTGCTCAGCAGAAGACGTGAACATCCGGTATGGCTCCTTCATCTCTTTTGTAACCAGATCATCAATAAGAACACCGATGTAAGCGTCCGAGCGCTTAAGGTGCAGGGCGGGACGCTTCAGTATTTTTGCCGCGGCATTTATGCCCGCCAGAAGTCCCTGCGCGGCAGCTTCCTCATAACCCGATGTGCCGTTGATCTGCCCGGCAAAGTAAAGGTTCGTGATCCTTTTCGTTTCAAGGGTGCTGTGTATCTGGTACGGTGGAAAGTAGTCATACTCAATTGCGTACCCGGCTCGGATCAGCTTTACCTCCTCGAGTCCCTCTATGGAGCGCAGTCCATCTATCTGGGTGTCTTCGGGAAGGGAGGTGGAAAAGCCGTTGACATACATCTCATTGGTATCGAATCCTTCAGGCTCAAGGAAGATATGGTGGCCTGTTCTGTCGGGAAACCTGAAAATTTTGTCTTCAATGGATGGACAGTAGCGAGGACCCACCCCCTGTACTTTTCCAGTAAAAAGGGGAGACCTATCAAAACCTGTCTTCAAGATTTCGTGCGTCCGCTCAGACGAATGGGTGATATAGCAGGAGAGCTGGTGTCTGCCGATGAGGGTGGCCGTGCTGAACGAGAATGGTGGGGGGTTCTCGTCTCCCTTCTGCTCCGCTACTCTGGAATAGTCAACGCTTCGCCTGTCAATTCTCGGTGGAGTTCCGGTTTTCAGCCGCCCGGCTTCAAACCCCAATCTTATGAGGTTCTCTGTCAGACCCGTGACCGGGGGCTCGGCTATGGTTCGTCCTCCCGGGTAGTGGTCCATGCCGATGTGGATCAGTCCATTCAGAAACGTCCCGCAGGTGAGGATTGCCGCCTTCGCCGTGATAAGACGCCCCGACAGGAGCCGGACTCCGTGCAGTATCCCTTCTCGTTGTTCGATCCCTGTGACGGTATCCTGCAGGAGGTCCAGATTCGCCTCTTCCTCTAAAGCCCGCTTCATGTATGCCGTATATGCAACCCTGTCTGCCTGCGCTCTTGGCGAATGCATAGCGGGACCTTTACTGAGGTTGAGCATCCTGAACTGGATGCCTGTCGCATCAATAGCCTTTGCCATTTCTCCGCCAAGCGCGTCAATCTCCCGGGTAATCTGCCCCTTGGCAACACCTCCGATTGCGGGATTGCATGACATCCTTGCTACGGCATTCAGGTCCGTTGTTACAAGCAGGCATGAGAGGCCCATTCGTGACACCGCAAGCGCAGCTTCAGTGCCGGCATGCCCTGCTCCTGCAACTATGACATCATACATCGCCATGACTCTGCATTCGATAATCTTATTACGCAACTATTTCGCTCGACTGCTGCCTTAAATATGAAGATACGAATAAATGGAGCCATTCTTCAGCCTGCGACCGCCGCTGCGGAGCTCCTCCGCGGCCCTTGGGGGCGGCGTGTTTGTTAGTTAATCACTGCCCTGTTTCATATATTGGCTGATCCGTCCATTTGTTGGTAAAAGACTATGTCATCAATGAAAAATAAACGATTCAATCTGCTTCTGATCGCTGTCGTTACGCTGATCGCACTCTGGTCTCTCTGGCCGACCTGGCGAGACTACTCATTTTCGCGGCAGCTTTCCTCCTTTTCTTCACAGCAGGACAGCCTGAACTTTGTCCTCAGCCACCGTAACGAAATCGAAGACGCCCGACAGAAAAGCCTTAAACTCGGCCTTGACCTTAAGGGTGGCATGCATCTTGTGATGGAGGTCGACCAGGTTGACCTTTTCAGCGAGAAGGCCTGGAACCGTGATGCCCGGTTCGATTCTCTGATGGCTGCGGTCGCCAAAGAGGCCCGGACCAGTGATGCCGACGTTGTCGACCTGCTCTCGGCGGCCTTTAAAAAAGACAATATCAGGCTGAGCCGATACTTCTACGATATTCGCAACACTGATGGCGAAATACAGGGGAAGCTCCGGACAGAGGCTGAAGACGCGCTGGTTAGGGCCCGTGAAATCATCCGGAACCGTATAGACCAGTATGGCGTGGCTGAGCCGATGATTACAACTCAGGGAAACCGTAAGATCATTATCGAACTTCCGGGAGTATCCGATGAAAACCGGATGCGTAACCTCCTGAAAGGAACTGCGAAACTAGAGTTCCGCCTCCTCCGCGAGCCCGATGCTCTCGTGAGGACTCTGGACCGGATCAACAGTGCGATGGCTGCGGGTACGGTTGCCGCCGCTTCCACTGGCAAGCCGTCCACCTCACCCCTCTTTGATCTTGTCAGCGTTTCCCCTGGCGGAAGTGCCGTTATTGATGCACGCAATCGCGACCTAGTTTCTTCACTGCTTCGTGACGCTACTGTCCGAGAACTTCTTCCTCCAGACAGCGAAATGCTGATCTCGGCCAGGCCCGAAACCGGTAGCGACGCTGTGAGCTATCACGACCTTTATCTCGTCAAGAAGACCCCTGAGCTTACCGGAGGTGTCATCACCGAAGCCAAGGCAACATTCGGATCGCAGGGCGTGCAGCCTGAGGTGCTCATGTCAATGAACTCCGAGGGGACCTCGAAGTGGGCCCGAATCACCGGAGCCAACATTGGTAAACGGGTGGCCATCGTGCTTGACGGAGCTGTCTACAGCGCACCTGTCGTACAGTCGAAAATCCCGAACGGAAACTCCGTTATCAACGGCATCCAGAGCCTTGAAGAGGCAAAGGACCTTGAAATCGTCCTGAAAGCTGGCGCACTACCCGCTCCAGTGCGGATTATCGAGGAACGTACCGTCGGACCCTCGCTCGGCGCCGATTACATCCGGGCAGGCTTTCAGTCGATGATCTGGGGCTTTTCAGCGGTTGTCATTTTCATGATCATCTACTACCGGATGGCGGGACTTGCGGCCGATACGGCCCTTATACTGAACGTTCTTATCGTTCTCTCGGTTCTTGCCGGTTTCAATGCATCGCTTTCCCTTCCGGGCATTGCCGGCATTGTGCTTACCGTGGGCATGGCTGTTGACGCCAACGTGCTGATCTATGAACGAATCCGCGAGGAGATCGCCGATGGCCGTACTGTTACGGCGGCGGTCACGCAAGGCTATGACAAGGCATTTTCCTCCATTCTGGATTCACATGTCACCACGCTCGCCGCAGCCTTTCTCCTTTATACATACGGCATCGGTCCGATTCAGGGTTTCGCCGTCACACTGATGATCGGTACGGCGGCAAGTCTTTTCACCGCCATCGTCGTCACTCGCGAAATTTTCCAGTTCCTGCTCTCACGGAACAAGATGACTGCCAAAAGCTTCGGTTAATTTTTTCAATACGCATGAACCCATGAGGATTTTCAATTCAACCAGCATCAATTTTCTCCGCTACCGGAAGATAGCCTACGGGGTCTCTCTTGCGATTCTTCTCGCCGGTTTCGTTTCCCTGGCGGTGAAGGGACTCAACTACGGCATTGACTTCAGGGGTGGTTCCGAGGTTGTCATCCGCTTTGAGAAAGACGTTCCTGTCGGCGAGGTCCGCTCCGTCCTCCGCGATGCCGGGGTTTCGGGTACCCTGAAACAGTATGGCCTTGACCGCTCATTCCTTCTCAGCACGGTATTCAACGGCGATACCAATGATCTCAAGCTGCTTATTACCAGCGCACTGAATGCCCGCATGAAGGATTCTCCCCATGAGATTGTTCGCATCGACGCCGTCGGTCCAAGCATCGCATCAGACCTTAAGTGGTCTGCGGTGAAAGCTATGGTGGCTGCGCTCCTGGCAATCCTGCTCTATGTAGGCATCAGGTTCGAGCTGAAGTTCGCGGCTGCCGGTGTGGTTGCCATCTTTCATGATGTCCTGATTGTCCTCGGACTCTTCAGCCTTCTTGGCGGCGTTTTCGACGTCATGCCGCTTGAAATGGATCAGAGCATCATTGCTGCATTCCTGACCATTGCGGGGTACTCAATTACCGATACTGTTGTGGTCTATGACCGTATCAGGGAGCGGATCCGCAACCAGAAGCCGTCTGAGTACGAGCGGATTTTCAATGAGAGCATTAACCAGACACTCAGCAGGACCATCATCACCTCAGGTACGACCCTTCTTACGGTTTTCGTCCTGTTCATCTTTGCCGGGCCTGCCATCAGGGGTTTTGCCTTCGCCGTTTTCGCCGGCATACTGATTGGAACCTACTCATCCATTTTTGTGGCGGCGCCGCTGGTTTTCGACTGGCTCAAGTTCTCGAAGACGCCCGTTAAGCTCAGGGGCAGCCAGAAATCTTGAGACGATTCATTTTCCGATATTCGATCGTCATTTCATCATGAACAGCCAAGGTTATGAAAAAAGCATTTCACGCAGTTCTTTCCGTCATAGCAGTACTCCTGACCATGCCTTCCATTCTTTCTGCTGCAGTGGTGGCCGACAAGGTGGTTGCCGTGGTCGGGAGCGAGGTGGTTTTCAAGTCTGAGCTTGACAGCCGTGAACTTATGGCCCGGATGCAGTATCCCGAGCTCAAGGGGGATAATTCCCTGCGAAGGACCATTCTCGACAACATCATCGATCAGAAGATCATTCTCACCAAGGCCAAGATTGACAGCGTTTCCATTGACGAGAATGCCGTAACATCGATGGCCGCAGACCGGTTTCGGCAGCTCAGTGGGAGGTTCACGTCGAAAGAGGATATGGAGCGCCGGCTTGGCCGCAGTGTTGATGCTATCCGACGGGATCTTGCAGACGAACTCCGCGGGCAGCAGATGATTGAAACCCTGAAGCGGAAGAAGTTTTCTTCTGTGACGATCGGTTATGGTGAGGTAATGGCATTCTACCGGAGCAATCAGGCGTCTATGCCGGATCTTCCTGAGGAGGTTTCGGTATCGCAGATCCTGAAGTTCCCTGGAGTAAACTCTGCGTCAAAGGCTGATGCACTGAAAAAAATACAGGAGATCCAGAAAAAGCAGGAGTCAGGATTTCTCAGCTTCGAGGAGCTGGCCCGTCGCTTCTCGATGGATCCGGGTTCAGCTCCGCTCGGCGGCGATCTGGGGTTTGTGCAGCGCGGCGAACTGGTCAAGCCGTTCGAGGATGCCGTCTACGCGCTTAAGGACGGTCAGGTCTCCGGGATTGTCGAGACACGATACGGCTATCACATCATCCAGCGCCTCGGTCGTGAAGGGAGCTCAATCCATGTGCGCCATATTCTTGTGGCTTTTGAACGTTCCGGAAGTGACGAGGGCGAAGCCGCAGCATTTCTTGATGCCATTCGCTCAAAGGTGCTCTCAGGAAAGGTGGACTTTGCGATGATGGCAAAAAACTATTCCGATGACCCTGTATCTGCGAGTCTTGGTGGGCAGGTGCTGGCCTCGGGTACTTCCGGAAAGTATCTGGATCCCTCAATGCTCCGCCCCCAGCTGCGCGATATTGTTAATGCCTTAAGGACGCCTGGCGACATCAGCAGACCGACGAAAATCATCCCGCCGAAAGGTGATCCGTTCTTCGGCATTTTCCGCCTGAATGACCGTATCATGCCGCATGTGCTTGATCCAGAGAAAGACTATCCCCTGCTTGAGCAGCTGGCCCTTGACCGCAAGAAGCAGGAGCTGTTTGACGCTTGGGTGAAGGGGTTGCATAAAGAGGTCTACATCCGTCGTTCGGACCTCTGAGAGCCGCAGATCTTCCTATCCCGGTCTCTCCACTGTTCGTGCAGAAGCGGGTGGATGTGAAAACACCAGACCCCCGACATGATAGACATGTTTTTCGGGGGTCTGGTGTTTTGTTTTGCTGCAGTCCGGTGGCATCAGCATAGAGAGAAAGAGAGAGGTCCCCGGCTCCGTCAATCAGACATCAAGACGGCGGACGTAGCGGGCGTTTTTCTCAATGAACTCTCTGCGTGGCTCGACTTTATCGCCCATGAGGGTACTGAACACCTTGTCCGCCTCCATGGCATTTTCAACGCTGACCTGCAGGAGCGAGCGGTGCTCGGGATCCATTGTCGTGCCCCAGAGCTGTTCCGGGTTCATTTCACCAAGACCTTTATAGCGCTGGATGTGCACGTTGGCCTTACCCTTCTGCATCTTCTTCATGGATTCGCTTATGCTGTTGCGCTCGTCGTCATCCCATGCATACTGCTGTTCCTTGCCTGATTTGACGAGGTAAAGCGGTGGTTGCGCGATGAACACTTTACCGGCTTCGATGAGCGAGCGCATGTGGCGGAAGAAGAATGTCAAGAGCAGGGTCCGGATGTGGGCCCCGTCGACGTCGGCATCGGTCATGATGATGATCTTACCGTAGCGAAGCTTTTCAGCGGAAAACTCCTCTTCACCGAAGTTGGTCCCGAGGGCGAGGATGATGGTCTTGATTTCCTCGTTCTCAAGCATCTTGTGCAGGCGTGCCTTTTCGACGTTGAGAATCTTGCCCTTCAGCGGCAGGATGGCCTGAAAGCTGCGATCGCGCCCCTGCTTGGCGCTGCCTCCTGCAGAGTCACCCTCGACAATGTATAGTTCACAGTGTTCCGGATCGTTGATGGAGCAGTCGGCAAGCTTTCCCGGCAGGCCGGAGCTCTCCAGCACCGATTTACGGCGGGTCAGTTCCTTTGCCTTTCGTGCGGCCTCCCTCGACATGGCGGCCCCCTTTACCTTCTCGATGATCATCTTGATCACGTTCGGGTTGCTTTCGGCGAACTCGGCGAGCTGTTCGTTGAGGATGCTTTCAACAATGCTCTGGGTCTCTGAGTTGCCGAGTTTGGTCTTGGTCTGCCCTTCAAACTGTGGTTCGGCCACCTTTACCGAAATGACGGCGGTCAGCCCCTCTTTGAAGTCGTCGCCGGTCAGGGCAAGCTTGAGATTCTTCAGGAGATCGTTTTTCTGTGCGTAGGCGTTAAGGGTTCTGGTGAGGGCTTTGCGGAAGCCCGTTACATGCGTTCCTCCCTCATGCGTATTGATGTTGTTCACATAGCTGAATACGTTCTCCTGATAGGAGTCGTTGTACTGGAGTGCGATTTCAACGATAGTCCCGTCTTTTTCACCGTATATGTAGATCGGTTCCTTTATCAGGTTCAGTCGGTTCTCGTCGGTGAAGAGCACGAACTCCTTCAGCCCGCCTTCAAAATGAAAGGTCTCCTGCTCGCCTTCGATATCCTGCACCACGATTTTCAGGTTGCTGTTCAGGAACGCCAGTTCCCGCATGCGATCGATGATGATATCTTTGCGGAACTCCGTGACCTTGAAGATTTCAGAGTCAGGCATGAAGGTGGTTTTCGTCCCGCGTTCGGTCGTGTTTCCAATCTCCTTCACATCGGCTTCAGGCACGCCTCTGTGGTAGCGCTGGAACCAGGCTTTGCCGTCACGGTATACCTCGACTTCGCACCACTCCGACAGGGCGTTCACTACCGATGCGCCAACGCCGTGCAGACCGCCCGATACCTTATAGGCGCCCTTATCGAACTTGCCGCCTGCGCCGATGAGCGTCATGACGAGCTCCAGCGCCGATTTTTTCTTGTCGGGATGGATGTCGACAGGGATGCCGCGGCCATGGTCGATGACCGTGACCGAGCCGTCTGGGTTCAGGGAGACGAAGATATATTCGTTGTATCCGCCAAGGGTTTCGTCGATCGAGTTGTCAACGATCTCATAGATGAGGTGGTGCAGACCGCGGCTGTGGATGTCGCCGATGTACATCGCCGGACGCATGCGTACATGCGCAATGCCGTCGAGCACCTGAATGTTGGTTGCTCCGTAGTTCGATTGGGGGGTCTGAATGTCAGCTTCCTGCATGATGAGGCTTTTCGATGGAGTTATGGGAATCGTTCTTCAAGATAAGAAAAAAGACGCGATTATGCTTGCTTTAAAGGGCCGGCCGGGTTGCTCCCCCGACCCCGATTCAACAGGATGTCCATTACTTCTCCCCAAGTTGTGAGAGACGGAAGCTCGTCCTGTGGACTGGTGAGCGGCCGTGGCGCCGAATGGCCTCTACATGCTCTCTTGTCCCGTACCCGGCATTGCGTTCGAAGCCGTATTCAGGGTAGCGCTCTGCATACTCCGTCATCATGCGGTCCCGTTCCGTTTTGGCAAGCACTGATGCGGCGGCAATCGAAAAGACCAGCGCATCGCCCCTGACGATTGTCTGGTATGGGACCGGGCTGTTCGGTGTGAACCGGTTTCCGTCGATAAGCAGCATGTCTGGCTGCCGGGGAAGGGATTCCGCCGCGCGGTTCATTGCGAGCATTGTGGCCCGGAGGATATTGATGCGGTCAATCGTTTCGTGCTCGACAGCCTCTACTGCCCATTCTTCTGCTTCCTCCCGAATGGCGGGAGCGAGCTCCCGGCGGAGCGACGGGGTGAGTTTCTTGGAGTCGTTGAGCCGCCCGAGGATTCCCTTCCCGGGACGGAACCAGCGAGGGAATACCACCGCAGCGGCGACGACTGGACCGGCCAGAGGGCCCCGGCCCGCTTCGTCGATGCCGCATAAGCGCCGGAAGTCGTTCCAGAGCAGGTATTCACGTGCTGTATCCATTGGCGCCATGTTCTCTCAATGTTTTAAGGACCCCTATAATTTCTTATCTTGACGATTGGCTTGCAAGCCCTGTTTCCATTCCTCCGTCCGCGCTGATTCCCGGCTACACGAACGAGAAGGGGCCGTCCCCCGCCGATCCGGCAAGTGGTGACGCATGGCGGGGTTTCGCCCTCGACGGCGGCAATTCGTGCAGGTCCTATGAATATGGCGGGGCCGTTTCCAGGCCCCCGACAGAATAACCAAGGTAAAGGTTCTGACGTATGAAAAAGAGTGTAAAAAAACAGCTGCTGATGAACAAGACCGGCGACGAGATACAGGTCGCGCTGGTTGAGGACGGCAGACTTGCAGAGCTGATTATCGAGCGGCCCGAAAGCCGCCGCAGTATCGGTGATATCTATCTCGGCAGGGTGCACAAGGTAATCGAAGGGCTCAAGGCTGCCTTTGTGGACATCGGGCAGAAGTCGGACGGCTTTCTGCACTTTTCCGATGTTGGTACTACCAATGAGGATTACCGGGCACTTATCGAGGATGATGACGACGACGACGAGACGGTAGTAGACGAGACCGGCTCGGGAGAAGATGGCGCAGATGAAGATGATGCCAGTGTAGAGCCCGAGGTACATCAGGAACAGCAGGGCTCCCGGCAGTCTTCCCGGAGCGGCGGGCGCAAGCCCCAGCCGCGGAAGGACGACGGTGCGGAAAAACGCCAGTCCTACACCCAGATGATCGCCGGAAAGCTCAAGGCCAACGACTCGATTCTTGTTCAGGTCATCAAGGAGCCCATCAGCACGAAGGGTTCGCGCCTGACTTCAGATATCACCATCGCCGGCCGCTTCATGGTGCTCCTGCCGTTCGGCGGGGGGCAGGTGGCGGTGTCGCGCAGAGTCGTTTCCCGCAAGGAGCGGGCCCGGCTGAAAAAGCTTGTCCGTTCTATGCTTCCTGAAGGGTTCGGCGCCATCATCCGCACGGTTGCCGAAATGCAGGAGGAAACGCTGCTCAAGCAGGATCTCGAAAAGCTGCTCGCCAAGTGGACGCAGATTGAAGAAAAGCTCAAGGATGCCGCGCCTCCGCAGCTCATTTTCAAGGAGGATACCATCATTTCGAGTGTACTTCGCGACTCGCTGACCTCCGATGTGACTGAAATAGTCGCCAACTCTGCCTCCATCCACAAGGAGACCCTCAACTACATCGAGTGGGCAGCCCCCGAAATGGTGAAGAACGTGTCGCTTTATCAGGGCAAGCTGCCGCTATTCGAGGGTTACGGCATCGCTAAGGACGTCGAGTCAATTTTTTCACGCAAGGTCTGGCTGAAGTCCGGCGGATATATCATCATCGAGCATACTGAAGCCATGGTGGTGGTTGACGTCAACAGTGGCCGCTACGCCGCCAAACGGGAGCAGGAGGAGAACTCGCTGCGCACAAACATGGAGGCTGCCCGCGAGGTGGTCCGCCAGCTCCGCCTCCGCGACATCGGCGGCATCATTGTGGTCGACTTCATCGACATGATGGACGCCCGAAACTCAAAGAAAGTCTACGATACGATGAAGGGCGAGCTGCGAAACGACCGAGCAAAGTCTAACATCCTTCCGATGTCGGATTTTGGCATCATGCAGATTACCCGCGAGCGTATCCGTCCGAGCCTCATGCAGCGAATGGGCGACCAGTGCCCGGCATGCGGCGGATCGGGTGTTGTACAGGCACGCTTCACCACAATCAACCAGATTGAGCGTTGGCTGCGCAAGTACGCGCTGCAGCATGCAATGAAGTTCCAGCAGCTCGACCTCTACGTGAGCCCTACGGTTGCCGAGCCGCTGAAAAACAGCGACATGAACACGGAATTGAAGTGGTTCCTCCAGCATATGCTCTTCGTCCGGGTCAAGCAGGATGAAAGCCTGAGGAGTGACGACTTCCGCTTCTACACCAGAAAAGACAGTCGGGACATAACCGCCGAATACGGCGATCTTTAAGGAAGGAGACTATACGATGGGCGCTTACGACGCATTGAAGGAGGAGATTTTAGGATATTCTGCACTGGGGGCTCAAGCTCTGCAGGAGATGACCGCAGCACGGGAGGCGTTCCTGCGCTTCAAGTCGCTGCTTAACGATGGGTCGATCCGGGCTGCCGAAAAGGGCGCCTCCGGCTGGACTGTAAATGCTTGGGTGAAACAGGGCATCCTGCTCGGCATGAAGTTAGGCCGCCTTGAGGCCGGCAGGGTTGAGACCGGCGTTCCTGGCTCCTCCTTCTCGTTTATTGACAAGGATACCTGGCCGCTGAAGTCGTTTACGCTGGAGAGCGGCGTGCGCATCGTGCCCGGCGGATCATCCGTTCGTGACGGCTCTTACCTTGCTCCGTCCGTAGTGATGATGCCTCCTGCCTATGTTAATGTCGGAGCCTATGTCGACGAGGGGACCATGATCGACTCTCATGCGCTTGTCGGCAGTTGCGCCCAGGTAGGACGGCGCGTCCATCTTTCCGCCGGCGTTCAGGTCGGAGGGGTGCTTGAGCCCATCGGTGCCGTGCCTGTCATCATTGAGGACGATGTGATGGTCGGCGGCAACTGCGGCATCTACGAGGGGACCATCGTCAAGGAGAGGGCCGTGATTGGTACAGGCGTAATCATCAACGGATCCACGCCTGTCTACGACCTTGCCAGGGGGACTATCCATCGTAAAACGGCGGAGTCTCCGCTGGTCATCCCGGAGGGCGCTGTGGTCGTTGCCGGCTCAAGGAGTCTCAAGGGCGACTTCGCCGGAGAGCACGGTCTGTCTATCTACACGCCCGTGATCATCAAATACCGCGACACGAAGACCGATGCGGCAACTGCACTCGAAGACGCCCTCCGCTGAGCGCATGGGAACGGCGCCCTTTGGTTCCCTGAAGGCAGTTGCGTTCATTGCAGCAGGCCTTTTCGCTCTGGGGACCGCTGTCCCGGGAGCGGCATCCACGCGTGACGACCGGTACTTTGAAACCGTCCGCAGTATTGACCTCATGGGTGACGTTACCCGTGAGGTCGCTGAGAACTATGTTGACACGGTCGACATCAGCCGTCTGCTCTATTCAGGCATCGATGGCATGCTTGACACCCTTGACCCCTATACTGTTTTTCTCGACAGGGAAGAGTCGCGGGAGCTCGGCGATCTTACCAGCAATCAGTATGCCGGTATTGGCATCACAATCGCCGCTCTGGATGGCGGCATCTATGTCACTTCGGTCGAGAAGGGCTGGCCGGCCGAAAAGGCCGGTCTCAGGACGGGAGATCGTATCAGCGTCATCAATGATGTACGCCTGGCCGGCAAATCCCTCGATGCCGTGCGCGAACTGATCCGGGGAAATGTAGGCTCACCTGTCACCCTCCAGATCCAGCGGCAGGGCACTGAATCCTTTACATGCCGGCTCGTTCGCGAAGAGGTGCGGCTGAGCACTGTCGGGCATGCAGCTTTCATCGGCGGGAATGGAGGTATCGCATACATTTCTATGACCAGTTTCGCAGACCGTTCAGGTGCGGACCTCAGGGGCGCTCTCGGGCAGCTGCAGCGGGAAGCCGCGGGCCGTTCTTTCAAGATGCGCGGTATCATCCTCGATCTCAGGGAAAACCCCGGAGGCCTCCTTGACGCCGCCGTCGATGTCACTGGGTCGTTTGTCGCAAAAGGTAGCCCCGTGGTGTCCATCCGCGGCCGTAGCGCAGGAGCATCCCGTTCCTATGCAACCACCGGAACGCCATTTGATGCCTCAATTCCCCTTGCAGTTCTCATCAATGCCCGAAGTGCCTCGGCCGCTGAAATCGTTGCAGGAGCTGTGCAGGATCTCGACCGGGGCGTCATCGTCGGCGAGCGTTCCTTCGGCAAGGGGCTCGTGCAGTCGGTTATCCGACTGCCCTATGAAAACGCCCTCAAGCTGACTACTGCCAAGTACTATACTCCGTCGGGCCGCCTCATCCAGAAAGAGGCTGGCAATGCGCACGGTGCACGTGATGTCCTGCCCAGGAAAAATGCCGGAGATGGGACTGCTGAAGTGTTTCGGACCGCGAGGAACCGGAAGGTATACGGCGGTGGAGGGATCCTTCCCGATATCCAGGCCGCCGATCCCGAGCCTTCACTCTACCTTGAATCACTGGAGATGAAAGGGTTGCTGTTCCTGCATGCCGCCTTGTGGCGTGCATCGCATCCCCTGCCTCCAGTCTCTTCCGACAGCACGGCGCTGGTTCAGAGCTTCAGTGGGTTCCTGGAGGAACAAGGATTTACATACCGTTCTCTGGCCGACAGGAAGCTGGAGGAACTCAAGAAGCTCCTTTCCGGTGAAAATGCGGAAGAAGCCAAGCGGGCTATGGCGGCGTACCGTACGATGGAGGTTGAGATTGCTGCCGGGCGGGAGCGTGAGATCGGTCGTGCTTCCAGGGAGGTATACACTGCGCTCAGGGAGGAGATTCTTCGTCATTACGACGAACGACTTGCCGTCATGGCGGAGGTCAGTCACGATCCCATGGTGCTGAAGGCCATAGAGATCCTTTCTTCGCCGCGTAGCTACCGTAAACTGCTCAGTCGCTGAGGGGACGGATTGTTCCTGTCAGCCGGTCCTGCGTAATGCTTTTCTGCGCTCCGAGGGCGATCAGGAGGTTGCTGATGCTCAGGAGGCTTTCTGCCGCCCCGTGCAGAAGGTCATCGTGCGAGAGGGTCGGGTACCCTCTTATCTCTGTTGCCAGATACATGCATCCGACCGTCACCAGGATGAAGACAAGCACGAACCAGAACCCTCCGATTGTTACTCCCGAAAACACCGTCCGATCCCGTTTCCATACCACCACGAGCAATACGAGAAACGTCAGGTAGACGACGCTTGAGAGCTGCAGGATAAGGTCGAACACATCCTCCCCCATCCAGGACTGCGGACGCCCGGCGATGAGCATAATGCCGATGAGTGCGGTTGCCGTCATTTCTCCTCCAGCTGGTTTCGGGAGGCCTCTCAAGATGCCGAGGGTCGCCACGAGGAGTGCGATGCTCCCGAACAGGTTGATTACCTCCGACATATCGAGCATGAAGGGGATGGTGTCACCGGTGGCATGGTATCCGAGCACGAAAAAACTTCCAACCCAGTGCGGAAGCATGGACAGGCCGAAGATTCTGAGGGCAGGCCTTCCCGACAGGGTCCCATGACGGAACAGGAGAAATGCGGCAACCCCCCATTCCAGCGATGAGAAAACGTGGATGATCCAGTTTGGCAGGGATAGCAGCATTCAGCGTCCTTTCAGGAGGTGGTAGATGTTTTTCGAGAAGATCTTCATCTGAACCGACCATGGTGCCGGCACCATTTTCTTGTAAAGATAAGAGTCGAAGGTGATCCGCTGCACGTCATCGTCAGCGCAAATCGCCACAAAGCTTTCCCTGAAGCGGTCGTTGCGGTAGTAAATGGCCTGCAGGGCTTCGAGTCCGAAGAATATCGGCTGGTAGAGCTTCCGGAACTCCTGCTCATAGGCGCTGAGCGGTGCGCCGGACTTGATGTGGCGCACCATTGCCTCGGCACCGAGCTTTCCCGAACGCATTGCGAAAAATATGCCCTCACCGTTGGCCGGAGTCACAAGTCCGGCCGCATCACCGACGAGGATGTTCTTTTCAGCGGCGAACGTCTTTCGGGGCTTCATGGGGATTTTTGCGGCCTCGTCGAGGTACGACTCCGTCTTAATGCCGATCTTCTCCACAAACCGCTTCTGCAGGGCCTTGATGCTGTGCTTGCGGTCCTCGGTGCCGGTACCGATGGCCAGATGGTCCGCTTTCGGGAAGATCCATCCATAGAAGTCGGGGGAGACCTCTCCGTCAAACCAGATTTCGACGATGTCGCGGAATTTTTCGATTTCCGGGGTGTAGTGGAACCGCTGCTGCATGGCGATGACCTTCAGTTCGTTCGGCGGGAACCCAAGTTCGTCGGCGGTTTTCGAGTTGGCTCCGTCGGCACCGATGATGTGCGTTGCCTCGAACGGCTCGACTTTGTTTCCGAGTGTGGATATGAGCCACCCTTCACCGGTCGGCATGAGGCTGTCCATCAGTCCTTCCTTGATGATGGCCCCGGCCTGCTCGGCTTCGCTGCGCAGCCAGCGGTCGAATTTCTCCCGGCGCACCATGCCCACATATCCGTTTGGCATGTGCATTTCGATCGATCGCCCTTTAGGAGATCGGGCACGCATGTGCGCGAGCTTCTTTTCAACCAGCTCCGCGGGAATGGAGAACTCCTCGATGAGACCAAGCGGTATGGCCCCGCCGCAGGGCTTCACATTGTCGAGGTTCCGCTCGAGCAGGACCGTCGAAAGTCCCGCCTTAGCCAGGACTGCTGCGGCTACGGCCCCGGAAGGGCCTCCGCCTATCACTGCGACATCGTAACGCATGGTGGTGGGTTTGGGGTGGTTCAGGCCATCTTCGCCGTGATGAACGCCGCTGTCTGCGACATGTCTATGCGTTCCTGCTCAGCCGTGTCACGGAAGCGAACCGTTACGGTTCCATTCTCCAGTGACTGGTGGTCCACCGTGATGCAGAACGGAGTGCCGATCTCGTCCTGGCGGCGATACCGCTTACCGATCGATGCGGCATCGTCATACTGCACGGGGAAAGATTCCGCCAGTTCATCGCGGAGTTTCATTGCGGCTTCACCCATGCCGCCTTTTTTCATCAGCGGCAGCACAGCAGCTTTTACGGGAGCGACCTTCGGGGACAGTTTCAGCACTACGCGCTCTTCTCCATCGACAACATCTTCCGAATAGGCATCGGAAAGGATTGCGAGGAAGAGGCGGTCGCATCCTGCGGATGTTTCCACCACGTATGGGATAAAGCGCTCGTTGGTGAGCTGATCGACATACTCCATGTTCTTGCCGGAGTATTCCTGGTGGCGGCTCAGGTCGAAATCGGTACGCGAGTGGATGCCTTCGATCTCCTCAATGCCGAAGGGGAACTCGAACTTGATGTCGTAGGCAAGATCGGCGTAGTGTGCGAGTTTATCGTGCTTGTACCAATGCAGCTTCTCGGGGCGGATGCCGAGCTGGCGGGTGTACCACTGGTATCGCTCTTCGCGCCATGCTTCGAACGCCTCGGCTTGGGTTCCCGGCTTTACGAAGTACTGCATTTCCATCTGTTCGAACTCGACCATGCGGAATATGAAGTTTCCCTTGACGATCTCGTTGCGGAATGCCTTGCCGATCTGGGCGATTCCGAAGGGGACCTTCATTCGCGAAGCCTCTCGAACGTTATGGAAGTTCACAAAGATGCCCTGGGCTGTTTCCGGGCGGAGATAGACTACGCCGGAGCTGTCTGCCACGGCACCCATGTTGCACTGGAACATGAGGTTGAACTGCCGCACCTCGGTCCAGTCGCCCGAGCCGGTGTCGGGGGCCTTGATGGCCTCATCGAAGATCAGCTGGTAGAGTGCGCGGTTCGGCTCCTCAGCCGCGCCGCAAGCTTCGTAGACTGTCTGCACCCGCAGAGCCTCGTCGTCCTTACCATCGCGGCGGAGTTTTTCAATGTGGTTCTCTATGAGATGATCGGCCCGGTAACGGCGCTTTGTTGTGCGGTCGTCGATCATAGGATCGTTGAAGCTGGCTACGTGGCCGGAAGCCTCCCAGACTGTCGGGTTCATCATGATTGAAGCGTCGATGCCAACGATGTTCTGGTGGCGGCGCGTCATGGAGTTCCACCAGAGCTCCTTGATGTTCCGCTTCATCTCGCTGCCGAGGGGCCCGTAGTCGAAGCAGGATGAAAGGCCGCCATAGATTTCCGATGAGGGAAAAATAAATCCTCTCCGTTTGGCGAGGGAAACCAGTTTATGCATCACTTTGTCCGGCGACAGGCTGGTGCCCTGCACGCGAGTGGTATCAGGTGTGGTCATGGCGTCAATAAGGTGTTTCGGGAAAAGCTTTTCTCGTGTGAATATATAACAAAGCGCCGGTCATACCGACTGGATTTCGGTTTTCAGGGCTATCTCCTCAAGCACTGCGCTCACTTGGATGCACCGCTCAATTGAGCCGTTGAACACAATGGCCCGTCCACTGTTGTGCACCTCCATGGTGAGTTGTCGGGCTTTCTGCCGGCTGCATCGGACGGCAAGGATAATCTGGAAGATGACTTCGTCAAAAGAGTGCTCGTCATCATTGAACAGCACTACCCTGTAGGAATCACCCGTATCAGTGCCCGCTACGGCAGGGCTTTCGAGTGTTTGGTGGTCCGATTCGGGGCTGACGCAGGAGTACATTACTCTGGAAATGCGGGAAGGTTTCAGGATGTTCATGAGGGTAAAATACGGCAGAGGGGCGCACGACGCAACTGCGGTGCTCATTGAACGATGACAGGGGCCATTGCCCCAAGTGCAAACGTACCGTCATCCTTGACCTCTGCCCGGCATATGGCTCCGACTGGAAGAGTCATGAGGTCTGCGATATGGCCATACGAGAGCCCTGTAATCAAGGGCCCGATGTTACTGCTGCGGTCGGCGTAATAGTTGAAGATCCGAAGGAGTCGGTCCTCTTCTTCCTGCTGAACTCCCCCATTGCTGAACTGGCCGAAAAGGATGGCGCGGCACCCCTTAAGCTGCCCGGCATTCAGGAGCTGAGAAAGCATTCTGTCGATACGGTAGGATGCTTCGTTGACATCTTCGAGGAAGAGGAGTGCACCGTCGAGGGAGGGAAGGAACGGCGTTCCGATCATGGAGCTGAGCATGGTGAGGTTGCCGCCGATGAGTGGTCCTTCGGCCGATCCTGACCGGAGGACCGAAATTCTATGGGCCGGGCAGTTCCGGATGGAGAGGGCATAGGCTGGCGAAGTGAGCATGCCCCAGAAATGCTCTTCGGTGCAGGGTGTCGGGTCGTGCAGTTCTGTGGCGAGCATCGGCCCTGAAAAGTTGATGAGCCCAGTGTTGGCCAGAATGGCAAGCGACAGGGCTGTGATGTCGGAATAACCAATGAAGATTTTCGGGTTTTTCCTTATGAGCTCGTAGTCTATGGCTCCAAGAAGGCGCGAAGCTCCAGCTCCGCCGCGCAGGCAGATCACAGCACGTACGGCCGGGTTCTGGAACATCGCGTGCAGGTCGTAGAGCTTTTCTCGGTCTGCGATTTCGGGGTCGGTGCTGATGCGGTTGAGGTGCTGGGACGGTTTGACCCTGTACCCGTGCTTTTCAAGATAGGATACAGCCTGCTCTATCCGCTCCGGGCGGGTGGAGTGTGAGGATGGGGAGATGAGGCCGATGGTATCTCCCGGTGCGAGTGCCTGTGGCAGGAGTGGTGTCATAAGTCCAAAAAAAAGCCCGGCATTCCATTGCGTGGAGGCCGGGCTTATCGGTTCAATGACATGGAATCAGGAAACGCTGTCAGTCAAAAGGATCGCCTTGTTTCCGCTGACTTCAAAAAAACCGTCAGAAATGGTGAAGGTCTTTTCGGTTTTATCTGCCAGGGAAAGCCTGACCTTTCCGCCTTTGAGGGCGGAAAGAAGGGGCGCATGGTTCTTCATGACCTGAAAAAGTCCGTCCTGTCCCGGCGCGATGACGCTCACCACCTCTCCTGAGAAATGAAGCTTCTGGGGAGTGACGATGTCCACATCAAAACCTTTGTCGGAAGTTGCCATGGTGCGCGCTTGATTACAGGGTTTTAGCTTTCTCGATGGCCTCTTCGATGGTTCCGACGAGGTAGAAGGCATTTTCTGGAAGATTGTCGTGCTTGCCGGCAATGATTTCCTTGAAGCCCTTGATCGAGTCCTCAAGCTTTACGTACTTGCCTGCAAGGCCTGTGAAGGCTTCTGCGACGAAGAACGGCTGCGAGAGGAAGCGCTGTACTTTTCTGGCTCTGGCGACAACGAGCTTGTCCTCGTCGCTGAGCTCGTCCATGCCGAGAATGGCGATGATATCCTGAAGGTCCTTGTAGCGCTGGAGTATCTGCTTGACAGACTGCGCCGTGTCGTAATGATCGTCTCCGATAACGTTCGGATCAAGGATACGCGAGGTCGAGTCGAGAGGATCGACAGCCGGGTAGATGCCGAGCTCTGCAATCTGGCGAGAAAGCACCGTTGTTGCATCAAGGTGGGCAAAAGCGGTAGCCGGTGCCGGGTCGGTAAGGTCATCGGCAGGCACGTAGATGGCCTGTACGGAGGTGACGGAACCGTTCTTGGTTGAGGTAATCCTGTCCTGCAGTTCACCCATCTCAGTTGCCAGAGTCGGCTGGTATCCCACGGCGCTCGGCATACGACCGAGAAGTGCGGATACTTCGGAGCCTGCCTGGGTGAAGCGGAAGATGTTGTCGATAAAGAGCAGCACGTCGCGGTGCTCTTCATCACGGAAGTACTCTGCGATGCTGAGGCCTGTGAGTGCGACCCTTGCACGTGCGCCGGGAGGCTCGTTCATCTGGCCGAACACGAGTGCGGTCTTGTCAATAACGCCCGACTCCATCATTTCATGCCAGAGATCGTTTCCTTCGCGGGTGCGCTCGCCGACGCCGGCGAAAACGCTATAGCCGGACTGCTGCTTTGCGATGTTGTTGATGAGCTCCATGATGAGCACGGTCTTTCCCACACCTGCACCGCCGAAGAGGCCGGTTTTACCACCACGGGAGTAAGGCTCGAGAAGATCGATGACCTTGATGCCGGTTTCGAACATTTCGGCTTTCGTCGAGAGATCTTCGAACTTCGGTGCCGAGCGGTGAATCGAGTAGGTTTTCGTTGCGTTGACCGGGCCGCGACCATCGATCGGGTCGCCGACGACGTTGAGCATCCTTCCAAGCACGCCCTCTCCGACAGGCGCCTGAATCGGCCGGCCGGTGTTTGCTACGCTGAGTCCCCTGATGAGGCCATCAGTGCTTTCCATTGCAACCGTGCGGACGCGTTCTTCGCCGAGGTGCTGCTGTGTTTCGAGAACAAGCCTGGAACCGTCGGGTCTTGTGATGGTCAGCGCGTCAAGGATAGACGGGAGCTGCCCTTCAGGAAAATCGACGTCAACAACTGGGCCGATGATCTGGGAAATCTTACCTTCTTGCATAGTGACAGTGTGGATAGGATTTATGTTGTAAAGCTTACTATTCAGGCTTCCGGTCGTCATTACCGGATACGAGCCACCTGAGGGACTTGAACCCACGACCTACTATTTACGAAACAGTTGCTCTACCAACTGAGCTAAGGTGGCCTATAGCATTCGTCTGATCCCCTGAAAAAATCAAGCCCAAATATAATTTTTTTGTCAAAGATTCGCAAAGATTAATAAGGTGCGCTTTGGGGGTGTTTAAAAAAAGGAGAATTCCTATATTTAGAAAGATGAAGGCCCGCACTTTTTTTCTTGGAACCCCGCCCTCGGAACCGTATATGTAGATTATGAAGATGATTCGACGCACTGTTTTCCTGCTCACCGCTGCACTTTTGCTGGTCGTCCGACCCGCAGCAACACTTTCTGCCGAGCCTGCCACCGCTCAAGGCGTCAAGGCGCCCGCGTTTTCCGGCATCACCCTTGACGGGAAGCGTATCAGTTCGGCATCCCTTGCAGGGAAGCCTTACATCGTAAACTTTTTTGCTTCCTGGTGTCCGCCCTGCCGGCATGAAATCCCCGACATGGTCGCACTCCAGAAGGTCTATGCTCCCAAAGGTTTCACCTTCATCGGTGTTGCGGTCAGCGACAGCGAACCCGCCATTAGGGCGTTTGTCTCTAAAGCAGGAATATCCTATCCCGTCATGATGGGTGACGAGAAGACCGTAGGAGCGTTCAGCGGCCAGGTACGCGGGGGAATGCGCTCCATTCCGACCTCCTTCGTCGTCAATTCCTCCGGTCGCATCACGGAGGTTATTACCGGCGCCAGAAGCCGGGACGAGTTTGAGGAGAAGATTCTTCAGTCTTTCAAAAAGTGAAGCAGGGGGCCATGCATCCCGGGATATTGCATCAGGTGCAATCCTGCGGGCGGTCACCTGCCCAATAAACAGTTTTCTCCGCATCCGCAGCCGCTGTTGAAGGCTGCGGTTGCTTTTTTTAACCGGCAGTCAAACGCAAACGAACAATCATGAGCGCAACGCAGATCAATGCCCCGGATTTTGTGACAAACAAGAAACTGCTCCAGTGGGTGCAGGAAACCGCGGACATGTGCTGTCCTGACAACGTCTACTGGTGCGATGGATCACAGGAGGAGTATGACTCCCTCTGCCAGCAGATGGTTGAGAGCGGCACTTTCATCAAGCTTTCCGAAGAAAAACGCCCGAACAGCTATCTCTGCCGTTCCGATCCGAGCGACGTGGCAAGGGTCGAGGACCGCACTTACATCTGCAGCATCCGTCGTCAGGATGCCGGCCCGACCAACAACTGGGTCGCCCCGAAAGAGATGAAGGAGACCCTCCGCGGCCTCTATACCGGCTGCATGAAGGGCCGTACGATGTATGTCATTCCGTTCAGCATGGGTCCGCTCGGTTCCCACATCGCCCATATCGGCGTCGAAATCACCGATTCCCCCTATGTTGTAACCAACATGCGCATCATGACCCGCATGGGCCGTAAGGTGCTTGATCTCATCGGATCGGACAGCGAGTTCGTGCCCTGCCTCCACTCTGTCGGCGCCCCGCTTGAGCCTGGTCAGGCCGATGTTCCGTGGCCCTGCAGTGACACCAAGTACATCGTCCATTTCCCCGAGGAACGCGCCATCATGTCCTTCGGCAGCGGCTACGGCGGCAACGCTCTGCTCGGCAAGAAGTGCTTTGCGCTCCGCATCGCTTCAAGCATGGCCCGCGATGAAGGCTGGCTCGCAGAGCATATGCTCATTCTCGGTGTCGAGTCTCCTGATGGAGAGAAGACCTATGTCGGTGCGGCTTTCCCGAGCGCCTGCGGAAAGACCAACTTCGCCATGCTCATTCCGCCGCAAGCCTACGATGGCTGGAAAGTGACCACCATCGGCGATGATATCGCATGGATCAAGCCCGGTGAAGACGGACGCCTGCACGCCATCAACCCCGAGTACGGATTCTTCGGCGTTGCTCCCGGTACCTCCATGAAGTCGAACCCGAATGCCATGGCTTCACTCAGCCGTGACACCATTTTCACCAACGTAGCCATGACGCTCGACGGCGATATCTGGTGGGAAGATATGACCGATGAGCCGCCGGCTGAACTCATTGACTGGCAGGGTAAGCCGTGGACCCCGGGTTGCGGCAGGCCGTCCTCGCACCCGAACGCCCGCTTCACCTCCATGGCAAGCAACTGCCCCTCGATCGATCCCGACTGGGAGAACCCGAAGGGCGTGCCGATCAGTGCATTCATCTTTGGCGGACGCCGCCGCGATACCGTGCCGCTCGTCTACCAGTCTGCAAACTGGAACTTCGGTGTCTACCTTGCCGCAACCATGGGTTCCGAAATGACCGCCGCCGCCGCCGGAACCATCGGCCAGGTCCGCCGCGATCCTTTTGCCATGCTTCCGTTCTGCGGTTACCACATGGGCGACTATTTCAACCACTGGCTCCATGTCGGTCGCACCATCCAGGATCCTCCGCGCATCTTCGGTGTCAACTGGTTCCGCAAGGACGAGAACGGCAAGTTCCTCTGGCCGGGATTCGGTGAGAACATGCGTGTCTTGCAGTGGATTGTCGGTCGTGTCCGTGGCCGTGCTACCGCCGTCGAAAGCCCGCTTGGCTGGATGCCGAAGTACGACGCCCTCAACTGGACCGGCCTGGATGCCATGACCCCTGAGAAGTTCTCCAAGTTGATGGAGGTCGACAGCGAGGCATGGAAGAAAGAGCTGCTCTCCCATGAGGAGCTGTTCGAGAGGATCTACGATCGCCTTCCGAAGGAGTTCCCCCATATCCGCGAGCTCATGCTCTCAACACTGTGGCTCTCTCCGGCACATTGGGCGATGGCCCCTGAGCGCTTTTCGGGCGAAAACTGATAAGCCCGCGCTTTTTTCTTCAGCCGGTGCAGGGGATTCGTCCCCGCACCGGCTGTTTTTTTTGTACTTGGAATTAACGATTGTTAATATTATATATCGCCATATTGCTATATCGTTAAACTAAACCCACCACAACCACAACCAGAGCATTATGTCCAGAAAATCATTTGTAGGCGCAGCCATCGCGCTTTCAGTCTGCTGTACCTCGACGGCGATGGCAACCAACGGTATGAACCTTGAGGGTTACGGCGCCAAATCACACGCCATGGGCGGCGCAGGCATGGCATACGATACCGGCAACTCAGCTGTCATGAACAACCCGGCAACACTTGGATACATGAAGGAGGGGACTGAGGAGATCGGTATCGGTATCAGAGGGCTGCACCCCAGTGTCGAGCTCTCCTACGGAGGGGCGAACGATAAGTCCGAGGCAACGGCATTCTACATGCCTTCGCTCTCCTACATGCGCAAAGACGGCAGGATAACCTGGGGTGCCGCAGTGCTCAGTCAGGGGGGTATGGGTACCGACTATGGGAATGATTCGCCGCTGTTTGCGTATGGTTTCAGCATGGATGGAAGTACGGTGCCGCTCAGTGGCGGGACCATCCGCTCGGAGGTTGGCGTGGGACGGGTAATGTTCCCATTTGCCTATGAGCTCTCGAAGGAAACCACCGTCGGTGTAACGGCAGACTTCGTCTGGGCAAGCATGGATCTGCAGATGGATCTTGACGGGAGTCATTTTGCAAACATGATGAACAATGTTGGCGGATCAGTCGGAGGGAGCATGGCTGCTACTCTTCAGTCAATGATGGCCAGCTCACAAATAACTGACATCAACTATGCACGTTTCGATTTCTCGAACGGCTCCCCCTTCATGGGCAAGGCAATCGGTTATGGTACCGGCTTCAAGCTCGGCCTCACCCAGAAGCTATCTGATGGGATTACCTTCGGCGCCAGCTATCACACAAAGACCAGTCTCAGCGATCTTGAGTCAAGTAGTGCGAAGATTGCCTTTGCTGGTACTATGGGCACTACGCCCTCGGCATTTGCGCAGGAACTAACGGGGACAATCAAGGTTCACGATTTTGAGTGGCCGGCCACGGCGGCGGCAGGACTTGCCGTGAAAGCGAGCCCGAAGCTCATGTTCGTTGGTGACGTCAAGTTCATTGACTGGTCCGATGTGATGGATAAGTTCTCCATGAGCTTCACTGCCGACAATACAACGGCCAACAGCGTCTATGCAGGAAAAACGATGGACGTGACAATGACGCAGAACTGGGATGATCAGTTCGTCTATTCGCTCGGTATGCAGTACATGGCTACCGACCGCCTTGCCCTGCGCGGTGGCGCTAGCTTCTCGACCAATCCAGTGCCTGACCAGTATCTCAATCCGCTCTTCCCCGCCATCGTGAAGAACCACTACTCCTGCGGTTTTGGTTACAAGGTGAATGACGATACGAAGGTTGGTGCCGCATTCAGCTGGGCTCCTGAGGTAATCACCTCCAACGCCGACACCATGGTCATCAGTCACGGCCAGACCAATTGGTCGCTGAACTTCGTGCATAACATATGAATCGACTCAATATCTGAATGCAGAAGGGCGCCCTATGGCGCCCTTCATGCGTAATAGATGAACGGTTCAGGTGCTCAGTCGAGGGTGAAGCCGATCTTGCAGGTCACCTGAAAGTAGGCAACTTTCTGGTCTTCGACATGGCAGCGGGTCTCCATGACTTCCACCCAGCGGATGTTGCGGACCGATTCTGCAGCTTTTGCAACCGCGTTGTTGATGGCTTCCTCAATGCTGGTGGCGGAGGATCCTACGATCTCAATTTTCTTATAGACGTGTGCGCTCATGGGTGTAAGGGCTTTGATTGATTGAATTACAAATGGTGCTTTGCGGGATTGGCTTGGTGCCCGGCCAGCCAGCATATTAGCAAAACGGGAGTAATGTTCAAAAAAGAACCCCGCCAATCCTCATTTCTGAAGGTGGATGCTAAAGGGGGCGAGCAAAACTTGAGAAAAAGTACGCCTTTCCTCCGAATATTTTTTGGAGAATGGATCTCTTGTGTTATTATATAGCTATTCGGTTATATAGTGATACGGCGAAGAGGTTGATCTCCCGTGTTCCGTCTTTGCCGGGCGCATGCCTGAGGCAAGGGAGCATGGCCCTTCATAATACTTAGAACAAACCAGTTCATGAATTACGGCTTTGTCATTGACGCCCGCAAGTGTATCGGATGCCATGCATGCTCCGTTGCCTGCAAATCAGAAAACCAGGTTCCGCTCGGTGTGAACAGGACCTGGGTGAAGTATGTGGAGAAGGGGACCTTCCCCGATACACGCCGTTACTTTACCGTGCTGCGCTGCAACCACTGCGAGGAACCCCCATGCGTGGATATCTGTCCTGTCGAAGCGTTGCATAAGCGGCCTGACGGGATTGTGGATTTCGACTCCCGCCGCTGCATCGGGTGCAAAGCCTGCGCACAGGCATGCCCCTACAACTCCGTGTACATCGATCCCGAGACTCAGACGACAGCAAAGTGCAGCTACTGCTCGCACAGGGTCGAGATTGGCCTGAAGCCCGCCTGTACGGTGATCTGTCCTCAGCAGGCGATTATTTCGGGAGACCTTGATGACCCTCAGAGTGAAATCTCCAAACTGGTGGCAAACGAGCGCACCGTTGTCCGCAAGCCGGAAAAAGGGACCAGCCCGAATGTGTTCTATATCAATGGAGACGGCGCCTCCCTCGATCCTTTCCAGGCACCCGAAGAGGGCGCCTATATGTGGAGCGCCCAGTCGCGCGGCGTCGGCCACTTCGCCAAGCATGCGGTGCACGGTGAAGGCCACGGTGTTCCCGACCAGTCTGCTGCCGGTTCGCACGGCGCAAAGACGAAAGCCGGAGCTCCCCGCAGGGTATACGATGCTCCCTCAAAAGGCTCCGTCTGGGGCTGGGAAGTTCCTGCGTATGTATGGTCGAAAGCCGTGTCTGCGGGTGCGTTCCTTCTGCTGTTCGCCTTCGCTCTCTTACCGGACGTGGCGCTTTCTCCGGCCATGCAGTGGGGCCTCTGGGCGATTTCATTGGTCTTCCTTGCCCTGACCGGCGGTTTCCTTGTGAAGGATCTCGATCGACCGGACCGTTTTAGCTCGGTCATGCTCCGCCCTCAGTTTGGTTCGTGGCTCGTCCGGGGCGGCCTCACCATTACGGGTTACGGGGCATTCCTCGCCCTCTGGGGGGCAGGTACATGGTTTTCGCTACCGCTGCTTGCTTCTGCCGGCCTCTGGGGCGGAGCTGCAATGGCGCTCCTGACGGCCGTCTACACGGCGTTCCTCTTCGGTTCGGCCAAGGGGCGCGACTTCTGGCAGAGTCCGATGCTCTCCCTTCATATGCTCCTGAACTCGGTGATTGCCGGAGGCGCAGCAATGACGCTCCTCTCTCTCTTCATCGGTATCAATGAGGGTGCCGCAGGGCAGCTCAAAATGGTTCTTGCGGGTGCATTCGTCCTCCATCTCATCGTAATGGCAACGGAGCTGTACGGCCGCCATCCTTCAGTCGGAGCCGAGCGTGCGGCCGAAGCAATCAGGAGCGGAAGCCTGAAGCGTGATTTCTGGTACGGCAGCGTCCTGTTGGGCAACCTGCTCCCCCTCCTTGCGGTCCTTGTGCCGACCGGCTCACTGACCCTCGCCGTGGCTTCCATCTTCGCCCTCGGCGGCGTCTTCTACACAGAAAAAGTATGGGTCAAGGCCCCGCAGACAATCTCATTAAGTTAACCCCGGAGCAGCGACAAGCATGAGTTACAAGCATAAACCAACCCTCATAGAGACACTTGCCGAGAAGGTCGGCATCATTGCGGACCTGCACAGCGAAACCTCGACCGGCGCCGTCCCGATGCCCATTGAAGGCCCTCCGGCGGCGTGCCCTCCCCCTGAAAAATGGGACAGCTGGGTGGAGTACGATTCAAAAAGCTGGCCGGAACGCAAGTCGAACGAGTACATGCTCATCCCTACCGCATGTTTCAACTGCGAGGCGGGTTGCGGACTGCTTGCCTACGTGGACAAGAAGGACATGAAGATCCGCAAGCTGGTCGGCAACCCCTATCATCCTGCAAGCCGCGGGCGCAACTGTGCCAAGGGCCCCGCAACTCTCAACCAGGTCGAAGATCAGGACCGCGTCCTCTACCCGATGAAACGGGTCGGCAAGCGGGGGGCAGGACAGTGGCAGCGGGTCAGCTGGGACAGCGTGCTCGATGATATTGCCGGTCGCATGCGAAAGGCCATCATGGAAGGCCGCAACAACGAAATCTCCTATCATGTCGGCCGTCCGGGTCACGACGGGTTCATGGAGTGGGTGTTCCGTGCCTGGAATGTCGATGGCCACAACAGCCACACCAATGTATGCTCCTCGGGCGCCCGGTTCGGGTACGCCATCTGGGAGGGGTTCGACCGTCCTTCGCCGGACCATGCCAACGCCAAGTTCATTCTGCTCGTGAGCGCCCACCTCGAGTCGGGCCATTACTTCAACCCTCACGCACAGCGCATCGTTGAAGCCCGCATGAAAGGTGCCAAGCTCGCAGTCCTCGACCCTCGCCTCTCCAACACTGCAAGCATGTCCGACTACTGGATGCCGACCTACCCCGGCACCGAACCGGCCGTGATGCTCGCCATGGCGAAGGTGATTATCGAAGAGGGCCTCTACAACCGCGACTACCTGGAAAACTGGGTGAACTGGAAAGAGTACCTTGCCAACGAATATCCCGGCTCACAGGTTTCGTTTGAGGCGTTTATCGAGGCCCTTGCCAAAGAGTACGCAAAGTACACTCCGGAGTATGCCGAGAAAGAGAGCGGCGTTCCTGCCTCCACGATCATCGATGTCGCCCGCCAGATTGGCGCGGCCGGTACGCAGTTCTCCACCCATGTATGGCGCAGCGCCAGCAGTGGCAACCTCGGTGGCTGGGCCGTGTCGCGTACCCTTCATTTCCTCAACGTACTTACCGGCAGCGTCGGCACGGTTGGTGGTACCGCGCCGAGCGCATGGAACAAGTTCAAGCCGACCGTACCTGCCAACCCAAAGCCCCAGACGCACTGGAACGAGCTGCACCTCCCGAACGAGTATCCGCTCGCGCACTTTGAAATGAGTTTTCTGCTTCCGCATTTCCTCAAGGAAGGCCGCGGTAAGCTTGACGTCTACTTCACAAGGGTATTCAACCCCGTATGGACATACCCCGACGGCTTTTCCTGGATCGAAGCCCTTGAAGATGAATCGAAGATCGGGATGCACGCGGCCCTCACCCCGACCTGGAGCGAGACTGCATACTTCGCCGACTACGTACTTCCGATGGGCCACTCACCCGAACGCCACGACATCATCAGCTATGAAACCCATGCAGGGAAGTGGATTGCGTTCCGTCAGCCGGTGCTGAGGGTCGCAAGCGAGAAGATGGGCAAGCCGGTTACCTTCACCTGGGAGGCGAACCCCGGCGAGGTATGGGAAGAGGACGAGTTCTGGATCGAGCTTACCTGGCGCATCGACCCCGACGGAAGCCTCGGTATCCGAGAGCATGTGACCTCTCCCTACCGTCCCGGAGAGAAGATTACGATCGGTGAATACTACCGCTACATCTTCGAGCACACACCCGGCCTCACCGAGGCTGCAGCAAAAGAGGGGCTCGGAGCATTCGAGTATATGCAGAAGTTCGGTGCATTCGAGATTGAGACCAAGGTTTATGATGTGAACCGGAAAGCACCAGCGGCATCTGAGCTGGATGGATCGGCTGTCGACCCCGAGAGCGGCCTCATCACCAAAAACGGCAAGGCTGTCGGCGTGGAGGTAAAGGGTGAATCATGCACCGGGTTTCCTACCCCATCGCGCAAGCAGGAGTTCTACTCCCAGACCATGGTCGACTGGAAATGGCCTGAGTACCGGCTTCCCGGTTACATCAAGAGCCATATCCATGAGGAGAAGATGGATCATAGCAAAGGAGAGTTCGTTCTTGTACCGACTTTCCGCCTGCCGGTGCTCATCCACTCGCGTTCCGGCAACGCCAAGTGGCTTGCTGAAATCGCCCACCGAAATCCTGTCTGGGTGAACGCCACCGATGCCGAAATGCTTGGACTGGAAAACGGCCAGCTGATCAGGGTCAATACCGACATAGGGTTCTTCATCAACCGCGCCCTTGTGACCGAAGGCATCCGCCCCGGCGTGCTTGCCTGTTCGCACCACATAGGCCGCTGGCGGCGTGAAGAGGATGCATCCTGCAACCGCTGGGCTGCCAATACCGTGAAGATCACCAAGGAGGGTGGCTCGAAGTGGAAGATGCGGGTTGAAAAGGATGTGCAGGCACACGAGAGCGCCGATGCCGATACATCGAGGATCTTCTGGAGCGACGGCGGTGTTCATCAGAATATCACCTTCCCTGTGCATCCCGACCCGATCAGCGGCATGCACTGCTGGCACCAGAAGGTCCGCATTGAGCCCGCGCATGAAGGTGATGAGTACGGGGATGTGTTCGTCGACACCGACCGTTCGCAGGCCGTTTACCGCGAGTGGCTCGCAATGACGAGGCCGGCCCCGGGCCCCGGCGGCCTCCGCCGTCCGCTCTGGCTGAACCGTCCGTTCCGTCCCGAGGAAAAGACCTTCTACCTGAACGAGGGGAAATAACCCCCGAAATGCAGCGGCTGGTCTCCCATCCTGCCGCTGCCCCTCCAGGGGGGCCTCGCCCTAACGTATTTATTCATCGACTACAGGAGTTTCAGTTATGCCGGTACCGACCAGGACTCTTTCCGTGGCCTCATTTGCGCTGCTGCTGCTTCTTTTAATTCCCTCCACGCTGCTGGCTGCTGGGCCGGAAGCGGCCTTTGAGGCCGCATGGTGGGTATGGGTGCTGCTGCTTTTCTTTTTTCGTTTGTTCTCGGCATTTTCGCTGTGCTTGCGGGTGTCGGCGGCGGGGTGCTCTTTGTCCCCATCGTCAGCAGCTTCTTTCCTTTTCATCTCGACTATGTGAGAGGGGCGGGTTTGATGGTCGCGCTTTCAGGTGCCATCTCCGCAGGCGCGCCTTTGATGCGCAAGGGGTTGGCTGACCTGAAGCTCGGACTCCCCATGGCCCTCATCGGTTCCGTGAGTTCGATTGCCGGTGCCATGGTCGGCCTCTCGCTTCCGGCAGAGACGGTTCAGCTGCTGCTCGGCATCGTCATTGTCGCCATCGCCACCATAATGTTTCTGTCGGGCAAGTCCGGCTATCCCGAGGTGAAGGTTCCGGACGCCCTCTCAAAAGCACTGCACATTTCCGGTATCTATTATGAAGAGTCTATCAAGAAGGAGATCTCCTGGCAGGTTCACCGCACGCCGCTGAGTCTTGTCTTTTTTCTCATGATCGGCTTCATCGGCGGGATGTTCGGTCTTGGTGCCGGTTTTGCCAACGTACCGGTATTCAACCTTCTCATGGGAGTGCCCCTCAAGGTGTCAGTAGCCACGAGCGGCCTGGTGCTCTCGATCAACGGGGCGGCTGCCGCTTGGGTGTATATGTTCAAGGGCGCCATGCTTCCGCTGATCGCCGTCCCCTCGATCGGCGGCATGATGCTCGGTTCGAAAATCGGAGCGAAGCTCCTTACGAAAGTCAACACCGGTTCAGTCCGCGTCATAGTGGTCAGCATGCTTGCTGTTGCCGGTATTCGTTCACTCTTAAAAGGATTTGGGATATGAACCAGGATACACTGGGAAAACCGCCGGTTCAGAATGAGCAGCTAGCCTATGCCGGTGTGCTCGATAAGCTCTCACACTTCGCCATGCTTTTCCTCGGGGGGAGTTACGCCGCTTACGTGTTTCTTCTGCTTCCTCAGAAAGTCTCAATCAACGCCATGGCTGCCAACTGGCACCTGAAGGCATCGGTCATGCAGGAAAAGCTCAACGCCCCGGTCGGATGGTCGTTTATGGCCAGCCCGGAGAGCTTTCTGCGAGGGGACGCTTTGAGTTATCTGGCCATCATCATGATCTGCATGATCCCGGTCGTCTGCCTGCTCTTCACCGCCCCCGCCTTTTTCCGGGAAAAACGCCCGATCTTCGGCGTCATCGCTCTTCTCCAGGTGCTTATCCTGCTCGTTGCAGCTACAGGCATGCTCGTGCGGTAAGTGGCCGGCCCTTTAAAAATCCACCTTTTTTTTGGTGGTTACCCGCGCTTTTATTATCATCTATATAATTACTCGGTTATATAGTTATTATTGGGGGGGCGACGGGTTATGCCCTCCCTCCGCAACAACCCAACCACGTTCAACACTGGAGGACCACCATGGCTGAAACAAAAAAACTGGCAATCATCGCTTCACAGGGAACCCTCGACTGGGCTTACCCTCCGTTCATCCTTGCTTCGACGGCCGCAGCAATGGACATGGAAGCGGTGGTGTTCTTTACATTCTATGGCCTGCCGCTTCTCAAAAAGGAGATTGACGCCAAGGTTGCTCCGCATACCAACCCTGCCATGCCGATGAAGATGCCGTTCGGCAGCAAGGATTTCCAGTCAATCAACTGGCCGGTGCCAAACATCATTTCCGGCAACATTCCGGGCTTTGACAGCATGGCAACCTCGCTCATGAAAGAGACTTTCAAAAAGAAGGGTGTGGCCACCGTCGAGCAGCTCCGTGAGATGTGCCAGGAAGCTGGCGTGCGTTTCATCGCCTGCCAGATGACTATGGAGGTGTTCGGTTTCTCGAAAGATGAATTCATCGACGGTGTCGAGTACGGCGGTGCGGCCACCTTTCTCGAGTATGCTGCCGATGCCGACATCTCGCTGTTTATCTGAGGGCAACCACACCGCTGAATCCGATGCCAACCTTTTCCGAACTGGTCGAAGAGTGCCTGCGCGACGTGCGTGAAATCATGCCCTGGACCCTCGTTGAGCGCATGGAGAAGAATTCCAATCTCCTCATTCTCGACGTGCGTGAGTCTTATGAGTATGCGGCCATGCATATCGAAGGATCCGTCAGTGTCCCGAGGGGGATACTGGAGGCGGCCTGCGAATGGGGGTATGAGGATACTCTGCCCGAACTTGCCTGCGGTCGAGAGCGTGAAATCGTCGTGGTGTGTCGTTCCGGCAGACGGAGCGTTCTTGCCGCGCACTCGATGCAGCGGCTGGGTTTCCAGAGCGTAGTGTCGCTGCGTACCGGTCTGCGGGGGTGGAACGACTATGAAGAGCCGCTCGTTCACGCCGATGGCTCGGTGGTCGGAACCGACGATGCCGATATTTTTTTCCTGAGCCGCGTCAGGGCGGAGCAGATGCCCCCGAAGGACAGGGGCTGAAGAACAAAACGTGTTATTTGACAACCAACAATACAAACAAGGAGATACAACCATGAGCGCAATCGCTGCCGCAGCTGAACTGGACTGCAAAGGACTTAACTGCCCTCTTCCGATTCTCAAGACAAAGAAAGCCATCGACGCACTCCAGAGCGGAGAGGTGCTGAAGATGACTGCTACTGATCCCGGCTCTGTCAACGACATGGCTTCCTGGGCCAACCGAACCGGGAATGAGGTTGTCGAGCATACCGAGGACGGCGGTGCCCACACCTTCTTTATCCGCAAGAAATAAGTGGTGCAGGTGAAGAAAAATGAAGCTGTGATCCCAAGGCTGATGGTGTCGGCTCCCGGCAAAAGTTCCGGAAAGACCACCATTACGCTTGCTCTTACGCACGCATTTTCCGCTGCGGGTGACAGGGTCATGTGTTTCAAGAAGGGACCCGACTATATCGATCCGGCCTGGCATCGCCTGGCCGGTGCGGAGGAGTCGCGGAACCTTGACCCCTGGATGATGGGCGATGACGGCTGCATGCAGTCGTTTTCGCGTTACGCCCTCCGGGGTGCGGCGGTACTCAATCTCATCGAAGGCAACCACGGTCTCCACGACGGTATTTCTCTTGACGGATCTGACAGTAGTGCAGGTCTGGCTTCAATGCTCAAGGCACCGGTACTGCTCGTCGTCGACGCATTGAGTGCCGGGCGCGGCATTGCCGCAATCGTCATGGGCATGCAGCAGATGGAGCCGCGAGCAGACATCTGCGGAGTGGTGCTCAACCGGGTCCGCACAAAGCGTCAGGGCGAAAAACAGCGACTTGCAATCGAGCGTTACTGCAAGGTGCCGGTGCTTGGTGCCATTCCGGTCGATGAACGTCTTGTCATTCCGGAGCGCCATCTGGGTCTCACGACGGTTGACGAAAGCGGCGAGGGTGCCGAAGCTGCCATCCGAAGTGCATCGGAAACCGTTGCCGCTCATTGTGATATGGAGGCCATCCGAAACATCTGTTTTTCCGCTTCATCCTTTCCTCTCGAAGATATGCCTGAAGCGGAAGCAGGGATTCCGCTCTCCGGACGTGCTCGAATCGGAGTCTTCCGGGACCGGGCATTCTGCTTCTATTATCCCGAAAACCTCGAAGCCCTCCGGAATCGTGGTGCAGAGCTTGTGTTCATCGACTCAATGAAGGACAGGAAGCTCCCAGTGCTCGACGGACTCTATCTTGGCGGAGGATTTCCTGAATCATTTATTGACGAAATCGCAGCCAACCTCACCCTCTGCGACAGCGTCCGCCAAGCTGTGGAATCAGGCATGCCGCTTTACGCGGAGTGCGGCGGCCTCATTTATCTTTCATCAGGAGCTACCTGGAACGGGAAACGGCATCAGCTTGTCGGTGTTCTCCCTTTGGAAATCGACTTCCAGAAGCATCCTGCAGGTCATGGCTACCTGGAGCTCAAAAGTCTTCATTGCTCGCCGTGGTTCAGCGAAAGCGAGCGGGTTCGTGCCCACGAATTCCATTACTCGAAGGCTGTTGCCATCAACGGACGTCCCCAATGGCAGTTCGATGTGGTCCGTGGTACCGGTATCAGCGGGGATTATGACGGGATTCTCCAGGGGAACCTGTTTGCCTCATACGCTCACATCCATGCCGTTGCGACTCCCGGATGGGCGGAAACGTTCGTGTCCCTCTCGGCCCTGTTTCGATCTTCCAGTCGTTCCTGCACGACCAAATCTGCCTGAAAACGGGCTCCCTCCGTATGTCGGTGGTGTTCCTGCTGAATTTTTTTCACTGTAAGGATAAAAAAATCTTTAGAGAGCTTGTAAATCACCTCTCGTTTTAGTAACTATATTACTGAATAGTTATATTTGTCTTTAGTTAAGCAGGTTCGGATCGAAAAAATGCAGTCCGGATTTGGAAAATCGGCCCCTCTTGCTTAATTATATAACTATATGGTTATATTAATGAGTGCAGAACTCTAGTCATTCTTTTCAAACAAACATCATCAAAAGGAGAGGACCATGGGCATCACCATCAACGGAGTCACCGTAGAAACTGACGAGAACGGCTACCTCGTCAATCTTGAAGACTGGACCGAGGAGATCGCCGGCAAACTCGCCGAAGGCGAAGAGATCGATATGAAAGACGAGCACTGGGCGCTCGTGAAGTTCCTCAGGAACTACTACGACGAGTACCAGATTGCCCCGGCTGTCAAGGTGCTCACCAAGGCCATCGCTGCCGAACAGGGCATCGACAAGAAAGAGGCCAGCGAGTTCCTCTACGGACTCTTCCCGAAAGGTCCTGCGTTGCAGGCTTGTAAGGTGGCAGGACTTCCGAAGCCGACCGGCTGCGTGTAACCAAACAGCAAAAACGGCCATCGGCCTCAATCTACAGAGACATTAAAGGAGGAGAAAAAATGGAAGAAGCGAAAGGTGCGGGTTCATGCGGATCGCATCAGTGCGGACACTCCGGCGGAGGGTGCGGTGACAAGTTCCTGAACCCCACGCCGATGCTTGATGAACTCGAAAACGGCCCCTGGCCGAGTTTCGTCGGTGGCTTCAAAGAGCTTGCGGAGCGGACGAAAAAGCCGATGCTACGCGGTGTGATGGATCAGCTTGAGTATTCATACAATACCAAGATGGGATACTGGAAAGGCGGTCTGGTGACGGTAGACGGCTACGGCGCCGGCGTCATCACCCGGTACTCGATGATCAAAGACAAGATTCCCGAGGCCTCAGAGTTCCACACCATGCGCATCCAGCCCGCTCCGGGCCTCCACTACAATACCGAGATGCTTCGTGAGCTCTGCGATATCTGGGAGGAGTACGGAAGCGGCATCATCACCCTGCATGGCCAGACCGGCGACATCATGCTTCAGGGTATTGAGCAGGACAAGGTGCAGGAGTGTTTTGACCGGCTCAATGAAAAAGGCTGGGATCTCGGTGGTGCAGGTGCCGGCATGCGTACCGCTGTGTCGTGCGCGGGCCCGGCACGTTGCGAACAGGCCTGCTACGACAACCTTGAACTCCATCTGCAGGCGCTGCGTCACTTTGTCAGCCAGCTCCACCGTCCGGAGTGGAACTACAAGATCAAGTTCAAGTTTTCGGCCTGCCCGAACGACTGCACCAATGCCATCATGCGCTCCGATCTTGCCGTCATCGGTACCTGGAAGGATGCTATCCAGGTGGACGAGCCTGCCCTCAAGGAGTGGATTGAGAAGAACGGTGTCGATGCGCTGGTCAACCAGGTCATCAATCTCTGTCCGACCCGGGCAATCACGCTCGAGAACGGCGGAATGAAGATCGAGACCCGCGACTGCGTGCGCTGTATGCACTGCCTGAATGTCATGCCGAAGGCGCTCTCTCCTGGAAAAGAACGCGGTATTTCACTGCTCATGGGCGGAAAAAACACCCTCAAGGTCGGCGTCAACATGGGTTCGCTTATCATCCCCTTCATGAAAATGGAGACGGACGAGGACCGCGAAGCCTTCATGGAACTGGTCGAAGAGATTATCGACTGGTGGGATGACAATGGGCTCGACCACGAGCGGATCGGTGAGAGCATTGAGCGTGTCGGGCTGAAGCAGTTCCTCGAAGGTGTAGGCATTGAAGTCGACATCAACCAGGTTGCCCGCCCCCGCGACAACCCCTATTTCAAGGCGAAATACTAAGAGGGCCCCTAAGAGTCAATTAAGCCAACAACCAAGAGGCGGCCGCACCCCCGGCCCCGGGCCTTCCCCTTCAGGGAGGGCCGGGCGGAGCGAGGGCACGAGTCCGGCGGCCGACAGGCAAAACAAGAACGGAAACAAACATGAGCAGTCCTGAAAGAACCTGGAAGACCATAGAGTCAGGCCCCCATACCTACCAGGAGGCCCTTCACCCTGTGGTGAGAAAGAACTACGGCAAGTGGAAGTACCATGAAATCCCCCGTCCCGGCGTACTCAAGCACGTGGCTGAAAGCGGAGATGCCATTTACACCGTTCGTGCGGGCACCCCTCGCCAGGATACGGTCGACATGGTCCGCAGGCTCTGTGAAGTCGCTGACCGCTTCAGTGACGGCCATCTCCGCTTCACCGTCCGCAACAACGTGGAGTTCCTGACCCCGAACCCGGATAACGTCGAACCGATGATCAGGGAGCTCGAGTCGATGGGCTTCCCTGTCGGCGGAGCCGGCAACTGCGTCTCCTCGGTGTCGCACACCCAGGGGTGGCTGCACTGCGACATTCCGGCGACCGACGCCTCCGGTGTAGTGAAGTCGATGATGGATACCCTTTACCACGAGTTCAAGCACATGGAGATGCCCAACAAGGTTCGCCTTTCCACCTCCTGCTGCTCGATCAACTGCGGTGGCCAGGCCGATATCGCCGTTGTCGTGAAGCATACCCGTCCGCCGCGCATCAACCACGACCACCTGTCGATGGTCTGCGAGCTCCCCAAAGCAGTCGCCCGTTGCCCTGTCGCCGCCATCCGGCCGACGGTGGTCGACGGCAAGCGCTCGCTGATGGTCGATGAGGCAAAATGCATCTGCTGCGGAGCCTGCTTCGGTGCCTGTCCGGCCATGGAGATCAACCATCCCGAGCACTCGAAGTTCGCAATCTGGGTCGGCGGCAAGAACAGCAATGCCCGATCGAAACCCTCGACGATGAGCATCGTCGCCCACAATCTTCCCAACAATCCGCCCCGCTGGCCCGAGGTCACCGACGCAGTCGGCAGAATCCTCACAGCATACAAGGCAGGCGGTCGCCCCTGGGAGCGCGTCGGCGAATGGATCAACCGCATCGGATGGAAGCGGTTCTTCGAAGAGACGGGCCTGACCTTTGACGAGGACATGATCGACAGCTACCGTCACGCGAGAACCACCTTCAACCAGTCGGCCCATGTCCGCTTTTAGCCAAAGGAGATACTTTCATGCAGGTAGAATCAAATCCAATTCTTGACTTCGCGACGAACTGGACGTTTCCCGCTTACAGCGAGCTTACGGGTGAGGACAAGATCGTTGCGTTCGGGGACCACAGCCACAAGTGTCCGGTTTACGTGCGTCAGATGCCGCCCTGCTCGGCCGAGTGCCCTGCAGGCGAGGACATCAGGGGCATCAACCGGCTCCTGAACGGTGTTGACCCGTCGGATGATCCATTGAAGGCTGCCTGGCAAAGGGCTGTCGATACCAACCCCTTCCCCGCGGTCATGGGCAGGATCTGTCCCCATCCGTGCCAGGGTGGCTGCAACCGTCAGTATCATGACGGAAGCGTCTCAATCAACGCGGTCGAGCAGGCCATCGGCAACTACGGCATCGAAAAAGGGCTCCAGCTGCCGGCACCGGGCCCTGATTCCGGAAAGCGCGTTGCTGTGGTAGGCGGTGGCCCTGCAGGGCTCTCTGCCGCATACCAGCTACGCCGCATGGGACACGCAGTCACCATTTACGACGCCAATCAGAAACTCGGCGGCATGGTGCTCTACGGCATCATGGGCTACCGTGTCGACAGGAAAGTCCTGGATACGGAAATCGGCCGCATTACGGCGCTCGGCATCGAGACGAAGATGGGGGCGCGGGTCGGCCGCGACATTACGCTGGCCGAGCTGGAAAAAGAATATGACGCCGTGTTCCTCGGCATCGGCGCTCAGGTCGGGCGCTCCCTTCCCGTTCCGGGATTCGAGGGCAGCCGCTCGGCCACCAATGCCATCGAGTTCCTTCGCAACTATGAGGTTATGGGGGACAATGTGCCGGTGGGCAGGAAGGTTGTCGTCATCGGTGACGGTAACGTGGCCATGGATGTGGCCCGCCTCGCTCTCCGCCTCGGCTCGGAGGCCATTCTGGTATCGGGTGTCCCCCGCGACGAGATGGCCTGCTTTGACAACGAGTTTCTGGACGCAGTCCGGGAAGGCACGACGGTCCACTACATGAGCGGTACTGTGGAGGTTCTGCGCGACGGCGAGGCTGTCCGGGGCCTCCGCTGCTCTAAGATGGTGAAGAAAGAGAAAGGTGAGGAGGGGTGGAACTCCCCGATCCCGTTCCTCCGCTACAAGAGCACCGGCGAGACCTTCGATATCGATGCCGATATGGTGGTTGCCGCCATCGGTCAGGGTGCCGATTTCAGCGGTCTTGATGGCGTGATCGGCAGCGGACCCTGGATGAAGGTCGACCGCAACTTCCGCATCCCCGGCCGTGAAAACGTGTTCGGCGGAGGCGACGCACTGAAAGTGGATCTCATCACGACGGCAGTCGGCCACGGGCGCAAAGCCGCCGAGTCGATCGACGCCTTCCTGAAAGGAGAGCCGCTTCCCGAACCGGTGCGCCGCGAGGTGACGAAGGCCCAGAAGCAGGATCTTCTCTACTTCCTTCCCGCAGCGCCCGCCACGCGGGTGAACCGCGAGCTTGAAGCAGTAGTGGGCAACCATGATGAACTGCTTGAGGCACTTTCGCCCGAACAGGTGAAGGCCGAGTCGGAGCGCTGCATGAGCTGTGGTCTCTGTTTTGACTGCAAGCAGTGCGTGTCGTTCTGTCCGCAGGAAGCCGTGCTTCGACACCGCGACAACCCCGCAGGGGAGAAGGTGGAAACCGACTATGTGAAATGTGTAGGCTGCCATATCTGCTCGCTGGTCTGCCCCTCAGGGTATATCCAGATGGGCATGGGCGACGGCCTGTAACCCTCAACACCCGACCCCGCCGCTCTTGTTGCGGCGGGATACGGACAACAGGAAAACCATGTACGAAGAACTCATAGCCCGGATTACCCGGGCCGTGGACGCATCGGAAAAGTGGGCGGAAAACGGATGGGCGGTCTCCTTCGGCCCTCGGGGTGAAGTCGTATCGAACCTCAAGTCGGCCGAAGCCCTCGGCCGTACCATTTCGTTCAGGCGCGAGGCGGTCAATTACTGGAAGCAGGTCCGGCTTACAGGCCAGGATGCAGCCGCATCCGGCCGGAAGGCGCTCCGGGCTCTTGAGGCGGGCGACGAACCCGCAGCACTGGATGCGCTTTATTTCTGCCGCTACATCGAGGCTCCGTTCGCCCTTCAGGCAAAAACCTGGGGACCGCTCTATGACGGCCTTGCCGCCAAAACCGCTTGCTGCTGTTGAGCGGATCCCGGGCATCGACAACAATCAAAACAGAGGAATAAGGTGAACATAGGAATTCTTCTCAAGGAAGGGCCATACAACCATCAGGCCTCCGACACGGCGTACAAGTTCGCCGAAGCGGCCATCCAGAAAGGCCACAGGATCGACGCCGTCTTCCTGTACAACGACGGGGTCATCAATGCGACCAAACTCGGCGATCCGCCGCAGGACGACCGCAACATCGCTGAGCGCTGGAGTGCCCTTGCGACCGAGCACGGCTTCGAAGTGCTGGCCTGCATCGCCGCATCCAAGAGGCGCGGCATCACTGACGAACTGATGATCAGGGGCGGCTCCATAACGGGGCTCGGCACCCTTACCGACATCGCCATCCGCAACGACAGACTGTTAACCTTCGGAGACTGAACCATCATGGAAGAGAACATCAAAAAGATCATGCACGTGATGCGCCGTGCTCCCCACGGTTCGATCTACACCTATGAGGGGCTCGAGATGATCCTCATCATGGCTGCCTATGAACAGGACCTTTCGGTCGCCTTCATCGGCGATGGGGTCTACGCCCTGAAAAAAGGGCAGGAGACAGAGGGCATTTCCATGAAGGGATTCGCGAAAACCTTCATGGCCCTCGACGGCTATGATGTGGAAAAGCTCTATGTCGACCGTACCTCGCTTGACGAACGCGGCCTCACCGAAGAGGATCTGCTTGTCGACGTGGAGGTGCTCGACTCGGCCGAAATCGGCCGGAGGATGAACGAACAGGACGTCGTCATCCACCACTGAAGGGCGCTTCCCCGGGGGAGAGCCTGAACAGCAACCATTGAATCTTGAAAGCTATCATGCTGCACACCATCAATAAATCACCCTTTGAAAGCCCGTCGATGCAGGAGTGCATACGCTTTGCGGCACCCGGCGATCCCGTGCTTTTCATCGAGAACGGCGTCTATGCCGTCCAGTCCTCGGGCCGTTATGCATCCGACATCGCAACCCTCCTGAAGACCAACCCGGTCTATGCCCTCCAGCCGGATCTCGAGGCACGCGCCATCGGATCCCTCGTCGAGGGCGTCAAGACGGTTGGCTACGACGGGTTCGTGGACCTCGTCGAAGTCCACCGGGTCAACAGCTGGCTCTGAACACACTTTATTTATCGTATCGCAT
Organism: Pelodictyon luteolum; assembly: GCF_001622165.1. Taxonomy (GTDB): domain Bacteria; phylum Bacteroidota; class Chlorobiia; order Chlorobiales; family Chlorobiaceae; genus Chlorobium; species Chlorobium luteolum_B. The sequence goes on from NZ_LVWG01000016.1 coordinate 78,271, forward strand.
TATGATGAACAACTGGAAGCAGGCGGTCTCCCTGAACCGGACTGCGGTGCTCGACCGCTGGAGCAGCGCCGGACTCGGGATGTTCCCTGAACATATGTCCCGGGCGACACCGGCCGGCGAGGCGCTCGCCGATGCCATGGGGACGGTGCTTGACAACATCGGCGGCGGAGTCGACTGCCGGGAGGGGATTGAGCGTCTCACCCGCATCTTTGCCGTCCAGCCTCTTCCTCCATCGAAGTCTCTCGCTCTCTTCGGTGCCCTTTGCGACCTCATACAGGAGTTCATCCCGGAGGATGCCGGGCGCGAGGCATGCCGCCGCCGTATGGACGAGATGACGCTCGAAGCGTTCGACTGTTTCATGGAAAACCGTGAGAACATCTATCGCCTAAAAGTCGACGAGGCGCGCAGCCAGATGCACATGCTGCTAAGGAGGGCCGTTTCATGAAAAAAGTATTCATGCCCCTCGTGATGGTTGCCGTCCTCTCATGCATTCCGTATGTAGGAGTCGCCTACTTCGGCATGGGTTATCTGTTCGGCGTCATCATCCCTTATCTTGCTGTCCTGCTTTTTGTGGCAGGATTTGCCTGGAGGATGTACGATTGGCTGAGCCGTCCGGTGCCGTTCTGCATCACTACCACCTGCGGTCAGGAGAAATCACTCGACTGGATCAAGCACCAGAAACTTGAAAGCCCCGCCACGAAGTGGCAGGCGGCCCTTCGCGTGATGATGGAGGTGCTCTTTTTCCGTTCGCTGTTCCGCAACACCAAAGCCGAGCTCCATACGGGTCCGCAGCTGGCCTACGCTTCGAGCAAGTGGCTCTGGATGGGCGGGCTGGCCTTCCACTGGTCGCTGCTTCTTATCGGTCTGCGCCACGCACGCTTCTTTTTCATTGAGCCGCCCCTTGTCGTGCAGCTCATCGAGCGTACCGACCGCTTTTTTGAGCTCACACTGCCGGCCTTCTACATGACGGACGCCATCGTGCTTGCAGCCATCACGTACCTTGTCGCCAGACGCCTGCGCGATGCGAAGATGCGGATCATTTCTCTGCAGACCGATTTCTTCCCGCTCTTCCTCATCGGCGGCATCGTCCTTGCAGGCATGTCGATGCGCTACGTTGCCAAGGTCGACGTGCTCGCTATCAAGGCGCTGATGATGAACCTTGCCGCCTTCAGTTTCGATGCGCCCGGTTCGATCAGTCCGCTCTTCTACATCCACCTGTTCCTTGCTTCGGTGCTGGCGGTTTACTTCCCATTCAGCAAGCTGATGCATGCCGGGGCGATTTTCCTCAGCCCTACGCGCAATCTGGCTAATAACAGCCGCGAAAAGCGGCATGTAAACCCGTGGAACAAGAAAATCAAGTTCCGTACCTACAGCGAGTACGAGGATGATTACCGGGAAAAGATGAAAAAAGCCGGACTTCCGGTTGAAAAGGACTGATCATGTCAAAATACGCACCAAAAAAAAACCAGCTCACCCGCGAGTTCCTGGAAAAACCCAGCCCCCTGAAAGGCGATTACGCTCGCCAGGAGTGGTGGGATATGCCGGTCGAGTTCCGCGACGGAAACTGGTGCCACTCAGCCAAGCCTGAAGTGCTCGGAGAGATCGGCTTTCCGAATCCCCGCAAATGGGCGGCTCCTGATGACGACTGGCAGCTTCCCGAGGGGTGGGAGAAGACTATCCACGAGGGACTGAAAGAGCGCCTGAAAAAGTTCCGCTCGCTGAAGCTCTATCTTGACGCCTGCGTGCGCTGCGGAGCATGCGCCGACAAGTGCCATTTCTTCCTCGGCACCGGCGACCCGAAGAACATGCCGGTCATTCGCGCCGAGCTGCTCCGCTCGGTCTACCGGAACGATTTCCCCATGGTGGAGAAAATCCTGAAAGGGTTTTCCGGGTCGAGGAAGCTGACGCAGGAGGTCATCAAGGAGTGGCATATGTACTTTTATCAGTGTACCGAGTGCCGCCGCTGCTCCGTGTTCTGCCCGCTCGGCATCGATACGGCCGAGATTACGATGGTGGCGCGTGAACTATTGAACCTGATCGGCGTCAACAACAACTGGATCCTTGCCCCGGTCGCCAACTGCAACCGCACCGGCAACCATCTCGGCATCGAGCCGCACACATTCGTCCAGAACATCGAATCGCTGGTCGATGACATCGAGGATCTTACCGGCGTGACGGTGAACCCCACCTTCAACCGCAAGGGGGCCGAAGTGCTTTTCATCACCCCTTCGGGCGATGTGTTCGGAGACCCCGGAGTCTATACCATGATGGGTTACATGCTGCTTTTCGAGCACATCGGCCTTGACTACACCATCAGCACCTACGCCTCCGAGGGGGGAAACTTCGGACTCTTCACCACGAACGACATGATGAAGAAGCTGAACGCAAAAATGTACCACGAGGCCGAGCGGCTTAAGGTAAAATGGGTCCTCGGCGGCGAGTGCGGCCACATGTGGCGCGTCGTTCACCAGTACATGAATACGATGAACGGGCCGGCCGGATTCCTCGAGCAGCCGGTCTCTCCGGTCACCGGCACGAAGTTCACGAATGCGGCTGCAACCAAGATGGTGCACATTGCCGAGTTCACCGCCGATCTCATCCATAACAACAAGCTGAAACTGGACCCGAGCCGCAACGACCATCTCCGCACCACCTTCCACGACTCCTGCAACGTGGCGCGCGGCATGGGCATGTTCGAAGAGCCCCGTTACGTCCTGAACAATGTCTGCAACTCGTTCAACGAGATGCCGGAAGACACCATCCGCGAGCGGACGTTCTGCTGTGGTTCGGGCAGCGGCATCAATGCCGAAGAGTTCATGGAGATGCGTATGCGCGGCGGATTCCCTCGTGCCAATGCGGTGCGCCACGTCAAGAAGTCGCACCGGGTCAACTCGCTGGTGACCATCTGCGCCATCGACCGTGCGACCCTGCCCTCCCTCATGCGCTATTGGAACCCCGGTGTGACCGTCTACGGTCTGCACGAGCTGGTGGGCAACGCGCTGGTGATGCAGGGCGAGAAAAAGAGGACCGTGGATTTGAGGGAGAATCCGATGGCCGGAAAAGGCGAGGGGGAGAGCGATGATGCATAAGAACACACTCATCGGACTGGTCATCGTGGCCATGCTTGCCGCAGCGGCTTACCTTGCCACGGGCGCCGAAACAAGGGATGCTTCCCCGGCGGCTGATTCTGGTACAGCGGACAGCACTGTCTGCATATACCCTAAAGAGTACATGCAGACCCATCATATGCAGGTGCTGGCTGACTGGAAAGAACATGCAGCCCATGAAGGGCCCGATGCCTTCATGAAGACACCCGATGGGCGGCGGTTCCAGAAGGATCTCGCCACCTGCCTTGGCTGCCACGACAACAACCGCTTTTTCTGCTTCAGCTGCCACAACTACGCAAACGTGAAGCCGAACTGCTGGAACTGCCACATATCTCCACAAGATCTACCGTGATGAACGAAGAGAGAAGGACATTCATGAGGAAAGCGGGACTCGGCCTCATTGCCGGACTGGGAGCTGCTTCGGGTATCCTCAGCAACCCGCTCTTTGAGCGTGTATCTGCTTCCGCGTGGGCTTCCTCCCCAAAACAGCCGGGCAGGCGCTGGGGAATGGTGATCGATACACGCCGCTGCCCCGAAGGCTGCACGACATGCCTCGATGCCTGCCGCAGGAGCCATAATGTGCCCACATTCAGCGACCCGCGCCGACAGGTTGAGTGGATCCATAAGGAGGATGGGCGCGCACTTCTCGGTACTGCGTGCGCCACGAAGCAGGCGATTCCCGCCCTCTGCAACCACTGTGCAGAGCCGAGCTGCGTGAGGGCGTGTCCAACGGACTCGATCTTCCGGAGAAAGGACGGCATTGTCGCCATCGATTACCACCGCTGCATCGGCTGCCGTTCCTGTATGCTTGCGTGCCCGTACGGAGAGGTCAGTTTCAACTGGAGCGACCCCCGCCCGGCTATCAAGGAACCGACTCCCGAATATCCGACGAGAGAGCAGGGTGTCGTCGAGAAGTGCAGCTTCTGTTCCGACCGCCTGAAAAAAGGCCTTGAACCCTCATGCTCGAGCCAGTGCCCTGAAGGGGCGATGACATTCGGTGACCTCAACGACCCCAAGTCCGCCGTAAGCAGGCTGCTAGGGTCGAACGAGACGATGCGGCGCAAGCCGGAGCTCGGCACCGAACCGTCGGTATTCTACATCATTTAAGGAACACAAGACAGGAATCAGGAAAAATCAGCCATGTTCGAAAAAGCACTCAAAGGGAACGCCGCGTACTGGACCTGGATCACCTTTCTCGCTGTTCTGGCGGGAGCGGGCATCCATGGCTACCGGATACAGAGCGAAGAAGGGCTCGCTTCCACCGGCATGGGCGTCGGTGCGGTCTGGGGTATTTACAACGCGCAGCTGCCATTCCTTGCGGGTCTTGCCGCATCGGCGCTTTTCATCCTTGTTCCCGAGCGTCTCATGAAGCGCAGTGAACTGTCTGCCGCAGCTCCGCTCTCGGCATTCCTTGCTGCAGTAGCCGCAGCCATGAGTCTGCTGTTCATCGCAGCAGGGCTCGGCATGCCTTCGCGCATTCCGGGCCTCTTCATGAACATGTCGCCCTCTGCACCCGCCTCATGGCATGCTCCGGCCCTCATGGCTTATCTTGTCCTATCGCTCAGTGCAGGATGGGCGCTTCTTGCCTCACGAAAGAAAGGCACCACTCCGCCACGCTGGCTTCGTGCGGTCGTCATGCTTGCCGTGCCGGTCGGGTTCGCACTTCCGGTCATCGCCGCTTTCATGCTCGCCGTTATGCCGACCTACGGACTCTGGACGAGCGCCATGCTCGCACCGAGGATCCTGGTTTCGGGCCTCGCCGCCGGCATGGGGCTCCTCATGTTCATGGTGGTAGCCATGCGCCGTTCCGCGGGTCCCGATGAAGGCAAAGAGCTGGTGGAGCGTCTTGCCGGCTACACCGCTCTTGCTGGCCTGGCCTCGCTGTTCTTCATAGGCCTTGATGCCGGCACCGCGTTTCTCGGGAACCTGCCTTCGGAAACCTACGCCCTTCGTCTGCTTTACAGCGACATGGCGCGTGAGGCGCTGCCCGCTGCATATGCTCCGTTTTCATTGCTTCCCTCCGTGCTGCTTGTTGCCGGGGCGGTCTCGGTCGCACTGCTTCTGCTGCCGGTGGTCCGGAGGACGGGCGGCATGCTCGCTGCCGCTGCAGGCCTCCTGATCGCCATTTCTGCATGGTTCGACCGCGGACCCGGCCTGATCCTTGCAGGCCAGGCTTCGCCGGACGGCGGAACGGTCTACGCGCCCGCAATGCCGGACATGCTCGTCACAATTGGTATCTGGGCAGGCGGAGCACTTCTCTTGACCGCCCTGCTCAAGGTCACCATATCCGTCCGCAGGTCAAGGGAGGCACTGTGAGCACCTTCATTCCTATCAACCTCCGCATCGACGGGCGCAGGATCCTCTTCATCGGCGGAGGGGCGCTGGCCATGCATAAATTGCAGTCGGTCCTGCTCTTCACCGGCGACGTCACTGTCCTGGCGCCTGATATCAGCATGGAGATCCTGTCAACGGGTATCCATCAGCTCAAGAAATCATACGAGCCCTCTGATCTCGATGGATTTTTTCTCATATATGCATGCTCCGAGGACGACCGACTCAATCACCGGGTCCTCGACGATGCGCAAGAGAAGGGTATTCTCTGCAACATTGTCGACAATCGTCGGGATTCTGATTTCATCTCTCCAGCGCTGTTCCGCCACGACGGAATGACGGTCGCCGTCTCCTCCGACGGCAGGAATGCCCGCCGTTCGGTCGAGTGGCGCAACGCAATCAAGGACCTCTTTCTCGGCAACGCACACCACCCAGCAAGCAACATCTGAAGTACCCCGACATGAAAAAAAACAACCAGCAGGAAAAGGGATATGTCTATATCATCGGCGCCGGTCCCGGCGACCCCGACCTCCTTACCCTCAAAGCCGAGCGTGCCCTGCATGCATCCGACGTTATCCTCTACGATGATCTGGTCACGAGTGCCCTCGTCGACCGGTTTGAGGGGTTGAAGATCTATACCGGCAAGCGAAAGGACAGCCACCACTTCGAGCAGGATGCCATCAATGAGGAGATCGTCCGCCACGCGCTTCGTGGTAAGACTGTCGCCCGTCTTAAGGGAGGCGATCCGTTTGTTTTCGGCCGCGGGGGTGAGGAAATCGATGTCCTCCGTCAGCACCGCATAGACTACGAAATCATCCCCGGCATCACGGCCGCGCACGGGGCGAGTTCCTACAGCGAAATCCCGCTCACCATGCGGAAGGTATCCTCTTCTGTGGCCTTCTGCACCGGCCATCCCATCAACAAGATCCAGGCGCCCGATGCCGACACGCTGGTCTACTACATGGTGGCATCGTCCGTTCACGCAGTGCTTGAGGCGGTCCTGAAAAAAGGGAGAAGCGAGTCGACGAAGGTGGCTATCGTCCAGAACGCCACCCGCTACAACCAGCAGGTCTTTACCGGTACCATCGGCGAGTTCCTGCGGCGCGACAGGGTTGCATATTCTCCTGCCTTGCTCATCATCGGTGAGAACATCAATCATTTCATCGAGGAGAACTGGTTCTCCCGAAAGAAGAAAGTACTGACGGTCGGCGGTGAGCCAACCCACTTCAGCAACCGTGACTATGTAAGGGTGAACTTTCCCTGCCGGAGAGAGGAGGCTGCGGAGCGCAGCGTGCTCGAGGAATGTTTCAATACTATCGGCGACTGGCCGGTCGTGTTCTTCCCGAACCGCTTTGCTGTCAAGTACTTTTTCAGTTACCTGATGGAGTTCGGCCGCGATGTTCGCCACCTGTCGGGTGCCCGCATCTGCACCCTCGGCCGGCCGGCGGCTACCGAGCTGCAGAAGTACGGCATACTCAGCGACTTCGAGCTTGAGCCAGAAAGTCCGTCAGCCATTGCCGGCATGCTGAAGGACGGAGGCATCAGCGCCCAAAAGGTCCTATTGCCCGGCTCTAACCTTGTTGACAGCTACCTTGTCAACGCTCTTGAGGAAGAGGGCAACACCGTCACCCCGCTTTCCGTCTACCTGCATGGCAAGCATGAGCAGGAGGAGAGCATCGATCTCGACTTCATCGATGAAATCTGGTTTTCCTCGCCCTCCTGCGTGAAGAACTTCAGCGCCCTCTACCGGAGCATCCCGGAGCGGATCACGGTGACGACGGCTGACGGGGAAACCGCAGCGGAATACGCCCGCCTGTTTGGCAGCTGAACCTGTAAACCAAAACAGAACAAAGGATCCCTTCCCGATGGCACCTGAACATGCTTCAGCTCTCTTTCACCGATGCAACAGCAACCGAAATGAGGATGCGGGTCGGGAGCGTGCTAAGAGTCGCGATGCTGAGCCTTCGGTCTCGGACTCATGCGGCGGGGACGGATGCCGGTCATGCGAGGTGACTGGCCCGGACCGGGGGCAGGGCATTGGGAATGAGCGGGGCAGAGGGGGCGATGCCGGGGAGCATTAGCCGCCCCACCGGTATGCATTTTCCCGCTAAAACGCTTATATTCCCCCTGTCAGCGGGGCTCCCCGTGCCCGTTCCTATCACGCTGCAGGGGATATGACCTCCCCCGCATTACCTTCGAATAAAACGTTTTGCACTATGCTGGGTGATGTCCTCCTCATACGCGAGCATCATATCGCGGCCGCCGCAGTCATTGCCGGTCGGGTGCTTGCCGACATGCAGAAGCTTCGCCATGAACATCCCGGCCATAAGTACATTGTGGCTATTTCAGGAGAGTCCGGCAGCGGCAAGAGCGAACTCTCGCATGCCCTCGCCCAGAACCTCAAGAAGGTCGGAGCACAGCCAAAAATCCTCCATACCGACAACTATTACCGGATAGCGCCTTCCGAGCGTCTCGCGGCCCGTATCGCCGACAATTTCGAGCATGTCGGAGTTAGCGAATATGACTGGGATCTCCTGAAAAGCAACATCGGGGACTTCCGCACCGGGCGCATGTCGCTCATGCCCTGCATCGACATCGTCAGCGGCCAGCTCGACCGGCTCATCACCGACTTCAGCAAGGTTGACGTGCTCGTCGTCGACGGCCTCTACGCCCTTGGCATCAAGGATGCCGACCTCTGCATATACATCGATCTTACCTGGCGTGAAACCCGCAAGAACCAGGACCTGCGCGGTAAGGAGAGCAATGACCTGTACCGCCTTAAAGTGCTTGAAAAAGAGCATGAGGACGTGCTTGCCTTCCGCTACCGTGCCGATCTCATTATCGATCATGACTATCATGTGAATGAAGCTCCGGATCCCGACGACGCTGCGGCAGAGGGTGATTATGCAGGGAACTAGCAATCTCCTTCGGCCCGGTGGGACCCGCTCCATCAAAGCATCCCTTCTCTCGGCATTTCCCGCCTTTCAGAGTCCGAACTTCCGCAGTTACTTCCCCGGCCAAGTGGTCTCCATGGTCGGCACCTGGATCCAGATGGTCGCCCAGGGCTGGCTGGTGCTGGAGCTCACCGGTTCGGCATTCGACGTGGGTCTTGCGGCCGCCGCATCGACTCTTCCGACGCTCTTTTTATCGCTCATCGGCGGCGTCATCGTCGACCGATACCCCCGCCGCACCATCATTCTCTGGACCCAGTCGTCATCAATGGTGCTTGCATTCATCCTCGGTATCTTCGCCCTCACCGGCACTGTCACGATGCCCATCATCCTCGTTCTCTCCTTCCTGCTCGGCTGCGTCAATGCCATCAATGTGCCTGCACTTCAGGCGTTCCTCAGCGAAATGGTCGAACGGGAGCATCTCTCATCTGCCATTGCGCTCAACTCCGCCATATATAACGGCTCGAGGGTCATCGGCCCGGCCATAGCGGGGGTGCTCATCGCTGTCGCCGGAACCGGAGCTGCCTTCATGCTCAACGGGTTCAGCTTCTTCGCCGTCCTTTTGTCCCTCTTCATGATTAAAGTCGGGACGCGCAGTCCCTCCCCAACTGAGTCAGGCCACCCCGTCCGTGCCATCACGGACGGGCTCCGTTACTCATGGCACCACCCTCTCATCCGCACCATCGTCATCTTCATTGCCGTCATCTCAATTTTTGGCTGGTCGTACGTTACCATGCTGCCGGTTGTGGCCAAGCGTTCGTTCAATATGGACGCCACCGGTCTCGGGTACCTCTACGGCGTCTCCGGCATAGGGTCCGTCATCGGTACCGTGCTCATCTCCATGTATTCCCGGCGGGTTGATCGACTGGTGTTCATCGCAGGGGGAACCATTCTCTTCGCACTCTCCCTCATCGGATTCACCTACACCCTCTCTCTCCCCCTCGCGCTGTTCTTCCTCTTTCTCTGCGGCTTCGGTCTCGTGGCTGCCGTGGCCACAATGAGCGCTACCATTCAGGGCACGGTAGAGGACCGGTACCGCGGAAGGGTTATGAGTCTCTATATGATGGTTTTCATGGGGTTCATGCCGATAGGCAACCTCCAGGTGGGGTGGCTCTCGGAGCAGTTTGGTACCGGCCCTGCCATCCGGTTCGGATGTCTTGTAACGCTCTTTGCCGCAGTTGTCATAATCTTCTACAGTCGCCGCGTCCGCAGTGATTACCAGCGCTACAGGGAAGAGTCGAAGTTGTGAGGGTTCTGGATGTTTGCCCTGTTTGCCGGACCCTTATGCTTTTTCAGTGAGCTTCCGGGGCATGTCCCTGGTCACCCTTTTTCTCCCTGATGAAGAGCAGGAGGGGTAGACTGCAGAGGAACAAAACGGCTATCAGCATGAAGGCGTCCATGTAGGCAAGGTGGTAGCTCTGGGCCATCACGGTGCCCTCAAGCGCACGGTTGGCAAGGTTCTCGGCATCGGCCGGGGAGAGCGCCGCCCGTGCTCCGGCTGCCTGTTTAATGGCCTCCAGGCGTTCAAGCGCAGCGGAATCATACGCTGACATGTGGCTTGTGAGTTCCACCCGGTGTGCGGCGACCCGCTGTGCCACATAGGTGTTGGTAATGGCGATGCCGAATGACCCTCCGAGCTGGCGGACCATGTTGTTCAGTCCGGTCGCCTGTCCGATGTCGCGCCCGTGCAGGCCGGTGACGGCGAGCATGGTGACTGGAATGAAGATGAATCCGAGCGCCAGGCCGCGCAGCAAAAGCACAGCGAAAAAGTTCTCCGCTCCCGATTGCAGGGTCTGTTGTCCAAGTTCCCAGGAGAACACCATGAAGGCCGCCATGCCGAAAGCCATCATCAGTTTCGCAGATGCGCCTTTCTGCAGGGCAATGCCGAGCGGGAGCGAAATGGCGCCTGTCAGCATGGCGCTTGGGAACAGCACGAGCCCTGTCAGCACCGCGGTGAACCCGAGCAGGCGCTGCACGAACACCGGAAAGACGAACAGCGAGCCGTAGAGGCCGTAGCCGACAATGAAGGTGAGTACGGCGGCGATTGCGAGGTTCTTGCTGCGTGATAGCACACTGAGGTCGACTGCCGGGTGCTCAGTATGCAGCTCCCACCAGACGAATGCCACGAGCGAGGTGAGGGCGATGAGGGTGAACCAGGTGATGTATGGGGTATCGAACCAGTCCTTCGACTGGCCGCGTTCAAGAATGAACTGCAGCGAACCGATGCCGGCGGCGAGCAACCCGATGCCGGTCCAGTCGATCTTCTGTACCTTGTGGCGGACCTTCGGTTCCCTGATGAAGGTGAATGCCGACCATGCGGCAAGAAGGCCTACCGGGATGTTGACGAAAAAGCACCATTCCCAGCTGAAGTAGTCTACAAGGTAGCCGCCAAGCAGCGGGCCGATTGTGGGGCCGAGCACGAGACCCATGGAGAAGATGCCGGTCGCCGCGCCCCGTTCCTCTGGACGGAAGGTTTCATAGAGGATCGCCTGGGAGGTCGGCAGGAGGGCACCTCCGCCGATGCCCTGCAGGAAGCGGAAGAATACCAGTGTCCAGATGTTGTCGGCGATGCCGCAGAGCAGTGACGCCAGGGTGAAGAGCAGGATGGAACCGATGAAATAGGCCCTCCGGCCGAGCAGGTTGCCGAGGAACCCCGAGAGCGGGATGACGATCACGTTGGCGATGGCGTAGCTCGTCACCACCCAGGAAACGTCTTCGATGCTGGCGCCGAGGTTGCCGCTGATGTGGTTGATTGCGACATTGACGATGGTGGTGTCGATCAATTCCAGCATTGCCGCCACAATCACCGTCAGGGTGATGATGGTGCGGCGCAGGCCGGTTTCATAGGTATGCTCCCCTTCGCCTTCCGCCACGGAGGTACTGGCGGATGAATTTACGGTTGCGCTTTTCATCGGCGGGTCCTTTAGTCTACCCGTACGTCGACCACCACGTTCATCCCTGTCGAAAGGGGACGTTCGGGTTTCCGGTCGAAGACGATCTTTACCGGCACCCGCTGGGCCACCTTCACAAAGTTACCGCTGGCGTTATCGGGAGGAAGGAGGGAAAACTTCGCACCGGTCCCTGCTGAAATGGATTCAACCGTTCCCTCATACGTTTCACCCGGGAATGCGTCTACCCGTATCGATACCTTCTGTCCCGGGCGCATCTTTTCCATCTGGGTCTCCTTGAAGTTTGCCACAACCCACAGCCGGCCGCTTCCGACCAGCGCGATGAGATGCTGGCCCGGTTGTACGAACTGTCCCGGCTGGACATTTTTTCTGGAGATATGGCCGTTTGCGGGAGCCTTGATGCTCGTATAGGAGAGCTGAAGTTCAGCGTTTCTGAGTTCCGCCTGACGGAGCTCGACTTGAGCGAGGGCCGCCCTGTACCGGCTTTCGGCTTCTGCGTGCCCGGCCCCTGCGCCCAGCGCCCCTGCGGTCACTGCGTCAAGCTCAGCTTTTGAAATGACGTCCTGCCGCTGCAGATTCCGGCTCCTTAAGAGGTCAGCCTGCAGTTTCTTTTCATCGGCAGATGCTGCCGTGATTGACGCTCTTGCGCCCGCTGCCGCCGCCTCCGCATTTTTCAGTGCGGCTCTGGCTTCGTCGCGGCGGACAACGAAGTCGAGGGAGTCGAGAGCAATGAGCTGCTCACCCTTTTTGACCAACCGGTTGTCCTCGGCCGTGACCTCAAGCACCTTGCCCGGGACTCTTGAGATCACCGGATAGATGTCACCCTCGATTTGTGCATTGTCGGTCTCTTCGTACAGGAATGAATGCTGGATCATCTGTCCGGCCCAGACAAGGCCGATGGTGGCAAGAGCCCCGAGGACTGCCATTTTGACGAGGCCGATCGGGCTCTTTTTCCCTGATGCTGCATCGGGTACTTCCGGTGCAGCCTTCCGTTGCTGTTCTGGCGTTTCCATGTTGGGTTCAAGCGTTGGATGAATGTGGTAGAAACTCCCGCTCCTCACGGCCTGCCATGGGTTCAGCTACGCATTCCGGCATCCTGAGAATGGATACGGGGCAGTGCGCCTGACGGAGGACTGTTTCAGCAGTGCTGCCGACAAGGAGCCGGGGCATGCGGTTCCTCCCGTGCGAACCCATTACGATGAGCTGCGCCTCGTGCTTCCGTGCAAAGTCGATGATCACTTCTGCGGGGGTGCCGTATTCAACAGCGAATCGAACATCCCATCCCGAGCCCGCCAGGAGCTCGGAATATGCGGAAAATCGCGTAAGATGCTTTCTGAGGAACGTTTCGCGGTCTCCTCCGTTGTCTTCGGCTACATGCAGGACCAAGAGTTTTCCATGTTCGGGATGCTGTCCGGCAAGGTACTGCAGGGTATGGTCGGAGTCAGCGGAAAAATCCACGGGACAGAGAACAGTGCTGTTACAGGGTCGATTCATTTGGCTTTGATTGATGGTTCCTGCATCAAAGGCTCTCCAGAGGCCTTTCTGAATGCATACGTGTTCATGACAAAGGTATATCGCGCCTGGAGGTTTCCGAGTTCGGCCTCGGCGAGTGAGGCTTCCGTATCGAGCAGGTCGAGGGTTGTCGCCAGTCCGTTCAGGTGCCTGATTCTGGCGTTTTCAGCCGCGAGCCGGGCCTGCTCTACCTGCAGTGCCGTGGTGGTAATCTTTTCGCGGCTGGTTTTCAGTGCCCTCGAAGCCTGGCGCACCTCGGCACGGACCCGCTGCTCTGCTTCAATCCGGTCCTGTTCGGCTGCCCGCTGCATGGCCAGCGCTTCACGCCGTCCCGCTGCAGTCCTGAAGCCCGTGAAGAGCGGCAGTTCGAGTTGCAGACCTGCGGTGGTACTTGTCCTCATGGTTCCGAGATCCGGGTCATCAGTGTCGGGCAGCCAGCCGTTGCTGCTGCCCCAGGATACGCTGCCGGTGATTTTCGGAAGGCCCTGTCTCTCCGCCAGCGATTTTTTCTCACCGGCGGCACGGGCATTTTCCGTTGCCAGCTTTACTTCCAGTCTGTTCTGGAGCGCCTCGCTTTCGGGTGGCGGGGCCAGGCCCGGTTCCTCTGCCATGCTGAACGATCCCTTGAGTTCAAGTGGCTCGCCATCGGCAATGGCTGCCAGGCGGCGAAGAGAGATCTCCTGGTTGGCCAGTTCGGTTTCAAGGTCAAGTTTCCGGTTTCTTGCCGAGGCCAGGCGCACTTCGGTAGAGAGAACGTCGAAGCGGGTTGCAACTCCTTCGCGGTAACGCTTCATGGTGATGTCGAGATTTTTCTCCAGTGCCGCGATCTCTTTATCCTGTACTCCGACTGCCTCCCGGAGGAAGAGCATATCGTAGAAAATCTGAATGGTCGCCCATGAGAGTTCCCGCTGGGTCAGGGCCAGCCGGTAGCCGGCTGCATTGCGTCCCGAAGTTGCGATATTGACGCTCTTGGCGGTCCTGCCGAAATCAAAGAGCATCATCGATGCGGAGATTCGGGCATCATAGCTGTCGTTCGGCATGAACTGCATGCCGTTCATCTCCGAAACTCTGTCGCGGTAGCCGTAGGTCGCTGTGGCGGCGATCTCGGGAAGCCATCCGCTCCTTTTGGCCTCGACACCCGCATCAGCGGCATTCACTCCCTCCCGGGCGCTCCGCAATGCGGGGCTGTTCTCCTCCATCCGGGAGAGCGCAGAGTGCAGCGTCAGTTCCGCAGCTCCTGCATCCGCGATGAAAGGTAGTGCCGCAGCGGCGGTGACCAGAAGGATGACTGCTGAAGGGAAGATTCTGTTCATGTACGACAATATTGGTTGTTTGTAATGCAGTATATCTGTTGCAATTTCTGTGCCAATGCGACATTTGGTGGATGGATGAGCTAAGGCGTTGTTTTTAAATGGATTAATTATAGGATATTTCTGCTCCGTATTTTGATAAGTCTTGAAAATTCAGAATATTCTGGAAAGAGTGTTCCGGATTCTTCAGAATAACGGCATTCATCCTCAAGTACATGACTGCAGACATTCATCAGAAATCACTTCGGCTGATGCAGTACATCAGTGACGCCGTCGGTACGCTTCGCGACCCGCGTGAGCTCTTCCATACCCTTACTGACAAACTCCGTCTTATCTTCGAGTTCGATTCGGCCGTCATCATTACCCTTGATAAGGATCGCCGCCATGTCAGCGTTTTTTTCGAGATGCTCCGTTTTGAGCTTCCCGAAGGGGCGAAGCGGGAGAAACGTCTGATTGCGGGTTCTTGGTTTGAGCCGTTTCTTGCTGAGCCATCCGTCACCGCGTTCAGCATCGAGAAGGAACTTCAGGCACATGGGGATGAAGCCTTTCCTGTTCTGAAGATTCTTTATGGCCTCGGTATGCGCCAGATTGTGCTATCGCCGCTGCGCAGTGGAGGACGGGTGATCGGGTTTCTGAACTTCGTATCCCGCGAGGAGACCGTCTGGAGTGATGCTGAGCGGGAACTGCTTGCCGGCGTATCCTCTCCCATCGCCATGGCGGTCAGCAATGCGATGGCCTATGAAGAGCTCCGTCAGCGTGAGGCCCAGACAGCCATGCAGCTGGCTGTCAATAACGTCCTCATGACCATACGTGATCGTCGGAAGATGCTTCTTGCCGTCTGCGAGCAGATCAACAAACTTGTTCCTGCCGCGTTTCTCGGCATCAGGGTCTTCGGCGACGATGGTCGGGCGCGCCTGTTCGACAACTTCATGAAGGATGAACATCACCGGTTCATGCCTGTGTCGGTCGAAGAGCGCCTTGAGCTCATAGAGCCGGAGGTGGCGGTGCGTGAAAGTCTTGAGCTCATAGGCCGCCCCGGCGTCTACTCCGGGGAAGCCTTCAGCCGCTTGGCCGAGGAGCACAGCCTCGTGTCTGAAGTGCGCGACAAATACCGGATCAGCACCATCATCAGCGCATCGCTCTGGGACCTGCCCGGCAGCCGTGCGGGAGTAATCATCTCGGGCAGCGAGAGTCCCTTCGGCCAGGAGGATCTGGCGACGGTGGGACTCATCCTCCCCCAGCTATCCCTAGCACTGCAGAACTGGCTCGCGTTCGAGGAGATTGACAAGCTTCGCCGCAAACTTGAAGGTGAACGCACCTACCTCGTCGAGGAGATCAGCGCAGCACACAACTTTGAGGAGATCATCGGGCAGAGCCCGGCACTTGCTGCCGTTCAGCGCCGGGTGAGCCAGGTTGCGCCGACTGACGCCACCGTGCTGATTCAGGGTGAGACCGGCACAGGAAAGGAGCTCTTTGCCCGCGCCATCCATACCCTCTCTCCCCGCCGCAACAGCGTGCTGGTGAAGGTCAACTGCGCAGCCCTCCCCTCTACCCTCATCGAGTCCGAGCTCTTCGGTCATGAAAAAGGCAGCTTTACCGGAGCCGGCGCGCGCCGTATCGGCAAGTTTGAGCTTGCCGATGGAGGCACCATTTTCCTCGACGAGATTGGCGAGCTCTCCCTTGAACTGCAGGCGAAAATGTTGCGGGTCCTCCAGGAGCGCGAACTCGAGCGGGTTGGGGGAGCGAGGGTCATTCCGGTTGATGTCCGTGTCATAGCGGCTACCAATCGGGATCTGCAGAGGGAGGTCGACGAGGGCCGGTTCCGTGAAGATCTCTTTTTCCGCCTGAACGCATTTCCCATTGCACTCCCTCCTCTGCGTGAGCGGCACGGTGACATTCCGACGCTCGTCATGCACTTCGCTGCGAAGTTCGCACGTGAGTTCGGCCGCCCTCTGCGCGCCATACGGGAGAATGATATGCGTGACCTCGGGGGTCGGCCCTGGAAAGGCAATATCCGCGAACTTGCCCATGTCGTCGAACAGGCCGTCATTGTTTCCGAAGGCCCTGCTCTTGACTTTTCCGCAGTGCTCAGCCAGCCGGTCAGTGTCTCATCCTCCACTTCCGGGGAGATTCCGAGCATGGGGATGTTCGAGGAAAATGTTCGCAGGATGGAGCGGCAGCTCATCCTCGATGCCCTCAAGAGTTCCAACGGGAGAGTGAGTGGTAAAGGCGGGGCCGCAGAGCGCCTCGACATGCATCCGAAAACCCTCTACACCCGCATAGAAAAACTCGGCATACAGAAACACCACGCATGAGGATCGAATAGTAGGACCGTCGATGGTGATTTGCTTACATTTATAAGAGATGATGCCGTTGCAGTGCTTCCCCCCATGACCGCGGCAGCGATTTTTAGGGAACAATAATGCACACTGCCATGAAACAAGCCGTCCGTCTGCTCGTTTTCTCCCTTTTTTCCATTTTCCTCTTTTCTGCATGCAAAGGACAGAACCCCCCGGATGAGGGTGGTCTGCCCTACGGTTCCGCTCAACCGTTCGAGGGTGTGATGACAATGAAGACGGTGATTCCCGGCACGGGGACCACAACCACCAGGATTATGGTCGGCCAGGAGGGTATCCGCACTGAAAGCACCGCCAACCTTGCCGGGCTCTCCGGCCGTGTTCCGGTGACCGTGCTGTCCCGGACCAGGGATATGGGTCGAATCTATCTGCTCAATGACGTTGCAAGGACATACATGGTGTTCGACGCCGGAGCGAATGCCGCGACTGGTTCCTCTGCCGGAGAGTCCGAGCCGCTCCGCAACGCCGTGGTGGAGAACCTCGGAGAGGAGATGGTGAACGGCTACCGATGCACCCATGTGCGCATTGCGGAAAAAGAGGGCCCGGGAGTCGTCGAGCTTTGGCTGAACCACGATCTTCTTGGTTACGTGGCATGGACCCGCATGCAGGCCACCAATCGCCAGACCGCTTCGATGCTTGCCGAAAAGCTCAGGAGTGCAGGGCTCGATGGGTTTCCCGTCCGGACCCTTCATCGTCCCTCGGGGGTGGTGACTGATTTAGTAAAGATCGAGCGGATGAAGCCTGATCCTGCACTTTTCAGTGTGCCTGCAGACTACACGAAGGCGGAAATACCCGCCGTTGACCCGAAGATGTTGTCCGACGAGAGCCTCGACAAACTGAAGGGCGCGGCTGAAAAGCTCCAGCGTCAGCTGCAGGGGCGCTGAACTTCAGCCTTGCTTCGATCCAAGTTCCCTATAGAAATCCTTAAGGTGGCGTGTTCCCGTTGCGGGCGCGACATTGTCGATTCTGTTGACGGTGAGGGCGAAGGCCAGGACGTTTGCGACGGATTTATTGACAAAGCCTGCAAGGAACAGTGCCGCCTCGCCGACCCAAACGGGGAGGTGGGTTGTCCATGGCTTTTTGCCCAGGGCCTCAAATGCCATGTCGACGGTTTCCTGAAAGGTGTAGATGTCAGGGCCGCCGATCGGGATTTCCTGTTCTGTTCCTTCAGCTGCATCCACGCAGACCGATGCCAGATCGGCACCGTGAATAGGGTTGATGCGGTTCATGCCTTCGCCGAGGAGGAACATGTGACCGCCCCGGACCATGGAGAAGAACATGCCCATGTCGGAAAAGAAGCCGGTGGGCCGGATGACTGCGTATGGCATGCCGGATGCCTTGAGATCCCTGACAAAGCGTTCATGGGCCTGGACGACTTCAACATCGGCCATGAGCTCTGCATTGAACACCGAGACATAGACGAACTTCCCGACTCCGCATGCCTCTGCGTCCCGAAGCAGTGCGAGGTTCCCAAGGTGGTCAACCGCTTCATTGGTGATATTGTCCTGCGGCTTGGTAAGACCCATGCATGAGAAGACGATATCCACTCCCCGGCAGACGCCCGTCAGGGATGGGGGATTGGTTGCATCACCTTTCACTATTTCGTCGGCAATGCCGGCTATGGCCGGCTCGAGATTAGGCCCCGGGGTCCGGAGGCTGTCGGGGTTGCGTACGAGGGCCCTTACCCGGTAACCCCGTTCAGAAAATTCTTTGACCGCGTACCTTCCGAGGTATCCGGATGCTCCTGCCACGAGGACGGTTTTCTGCTGCATGGGTTGTTGCGGTTCGTGTTGTTATCTTGGCCATATGGTTTTTCATCAGTATAAGAAGTAATGCAAACCCGTCAAACCCTGTCATCCATGTTGCAACTGTCATCGCGAGGAATGAAATGGCTCAAGGGCGTACATCTCATCGCCGTGGCCTGCTGGATAGGCGGCGCAGTATCACTGCTGTCGATGTACTTCCTGAAAGAGGGAGTGAGTGATGGGGGCGTTCTTTACGGTATCAACCGGAGCATCCATCATGTGGATATGTCGATCGTGGTCGTGCCCGGAGCCATTGGCAGCCTCCTGACGGGGCTTTTCTACTCGATGTTCAGCAAGTGGGGCTTTTTGCGGCACCCATGGCTGGTGTTCAAGTGGGTTGTTACGGTCGGGGCCATCCTGTTCGGAACTTTTTTCCTCGGGCCGTGGGAAACCGCCATGATGGATATTTCAGGGCGAATCGGCACCAGTGCACTTCGGGACGCCGGCTACCAATACAACCAGCTGATGAACTTCGTGTTCGGCATTGTGCAGGTAGCCGTGCTGGTTGTGACGGTCTTCGTTTCCGTTTTCAAACCATGGAATCGGAAAAAGGGGATTGATTCAGGCGCAGCCTGAATGCTTCACCCGTCTTTGTTCAGTCTTCATCAATCCAGTCGGCGAGGTTCGCCTGCAGTTCGTCGCGCACGCGCCGAAAGGCTTCGAGGCGTTCTTCTTCGCTCCCTTCTGTTGCGGCGGGATCTTCCATCGGCCAGTAGATGCGGTTTTCCTGCACGGCCATGCCCGGCCAGATCCTCGGGCAGGTATCATTGGCCTTGCTGCAGACGATGAAGAGGTAGTGGATGAAGGTCTTGCCGAGGTAGGTCGCTATGTCTTTCGGGTACTGGCCGCTGATGTCAATGCCGATTTCCTGCATGGCTTTGATGGCAAGAGGATGAACTGCTTCAGCGGGTTGGGTGCCGGCGCTGAGGACCTCGAAGCGGTCGCCTGCCATGTTGCGCAGCAGTCCTTCGGCCATCTGGCTCCGGGCGGTGTTTTCAGTGCAAAGGATGAGAACTGTTTTTTTCTTGTCCATGGTCGTCTGTAAATCGGTTTCTGAAGAAGTGAACAAAAAAAGATACCGTTCCCGTTCAATAAATCGGCTGGTCTTGCAAGGATGTAACAATTGCTCCCGGTTCGAGAGTTGATTTTGCGTAGTTCCGGCTGCTTTCGAATGGGGCTGAGTGCGTAGAATCAATAACAGGCCCCAATCTGCAACTTTTTGAACGCAGTGGCGGGTTTCCGGACTATATCTGTTCCTTTCCAGTTAATTCTCCTCCCATACGGATCGGCCCCTTGTGTTTTTCTGGAATGCAGTGCCGGTGATGATTGTCATGTCAACGAAGAAACCATGGAGGAGATGCGCTATGAAGAAGATGGGATTGGTGATCGCTGCAGTCGTGATGATGCTGTTTGTCTGGAAAAGCGGCATGGCGGCGGAGCCGGACGTGAGGGTGATGCAGAAAGCGGGGGTCGGCAGCTATCTGGCGGACGCTGAAGGAATGACCTTGTACTGGTACAAAAACGATTCCAAGGGAAGGAGTACCTGCATGGGTGCATGCATTGACAGGTGGCCGGCTTTTTTTACCGGGGCGGTGCTAAGTGCGGCTCCGTCAATGACGCAGGCTGATTTCGGTACCATTCGGCGGTCTGAGGGAAAAATGCAGAACACCTTCCGGGGTATGCCGCTCTATTACTATGCAATGGACCGCAAACCGGGGGATACGATGGGTCACAAAATGAACAACCTCTGGTTTGTGATTGACCCTCTGAAGTTCGTGGCACCAGAAAAACAGTTGTACGGCAACTCGAAGCCTGCCGAGGGGAAAGAGTAGGGTTTGCTGCTCGCCCGTGTTGTTACCTGCAGCAGTCGCGGATGGCTTTTGCGATGATGGGGACTCCCCGCTCGATCTCTCGAGGGTTGTTGTTGCAGTAGGAGAGCCGCATGGTGTTTCTGCGCGTGCCATCGGGGTCGAAGGTGCTGCCGGTGACGAAGACGGCTCCTGCCTCGATTGCTTTGTTGAGAACATCCGCGGCATCGATTTCTTCGGGCAGGGTGAGCCAGATATAGAACCCTCCACGCGGTTCGCTCCACCCTACATAGTCCGGCAGGTGCTCCCGAAGTGCCGCAGTCATCAGGGCTGCGCGCTCGAGGTATGCTTTGCGAACCGTTTCTATATAACCTTTCAAGATGCCGGAGCGGATGGCGGCATCGGCGATGACCTGGGTGAAACTCGGCGAGCAGGCATCGGCGGACTGCTTCAGGAGTTCGCATTTTTCATAAATCGGTTCAGGGGCGAGAAGCCAGCCGAGGCGGAGGCCGGGCCCGAGGATCTTGGAAAAAGAACCGGTGTAGCAGACATCGACTCCGTCAGGATTGATGGCTTTTATGGGCACGAGGCGCGCCCGGTCCTCTTCATGGAACCACAGGTCGCCGTATGCGTCGTCTTCAATGAGGGGAATTCCCGTTCCCTGCAGGAGTTTGATGAGTTCCAGTTTACGCTTTTCACTGTAGAGGATGCCTGCCGGGTTGTGGAAGTATGGGGTGGCATAGAGGAATTTCGGGCTAGGGCTCTGCTCTGTTTCCTCTCCCAGGGTTCTGATGTCGATGCCGTCGCAGTCCACCGGGATGCTCCGGACGATGGCCCCGGCGGCTCGGAACGCGGCTATGGCTCCGATGAAACAGGGGTATTCGGCAAGCACCCGGTCTCCGGGGTCGATGAAGGCCTTGGCAAGGAGGTTGAGCGCCTGCTGGGAGCCGGTGGTGATGAGGAGCCGGTTGCTTTTGACCGGCAGGCCTTTCTCGTCCAGCCAGCCTGTGAGCGATTCCTGCAGCATTGGGAGCCCCTCTGTGGGGCCGTATTGGAATGCGGCGCGTTTGGTTTTGTCGTCAAGCCGCATGAAGAGTTCTTCAACCTCCTTGACCGGGAACAGGTCATTTGCGGGCATGCCCCCGGCGAAAGATATGATGTCGGGCCGCGAGGCCAGACTCATGAGATCCCGTATCGCCGAGGAACGGAGGGCGGAGACGCTTTTTGAGAATGTTGCCATGCTGTGTTCTTTCTTTTCAGATCTGGTAGATGTCGCCGGCCTGGACAAGTTCGAGCCGGTGCTGGCTGAGCACCCGGATGGCCGCCTGCGGTACGGCGGTGCGGATGACCACCGTTGCACGGCCTTCGGCCGAGGAGAAGGCGTACATATAGTCGATGGCAATGTCGTTTTCCGAGAGGATCCCGAGAGCGTGGTGGAGGCTGCCGGGTTTGTCGGGGACGATGAGGCAGATGACGTCGGTGACCTTGACGGCGAATCCTTTCTGACGGAGCACGTGTTCGGCCAGCTCGGGTTTACCGACGATCATGCGCAGTATGCCGAAGTCGGTGGAGTCGGCAATGCTGAATGCCGAGATGTTGATTCCGTTTTCGGACAGGATTCCGGTGAGTTCGGTTAGCCGGCCTGTGCGGTTTTCAAGAAAGACCGAGAGTTGACGGATGATCATGGTTCCCTTTCCTCCTGTTAGCGTGTTCTGTTGTCTATGACCCGTTTTGCCTTGCCCATGCTGCGTTCGATGGTGCCCGGCTCGACGAGGCGCACGGTGGAGCTGATGCCGAGCATGCTGCCGATTGCGGACTGTATTTTATTTCTGAGACCCTCCAGCTCCTTGACCTCGTCGGAGAAGAACGATTCGTCGACCTCCACCTGGATTTCGAGGGAGTCGAGGTTGTGCCTGCGCTCGACGGTGAGCAGGTAATGGGGTCTGGTCTCACTCATCTCAAGCAGAACCGCTTCCACCTGGGATGGGAAGACGTTGACACCGCGGATGATGAGCATGTCGTCGGTACGGCCGACGCATTTTTCCATCCGGACGAGGGTTCTGCCGCACTGACAGCGTTCGGCGTGCAGGCGCGTGAGGTCGCGGGTGCGGTAGCGGATGAGCGGCATGGCTTCCTTCGTCGCAGGAGTGAAGACGAGTTCACCAAGCTCCCCATAGGGAAGAACTTCCCCGGTGTCGGGGTTGATGATTTCGGGGATGAAGTGGTCTTCGAAGATGTGCATGCCTGTCTGGCACCGGCACTCCATCGAGACGCCGGGGCCGATGATTTCGCTGAGGCCGTAGATGTCGTAAGCCTTGATGCCGAGCAGGCGTTCGATTTCAGTGCGCATCCCTTCAGTCCAGGGCTCTGCGCCGAAGATGCCGGCTTTCAGCTTGATGTTTTCTTTTTGGATCTTCTCCTCAATGATGGCTTCGCCGAGGAACGCTGCGTAGGAAGGGGTACAGGCAAGCACGGTGGATCCGAAGTCCTCCATCAGCTGGAGCTGTTTTTTTGTGTTGCCGCCCGAGATTGGAATGACCGAGGCCCCGACGGTCTCGGCGCCGTAATGGAGGCCGAGGCCTCCGGTGAAGAGTCCGTAGCCGTAGGCGACCTGAATGATGTCGGATTGGGTTACGCCGGCCATGGTGAGCGAGCGGGCAACCACTTCGCTCCACATCGCGATGTCGTTCTTCGTGTAGCCGACCACTGTCGGCTTTCCTGTGGTGCCGCTGGAGGCGTGCAGGCGAACGATTCCCTCCTGCGGGACGGTGAAGAGCCCGAACGGGTAATTATCACGCAGGTCCTGCTTGGTGGTGAACGGGAGCTTCGGAAGGTCGTCCATGCTCCGTATGTCGCCCGGTTCAATGCCGAGCTCCTGCAGCCGCTGGCGGTAGAAGGGTACGGTGTTCCACACCCGCGATACCATTGCTGAGAGGCGCTCGCCCTGAATTTTGCGGAGCTCTTCACGCTCCATGCATTCATACTGCCTGTTCCAGATCATGTCATGGCGTTAGTTGGGGGCCCCTCAGGGGAGGCGGCCTGTTGCTGTGATGCTGCGAGCCCTTTACGGAAGGCCCGGATGTTAATGGCCGCGATGTCGGCTCCTTTCCTTTCAAAGAGTTCGCTGATGCCGGCTTCGAGGCGCTCCGGCGGGATGCTTATGAAGGGGGCTGCTGCACCGAGCACCACCATGTTCGATGCCCGCCGGCTGCCGCACTCCTCTGCGAGCTGCAATGCATCGATGAGGATCGGTGCTCCGGTTGCGAGCAGTGAGCGCCGTACTGTCTCCATCGGAGGATAGCCTTCCATATTGACGACTGGCTCCATTGCTGTGACGAGGCGCCCTGAAGGTGCGAGCCAGGGTGTTTGGCGCAGTGCTTCGAGTGGTTCAACCGAGATGACGATGTCTGCGGTGCCGCGGGCGATGAGGTCGCTGTGGATTTCGCGGTCGGCTATGCGCAGGTGCGACTCCACGGCCCCGCCCCGCTGGCTCATGCCATGCACTTCAGCCTGGCGGATGTCGAGTCCGCTGTGGAGGGCGGCCAGGTCAATGACGGCTGCAATGCTGAGGATCCCCTGTCCCCCTACGCCGGCAAGGATGATGTTCTGTTTCATGAGTTCCGGTTTCTTTTTGCCGCCTGCTCGACGCACTCCCTGCGGGCGAGGATGACAGAGACGCCCTCATAAGCGATCTCCTCCTTGAGTACGGCGATGTTTTCCTCGAACCGGGGTTTCAGGGGGACGATAGTCCTGAGGTGCCGCGGTTCTACGCCGAGGCCGATGCAGATGGCCTCAAGGCGGCTGCCGGTGGCGGCGGAGTCCTGCCCTCCGGTCATGGCGGTGGTGTCGTTGTCGGTGATGATGATGGTGACGGCCGAGCGCCTGTTCACCGCGTCGAGCAGGCCCGTCATGCCTGAGTGGGTGAAGGTCGAGTCGCCGATGACCGCTACTGCAGGCCGGAGACCGGCTTCAGCGGCTCCTATGGCCATGGTGACCGATGCGCCCATGTCGACGCAGGTATGGATGGCGCTGAAGGGCGGGAGCGCTCCGAGGGTGTAACAGCCGATGTCAGAAAAGACATGCTGGTGCGGGCATTCTGCCATGACGGCATTGAGTGCCAGATAGAGGTCGCGGTGTCCGCATCCCCGGCAAAGTTCGGGTGGTCGAGGTACGACGATTTTTGGGACGGGTGCGGTGGGTGCGGGTTCCAGGCCGAGCGCCCTGGCTATGATGTCGGTATTGAGCTCGCCGGTGCGCGCGAGGGTTCCGTCGAGACGCCCCCGCACCTTGTCGTTGCCGAAGAATCCCCGGAGCAGTTCCTCCATGACCGGATAGCCCTCCTCAGCGACGAGCACGCTGTCGCACTGCTCGAAGAGCTGCTGCGCGGCTCCGTGCGGCAGGGGGTACTGGCCGGTCTTCAATACGGGGAAGTCCATGCCGAAGGTCTCACGAACCTCCATGACGTAGTTGTATGCGATGCCGAACGCGAGCACGCCGGTCGAGGCCGTGCCCTCCACCATGCGGTTCAGCCAGGAACCTTCGGCCAACTGCTCGATATCGCGCTGCAGGCCGATGAGGCGGGCATACTGCTTTCTTGCATTTACCGGCATCAGGACGAACCGTTCGGCAGAAGGAAGCGCACCAGCTTCCGAGAGCGGGCGTTCGGGCTCGGACGGCTTTGGTACCACCCCTGCCCGCGAGTGGGAAAGGCGCGTGGTGAGACGGACCATCACCGGGAGGCTGAGCGATTCGGAGAGCTGAAATGCATGACGGACGCCGTCGTAGAGCTCCTGCTGATTCGAGGGCTCGATGACGGGGATCATGGCGAACTTCCCGTAAACCCGACTATCCTGTTCGTTTTGCGATGAGTGCATGGACGGGTCGTCGGCTATGGCAAGCACCAGGCCTCCCTCGATGCCGGTGAGCGCGGAGTTGATGAAGGCATCGGCGGCGACATTGAGTCCCACGTGCTTCATGCATACCAGCACCCGTTTCCCGGCGTATGACATGCCGAGGGCTTCTTCGTAGGCGGTTTTTTCATTTGCTGACCATGCGGCAAGCACCCCGCGCTTTCGGGCAATGGGTGAATGCTGGATGAATTCAGTGATTTCGGTCGAAGGGGTTCCCGGGTAGGCATAGACTCCGGATATGCCGGCATCGATGGCGCCGAGAGCTGCGGCTTCTGCCCCGAGAAGGAGCTGTTTTTCCATTCGCGGACTGGGTGGTGGTTGTCCCGCTTTGCACCCTGTGCTGAAGGGGGGTTCTGCAAATGAACCAAGATCAGAAATTTTCAACCCAAAATAAAAGAATCGATGGTTATTGCACTCCCCTTGTTGCGAGCTTGCTGCTTGTTTGTAAATGTCGGGGCCTCTCTATATATTCACATAATTATCTGAATATATAACTCTCCGGTTGTTGGGTGATGTTTGAGGGCTGGAGGGAAACTGCAAACGGGCGGGCATACCGTTCAAAAAAGCCGGAGGGTTTGACATGGCTAAAAGAATCGTCGTCCTTGGAGCCGGCACCGCCGGCACCATTGTTTCCAACAACCTGCGTCGCCATCTTTCCGATGAGTGGGAGATCATTGTCATCGACCGAGATGACCGCCACATCTACCAGCCGGGGCTGTTGTTTGTGCCCTTCGGCATCCAGAAGTCGAAGACGCTTGTGAAGTCGAGGAAAAAGTTCATCCTTCCCGGCGTGAAATTCGTGCTTGACGAGATCACCCATGTCGATCCCGAGAAGAAAAGGGTGAAAACCAGGAACCACAGCTTCGACTACGATTTTCTTGTCATCAGCACCGGCTGCAAGGTCGTACCGGAGGAGAACGATGGCCTGCTCGACGCCTGGGGGAAGAACGCGTTTACCTTTTACTACCTGGAGGCAGCAGACGTACTGCATCGCAAACTTCGTGAGTTCGATGGCGGCAAGCTCGTGATGGACATTGCCGAACTTCCGTTCAAATGCCCTGTTGCCCCCATCGAGTTCGTCTTCCTTGCAGATTGGTATTTCAAAAATCGCGGTATCCGCAACAAGGTGGAGATCGAACTGGTGACCCCGCTGCAGGGTGCTTTCACCAAGCCGAAGGCCGCAGCGGTATTCAGCCAGTCGGCAAAAGAAAAGAATATCAGGATCACGACCGGCTTCGAGCTGAACCGGGTCGATGGCAAGGGCGGCTACATCGAGAGCGTGCAGGGCGACAAGGTCAATTACGATATGCTGGTAGTGGTTCCCACCACCATCGGCGACAAAGTGATCAGCGATTCTGGCATGGATGACGGCATCGGCTATGTTCCCACGCACCAGAATACCCTTCAGGCCCTCAAACACGAGGGTGTCTACGTCATCGGTGACGCCACCAACGTTCCGACCTCAAAGGCCGGCTCGGTGGCTCACTACGAGGCGGACGTGGTGGTCTTCAACATCATGGCGGAAATACACGGGGTGAAGCCCGAGGAGATCTTCGACGGCCACTCCACCTGCTTCATCGTCTACTCGAAAGGCACCGCTTCGCTCATCGACTTCAATTACAAGATTGAGCCCCTGCCGGGCAAATTTCCCGCTCCGCACCTTGGCCCATTCTCGCTTCTCAAAGAGACGAAGGCCAACTGGTGGGGCAAGCTGGCTTTCGAGCCGCTCTACTGGAACGTGCTGCTTGGCGGGCGCCATCTCGGTATGCCTCCAACCCTCGTCATGGCCGGCAAGGAAGTGGGATAAGGAGTTCCCGCTCCCCGTCAGTCATCCTTCGGGGACGGGCGGGGGAGCATGCTCTTTTCTGGTAAAGCTTATGGCGAGCCATCCCGCCTCGTATCGCGCATCGCCGACACGCATGCCGGCGAGGAAAACCGGAAGCACCACCCCTTTCTGGTAGTTGCCGATTCGAACGGTGAGAGAGTCGCCGACCTGCACAACACTGGCTTCCATGCGGTTGTCGAAGACGAACGGCAGGCGCAGCTTAACGGTATAGAGTCCCTCGCCGTCCTTTCGGATGTTGATATGCTCTTCGTGGTAGAAGATGTCGAGGGGGTTCTTTTCCGCGTACACCACCTGTCCAACCTTTCGCAGCATGTCGATGCCGAGTACCTCTCTTTGAAAGAGCGGCACCTTTGTGATGGGGATCGGGGCAAAGGAACGCTCGATTTCCTCAATGTGGCCCCGCTGGATTTCTTTCCACTCCTTCAGGAACTCCCCGTCTGCATCGTCGGTGTAGACGCGGTTTATGACGATCTGGTCGACGGTGATGCCGTAGAGGTTGAGGTAGGTCAGGGCGCGCATCGACTCCTTGATGACCATCTTCTCCGGGTTCATGACGAGGCGCACGGTGGTGCGCGTACCGTCGGAAAGGAGGTCGATGATGCCCTCAATGGATGAAAAGAGGTTGTCGACCTGCTCATAGACGTCCACATCAGGCACAAAGTCCTGCAGGCGGCTTACCCGTTTGGAGAGCGGCCGGATAACCGGCTTCACGACATACTTCTCCAGGTTGCGCATCAGTTTAAGCATCCACCCGAATGTTTCGGGGAGGGAGAGCAGTCGGAGGGTTTCGCCGGTTGGCGCGCAGTCGACAACAAGAAGATCGTACTCGTCACTCTCGTTATAGCGTTTGATGTGGGAGAGTGAAAAGAGTTCCTCCATGCCGGGCAGGACCCCCATTTCCTCGACATAGATGCCTTGGATTCCCTGGACCTGCATGAGGTGTGCGAAGTGCTCGCGAACGATCTCCCAGTTGAGCGACATGTCACCGTAGACGCTGACCTCCTGACCGAACAGTCGGTCGGTGATTCTTGCCGGTGTGGGGCCGAGCTCCATGTCGAAAGAGTCGCCCAGACTATGGGCAGGGTCGGTGGATATGATGAGGGTTCGGTGGCCGGATTCGGCTGCCATGAGGGCTGTTGCTGCGGCAATGGAGGTTTTGCCTACACCCCCCTTTCCGGTGAAAACGATGTTGCGCATTGCAGTGCTCTCTGTCAGGGGGGGATTGAAATGGTTGCAAGACATTTAACCCGGGCTGCAGGCTAAGCGTTGCCGGCGGCATAAAATTGAGGGATGAGGGGAGTACAGGAAAAAAGGTATATGGATTTGTTTTAATATGAGCATATGCTTATATAGCGTGCATGGAGTTCATGAGGCGGCTTCAGTAAGACAGGGTTGCGGGAATTATTCAGCCCCCTTTCTTGTAGATCTATCTGCGCCTCCGGGATTCAAAGGCACTCCGGGCAGCCGGTGAAGAGGGTTACTCAATAATTGAAAAATACAGACCGCATATGGCAAAGGTCGTCGTTTTAGGCGCCGGTGTTTCCGGACATACCTGTGCTTCGTTTCTGAAGAAGAAACTCGGAAAGCACCATGAGGTAGTCGTGGTCACGCCGAACAGCTATTACCAGTGGATCCCTTCGAATATCTGGGTCGGAGTCGGCCAGATGTCGATTGACGAGGTCCGTTTCGAACTGAAAAAAGTCTATGACCGCTGGGGCATTGTCTTCAAGCAGGCCAAGGCACTTGAAATTCATCCCGAAGGGGATGCCTCCACAGGCAAAGGCTATGTTACCATCGAGTACACTGCCGGAGACAACTCGGGCGTCAGGGAGAACGTGGAGTACGATTATCTCGTCAACGCTACAGGTCCTAAGCTGAACTTCGAAGCAACCGAAGGGCTTGGTCCCGATAAGAACAGCTACTCCGTCTGCACTTACTCGCATGCTGCACACGCATGGGAGCACCTGCAGGAGAACATCAAGAAGATGCAGGCTGGACAGAAGCAGCGCTTCCTCATCGGCACCGGTCACGCCATGGCTACCTGCCAGGGCGCGGCGTTCGAGTATATCCTGAACATCGCCCACGAGATCTCCAAGCGCGGGCTGAGCAAGATGGCACAGATCACCTGGATTTCGAATGAATACGAGGTTGGTGATTTCGGCATGGGCGGCGCGTTCATCAAACGCGGTGGCTACATTACCCCCACCAAAGTGTTCACCGAGTCAATCCTTGCCGAGTACGGCATCAACTGGATCCGGCGCGCAGGTGTCTACAAGGTTGAGGACGGCAAGGCCTACTACGAGACCTTGGACGGCGAAGACAAGGTGCAGGAGTTTGAATTCGCAATGCTCATCCCTTCGTTCTCCGGTGTCGGCATGACGGCATTCGATCGGGAGGGAAATGACATTACCGACACGCTGTTTGCTCCGAACAAGTTCATGAAGGTTGATGCCGATTATACCCAGAAGCCTTTCGAGGAGTGGGCTGCCAATGACTGGCCGAGCACCTACCAGAACCCGACCTACGACAACATCTATGCCGTCGGCATCGCTTTCGCCCCGCCGCATGCGATTTCCAAGCCGATGACGAGCGTGAAAGGCCGTCCGATATTTCCGACTCCTCCCCGTACCGGCATGCCTTCCGGCGTTATGGGAAAGATCACTGCACTGAACATCGCCGAGCGTATCCACGGAGCTACAGAGCATCGCCACAAAGCCTCAATGAGCCGCATGGGTGCAGCCTGCATCGTATCGGGTGGTTTTGGGTCATTCGATGGCCTTGGCGCATCGATGACCGTGTTTCCTGTCGTTCCCGACTGGGACAAGTATCCTGAGTGGGGCCGCGACATGAAGTACTCCGTTGGTGAGGCGGGTCTTGCCGGTCACTGGCTGAAGGTGCTGCTCCACTACCTCTTCTTCCACAAGGCGAAAGGCTATCCGTTCTGGTGGCTTATCCCCGAGTAGAAGAGCATTTCGGAACATATGCAGCAACAGAGAGATACATTAACTTTCACTTCGACCAACCATGGGTAAATATAGAATCAAGGCATATTTCGACGAGGCCTATCCTCCGGTGCCCGAGAAATCAACGCTGTTCTGGCGCAAGTTCGTGCCGTGGCAGCTGATCCGTTTCATCATTCTGAATGTGAAGATGATCCGTATCGTTGTAGGCGGTCACTCCTGAACTGAGGCGGGCTGCGGCGGAGTCTTATCCGTTTCTCACGTTTCTTTCGAAAGGGCACAGAATAACCAGCATCCAGTGCTGGGGGTTCTGTGCCCTTTTTCGTTCTGCATGGAAGGGCCTATGGCGTTCGATTCCCTTTTCTGGCAACACCGGCATGCTGCGCCAGAATTCATGCCGGTCGGTCGAGTGGGGGCGTAAGAGGAAGTGCGTGCGCGTGGTTGAAGGTGTGTATGCACCCGTTTCTGGTTGAAAGGCCGTCTTCCGTGCCCGGCATGGGTGTTGATCAACCCGGGGCAGGTTCGATATCCGCTTCGGCCGATGATGCGCACTCAGCCGCCCGGTTTCGCATTCAAAGATATGTTGCGATTTCTTCAAGCGGCTTTCGCTTTTTCGGAACGGGCGTGTATCCTTCAGCCGGATAGCCGAGAGGGGTGAAGGCGTATACCTCATCTTCATCAGTAAGTCCGAGGGCATTTCTCAGGCAGGGGAGGTCAAAAGCGGCAATCCAGCATGTGCCGATACCTTCATGCTCGGCTGAGAGGATGAGATGGTCCATGGCGATGGCCAGGTCGGTTTCCAGCGAGTTATAGCCGTCAGAGGCGCGAACCCATGCATCGCTGCGCCGGCCGGTCACCACAATGATTGATGGGGCGGTCTTGAGCCAGTCGCGGGAGTAGCATGCATGTACGGCATGGAGGACTTCAGGCGTGCGTACCACGATGAAGCGCCACGGCTGCAGGTTTTTTGCCGAAGGGGCGAGTCTGGCGGTTTCGAGTATACGGTTGAGGACGTCCTGGGCAATAGGCTCCTGTGTGAAGCCTCGGGTGCTGCAGCGGGATGCAGCCAATGCGTGAAAATCCATGGAAGTAAGGGCTTGGTCGTTCATGCATGCCGGATATGTCCGAAATCCTTTGAGATGCTGTGGAACATCTTGTTGGTCGCGGTCTGCATGATCATCGACATGCCAGCATTGGTCATGGCGCGGATGATCTGTTCTGGAATGATGCGGAACGCGGGATAGAGGACGAATCGCACATCGATGCGAAGATCAAAATGCACTTTTGTCTGTTTTGGTCCCATCGGCTCAAGGAGCATTTCGGCGAAGGCCTTGCCTTCGAAAAGGTAGTTCTTGGGGTCGTCTACCGGGTCTGAGGGCGCGTGATGGTGCCAGAGAATCTTGCGGCCGACCATGTGGCGGCTGATCATTTCCTCGGTGAGCAATTCGGGTTCGGTTTCCTGCAGCTCTTCGGGTAAAGCGACCATCACCTCATCGGTCTGCTTGACGTAAAAGATGACGTCGAAGGGGTTCTGCTGCGGGTCGGTGACCTGGAAGTGCCAGCGGTAGACATCGGTCTCATCGGTTAGCTCGACATTGTGGCAGAAAGGGTTGAAGCTCAGGATTTTCTTCTGGTCGGAGAGATAGTTGAGGGTACGCTCAAACGTATCGGAAAAGATCCATTCCCCCTTGCTTCGGCCTGTGGCGTCCATTTCCATACTGCTCTCACTCCCCAGGAAATTTGGTGTTGGTGGATTATTAAGCCTCTAGGCCCGTGCTGCTTCCTGCAGCCGTTCTGTCTGGTCGTGCATCTTCAATGCATCGATCAGTTCGCCAATTTCTCCCTGCATGAAGTGCGGCAGTCCATGGCTTGTGAATCCGATGCGGTGGTCGGTCACGCGCGACTGCGGGTAGTTATATGTGCGGATCTTCGCGCTGCGATCGCCGCTGGCTACCATCGTGCGCCGCATGTCCGCACGTTCCTTCTGCTGCTCCTGCAGCTTGATATCGTAGAGTTTCGCCATAAGCATCTTCATGGCTCGTTCCTTGTTCTGGAGCTGTGAGCGCTCCTCCTGACAGGCCGCAACAAGACCGGTCGGTTCATGCGTGATGCGGACGGCTGTTTCCACCTTGTTGACGTTCTGGCCGCCCTTGCCGCCGCTCCGGTACGTGTCGAACCGGAGGTCATCGCGCCGGATCTCCACATCGACCTCTTCAGCTTCCGGAAGGACGGCTACGCTTGCAGCGGAGGTGTGGATTCGTCCCTGCGTTTCGGTTTCCGGCACCCGCTGCACGCGGTGTACCCCGCTTTCGTACTTCAGCGTTCCGTAGACATCATGGCCGCTGATGGAGAGTGTCACCTCGCGGAACCCGCCGGGACCGGAGCTTTCATTGTAGTCGAGCACTTCGCACCGCCACCCCTGCCGTTCGGCGTAGCGCTGGTACATACGCATAAGATCGGCGGCAAAAAGTGCTGCTTCTTCCCCGCCGGTTCCGGCGCGGATTTCCATGATGACGTTTCGCGAGTCAGCTTCGTCTTTCGGGAGTAGAAGGATCCGGAGGTCCTGCTCAAGACCGGGGATGCACTGCTCAAGCTCCTGAATTTCCTCGCGGGCCATAGCCTTCATTTCGGGGTCCTCTTCCGCTTTGAGCAAATGCCGCGATTCGTCGAGCTGATGACGGGCGCTGGCATACCTGTCGTATGCCTGTACGATCTCCTTCAGGTCGCTGTACTCCTTGTTGAGTTTGCGGAAGCGCGTCTGATCGCCGGCCGCTGCTGGGTCGGCGAGCATGCGCTCAAGATCGAGGTGGCGCTCTTTTATGGACTGCAGTCTGTCAAACATCGGCTTCGCTTACGGCCTCAGGGGTTCAGGATGTCGTTGATGAGGATGTAGGCGAAGAGCGCGAGGAGCAACGTCATGCCGATCTGCTGGATGCGCATCTTGACCTCAATTGGAATCTCCCGTCCGATGACGCCTTCTGCGGCATTGAGCACGAACTGCCCGCCGTCGAGTGCCGGAACCGGCAGGATATTGATGATGGCCAGCGATATCGAGAGCACGGCAAGGAAGTAGAGAAAGCTGACGGGCCCCTGTTCAGCGCTTCGGTTTGCAATCTTGGCAATCTTAATGGGGCCGCCGACCGACTTGCGGAAGTCCTCCTGGCCGGTGAATATCTTGGCAAACCCTTGCACGGACATAGCGCTCATCTTCCATGTCTGGCTGATGCCGCTCTCTACCGATCCGAGAAAGCCGAGCATGCGGCGCTCGGTGGCGATAGTCTGTCGAAGCATGATGCCGATTTTGCCGCTTGCCGACGGTGTGATGGAGGCGGTGAATTCTTTGCCATTGGCCAGAATGTCGACAGCAGTGACCGGCTCATCCTTAGCGGTATCAAGCCAGCGCCAGGTGAAGGTTATGGGTTTCGAGGGGTTCCTTGAGATGATGCCCACCACTTCAGTCCAGTCGGAGACCGGGCGGCCATCTATTGCCGTAATAATGCTTCCCGGTCGCATGCCAGCAGCGGCAGCCGGGTTGTTTTCAAGCACCTCATCGATCACCGGGGGAACAATGGGGCGTATGCCGAATCCATCCGTATCGCTTACTTCGGACATGAAGTGTTTCGGCGTGGCGAGGGTGGTATCGCGGCCATCGGGTCGGAGGACAGTGAACACCGGGCTTGATGAAGTGAAGCGTTCCGGGTCAAGCGCTTCTTCCCAGGTCGAGACCTTCTGTCCGTCTACGGAAAGAAAGCGGTCCCCGGTCTGCATACCCATCTTCTGGAACACGGACCCTTCTTCTACGAAGGCCGGGTTCGTGCTGCTGGTGCGGGATTCTCCGAGGGTCAAGGTGACGCCGGTAAAGATGGCGGCTGCCAGCACCATGTTCATCGTCACCCCGCCTGCAAGCACTATGAGTCGCTGCCATACGGGTTTGGCCCGGAACTCCCATGGCTGGGGTTCGCTTGTCCCGAAGTCCGTATCCATGCTTTCATCGACCATGCCGGATATTTTCACGTATCCTCCGAGCGGGAATACACCGACGCCATACTCCGTATCCCCGATCTTCTTTTTCCAGAGACGCAAGTCGAAGAAGTCGAAGCCGATATAGAACTTGTCGACCCGCATGCCGAAAATCCTCGCTGTGATGAAGTGGCCGAACTCATGCACGGTGACGAGGATGAAGATCGCGATGATGAAAAAGAATGTTGTGCTCAGAACGTCCATGGGTATCAGTTGCTGGAAGCTGCCCGGGCTAAAGGCGCCCGGAATGCTTCCTGGTTCATTGGTATGCGGATGCGCCCTCAGGGCGCATTATCCGATAATTGCGTTTGCTGCCCGGCGTGCCCACCCGTCGGCGTTGATGTACTCCTCGAGTTCTACCGGGGTGTAGGCTTCATGCGCCTGCATGGTTTTGTCTACGGTCTCGGCTATGGCGGTGAAGCCGATCTTCCTGTTGAGGAAGGCTGCGACGGCCACTTCGTTGGCCGCATTGAGCACCGCCGGATAGGTCCGTCCGGCCTTGAGGGCTTCGAAGGCGAGACGCAACGCTGGGAAGCGGTCCATGTCGGGTTCTTCGAATGTGAGGGTGCCGATGGTGGCCAGATCGAGCTTTTTGATACCGCTTTCGCATCGTTCCGGCCATGAGAGGGCGTAGGCAATCGGGGCGCGCATGTCGGGAGCTCCGAGCTGGGCGATCACGCATCCGTCGACGTATTCGACCATCGAGTGAATGATGCTCTGCGGATGAACTACGACGCCGATCTTTTCTGCAGGCATGTTGAAGAGCCAGTGGGCCTCGATCACTTCAAGCCCTTTGTTCATCATGCTTGCCGAGTCGATTGTGATTTTGGCGCCCATGCTCCATTGCGGGTGCTTCAGGGCCTGTTCGGGGCCGGCTTTCTCCATGTCGGCGAAGGATGAGTTGCGGAACGGTCCGCCCGAAGCGGTGAGGATGATGCGTTCTACGTCTTCCTGGCGGTGGCCCTGAAGCGACTGGAAGATGGCCGAATGTTCGCTGTCAACCGGCAACAACGTCACATTGTGTTTCTTGACGAGATCGGATACCAGCTGTCCTGCTACGACGAGGGTCTCCTTGTTTGCCAGCGCAATGTCTTTCCCCGCCTTGATGGCCTTGACGGTGGGGGTCAGCCCTGCCGCGCCCACGATTGCCGATACGACCATGTCGGCGCCCTCGGCGGATGCAACGGTTCCTGCGCCTTCAATGCCGTGACATATCTCGGGCTGGTCGGCACCGAGCAGTGTTTTGAGCTGTTCAGCGGATTCGGCATCGCGTACCGATACGATGGCGGGATTGAACTCCCTGATCTGCTCGGCGAGCATGTTGACGTCATGGCCTTCGGCCAGTCCGACAATCTTGAAGCGGTCGGGGTGCTGCCGGATGACGTCGAGCGTACTGAGTCCAATGGAACCGGTGCTGCCGAGAATCGATAATGCTCTCATGGTAGTGGGAAAAAATGGTTGCCGGATTGCGCTGAAAGGTAACGGGCTGAATTTATGCTTTTTCGCGAAGGCTTACAAACAGCGCCGCTTCCGCTTCTCGGCCGCTGTTTTTTCTCTTTGTATTACAGGAGAAATATGGTATAATAAGCCCCCTCAAGGGTCTCTAGCTCAGCTGGTTAGAGCAACTGGTTTACACCCAGTAGGTCGGGGGTTCGAATCCCTCGGGACCCACATCAACCATGCTCCATGGGCAGGTGGACAACCTGCCCTTTTTTTATGGCTTCCCGCCCTTATCCCCGTTCATCTAGTTGTCGGAGACATTCCTCGATTGCCGCAACCGCTCGGCCGCTGCTTCGAGTTCGGCCAGTTCCGTTGCGCTGAGCCCGCTCTTTTCCGTACTTTCGATGTCCGCGACCGTTTCGGGGTCTTGCGCAGCTATGCCGTTCTCCGAGGCCTTTTTGCTGCAGTCCACTTCTCCCGAGCCATCTTCCGGGCCGCCGGGCCGCTTGCCGAGGATCTCCTCGACCTGGCAGTACTGGAGCATCTCCTTCGTGAGGAGTTCCCGGGCCAGAGCTTCAAGTTTGCTCCGGTTTTCCATAAGCATGGTTCTCACCGTGTCGGCCGCTGATTCCACGATTGCTTTCACCTCCTCGTCGATGATCTGCGCGGTTTCTTCACCGTACTTCTTCTCGACGCCGGGAGCTCCGTAGTATGGATTGCTGCTTTCATAGTAGGAAAGGTTTCCGATCTTGTCGCTCATGCCGTAAACCATCACCATATTGTAGGCGATGCCGGTGATCTTTTCAAGATCGTTTTGGGCTCCGGTCGAGATCTCCCCGAACACGCTCTCTTCTGCGATGCGCCCGCCAAGCAGGCCGCAGATGCGAGCGAACAGCTCCCGCTTCGTCATCAGGTAACGGTCTTCGAGCGGGATGTTCATCGTATAGCCGAGCGCGCTCATACCGCGAGGAACTATTGAAATCTTCTGCACCGGATCGTTTTCCGGCATCATCCAGCTGACGATGGCGTGGCCCGCTTCATGGTAGGCAACGATCCGCTTTTCTTTAGGATTGATGACCTTGTTCTTTTTCTCAAGGCCCGCCACCACACGCTCGATTGCGTCCTCGAAGTCCTTCATCTCAATACTCTCCTTGTTGCGGCGCGATGCGAGCAGTGCGGCTTCGTTGGCAGCATTGGCGATTTCGGCTCCTGCGAACCCCGGTGTCTGAGACGCGAGGGCCTTCAGGTTCACGTCCGGACCGAGCGGCATATTCTTTGTATGCACCCTGAACGTGTCCATGCGACCCTTGAGGTCCGGCTTGTCGACCATTATCTGGCGGTCGAACCGGCCAGGGCGGAGCAGGGCCGGGTCAAGCACGTCGGGGCGGTTCGTTGCCGCCATGAGAATGACGCCTTTGTCTGTCGCGAACCCGTCCATTTCGACGAGGAGCTGGTTGAGGGTGTTTTCGCGTTCGTCGTTGCCGCCCATCATGGCGCCTTTGCCGCGGCTTCTGCCGACGGCATCGATTTCATCGATGAAGATGATACAGGGGGCCTTCTCCTTTGCCTGGCGGAACAGGTCGCGCACTCGGGCCGCACCGACGCCGACGAACATCTCAACGAAGTCCGATCCGCTGATGCTGAAGAACGGCACGTCGGCTTCTCCTGCGACAGCTTTCGCCAGAAGCGTCTTGCCTGTGCCGGGAGGGCCTACGAGCAGCACGCCTTTAGGAAGTTTGCCTCCGAGGCGGGTGTACTTTTTCGGGTCTTTGAGGAAATCGACCACCTCCATCACCTCGGCCTTGGCTTCATCGAGACCCGCTACGTCCTTGAATGTGATGCGGGTGTGTTCGTCGAGGTTTTCGTAAAGTGCGGCCTTGTTCTTGCCGATATTCATGAACTGCGCTCCAGGTCCTCCTGCGCCCATACGACGGAAAATGAAGAAGTAGAGCCCGAAAAGCAGGGCGAAAGGAAGCACCCACTGGATCAGTTCCCCGATCCAGGTGGTTCCGGGCGAGCCCTCATATTTGACCCCGTGGGTTTCCAGAAGTGCAGTGAGGCTTTCGTCGCGGACAGGGTTTACCGTTACCTCGTTCTCCGGGGTTTTCGAGCCGGGCAGGAGCTTGCGGGTTGCGTCATCGCCCTGTTCCGGCTTCGGCAGGCCGCTGTCGACACCGGGCTTCAGTTTGACATAGATTTTCTCGGGTGCAATCCGTACGGATTCAACTTTGTTTTCCGTGATGAAGGTCCGGAAGGTGCTGTATGGAATTTCCCTTGAAGAACCGGACCAGAAAAAAGCGAGCTGCAGGCCGATGAGCAGGAAGATGACCACCACGTAGTACATCATCGGGAGCTTCGGTCGTGGCTGGGGGTTTTCTTGTTCGGAATTATAGGGATTGGAGGGTTTCAGCGAGTTTTTTGCCATCAATCAACTGTCGTAATGATAATTATAAATATCGGTTTATATGGATCGTTATCGGATGTCGCGAATAATCAATTTACTGGATTCTTCCATTTATTGAAGCATATCGTTCCAAAACATATCATATATTAAGCAATTGTTTCAATGCCTTTCCCCAGCTATTAGTTTCCCTGAGGCGCCGGGAAAGGATGGCCAGATCCGATATGAGGGTGGCCGTAATATCAGGGAAGGAGACCGCTTATGAGTGCAGCCCGCGATAAGGCAAACCGCCGGATTTCATCGTTGAAATCACTGTTGTGCGTCGGTCTTGATACAGACCCGGAAAAGCTTCCTTCAGTGTTTTCGCGATTTTCTAACCCCGTTCTGGAGTTCAACCGTTCCGTCATCCGCGCCACCCGCGATTATGCGGCGGCCTACAAAATCAATACCGCCTTCTATGAGGCGAGGGGAATCGAGGGGTTCCGCGATATGGAGGCGACCCTGATGGAGATTCCTTCGGAGTGCCTCAGTATCGCTGATGCCAAAAGGGCCGACATCGGAAATACAAGCAGGATGTATGCCAGAGCATTTTTCGAGCACTGGGCGTTTGACTCCGTGACGGTAGCGCCTTATATGGGCCACGATTCCCTCGAGCCCTTCTTCTCCTATTCCGATAAGCTGGTGTTCGTGCTCTGCCTCACCTCCAATGCGGGGTCCATGGATTTCGAAGAGCAGCAGCTCGTTGAGGGTCTTCCGCTCTATCGCCGGGTGCTGGAGCGAGTTGCCGTGTGGGGCGCTGGAGGCAATGGCGGCGTAGTTGTCGGGGCAACGAAGAGCGCTCTTCTTGCAGATATCCGAAAAGATGCACCGGGACTCTTCTTTCTGATTCCCGGTGTCGGAGCGCAGGGCGGTTCGCTCGAAGAAGCCGTCGATCTTGGTGTTGACGCCAACCGTCAAGGCGCTCTTGTGAACATCAGCCGCAGCCTCATCTACCCTTCAGGGGATTTCAGGGATGTTGCGGCCTATGAGGCGGCAGTGTCGATGGAGGCCGGACGGGTGCATGCAGCCATGCGGAGCGCCCTCTAGACAGAGGCGCTCTGTTGTCGTATATTATCTGTAACAGCATGAGTACTAACCGGAATTGAAATTTTATGTGTGGAATTGTTGGATATATAGGATCCCGCGAAGCGGCTCCTCTCCTGCTTGGAGGGCTTCATCGCCTTGAGTACCGTGGGTACGATTCGGCAGGCATAGCCCTGCTTAATGGCGGTCTGCCTTTCATGAAGCAGAAGGGTAGCGTCGCCGAACTCCAGAAGGCCTACGA
The DNA here is from genome assembly GCF_001622165.1 of Pelodictyon luteolum. Classification (GTDB taxonomy): domain Bacteria; phylum Bacteroidota; class Chlorobiia; order Chlorobiales; family Chlorobiaceae; genus Chlorobium; species Chlorobium luteolum_B. The sequence goes on from NZ_LVWG01000016.1 coordinate 117,262, forward strand.
TGCGTCTCCTTCCAGTATGCTTGGCGCCACCATCGGCATAGGTCATACACGCTGGGCAACGCACGGTGATCCGAGCGACCGCAACGCCCATCCCCATCTGAATGCTGCGGGAGACATCGCCGTCATCCACAACGGCATTATCGAGAATTATTCGGTGCTTAAGCAGGAACTGCAGGGTGAGGGCTATCATTTTCAGAGTGATACCGATTCGGAAGTGCTCGTACAGCTCGTCGACCGGATCTGGAAAATCGATCCGTCGCTTTCTCTTGAGGCAGTCGTGCGGGCCGCGCTACGCCACGTCGAAGGGGCTTACGGTGTCTGCGTGATCTCTCCCCGCGACCCCGACAAGATCGTTGTTGCCCGTAAGGGTAGTCCTCTGGTGATAGGCATCGGAGAGGGTGAGTATTTCATTGCCTCCGATGCGGCACCCATCGTAGAGCACACCAATCGCGTGGTCTATCTTTCCGACGGTGAAATGGCCGTCATCACCCGTAGTGGCTATCAGGTTCGCACCATCGAGAACGTCGCCATGGAGAAGGATATCACCGAGCTTGACTTTTCGCTTGAGAAAATCGAAAAGGGTGGCTACGAGCACTTCATGCTGAAGGAGATTTTCGAGCAGCCGGACGTGATGCACGATGTGATGCGCGGACGCGTCCGGACTGAAGAGGGGCGGGTCGTCTTAGGTGGTATCGAGGACTATCTTGACCGCCTGAAGCAGGCAAAACGCATTGTCATCTGTGCCTGTGGCACCAGCTGGCATGCAGGTCTCATAGGTGAATACCTCATCGAGGACTTCGCCCGTATTCCGGTCGAAGTCGACTACGCTTCGGAGTTCCGTTACCGTAATCCGATCATCGGCCCTGATGACGTAGTCATTGTGATTTCCCAGTCCGGAGAAACCGCCGATACCCTCGCAGCGCTCCGTGCGGCCAAGGAAAAGGGCGCTATGGTGATGGGTATCTGCAATGTGGTTGGTTCGACCATAGCGCGTGAAACCATGTGCGGCATCTATACCCATGCAGGCCCCGAGGTCGGTGTAGCATCGACCAAGGCGTTCACCGCCCAGGTGATCGTGCTGTACATGCTCGCTCTTGCACTCAGCAAGGGTCGCACCATCTCCCATCATGAGATGCGTCTCAGTCTTAAGGAGCTCTCGAAGGTTCCGGAGCATGCCGCGAAAATTCTCGAGCTTGACAACCAGATCCAGAAAATCGCCGACAGCTACAAGGATGCCCGAAACTTCCTCTACCTTGGCCGTGGATACAACTTTCCTGTGGCGCTCGAAGGCGCGCTCAAGCTGAAGGAAATTTCTTACATCCATGCCGAAGGCTACCCTGCCGCCGAGATGAAGCATGGTCCCATCGCGCTTATCGACGAGGATATGCCCGTCGTCGTCATCGCTACCCGCGACAGTTCCTACCAGAAGATCCTGAGCAACATCGAGGAGGTCCGTAGCCGCAAGGGTCGGGTAATCGCCATTGCCAGCGAGGGCGACACTGAAGTGGCCCGTCTTGCTGAACATGTCATATACATCCCGCAGGCCGCCGCCCAGATCATGCCGCTGCTTACGGTCATCCCGCTGCAGTTGCTCTCATACCATATTGCCACCCTCCGTGGCTGTAATGTGGACAGGCCGCGCAATCTGGCGAAATCTGTTACGGTAGAATAGGTGTGCACCGTGGTTTCTTATTCAATAATCAATAATTCTGATTACCTCTTATGAGTGAACCCGAAATGGGCGCAAGCCCCGATATGCAGGGGGATGCGAGGTTCGCTGCAATCCTTGCAGACCTCGAAACAATCTCCCGGGAACTGCGGGACGAGGGCATCATCGACACCCTTACCGGCACCGAGGGCGGATCAGTAACGATCGAGTTCGGTGTGTGGGGCGAGGGGGATGAGGCAGAGCCTTCCGTTATCGTGAGCATCGATTCGCCTGAGGATTTCGACGGTGATGACGATCTGATCGATGATTTCGAGGATGAAGTGCTTGAGCGGCTTGAAGCCGCATCACGCGGCTGGTCCACTGAGGCCACGGATCTGCTTGGCGACGACAGGCAGGTGGTGCTGCTCTTCAACGGTGAAGAGATCTGAGCTCTGTTCTTTTTGCGCAGTATTACTTACTTTATCGTGTAGTTTGTGGTATACTGACATTGTCGGGACAGCCCTCTTGGGCTTTCGGATTTAAACGGTCCGCCTCGCGATGTTGCTACAACCCTCTACCCCCTCTCCGATATGACGCCGTCATCTGTTCGTATGGCACTGCAGAGCATTGCTTTCTGGGTTGCTGCCATTTTTTTTGTCCATGGAGCGGCTTTCGCCGGGCAGAAGAAGGACATCGAGAAATTCAACATTCTTTTTGAGAACGCTCAGTACGAGCAAGCCGCAGATTTCGCACTTGAACGCATCGGCGATAAGCGGGAGGATAAGGCAAAGTTACTGCAGTCGATGCAGGCTGCTGCTGCGTTGCGCTACAGCAACCGGATGGAGCTGAGTTCACTGCTGTTCGATGAGTGTGAGGCGATCATCAAGGCCCACGACGAAAAACTCTTTGCTTCCAATGCGGCATCAAGTGCAGGAGCGGTACTCCTCAATGATAGCTCGCTTGATTATAAGGGTAGCGTATACGATGGCGTGATGGTCAATACCTATAAGGCGCTGAATTTCTGGCAAGAAGGGAAAATCGATCTTGCCCGGATTGAGTTCAACCGCGCTCTCGATCGGCAGCGCAGGGCGGTGGATCGGTTTGCCTCTGAAATTGCCAGGCAGAAAGAGGAAATTGCGCGGAAGCAGGCGGATGGACGTGGGAGCGTCGATCTTGAAGAGAGCGTCAATAGTCCAGAGGTTAGAGACGCCATTGAGAATACGTATTCAAATCTTTTTGAGTTTGCTGCGTATCCGGATTTTGTGAACCCGTTCACCACCTATGCTGCGGGTCTGTTTTTCATGTCGCAGGGGGATTATCCGAAAGCCTCCACCCTCTTTAAAGAGGTTGTGGGCATGACGCAGGGAAATGCCGTGGTGATGGGCGACCTTGCCGAGGCCGATGGCCTGCAGTCGAGGGGACGGCATGTCTGGGTGATCTTTGAAAATGGCTCCGGTCCGGTGAAGGAAGAAGTGCGGCTTGACCTCCCGTTGTTTCTTGTGACGAGCCAGATAAAATACACCGGTATCGCACTGCCGAAGCTGGTGTACAGGGAGAACGGCTGTCAGGGTCTGTCCGTGAAGGATGGGGCGCAGGTGGTTGGCCGTACGCAGTTTCTTTCAAGCATGGATAGGGTGGTGCAGACCGAATTCAAGAAGCGCTATCCGGCAATCCTGCGTCGTGCTATTCTCTCGGCTGCCATGAAAACGGTAGTCCAGAACCAGGCCCAGAAGCAGTTCGGCGATATCGGCGGTATTCTTGGCGGTCTCATGCAGCGGGCGACTACCATTGCCGACACCCGTATGTGGACGGCGCTTCCCAAAGAGTTCCAGATTGCCCGGGTTCCGGTTCCGGGAGGCGGTATCCTTGCTATTGAAACAGCCGGGGGCAGGGTGTTGAGCGTAACGGTGCCTGCAGATGGAAGTTCGATGGTGTATGTCAAGGTTCCCGCACCCGGGGCTGCACCATTTTGCAGCGTGACACCGATGGACCCTGTGCAGGCTGCTGCAGCTGAGGAACGGCCCATTGCCGCTGCCGGCTTGGGGGAAGGGCCGGATGAAACGCATGGAGAAGGGATTCATTCACATCAAGACATGGAGAAATAAGCATGCAGAGGAGTTCAAGATTCGGGGTGATTGTTATGCTGTTGCTGTTCATCGGCGGGTGCACCAGCACGCGTCTTGAAGAACGCAGGGTATCGTTTGTAGATGGTTCGCTCAAGGGTGACATGCTTCTGACCGATTTCGTTTCGGTCGTCAACAGCGGCGGTTTGATGGAGGTGCAGGTGACGGGTCGGAATAAAACCTCCAGGTACCGCCTGCTCGAGTACCGCGTGGAGTGGTTTGATGGCAGCGGCATGCAGGTGCCGAGCGTCATGACCCGATGGGCGACCTTCCCTGCGTTTGAAAAGGCGAGCTTCTCATTCAGTGCCGTGGCCCCTAAACAGGGTGTTTCGGATTTCAGGATTTTAATCAGGAAAGCTAAAAAGTAACCGACAACCATTGGGAGAATCATGAAAGGAAAAAACATCCTGGCCGCCCTGGCTGTGGCCATCACCATGAGCGGTTGTGCAACCTCCGTTCAGCATATCGATACGAACAACGATCAGGGTAAGGCCGTTATGGGTCTTGATTATCGCGATTTCCAGACGGCTGCCGGCGAGGCGGTCGGCTCTATGCTGCAGTCCGGCGCTCTGAACAAACGGGACGGCGGCCGATATGTGCTCGTCGTTTCTCGTGTCATCAATGATACGATGCAGCGCATCGATACCGATCAGCTCGTTAAGAAGATCCGCATAGACCTGCTCCAGAGCGGAAAGGTGGTTGTCACGACAGCCGTAGGCCCGAACGGCCCCGAGGACCGGATGGCCATGCAGACCCGTGAGCTCCGCCAGTCAGAAGAGTTCAACCAGTCAACCGTAGCAGGTAAAGGCCGGATGATTGCTCCAGAGCTCAGCCTTTCCGGCAAGATTCTCCAGCGGAACATCCGCGTGAGCAGCGGGACCCAGCAGGTAGAGTACTACTTCCAGCTGACCCTTACCGACATCAACACGGGATTGGCGTTCTGGGAGGGTGAGAGCTTCATCGGCAAGCGGGGAAGCAACAAGAGCGTATCATGGTGAAAAGGGCGTTTATTACTCTGCTCGCACTAACGGTGCCGGGGGTGCTTGCCGCCTCCCCGGACGCCCTTCTCCCGGCAGCCTTGGACTCGGCTGCGATCAAGCAGTCCGCACCTGTCGATTCGGTTGCTCCAGAGGAGTGCGTGCCTGTTGACTCTCTTGCCGTTACGCCGATCCTCATGCCACTGCCTGCCGGCCCGCCGGCCGAAGAGCCGTTCTCTGCGCCGCCGTCTTCCTTGCCTGAATATGATTTCTAACGTTTTTCGACCTTCCCCATGACCATGCTGAAAAAGATTTTCCTTGTACTCGCTATGCTTCTGCTGCCTTTTGCGGCGAAGGCCGAATTCGTGGTCTCGCAGCTGGACGTTAAAGGGTACGGAGAGACCCGCTCTGAAGCGGTTCAGGATGCCCTGCTCGAGGCTATCCGCCAGAACCAGGGGGTTGACCTCCAATCAACAAGGGAACTGGTGAGAGAACTGCCCGAACCAGTAGCCTTGAGGGATAGCGCAATGGCTGTCTCCGACAAGCCAAAAACTGTCGTTCGTGACGAGGTGCGCGAGTCGGTACGCGGAGCGGTCCGGCAGTACCGTGTGCTTGACGCCCACGAGCTGGCGGACGGCCGCTGGGAGGCAAGAGTATTGGCCGCGTTTACACGCTACAAAAGCCCCGGCCTCAATACCTCCAAACGTCGCCGGATCGCGGTGATGCCATTCCGGACAGCAAGCTCGTCACTGATGTTCGATGGGCAGCAGGTTCCTGCTGAAGATATATCGGCGGAACTGGTTCAGCAGGTGGTGACGGAATTGACCCAGAGCCGGAAATTTTCGGTGCTTGACCGCGATTACATGGATGCGTATCTCAATGAAAAGTCTCTCCTGCTCTCAGCGGATGCCGAGGCGTCGGAAATGATGAAAATGGGCATGGCGCTCGGTGTGGACTACATGCTTGTCGGCATCATCTCAGGAGGCGGAGAACGCCGAACCGACCATGTTTCAGGACTCACCGGGGAACGGGTACAGCATGGTGCTGCTTCACTCAGTGTGGATTACCGGATCATCGTGATGTCGACGAGGGAGGTCAAGTGGTCGGGCAGCGAGCGGATTGAGCTTGAAGGATCCGAGATGCCACGGGATGGTTCAGTGTCGCCGAGCCCCGATGCTGTTCGCCGCGCACTGGTTTTTGGGGCGGCCCGCATGATCGTGCGGCGTGCGCTTGATAACATCTATCCGCTTCGCGTCGTGGGTCGTAATGCAGCGGGCGAAGTACTGGTGAATCAGGGCGGTGTGACCCTGCAGGAAGGAGAGCTTTTTGACGTGTTAGCTGTCGGCCCCGATGTGAAGGATCATTATACAGGAGAGTCGCTGGGCGCGGTAGAAAACCGGATCGGTAGAATCAAGGTCGTGCGGGTCGCTTCGAAAAAGTCCTATGCTGCGGTTGTTGAGGGTGATTTCTCCCTCATGGTCGATGGCTGCATATGCCGCAGGGTCAGCGGTGCAGGGAATGCCGTTCCGGTGAACCCCGGCCGTCCGACCGATGTCCGTATCTCTGAAGACGGAGGTGCGGTGCTGCCGTTTGATCGCTGATGTCGCGTTGAGTTGATGCTGCCGGGAATTATTCTTCCCCTATGTCTGTTTATGACAGCACTTGACTGTGACCCCCTCTTTGAGGGGGTCTTTTTCATCATATAAATCCTGAAGAGGTTATGGAGGGTCATATTGTCATCACCGGCGCCACCGGTGTCATCGGCACCGAGCTTGTCGCAGCGTTGGAACAGAGGGGCGAAGTGGTTGTGGTCCTTGCACGAAGCCCCGAATCGGCGAGACGGAAAGTGCCCGGAGCAGACAGATACGTACTGTGGGATTCCGACATGGCCGAAGGAGAATGGACAGGCCTTGTCAGCGGCGCAAAAGCGGTTATTCATCTTGCAGGCAAACCCCTGCTTGAAACCCGCTGGACGGAAGAGCACAAGCAGGAGTGCTACAACTCCCGCATACTCGGAACCCGCCACATGGTTGCTGCCATCGCCAAGGCGCCGGTGAAGCCCGGCGTCTTCATATCTGCATCGGCCATAGGCTATTACGGCTCATTTGAGCGTTGTGGTGATACGCCCGACATCCTTGAAAACGGAGCGGCCGGCAGAGATTTTCTTGCAAAAATATGCGAGGACTGGGAGCGGGAGGCCCTGGCGGCAGAAAAACTCGGAGTGCGTCTGGTTCTGCTTCGAACCGGCATCGTGCTCTCCACCAGAGGTGGTATGCTGCAGAAGCTGATCGGCCCGTTCAATTTCTTCGTTGGCGGTCCTGTCGGAACAGGCGAACAGTGCATTTCATGGATCCACCTCGATGATGAAATAGACTGCATTCTTGCCGCACTCGATAATGCGGACTGGAGCGGCCCCGTGAATGCTGTAGGGCCGAAACCGGCTTCCATGAAGGAGTTCGCCCAAGCGCTCGGCTCCGTGCTCGGCCGTCCGTCGCTGCTTCCTGTACCAAAGATGGCGGTGCAGGTCCTCATGGGTGAGGGCGCAGAGTATGCAGTCAAGGGGCAGAAGGTGCTGCCTGGGGTCATGACGGCGCACGGCTTTGTGTTTCGTTTCCCCTCACTTGCATCTGCTCTCAGGGATCTTGTCCAGCGTGAGCATTGACTGTCATCCGATGAGGACGGCGGGCGGAAAAGCTAAAAAAAAAGCCGGGCGGAACACACAGGTTCCGCCCGGCTTTTTCATCTATTACAGGGGACAGGGCTCAGTAGCGGTCCCTTCTGGGAGCCCTTTCTTCACGGGGTCTGGCCTCGTTAACTTTGATGGTGCGGCCTTTGAAGTCCTGCTCGTTCATCGCTTCGATGGCGGTGCGGCCTTCCTCGTCGCTTGACATGTCAACAAAGCCGAACCCTTTGGAGCGTCCGGAAAACTTGTCCATGATGATGTTCGCGCTGTCGACCTGTCCGAACCGGGAGAATGCCTCGCGAAGATCATCTTCTGTCACGGAGTACGGCAGATTGCCAATGTAAATATTCATTTTTTTTGTTTCGATATACATGGTGCATTGATAGAAAGAGGCGCTCTGCAGATAACCAAGGCACAAATTACCTGTAAGCGACCAGCCAACCATTGGCTGGTTTCTAAGCGGTAATTTATGGCAATGCAAAGTTGTTTTCAAAAAAATAAAATCTCCCCGGTCGGGTTGTTTTCGTCCCGTCCGCGTCACTTCCTCTGCTGTAATACGCGGATATCCATAATTCTATGGGCAGATGCTCTATTGTTTTGTTTTTACTTAATAAAATAATTATTTAGTCTCCATGACCTTAAATTATTTAGGGTTTAATAAAACCTAAACGCCGGTTATGAGGAAAAGAATGGTAACGGCCCTATTGATGCTGCCCTTTCTGATGCAGGTATCCGCAACGGCTGCGGCAGCACCCGAAGTCTATACCGATTCGGGCACCACTTCCTGGATGCTCACATCAACCGCCCTTGTGCTTCTGATGATCCCGGGACTTGCCATGTTTTACGGCGGCCTTGTGCGCACGAAAAACGTGATCGGCACGATGATGCACAGCTTCGGTGCGATGGTGATCATCGGGGTGCTCTGGCCGATGGTCGGCTACGCCCTGAGTTTCGGTCCGGGAGTGCTCGGCGGCTTTGTTGGCTGGGATTCGAAGTATTTTATGCTGCAGGGGATCGATGAATCCATTCTGTCGTCACACATTCCCGAATATGTCTTCGCCATGTTCCAGGGGAAGTTCGCCATCATCACCCCGGCCCTTATTGCCGGCGCGTTCGCCGAACGGGTGAACTTCCGCGGATACGCCCTCTTCATTGCGCTCTGGAGCATCATTGTCTATAGTCCCATATGCCACTGGGTATGGGCTTCTGACGGATTCCTCTTCAACCTTGGAGCGGCAGGGGCGATCGACTTTGCCGGCGGCACCGTTGTTCATATCTCTTCGGGCGTGACTGCGCTGGTTGCGGCGCTTTATCTCGGCAGCCGCCGCGGCTATCCCCGCAACGTGATGCATCCGAACAATCTGGTCATGACCCTCACAGGTGCAGGATTGCTCTGGGTTGGCTGGTTCGGTTTCAATGCCGGCAGCGCAATCGCAAGCGATCTTGCCACCGCCCGGGCCCTCACCGTCACGCAGGTGTCGGCGGCGGCGGGGGCGTTCACCTGGATGGTCATTGAAATGCTGCAGCACCGCAAAGCCACCAGCCTCGGCGTCGCCTCCGGTATTCTGGCCGGTCTTGTCGCCATCACGCCTGCGGCAGGTGTTGTGCAGCCATCCGGGGCGTTCGCGCTCGGTGCTCTTGCCTCTATTGTATGTTACAGCGCGATTCTTATAAAAAACAAGATGGGATACGATGACAGCCTTGATGCTTTTGGCGTTCACGGAGTCGGCGGCATCGTTGGAGCTCTTGCGCTTGTATTTTTCATTCGTCCTGCATGGATGGCCGATGCCGCCGAAAAGGCCGGTGGCAGCTGGACTGTGATGCAGCAGCTTGGGGTGCAGGCAACAGCCGTTGGTATTACCGTTGTCTATGCCGCGATCGTCTCGCTTCTCATTCTGGTGCTCATTGATAAGACTGTCGGCCTGCGAATCAGCGAAAACGATGAAATGTCGGGTCTTGATCACAGCATGCACGGCGAGCACGGATACGGCCTCATCAACCTCAACTGAATCAACCCTCCGATCAATGAAGCTGATTACCGCCATCATCAATCCAGACAGGCTTGATCACGTCCGCGAAGCGCTGATTCAGGCAGACATTACCCGCATAACGGTCAGCCGCGTGACCGGCCATGGCCGTCAGGAGGATATTGATATTTACCGCGGCCAGAAGATTGCGCCGAACCTCATTCCGAAAATCCGCCTTGATATTGCTGTGAACGATGAGTTCGTCGACGTCACCGTTGATACCATCATCCACTCTGCAAGCCATGATCCTGTGGCTATTGGTGACGGTAAGATCTTCATCACCCCACTGGAGGAATGCATACGCATCAGGACCCGAGAGCGGGGTGGTACGGCGGTGTAGTTCTGTTATTTGTGTAGTATGCCTACGGCGTGCATGCACTGGCGTCTTTGCCTTCCCCAACTGCAAGAAAGGAGGATGCCGTGTACCCGATGCAACAGCTCTTAACGTTAGCAGGCCGCCCGGAACCTGTCGGTACCGGGTGGCTTCCCCCGATGCCCGATCTTCGAGATTATACCGCTTCCCACCCTGATATTGCCGTCATGACCCGGATGATCGGCGTTGCGGACGGTGCGGGTCCGCTTCCTTTTTCTGTGGATCTCCGGCAGTGGTGTTCCCCGGTCGAAAACCAGGGCGGCATAGGAGCGTGTACGGCACAGGCCGTGGCCGGTATGGTCGAATACTATGAGCGCCGGGCCTTCGGTCGCCATATAGACTGTTCCCGCCTTTTCATCTACAAGACAACCCGTAACCTCATGGGTGTAGAGGGTGACAGCGGAGCCTGGATGCGAAGCACCATGGGCGCCCTGGCGTTGTGCGGAGCTCCTCCTGAAAAGTACTGGCCTTACAGTGACGACGATGCTGATTTTGATCTTGAGCCGACGGGGTTCGTCTATGCTCTGGCCGATAACTTCGAGGCGCTTCGTTACTTCTGCCATGACCCCATTGGGGGAGATGTGGACCGGGTGAGTGTGCTTGGTGGGGTGAAGCGCTTCCTTGGCGCCGGCGTACCCTCGGTTTTCGGCTTTTTCGGATTCCCCTCGTTCGACGAAGGCGCCGCTCCGGGTGACATTCCGATGCCATGCGTCGATGAAAAGGCCGAGTGGGGTCATGCCGTGCTTGCCGTAGGGTATGACGACAGCCGTGAGGTGGGTCACAGTCGGTGCGGCACCTCATCAAAAGGTGCACTGCTCGTCAAGAACTCCTGGGGGAGGGAATGGGGGGAGGACGGGTACGGATGGCTCCCCTACGGGTATGTTACCCAGGGGCTGGCGATGGATTTCTGGTCGCTTTTCAGTATGGGGTGGATTGATACCGGCCAGTTCGGCTCATGAGGTTCCCTACGACGGGCCGCCGGCCAGAGGCATCTCCTTCCATCCGGGGCAGTAGGTGTTCAGCCAGGCTTCGGCGTTCAGGTCGCCGAGACGCGCGGCCTGCCGGAAATCCTCCTGCCGGCCGGGGAAGTCTCCGGTCTTGCTCCGGGCGATAGCCCTGTGGAAAAATGCCGGAGCCATTTTCCCGTCAAGCGCGATGGCTTGTGAGAAATCTTCGGTAGCACCCGAGAAGTCGCCGGTCATGTTTTTGACGATGCCCCGGTTGTAATAGCCAACGGCCCTGAAGTTGGTCTCGCCGCAGTGGATTACCATGGAGTAGTCGCTGAGCGCCTGCGGGTATTTCTTGAGCTTCTGGTTGGCAGCGCCCCGCATCTGGTAGGCCATGGCGAACGCCGGATCGATTTCGATGGCTTTCGTATAATGCTTGAGGGCGTTATTGATGTCACCCTGAATCTGGCAGTCGAAACCGCGGTCAAACCAGTTGTTGGCGGATTCGGCGGCAGCTGGAGATGACAAGCCCAGCGCCACGATGGCGGTGAGGGCGAAAGAGAGGAGGATCTTCTTCATGTGACGCGGCCATTGGTGTTCGCAGGGAATCTCACTCATGATCACGATTCGCCTGTACTGCGCGGCATCGGATATATGCTCTATTATAATATACAATGTGTCAACATGAGCGGGAAATCTCAAGGTTCCATTTTTTTGCCGGCAGGCCAGTTCTTTTCTTATGCTTGGGCATTTCTCCCCGCTTTTTCTATCTTGATCCAGTGAGTTTTCCAACGCACATCCGACCGCATGTTCAGGATCAGCCTTGAGGAATTTGAAGGTCCGCTCGACCTGCTCCTCTTTTTCATCAAGAGGGATGAACTGGACATATACAATATCCCCATTTCAAAAATCACCAACGATTTCGTCACCCACATCCATCAGGCCAGAACCCTTAACCTCGAAGTGGCGGCGGAGTTCATCTACATGGCCTCGATGCTGATGAGTATCAAGGCAGCGATGCTCCTGCCCCGTCCTTCTGTGGAGAATGGCGATACAGATGAATTCGACCCCCGCACCGAGCTGGTGCAGCGCCTGCTCGAGTACAAGCGCATTAAGGAGGCAAGCCTGCAGCTTGCGGAGATGGCCGAGGCTCGCTACGAACTCTTTGCCCGCGGATTTTTCGAGGAATACGATCAGGAGGTCGTTGACGAAATGGACGAACCGGTCAACCGACCGACCATTTATCATCTCATCAAGGCCTACCGCTCGGTGCTCGACAACATGCCGAAGGCCATGACACGCAATGTGATGGAAGCTCCTGTGACGGTGCACGAGCAGACAGAGCTGATCTTCCGGATGCTTAAAGAACGGGTGCAGGTGTCGTTCACTTCTGTTCTCGAAGGCGTCACCCAGCGCATCATCCTCGTGGTGACGTTTCTCGCAGTGCTGGAAATGTGCAAGAACCAGCGGATCATGGTGCTGGTGAAGGAGGGGCACGATGACTTCTGGATCGCCAGAAGGAACGGCCCGCCCGAGATTGACAACAACCCTTTAGTCCTGTTCGCCGATGCCTGAAATCATGCCCTTTGCCGGACTGCTTTACAGCCCCGCCCTTCTGGAGGATGCCTCCAGTCTGATCTGCCCTCCGTATGACGTAATCCCGCCTGCACTGCAGGATGAGCTCTATCAGCGGTCCGAAGTGAATGCCGTGCGCCTTGAGCTTCCAAAGGAGGCGGATCCCTACGCGGCTGCCGCCGGGCGCATTGCCGAATGGCTCCAAAGCGGTGCGCTGAGGGTTGATGACAGCCCGGCGCTCTATCCCTACTTCCAGACGTTTACTGATCCTACTGGCCGGGAGTTCATGCGCAGCGGTTTTTTTGCCGCAATGCGCCTCTCTGATTTTACTGAGAAAAGAGTGTTGCCGCATGAAAAGACCCTTTCAGGCCCTAAGGCGGACAGGTTGAACCTTTACCGCAGGACCCGCACGAACATCAGTCCGGTGTTCGGCATCTATGCCGATGAAGCGGGCACTGCCGACCTGCTGATGAAGGAGTACGCGGAAGCCCACCAGCCGGTGCTTGATGCTATGTTGCAGGGGGTCAGAAACCGGATGTGGCGCATCGATGAGCCCGCCCTGCTCAAGCGGCTCCAAGGGTGCCTCTCGGAGCGCACGGTCTATATTGCCGATGGCCATCACCGCTATGAGACCGGCCTCAACTACCGCAATGAACGTGCCTCCGCCAACCCCGGCCATACCGGAGACGAGCCATACAACTTTATTCTGACCTATCTGGCCAACATGTATGACGAGGGACTGGTCGTTTTTCCAATCCATCGCCTGCTTCACGGTATCGAGGGTTTCGATGCCGCAGCGTTCTCCGGGCGACTCGCTGAGTATTTCACGGTAACGGAGCTCGAAGGGCGAGAAGCGCTCGATGCATTTCTCGATGCCGAATCCTCAAACTATGCTTACGGGGTGGTTCTGCCGGACAAGGTTCTTGGTGTCGTGCTTGCCGCTGAACCCGATCAGGTTCTCGATCCCTCATGTCCCGATGCTCTCCGGCGTCTGGGGCTCGTTGTTCTGCATGATCTGGTGCTCGGACGGTTGCTCGGCATCGGGGCGGAGGCTTTGGCGGCGCAGAAAAACGTGGTTTACCGCAAGGATGAGGATGAGGTGTTCCGTGCTGTAGGGGCGGGTGAGGCGCAGGTGGGGTTCGTGGTGAAGCCGACGACTGTCAGGCAGGTGATCGACGTGTCGGAGGGCGGGGACGTCATGCCGCAGAAATCGACCTTTTTCTATCCAAAAATTATGACGGGGCTGGTGTTCCACTCCCTTGGCTGAGCCAGATATGAATGATGTTTTCCGTTCCGATTCTGCTGAAGAGACCCGGGCTGCCGGCCGGAGCTTTGCTGCAACCCTGTCCGAGGGCGATGTTGTTGCCCTCTCAGGTGAGCTTGGTGCGGGAAAAACGGAGTTCATGCGCGGAGTGACGGAATATTTTTTGTGTTCGGAGCAATTATCCAGTCCAACCTTTCCCCTGATGAACGTCTATACGGGATCCGTTGGGGGCCGTGAGGTCACCCTGCACCATTTCGACCTCTACCGGCTCGAGACGCCTGAGGAGCTTGAGGGGATAGGATTCGGCGAGTACCTGGCTTCAGCGTGGGCCTCGTTTGTGGAGTGGGCGGAGCGTTTTCCGGGGTATGAGGGCTGTTACACGGCCCGGGTCTCCATAGCTTATGACGGCACTTCAGCTCGTATCATTACCATCACCGGGAGAGGACGATGAACATCCTCGCCATCGAGTGCACGCACGGGGTTCTCGGCATCGCCCTGCTGCATGGGGCAGCCGTTCGGGACATGTGCGGCGAAGCCTGGCAGAAGACGGCTGAAAGCATCGTGCCGCTTATTGATCGGGTTATGATGGATGCGGCAGCACCCCCGGAGTCGCTCGATGCGGTCGCGGTATCCTCCGGTCCGGGTTCCTTTACGGCGCTGCGAATCGGGATGTCGGTGGCCAAGGGCGTAGCCTGCGGGCTCGGTATTCCGGTTGTGCCTGTTCCAACGCTGCCGTCGATGGCGGCGTCCCTTCCGTCGGACTTCGGGGCGGAATCGGTGATGGCGGTGGTCGAGTCGCGGAAAGGCGAATATTATTACAGCGTCTTTCGCACTGCTGATCTTGAATCTTTCAAATGGGATGCGCCTGTGCTGCGTGGCGGAGCGGAGGCGGTGCTCACCGAACTCGCCCGTCACCCTGACGGAATGGCCGTCGTGGGACGCAACCTCGATCCGCTTCGGGATGCACTTCAGGCGGGTCGGGCGAGGGTTGCCGATGCGGATTTCTTTACGGCGGCCTCTCTCCTGCCGATGGCCGGAAGATTGCTGTTGATGGGCGGCGGAGCGGATGCTGGGGCGGTGGAGGCAAACTACCATCAGGAGTTTGTGTCCGGAAGCGCACCGGCGGGGCCGGGTGGAGTTGGCGGGGAGTGAATGATTGCTATATTCCTGCCGTGCGGATTATGTACTGTCAACGGTTTGAACTGAATGGAGCGTTATGGGAGCCAAGAAAAAAGATGTAACGGCAGCACCGAAAGAGGTGCGTGAAGTTGAAGTCGGCGAACTGCTCGCCCGCCGTGCGGCAGAGCTGACGCTGGAAAAGAAATGCGAAGAGGTGAAAATCCTCGACGTCAGGGCGTTGACCACGATGACGGATTTCTTCGTGATTGCCACTGCCGATTCCGATCGCAAGGCAAAGGCTGCGGCCGATCATGTTGTCGATGAACTCCGCCATGACGGCGAACGACCCCTCAATATCGAGGGTATGGAAACCATGCGCTGGGTCCTTCTCGATTATGTTGACGTTGTCGTTCATATTTTTATGCCGGACGATCGTCGTTTTTATGATCTGGAATCACTATGGTCCGATGCGCCGGTCATCACGGTAAGCTGAATTCGCATTGCAGGTTCTCTGTTTTTATCGTCCTCGGCGGCCTTGCTGAAATCGGTAATTATCGGGGAATTTTATACATTGTCAAGTCGCAGTATCTATAGCCAATATCACTCCGGATTGCCCTATGCAGCGCCAAAGAATACTCCCTGTCACCATTGAGGAAGAAATGCGGGGGTCCTACCTCGATTATTCCATGTCGGTCATCGTCAGCCGCGCCTTACCCGATGTGCGCGACGGCCTGAAGCCGGTCCACAGGAGGGTGCTGTATGGCATGCATGAGCTGGGCCTGCAGGCAGGCAAACCGCATAAGAAATCGGCCCGCGTGGTCGGTGAAGTGCTCGGTAAGTTCCATCCCCACGGCGACACCGCGGTTTACGACAGCCTTGTACGTCTCGTGCAGGATTTTTCGCTCCGCTATCCGCTCATCGATGGCCAGGGTAACTTCGGCTCCATCGACGGCGACTCCCCTGCGGCAATGAGGTATACTGAGGTCCGCATGAAGCAGATCGCCGGTGAAATGCTCAAGGATCTTGACAAGGAGACCGTTGACTTCGCCCTGAACTTCGACGACTCCCTTGAGGAGCCGACCGTCCTTCCCTCATCGATTCCGAACCTGCTTGTCAACGGCGCATCCGGCATCGCTGTCGGGATGGCGACCAATATTCCGCCTCAGAACCTCCGCGAGGTGGTCGACGGTATGATTGCGCTCATCGGGAATCCGGGGCTTGAAGTCTCGGATCTCATGAAGCATGTGATTGCGCCCGACTTCCCGACCGGCGGCATCATTTACGGATATGAAGGCGTCCGTCAGGCTTATCTGACGGGTCGTGGCAAGGTGGTCATTCGGGCCCGCGCGCTGGTCGAAGTCACCCAGAAGAACGGCCGTGAGTCGATCGTGGTCACCGAACTGCCCTACCAGGTCAATAAGGTGCGGCTGATTGAAAAGATTGTTGAGCTCGTTCACGACAAGAAGGTTGAGGGTATCGCCGATATCCGCGACGAGTCGGACCGCGACGGTATGCGCCTCGTCATCGAGCTCAAGCGCGACGCCGTTGCAAAAGTGGTGCTGAACAACCTGTACAAGCATACGCCGATGCAGGATACGTTCGGCGTCATCATGCTCGCCCTTGTCGACGGGGTTCCAAGGGTCCTGAACCTCAAGGAGATGATGCAGTTCTACATCAAGCACCGCAACGAGATCGTGCTGCGCAGGACGCGTTACGACCTTGCGGCTGCCGAGAAAAGAGCACACATCCTCGAGGGGCTTAAAATCTGTTTGGATCATCTTGACGAGGTGATCACCACCATCCGGGAATCACCCGATGCCAATACTGCGCAGGACCGGCTTATGGAGCGCTTCAAGCTCTCCGAGGTGCAGGCCAAGGCCATCCTCGAGATGCGTCTCCAGCGCCTTACCGGTATGGAACGCCAGAAAATCGATGCCGAGTACAAGGAAACTCTCGCTCTTATCGATGAACTCCGCCTTATCCTTGAAAGCCCTGAACGGCAGCTGGAGATCATCCGAACGGAGCTGCTCAAGGTGAGGGAAGTATACGGTGACGAGCGCCGGACGGAAATCGTGCCGCAGGAGGGAGATTTCTCCATTGAGGACATGATCGCTCAGGAGGATGTGGTCATCACTATTACCCACGATGGGTTCATCAAGCGCTTCCCGGTCTCCGGGTACCGCCGTCAGGCTCGCGGGGGCAAAGGTGTGACGGGAGCTCAGGCCAAGCATGATGACTTCATTGAACACATGTTCGTGGCCTCCACCCACAACTATATCCTTTTCTTTACCAACACCGGGCGCTGCTACTGGCTGAAGGTCTATGAAATCCCCGAGGCTGGACGCGCTGCACGAGGCAGGGCGCTGGCCAACATCATGGAACTGCATCCGGACGAAAAGATCAAGGCCTACATCAATATCCGCAATTTCGATGAACCGGGCTACATCATCATGGCTACGGCTGACGGCATTGTCAAGAAGACGGCACTCGATGAGTTTTCGCGTCCTCGCCGTAACGGCATTGCCGCCATCACTATCGATGATGGTGACGCGCTTCTCGACGCACGCCTCACCGATGGTGACCATCAGGTGATTCTCGCCAAGAGTTCCGGCCTGGTTGTCCGCTTCCCTGAGGTGCAGGTCCGGCCGATGGGCAGGACTGCCATGGGTGTAAAGGGCATCACGCTTGACCGCGGAGAGAAGTGCATTGCCATGGTTACCACCAAGCGGACCGACACGGCTCTGCTTGCTGTGACCGACAACGGGTTCGGCAAACGCAGCAGGGTTGAGGACTACCGCCTGACGAAGCGCGGTGCAAGGGGTGTCATCACCCTCAAGGCCCATGAGAAGATCGGCAGCCTGGTCGGCCTGATCGACGTCAATGACGACGACGATCTGATTCTCATCACCACGCATGGAATTGTGAACCGCCAGCACGTGTCCGATATCCGTCTCACCGGCCGCAATACCTCGGGCGTGAAGCTCATCAGGCTGATGGCGGGTGACTTGATCTCCGCGCTTGCAAGGGTGCCGAAGAGCGACGAGGAAACTGATTCTGAGGTGTTGCTTGAGGATCCCGACGGCCAGATGCCGCTTTCGTTCGAATGAGAACAGGCTCAAGGCGCAACCGACTGATCAACTGAACCGTTTCCCATACCGAGGGACCAATGGAGAAGAAAGGACCATACATCATCACTGAACAGCCGGGTACGAAGTACTACTGCGCCTGCGGCATGTCAATAAATCCGCCATACTGCGATGGTTCGCACAAGGGGACCGAGAAGCACCCTGCTAGGGTCGAGATCCTGGAGGAGAAGAATGTCGCCGCATGCGGCTGCGGCCGCTCTGCGGACTTTCCCTGGTGCGATGGATCCCATAAGGTACCCGGTAACTGACTACTTCCACTACACCAATAAACGAGGGACAGCTTCATGGCTCGGCCGAAAAATGTGAAATATGTTTTTGTGACAGGCGGGGTCGTCTCCTCGCTTGGCAAGGGAATCCTTTCCGCATCATTGGGCATGTTGCTCAAGTCCCGCGGACTTCGGGTGGCCATACAGAAATATGATCCATACATCAACGTTGATCCCGGTACCATGTCTCCCTACCAGCACGGAGAGGTCTATGTGACCGACGATGGTGCTGAAACCGACCTCGACCTCGGCCACTACGAACGATTCCTCGATGAATCGACTTCACAGGCATCGAACCTCACCATGGGCAGGGTCTACAAGTCTGTAATTGACAAGGAGCGCAAGGGAGAGTACCTCGGCGGTACAGTTCAGGTCGTTCCGCATGTGATAGATGAAATCAAGGACAGGCTTGCCGAACTGGCCAAGAACGGACACTACGATTTGATTATCACCGAGATCGGAGGTACTATCGGCGACATTGAGTCGCTACCCTTCCTTGAGGCGATGCGCCAGATGAAGCTTGACATGGGCGAGCGCAACCTGCTGAACATCCATCTCACCTTCGTTCCTTATATCAAGGCGGCCAGTGAGCTGAAGACCAAGCCGACCCAGCACAGCGTGAAAATGTTGCTTGAAACAGGCATACAGCCCGATATTCTGGTCTGCCGTAGCGAAAAGCCGCTGTCTCGTGAAATCAAGAACAAGGTCGGCCATTTCTGCAACGTCAACGATCTCGATGTTATCGGTCTCAATGATTGCGATACCATCTATGAGGTGCCGCTTACGCTGCTTCAGGAAAAGCTTGATATGCGCGTTCTCAAGAAGCTCGCTCTCAAGCAGTACCATGAGCCGGACCTTGTAAAATGGAAGGACTTCTGCCGGAAGGTGAAGCATCCGGAGGGCGGCGAGGTGAACATTGCCATCTGCGGTAAGTACACTGAATACCCCGATGCTTATAAGTCGATCCTTGAGGCTCTGGTCCACGCCGGTGCGAGCAATAATGTGAAGGTGAACATTCGTCTCATCCGGGCCGAGGACGGTGAATCGAAATCCTACGACTTTTCAAAGGAGCTCGCCGGAATCAACGGCATTCTTGTCGCTCCCGGATTCGGCGATCGCGGCATTGAGGGCAAGATCGAGTTTATACGTTACGCCCGCGAGCAGAATATCCCGTTTCTCGGCATCTGCCTTGGCATGCAGTGCGCGTCGGTCGAGTTCGCCCGCAATGTCTGCGGACTGCAGGATGCAAACTCCACAGAGTTCAACAAGCGCGCACGTTTTCCTGTGATTGACCTCATGGAGCAGCAGAAGAAAGTTAAGGAGAAGGGCGGCACCATGCGGCTCGGCAGCTACCCATGCATCATCAGAGAAGGTACGAAGGCCCATGCGGTCTACGGGAAGTTCCTCATCAATGAGCGGCATCGCCATCGTTTTGAGTTCAATAACACCTTCCGCCCGGCCTTTGAGGAGCATGGCATGATCTTTTCCGGCACTTCGCCGAACGGCGAACTGGTGGAGATCATCGAAATTCGTGACCATCGCTGGTTCGTCGCTGTGCAGTTCCATCCGGAACTGAAATCGAGGGTAGAGAAGGTCCACCCTCTCTTTCACGGATTTGTGGCGGCAGCTAAAGCTTATGCCGATGGTGTGCACCAGCTTGAGCTTGGCGCTTCTGCTGAGGTTCATGAGACGCCCTCGCCGGAACCTGACCCTGCACCGTCGGGGTTTGCTTCAGGAGAGAGTTTTGGTACGCCTTCGTTCTTCGTTGAGGATGAACGTCCGGCTGGAGATGGGGGGCAGGGGCTTTCCTGAGCCCTGGCCGTACCAGTTCACCACTGAAAAGCGATCCCGCCATGCCAGTCATGCAGTCAGTGCAGGAACCGTGGAGCCATGTGGAGGCTTTCCTCAGCCGGCCTCTGCTTGCTATCGGCCGGTCCGAGGTCTCGCTCCTGAAAATCATCACTATCCTTATAGCGCTTGCGCTCATCGTCATGGCTGCGCGCTATCTGAAGCGACTTCTTGTCCAGCGCCTGCTCGTCGAGAAGGTCCATGACGAAGGCGCCCGGTTTGCGCTCGGCACCATCACCCAGTATCTGGTGGTGATTTTCGGCGCTCTCATCGTACTGCAGTCGGCTGGCATCAACCTGAGCTCGCTCACGGTACTTTCCGGAACCATCGGCATCGGTATCGGGTTCGGCCTGCAGAACATCGCAAACAACTTCTTCAGCGGCATCATCATTCTGCTTGAAAGGCCGGTGAAGGTGGGCGACCGCATCCAGGTAGGGGATGTCAACGGCGACGTGGTGCGTATCGCCATCCGTTCGACGACCATCCTCACCAACGACAACATCAACATCATCATCCCGAACTCGGAGTTCGTTTCGAACCAGGTCATCAACTGGAGCCACAACGACCGAAACCTAAGAGTGTCGGTGCCCGTCGGGGTATCCTACAGCTCCGATCCGGAGGAGGTGCGCAGCATCCTGCTGCAGGTCGCCACAGACCACCCCGACATCCTCGCCAGCCCAGCTGCGGATGTCATCTTTTCAGGGTTCGGGGGCAGTTCGCTCGATTTCGTGCTCCGTGTCTGGACCAGCACGCGCATCCAGACGCCGAAAATTCTGCAGAGCGAAATCAACTTCAGGATCTTCGAAGCTTTCGGCAGGAATGGCATCGAAATCCCCTTCCCCCAGACAGACATCCATCTGAGAAGCGCAAGCGTGCCGCTCTTTTCCGAACAGCCCGGAACGTAAGAAAGCGGGCGCCCCTTATCCTGATTCTTTGCGTGCCTCCGGCGAAGGGGCAGCTCTGGCTCTTGCGGAACGTTTCATTGAAGTGAGCGCGGTGTATTATAATGGATGGGTAAAATAATTTACAGAAAAGCGACAAAATGATTTG
>NZ_LVWG01000017.1 GCF_001622165.1 Pelodictyon luteolum
TCGGCATACTGACATCCGGAGGCGATGCTCCCGGCATGAATGCCGCCATCAGGGCGGCAACCCGCGCAACCATTTCCGCAGGGCGGGAGGCTGTCGGAATCCTGCGGGGATATCAGGGAATGATAGAGGGTGATTTCATCCCCTTGCTGTCATCGGACGTCGGAGGCATCCTGCAGCTTGGAGGAACGATGCTCAAGACTGCCCGATGCAAAGAATTCCGGACACCTGAAGGACGACTCAAAGCCCGAGAGCAGTTGGCAGCCGCATCCATCGACGCCGTTATCGTCATCGGCGGCGATGGATCGTTCACCGGAGCCTGGGTCATGTCGCAGGAATGCGACATCCCGTTTGTCGGCATTCCCGCCACCATTGACAACGACATGTACGGAACAGACTATACCATCGGCTATGAAACTGCCCTGAACTCAGTGGTCTGCGCTGTCGACAAAATCAAGGACACAGCCCGCTCGCACGGACGGATATTCTTCATCGAGGTCATGGGCCACGAAGCCGGCCTCCTCGCCCTCAACAGCGGCATCGCCTGCGGAGCCGAGGTGATCCTCATTCCCGAATCGAAAGCCCAGCACGACGAACTGCAGAAATTCCTGGAGAAGGGATACCGCGACAAGGAGTCCAGCGGGATTGTCATGGTAGCCGAAGGCGACGAAGCCGGCGGTGCCATGCTCATCGCAGAACAGGTCCAGAGGGATCACCCCGACCTCGACGTCCGAATCTCAATCCTCGGCCATATCCAGCGCGGCGGCAGCCCCGTGGCCAGAGACCGGATCAATGCCACAAGGATGGGCATCGCCGCCGTCGACGCGCTCCTGAACGACCAGAAAAGCATCATGATCGGCCTCGACAACGACAGGATCGTGCATGTGACATTCAACAAGGCGGTCAAAATGAACCACAGCATCGACACCGAACTTCTGGAGGTCCACAACCTGCTGAACGGGATGTAGGATGCGGGGCTGTGCCCGGATAAAATACTGAAGCCTCCAAATGAAGCTCTTCTCACTCGAAACCGGAAGACTGAGGGGGCACAATCCGTCCCTCATAAAAGGGGGCCAAAGCGTCTGCGATGCAGGCCTCAAGCAGCCGCCGATAGAGCGGTGAAGCGCCCATAAGCGTATGCGGAAAAAGTCGGAGGTATCGGGAATAATTAAGCACAACCGCAAAAGCCTCTTTCATCTCAGCTCTGGATGAACGCCGCGCCGCCCAAGGCCGCATACGCTCACTTCCCGATGCAGAACTGGCTGAATATCGTATTCAGCAGCTCTTCACTGACAACCTTTCCCGTGATTTCTCCGACATAATCGAGTGCGGAACGGAGCTCAAAGGCGATAAGCTCTGTAGCCTCTCCTCCGTCGATCAGTTCGAGGGCGTTATGGAGTGCATCCGAAGCGTTGCGCAGAGCCTCGTAGTGTCGGAGGCTGGTGACGAGCACGCTGGCTTCATGGAGTTTGTCAAGCCCTTCGACCATTCCTGCCATGACATCTTTGAGCTCCCCGAGCCCTTCGCCCTGTGAAGCGGCCATGGGAACAACGACGCAGCCAACCGCTCCGCGAAGTTTTTCTATGCGCTCAGTCCAGTCCTGCGTAAGATCGGTCTTGTTTGCGACAACAAGCATACGTGCTGCGGGACAGCTCTTTTGGAAGCCTATGGCAACAGCTGCCTCCAAGAGGTAGTCTTGCGATGACAGGTCGAGAATGTAGATAATGAGATCGGACTCGGATATTTTGCGATAGCTACGCTCTATCCCCTCATGCTCCACCTCTTCGTCGGACTCACGCAGCCCTGCGGTGTCGGTGAGCCGGAACATCGTCTTTTCATGGATGAAGCACTCTTCGATATAGTCGCGGGTTGTACCCGGCATGTGGCTGACGATGGAACGCTCTTTGCCGAGCAGCAGGTTGAGCAGGGTCGACTTGCCGGCGTTCGGCCTGCCGGCAATGACGCTCGAAACCCCTTCCGAAAGCAGCCTGCCATGCTGATATGAATCGACAAGGCGTGAGAGTTCTTTATCGAGCCGGTCAACTTCACTCCTGAGTTCCTCCCTGCTCTGGAACTCAAGATCCTCTTCGCTGAAATCGAGTTCAAGCTCAAGAAGAGCACAGGACTGCAGGAGCCCCTCCCTCATCTCATTCAGACGGCGCGAAAGGCCGCCCTGCATCTGCGTTACAGCAGTGCGGAATGCCGCATCGGTACGGGCGTGGATCATCTCGCCGATGGCTTCAGCCTGCAAAAGGTCGATTCGGCCGTTGAGGAAGGCGCGCCGGGTGAACTCTCCGGGTTCGGCGAGCCGGCACCCGCCATCAAGCAGCGCCGCAAGCACCCTGCGAACGACCACGGGCCCGCCATGACAGGTAAACTCGACCATATCCTCCATGGTGAACGACGAGGGGGAGCGAAAAACGAGCGCAACGACCTCGTCGACCATACCTTCACTGTCAAAGAGCGTGCCGACATGCGCGGTGAACCCCTCGGCCGCCTCGAAACTGAACGACTTCCCCATTTTTTTCCTGAACACCCGGTCAGCAATTCCTAAGACGCCACTCCCGCTCATACGGACAATGGCAAGCGCACCGACACCCACCGGAGTAGCAATTGCGGCAATAGGGATATCGGGCTGCTGAAATACGGATGCAGGCATGGCTTCAGGAAGATATTGAATGGTTAATGGTTACAGCGGACAGATGATGACCTCTTCGTGCAGGACATCATCATCGGCAACGATGGCGGCAATGATGGCATCAACGACCGCCATGGTGTCCATGCGTTTTTCAGGCTGGATGCTGGTCGTATCGAAAAACGGTGTATCGACGGCTCCGGGGCAGATGCAGGAAACCCTGATGCCATACTCCCGAAACTCCTCCTTCAGCGATGCCGACAGACCAACGAGACCGAACTTGGTGGCGCAGTATGCCGCAGCCCCCTTGATGCCCCTCTTGCCGGCAATAGAAGCAACGTTGATGATCATCCCCCGGCGCCGTTCCTTCATCGCGCTCACCACCTCCTGTATGGCAAAAAACGGAGCTGCAAGGTTGACAGAAAGCATCCCCTCCCAGCTTTCGCGCGGGAGGGTCTCCATGTCCCCGAATTCACCCCACCCGGCGTTGTTCACCAGAATGTCAACCGGCGGACCCTCTTCCTGGATCCGCCGAAACGCCTCGGCAATATCCTCGGGAAGAGAAAGATCCGCCTGAAAGGAGCGGAAGCGTCCTCCGCCCGCCCCAGCCGGAATGAGGGTCTTTCTCCGACTGAGCCCTATGACATTCCCACCATTTTCAACAAGGGCTTCCGAAAGGGCCAGCCCTATTCCGGAACTTGATCCGGTCACAACGATTCCTGCATCCCTGATTTTCATGGTCGTTCTCCAAATGCATTATGCAAGGGGGGATCATTTCAAGTATACGCAATAGCTCAGAGGAAATTGCTAACTTCACCCAAAGTCAAAGAAACCGATCGATCCCCCGCATCATGAATGAACAAAATCCGAACGAAGCACTGAAAGCCGAGATAGCCGCCATTCGTCCTCGCACCCTCCCCGAACAGTTCGACCGGGTGCTCAGCCTGTTGAAGATCCTGCGCCGGGAGTGCCCCTGGGACCGCAAACAGACGCCCCAGTCTCTCGCGCACCTGCTTCTGGAGGAGAGCTATGAACTGGTGGACGCCATCGACGGCAATGACGATGAGGAGCTGAAAAAAGAGCTGGGCGACCTGTTCCTGCATGTCTGCTTCCAGGCCGAGCTGGGCGAGGATTCGGGGAAGTTCACCTTCAACGAGGTGATGGACGGCCTCTGTCGTAAGCTGATCCACCGCCACCCGCACGTATTCGCCGATACAGTCGCTGAAACAGAGGGTGACGTGCTGAAGAACTGGGAGTCGCTGAAAATGAAGGAGGGGCGCAAGCGCCTGCTTGAGGGGGTACCGAGGGCCATGTCGGAGCTGCTTCGCGCCTACCGGGTGCAGAAAAAGGTTGCGGGAGTCGGCTTCGACTGGGCCAGCGCCGAAGGTGTGCTTGAGAAACTTGCAGAGGAGGTTCGGGAACTGCAGGAAGCGCCAGGGCCCCGGGAGCAGGAAGAAGAGTTCGGTGACATACTCTTCACCCTCGTCAACTACAGCCGCTTCATCGGCACAAACCCGGAAGATGCGCTGAGAAAGGCAACGAACAAGTTCATGGACCGGTTCGGGAAAGTCGAAGAGCAGGTACAGGCGTCAGCTCGAAGCTGGCAGGACCATACCCCCGAAGAACTCGACGCCTTCTGGAGGAAAGCGAAAAACACTCCCTGAGCGGATTCAGCCCCGGACACAGCCGGCGAGAAACGCCCCGGCTGACCGGAGATACTCCGCCCCGGGGCCGTGCCCACCCCTGAAAGTGCAGGCATCAACCATCACACCTGCGTCCCGGAGCCGGGTTCTATCCTCATCGCATTTTTCTACAGTATACAACCGATCCTTGAGACCGCGGGCAAGGTGCACCCGCCCCATCCTACCGAGATCCTCCGCTTCAGGAGGAATATCACCGCCAAGCAGCATTACGGCCGCGGGAGAGTGGTGCCCCTGCAGGGCAGCCCTTACTGCCATCCCGGCGCCCTGCGAAAAACCATGGAAGACAATCGTACCGGGGATGCCGCCCTCGACGTCCAGCGCGTCAAACACACCATCCACATACCGGATATTCTCTTCGATGCGCCTCAGCCGGTCCCGGGAGGTCATCCAGCTGCTGCCCTGTCTGCCATCCTGAAGGATTACGGGATGGAGGGCCTCGATGGACAGAAGAGTCCATCTATCGCTCCCGGGAATGGCGGTAAGAAGGCGGAGCTCATCTTCAGCGGTTCCCCCGTACCCGTGAAAGCCGACAAGGTGCCCGGCTGGTGTTGGGAGCGCGGAAGGACGCAATAGTGCCCGCCCGCAGATTGTAACAGGGATAACCCGTTCGTTCACCATATCCTCATGCTCATCTTCTGTGCTCACCCTGAAAAGCAAAGGGCCGCATCACTTGCGGCCCCCTCTGCTTATCCTGATTCCGTTACATATCGAGCATCTTCAGGATGCCCCTGATCGGGATGCCGACCCACTGCGGGCGGTTGTTGAGCTCGTAATTAAGCTCGTAGACCGCCTTGTTCATGAGGTAGGCGTTCATCAGATGCTCCCGCTGACGGGGATCCTCCGGAACGATTGCACTGCCCTCGGTGCTCTTGAAGTAGGCGTCGAGGAAGTGCTGACCGACAGCATTGCTCCAGCGATCGGCCCAGGGCTCCATCTGATGCCGGTCTTCAGCGCGGACCACCGATTCGTTGAGGTGGAGCACATGGAAGGCCGCATAGTCGAACGAACGAAGCATGCCTGAGATATCACGGAAGACCGAGCGCTTGATCTTGCGTTCTGAAATCGGACGGGCCGGCTCTCCCTCGAAGTCGATGATGACGAAGTCCTTGCCGGTGAAGAGCACCTGGCCAAGGTGGTAGTCCCCATGAATCCTGATTTTCAGGGTATCGATCTTATCCTGTCGGACCGGCTCGAACTGCTGCAGGATGTCCTTCTGGTTCCTAACGAGCAGTGAGCAGAGTTCGCGCTGTTCCGGCTCCATGGAAGGCATCAGCTCGCCAATGAGGATCATGGCGCGCTTCACCTGCTCACACATCGCCTGATAGATCGAGCGCTGGTAGAGGGTGGTGAAGGGCTCCGGGGCGAACGCCGGATCGGCGTCGAGCGAGGCCAGCGAAAGGTGCATTTCAGCGGTACGCTCAGCCAGCTTCTCGATCATGCCGAGATAGGCGCCGCCGATAAGCTCATGCATGAGTTCAGGGACCAGGACGGGGCTGCCGCTGAGCTGCTGCATGGGCGGAAGTTCGATGCCGGCGCCAACCTTGGCCTGAACGTCGCCGAAGTAACGGGCAACCTGGTCAAGAGAGAGCTGCCATGCATCACCTTCATTCTCCACGAAATTCTGCAGGATGCCGATGGAGTATCCGGCATGGCGACCCTGGTCATAGTTGAGCGATCCGAGATATTTCGGAAGGCTTTCAAAGCCGGTTTTTTCCGTCAAGGCACCGCACATCTCGATTTCGGGCGAAATGCCTTTCTCGATGCGCCGGTAGAGCTTCAAGCAGAGCGAGTCATGAAAACGGATTGAGGTATTGGTCTGCTCGACCCCCATGAGGAAGGGCTCCGGCTCCGACCCGTCCGTCACATCGCGGAACGCTTCGAGAGCGGATCCTTTCGTCCCGGAAACGATGCCCGCCTTGCCTTTCCACTGCTCCCCGCCGACCATGATGCTGAAGAGACGGCTGAGGAACGCGTTCTCGTAGGTCGCGTCGCACAGGTACCCGTCCACTTCCCCGACAACAGCGCGGCCGATGACCCTCCTGTAGAAGTTGTCGTCGGAAGACGATGCATCCGCAAGCGGAACAAAGCTGACCGGCAGCTGATAGAGTTCATTCTCTCCGCTGGAGTAGCGGACTTCGGTAACAAGGAGCTTGGCATGCTCCATACCCTCAACCGGAATGGTATCGACAATCGAAATGCGCAGGACATTGCGCGCCTTGCCGCCAAACCAACGCATTGCCTGGTAGTAGCAGGGCAGAACCGAGTTTTCAAGCTTCTCACGGCTCCTGCCGGCAAAGAGCGCCGGCCAGTTATAGACTTCAGCGAACGGCGTTTCCAGACCGGAACGGCATGATACATCGCCGGCATCGGGTACCATCTTCAGCCAGAAATACCCATAGGCGCCAAGCGAGAGCATATAGGGCGACTGGCGGATTTTCGGGAAGCGGTTCATGCTGAACACCTCTTCGGGAGTGTAACCCTCGAAGTCGGAGAGGTCGACGGAGACCGCCTGGGCGTTTCTTGAAAGATTGATGACCGACAGGATGGTTTCGTCCTCGTAACGGCGGATGAAGATGAGCACCTTGGGGTTACTGACCTGCAGAAACTCGATGGTGCCACGGCTGAGCGACTTATAGCGACGCGCGGTGGCAATGGCGTGACGGGTCCACCAGAGCAGCGAGTTGACATTGCTCTCCTGCACCTCGACGTTCACCGCCTCATAGTGGTACTCGGGATCGATGATGACAGGAAGCAGCAGCTGCTGCGGGTTGGCGCGGGAGAACCCGGCGTTGCGGTCGCTGTTCCACTGCATCGGGGTGCGCACACCGTCGCGGTCGCCAAGGTAGTAGTTGTCGCCCATGCCGATTTCGTCTCCGTAGTAGAGAACCGGCGTGCCGGGGAGCGAAAGGAGCATGATGTTCATGAGCTCGATGCGCCGGCGATCGTTGGTCATGAGCGGAGCGAGGCGACGGCGGATTCCGAGGTTGATGCGTGCCTTGGGGTCGTTGGCGTAGACGCGGCGCATGTAGTCGCGTTCCTCGTCGGTCACCATTTCGAGGGTCAGCTCGTCATGGTTGCGCAGGAACGATGCCCACTGGCAGCTCTCGGGGATTTCCGGGGTCTGCTCGAGGATGTCGATGATGGGGAATCGGTCCTCGGTGGCAAGGGCCATGTACATCCTCGGCATCAAGGGGAAGTGGAAGTTCATATGGCACTGGTCGCCATTGCCGAAGTAGGCTGCGGAATCTTCCGGCCACTGGTTGGCCTCTGCAAGCAGCATGCGGTTCGGGAAGTACTCATCGACATGGCGGCGGAGCTTCTTCAGGAACTCGTAGGTCTCGGGAAGGTTTTCACAGTTGGTGCCCTCAGCCTCGTAGAGGTAGGGAACGGCGTCGAGCCGGAGGCCGTCGACCCCCATACCGAGCCAGAAATCGAGCACGTCGAAGAGCGCCTGCTGGACATCAAGGTTCTCGAAGTTCAAATCCGGCTGGTGGTGGAAGAAGCGGTGCCAGTAGTACTGGCCGGCAACAGGATCCCATGTCCAGTTGGAGGCCTCGAAGTCCTGGAAGATGATGCGGGTTTCGGAATACTTGTTGGGATCGTCGCTCCAAACATAGAAGTCCCGCTCCCTTGAGCCTGCCGGCGCCCTGCGTGCGCGCTGGAACCATGCGTGCTGGTCTGAGGTATGGTTGACCACCAGCTCGGTGATGACCTTCAGCCCTCGGCTGTGGGCCTCTTCGAGGAACTCCCTGAAATCGTCCAGCGTCCCGTAGTCGGGGTTGACCGTCATGTAATCGGCAATGTCGTATCCGTCATCGCGCAGGGGCGAGGGATAGAAGGGAAGCAGCCAGATGGCGGTGACGCCGAGGCTCTCCAGATGGGGAAGTTTGCGGCGAAGCCCCTGAAAATCGCCGATGCCATCATTATTGCTGTCGTAGAACGTCTTGACATGCGCCTCGTAGATGATGGCGTCTTTGTACCAGAGCGGTTCAGGTTGATACATGGTGGGGTTGAACGGGTAAAGTGATTGAATTTTCAGATCGACAAAATTTTTCAGGCAAGCCTCACCCTGAACACATGCGCAGGCATGATTGAGGGGTCAAGCTCCACATAGTTCCACTCCCCCC
Source organism: Pelodictyon luteolum (assembly GCF_001622165.1). GTDB lineage: Bacteria > Bacteroidota > Chlorobiia > Chlorobiales > Chlorobiaceae > Chlorobium > Chlorobium luteolum_B. Next base: position 8,463 of record NZ_LVWG01000017.1, read on the forward strand.
TCCACTCGTACTGCATTCCGCTGAAGAGGTCCTCGACCCTGAAGGCGTGGTCGTGGGAGAGGCCGAACTGCTCAAGCGGAAAGCGCATCCAGCCGCTGCGGCGCCGCTGGTGATCGAGATTGACGACGGTGAGAATGATGTTCGTGCCATCATCGGACTGTTTGACGTATCCCATGAGCCACTCGTTCTCGTGACCAGGCGAGTCTTCGATGGTAAGGAAAGAGATGGACGGGGTCTGCTGCAGGGCAGCATTCTCCCTTCGGATGCGGTTGATGCGGGTGATCTCGGCACGGATGTTGCCGGGGCGGTCAAGATCCCACTCCCTGATCTCATACTTCTCCGAATCAAGATATTCCTCTTTGCCCGGTGCCGGAGGCAGGTGCTCGCACAGCTCATAGGCAGGGCCGTACATACCGTAGTTCGAAGAGAGGGTTGCGGCAAGCACCATGCGGATGATGAATTTCGGCCTGCCGCCCGTCTGCAGCTCCTCGTGGAGGATGTCGGGAGTGTTCGGCCAGAAGTTAGCCCGCATGAAGTGGCTGAGCGGAGGCGTGGTGAGCTCCTTCATGTATTCCTGGAGCTCATGCTTGGTGTTCCGCCAGGTAAAGTAGCTGTAGGACTGGCTGTAGCCGATTTTACCAAGGCGGGCCATGAGCTTCGGGCGGGTGAATGCCTCGGCGAGGAACACCGTATCGGGATGCTCCGCCCTGATTGAGGCGATGGCCCATTCCCAGAACCCGAAAGCCTTGGTGTGCGGGTTGTCGACGCGGAAGATCTTCACTCCCTTTCCGATCCAGAAAAGGAAGACGCTTTTCAGCTCCATCCAGAGGTTCTGCCAGTCGGCCGTCTCGAAATCAAGGGGAAGGATGTCCTCATACCGTTTCGGGGGGTTCTCGGCAAACTGCACCGTGCCGTCCGGTCTCCAGCGGAACCAGTCGGGGTGCTCCTGCACCCAGGGGTGGTCGGGAGAGCACTGGAAGGCGATATCAAGGGCAACGGCAATCCCCTCGGCTCCTGCCGCAGCGACAAAGGCCGTAAAATCCTCGATGGTACCGAGCTCGGGATGGGCCGACTTGTGTCCTCCCTCCGGGCTGCCGATGGCCCAGCAGCTGCCGGGCTCCCCGGGCTCAGCCTTGAGCGCATTGTTCTTTCCTTTTCTTTTCGTAGTACCGATCGGATGGATGGGCGGAAGATAGACGACATCGAACCCCATGCCGGCGATGAAAGGCAGGCGCTCCATGCAGTCGCGGAAGGTGCCATGCCTCCCCGGAACCGAACCCCATGAACGGGGAAAGAATTCATACCATGAGCTGAACCCGGCCTTCTCCTGCTCGACGGTGAGCGGCAGGACCCGGTCATACACCGAAACCGCCGAGCGGTCGGGGTTCCTCTCCATGAGAAGCACGAGGGCCTCGTCAAGCGCGGCATCGACCCCCTTGCTTTTGAGGCGCCCTTCTCTGCGGATTGCTGCGGCAGATGCCTTGAGTTTTTTTGCATCGGCTTCACCGGCGCGACCGGCGGCCGCATCAACCTGGAGCGCACCGATTTCAAGGTCGAGGGCAACGTCCTGAAGCGCTTCGATTTTTTTTACCAGCCCCCTTCGCCAGGTGCTGAAGTGGTCTACCCATGCCTGGACCGTATATTCATAGGGCCCGGGCATGCCGACCCTGAACGAGCCGCCCCAGCGATCGTTGTCCATCGGCTTCATCGGCGAGCATTCCCAGTCAGCAGTTCCCGCCGGGCGGAAGCACACTTCAGCCCGGAGCATGTCGGCACCGTCGACGAAGATGTCCGCCTCAACCTGCACCAGCCCCCCCTCAACCGCCTTTGCGGGATGGCATCCCCCGTAGGCTTCGGGAGAAACATGCTCGATAACGGCCCGTTGCCGTCCATCGAACTCCCTGGGTGAGCAGAGGGGAGCGGAGCGGAGGAAGGTGTCTTTCATCGTGGACTTGGATCTTGTTGTGGGCCGGATGCATTCCGGCGGTGCAGCAGCATCGACTCCCGGAGGGAAAGCCCGCCCTCGGAGGGGCAGGAGGGTGTCCGGCACTGCCGTATGAAAACTTTATTACGGCCTGAACTGGAAAATAGGAAAACTCCCATACTTTTTTGCCAGCGAACTCCGCTAATTTCCTGAGCGCAAGGAAAAGGACCCGCTTTGCATTCCGGCAAAAAAAATCCTTCTTTTATGGAAGTTTCCGTTTTCACCCACACACCAGGGGGCACAGCCGCACCCGCAATAAACAGCAACCATTATGTTTGAACCACAAAAAGAAAGACTGCAGGACATCAACAGGCGCCTGGAACAGTTACGGGGGTATCTTTGACGTCGACCAGCGCAAAGAGAAAATAGAGGATCTCGAAAAGGTTTCCGGAAACCCCGAATTCTGGAACGACCAGAAAGCAGCACACGCTGTCCTCAAGGAGTTGAACGAAAACCGATCCTGGGTCGAGGGCTACGAAAAGCTCGCAGGGCAGGCTGAATCCTGCCGCGATGAGCTTGCAATAGCAGACGAGCTGGAAGACGAGTCGTTCGAACGGGAGCTGACAGCATCGATTGACGCCATTATGCAGGAGATTGCTGCCATCGAGTTCAAGAACATGCTCTCCGGAAAGGACGATCCCGGCAATGCCATCATCACAATCCATGCGGGAGCCGGCGGCACCGAGGCCCAGGACTGGGCCGAGATGCTCTATAGGATGTACATGCGATGGGCCGAGCGCAAGGGGTTCAAGGTCTATACCGATGACTATCAGGAGGGTGACGGCGCCGGCATCAAGACCGCAACCCTTGAAATACAGGGCCCCTATGCCTACGGGTACCTGAAGGCGGAAAACGGCGTGCACCGTCTCGTGCGGGTTTCACCGTTCGACTCGAACGCACGGCGCCACACCTCGTTCGCCAGCGTCTACACCTACCCCGAGGCTCCGCCCGATGTGGAAATCGAGGTCCGCAAGGAGGACCTTGAGCTGTCGACCTTCCGTAGCGGCGGCAAAGGCGGCCAGAACGTCAACAAAGTGGAAACCGCCGTACGTATCAAGCATATCCCCTCCGGCATCGTGGTCGGCTGCCAGCAGGAACGCTCGCAGTTCCAGAACAGGGAACGCGCCATGAAGATGCTGATGGCGCAGCTCTACCAGCGCCAGCGCGAGGAAGAGGATGCAAGGAAACGCGAAGTGGAAGGAAAGAAGAAAAAAATCGAGTGGGGAAGCCAGATCCGCAGCTACGTGCTCGACGACCGCCGCATAAAGGACCACCGCACCAACTACGAACGCTTTGACGTGGAAACCGTGCTGGACGGTGATATCGACGACTTCATGGAGAAGTACCTCTCCGAGTTCGGAGACTGAGGCACATGATGGAACATGGGGAACCCCTGCAGTTCGGCATCGTCACCGACGTGCACTTCCAGACTGAGGACCCCCGGGCCGCACATCGTGACGAAGCCTATCTCCGGCACTGCCTGGAGGATTTAGGAAGCCGTGGTGCCCGATTTCTGGTACAGCTAGGAGACCTCATCAAGGGCACCCCGGATCACGCCCCCGAAGAGCTCCGACAGGCACTCTGCCCGTTCAAGGAGTTCAATGGGCCGATTCACCACGTCATCGGCAACCACTGCCTTCAACTACCGGTAGCGATCCTGCAGCCGGCATACGGGCTCCGGCACCCCTGGTACTCCTTCACGGAGGGGGGAGTTCTGTTCCTCGTGCTCGACGGCATGGAGGTCAGCCTGCTCCGCGAACCCGAAACGGATGAAGACCGGGCTATGCTTGAACACTTCAGGAAAACCCCGGGATGCCAGCCGTGGTGCGGAGCTGTCGGGTCACGCCAGAAAGCCTGGCTCCAGAAAGAGCTTCGACTGGCCGGAGAACAGAGGATGCCGGCCTTCGTGCTCTCGCACCTCCCGCTCCATCCAGCAACCACGGACGAGCGCCACGGCATCCTCTGGAACCACGGCGATATCCGCGACATCCTCGCTGCATCTTTCGCAGTGAAGGCCTGCATCAGCGGGCACTACCACCCCGGGGCGTACAGCAGAGAGAGTGGCATCCACTACATCGTGCTGCCGGCCTTCAACACCCGCGGCACAAAGGGTGACGACGGCTGTTTTATGGCAGTACTCCGGGAAGGACAGCTCATCATAAGCACCTCCGCTGGCACCCTGCTCCATGATGCTGATCTGCCAAAGAGAGCACAGCAAACCTGAAAACCCGACACACCATGCACCCGTTCCACCCCATCTTCCACACGATGCTCCGCACTCTCGCGCTGCTCTCCCCGATACTTCTCATATCGGCCGCTTCGGCCATCGGCCGGGCCACACTGGATGTATCCCTTGACCGCAACAGCCGGGAGCAGGGAGGATTCTTCACCGTTGATGCCAGGGGGAGCGAAACGGCACCCGTCGTCAGTTTCATGGAGAAAGAGTGGCCGATGTTCCGGCAGGAGGACGGGTCATGGCAGGCGCTGGTACCGGTTGAAAACCTCAGCGAACCGGGCACCTACACCCTCGCTGTTTCGGCAGGAGACCTGCATCGGGAGCTGCCGGTCACCGTGAAACCAACCGGAATGAAGGTGCAGTACATCACCCTCAGTCCCTCGAAGTCGTCGCTGCAGGCCACCGCCGCTGAAAAGTCGCGGGTCAGAGCCGCCCTCATGACCAGCACGCCGGACCGACTGTTCGGGGAGGGGTTCATTCGCCCCTGCAAGGGAGAGACAAGCAGCCTGTTCGGCCTGAAGCGATCGTACAACGGGGGACCCGCCACCAGCTACCACAGGGGCATCGACATAGCAGCACCTCAGGGCGCGGCAGTCTACTCGACCTCAGGAGGGAGGGTGGTGTTGGCCGGAACCGTCCAGGAGGGATTCCAGATCCATGGAAACACTGTCATCCTCGACCACGGCCAGGGGGTGACATCGGTATACCTCCACCTCGACTCCATCACCGTGAAAGAGGGCCAGCGGGTGGAAAAAGGATTGCAGATCGGAACGGTTGGCCACACCGGCATCTCAACCGCCCCGCATCTGCACTGGGGCATCTACCTCTACGGGGTAAGCGTCAACCCGGAACTGTTCCTCGTCAATCGTCCCGCCTTTCTTCGAGCCAGGCGCTGATTCTTGAGGCCGCAGCCCCGTCCCATTTTTCCGGAATCTTCGAACGCCGCGTCTCACCTTTCTTCATCTGGAGGCTCTCAAGCATCCGGGCCGAAGCCTCCTCGACATCTAGCCCCACAAGGACGTTGGTTCCGATCTCAAGAGTTGATGGCCTCTCGGTCCGCTCGAGCATGCTCATGCATGGAACGTTCATCACCGTTGCCTCTGCCGCCAGCAGGCCGCTACCCTGAAGCAGCAACGATGCATCACGGAGCAGGACAAGAAGGTCGCCATAAGCAGGAATCGCAGTCACATGCACCCGGGCCATCCCCTCCAGCCTCTGCTGGAGCACGGCCGAGGACGAAGCATCGTCCGGAAGGAGAACAAGGACATCGGTTGCGGCTGAAAGCCCGGCAAGCATCATGAAGAGGGCATCCTCGAACCCGTTGCCGCTGTTCAGAGAAGGCAGGACGAGGGCGTACTGTTTCGGCTTAAGGCCCAGTGATGCTGCCAGAGGAGCAGCACCGCCACGCTCCATGAAAGCACGGAGAGCATCAATGACGAGGTTCCCGGCAAACAGGACACCCTCTTCGGCGACACCCTCGTTGATGAGGTTGTACGCCCCGCTGTGCTCACTTACGATATGAAGCGAGGCAACGGTATCGATGAGCATTCTGCGAATCTCCTCAACATCCCCACGGTCATAACTGCGCAGGCCCGCATCGGAAGAGGCCACAGGCAGACCGAGTTCGGCAGCGGCAAGAGCGGCACCGAGGGCCGGGGCATCGGAACCGCACACGATGACGAGGTCCGGCCCGATGGCGGCGATGGCATCCTCCATCGCCGCCAGAGAACGCGCCAGCGTGCAGGGCGTACCGCAGTCGACAACCCTTGACGACGCCTCTGTAAGGCCGAAGCATAATGCCATGTCGGCAGAGGGCGGCTCCGACGATACGAGAGAAACGTTGAACGAGCCATTTTCTTCAAGAGCGGCAAACAGGGGGCCGGAGACGAGCAGGCCACGGTGGCCGCCGGCGGCAAGGAGTATATTTTTCACAGCGCGGAAACCTTTAGTACATTAAGAAAACAAGAGCACCATATTTTTTTCAAGGCACCCAACAATCACGAACAATGACACGACCGGGCCGACTGCTCATCCTCACCGCAAGCCTCTTGCTGCTTCAGGATGCCCCGCTTCCGGGCCTGCACCATAATACGGCTCATGCGGAGAAAAAGAAAATCATTCTCCGCCACGCCGATACGATTGAAGGCGGCGAGGATGCCGGAGGCAGCTTCCGCGCAGCCATCGGCAACGTGCTGTTCGAGAAGGACAACCTGACATTGAGTTGCGACCGCACCACAGACTATGAGGGCCAGGACCGCATCGTGATGAACGGCAACGTCCGCATCTCTGATGGCGCCAAGGAGATTTTCGGCGATGACGGCGTCTTCCACCCCTCCACCGACGTCTGCGAACTCCACGGCAACGTCCGCGGCCGGATGCTGGACAACTCCATGATGGTCCGGTCCAGAAAAGCAGTCTTTAACAACAAGGAAAACCGCCTCTGGTTCTACGACAACGCCATCGGTTGGCGTTACAACGAACAGGTCAGCGGAGACATTCTGCGGATCCAATTCAAGCCTGCGGATGAGAATGCACCGTCGAAAGATGGTGGCGGCAAACAGAAAATCGAGGAAATGCAGGTCCACGGCCACGCGTTCTACGCCACACGCGATACGCTGACAGCCGAACCCGAAGGCTATGACCAGCTCAGTGGACGCCATATCGTGGTGCTCATCGGCGATGACTCGAAAGTAAAAGGGGTCAGGGTGACCAAAGAGGCAGAAAGCCTTGTCCACATATACGATAATGACAGTATGCAGAAGCCGGACGAAAGCAAAAGGAGCAAGGATGAGGACACGAACAAGCTGAGCGGCATCAACTACTCAAGTGGCGACAGGATCAGGATGATCTTCAAGAACGGCACCCTGAATAAAATGAACGTCACCGGCAATGCCGAGGGAACCGAATACCCTCCCGAGCTGCGCGGGTCAGTCAACCTCCCGAAATTCAAATGGAGGGAAGACGAGCGGCCGTTCGGAAGAAAACCCGCTGCCGATACCACGGCGGTAGGGAGAAAGACAGTAAAAATGCGTAGCGAAACTGCGCCGGACAAGGGCGCTGAGGCGCCTGAAAGAGAAAGCCTTCCGTAAAGGGAAGGCTTTCAGCAGCATGCCGGGTGCCGGCAGCGCACCGATGACGACAGGAAAACGCTGTCTTACTTAGCGAACGGGCATGTACCGGTCGAGCAGGAGGAGCCTGATGACGACGAATCGGAGCAGGAGGACTTCTTCGCACTGTAATCGGTGCCGTAGAAACCCGACCCTTTAAGCACAAAACCGCCCTCGGCGCTGATGACGCGCTCCAGCGCATCCTTCCCGCATTGAGGGCAGGTCTTCAGGGCATTCTCACTCATTTTCTGGACCGCTTCAAGTTCGTAGCCGCAGCTGGTGCAGCGATATTGATAGGTAGGCATAGGTTCGAGCGCATTATGGTTGAAAGGCATCCGGAAAGACTCCTTCTCTGTAGAAGGGCCTGTGAATGTATATAGGGATATTTCAAAAAATAAAAAAGGGGCTCCGTTGATCCTCAAAACCCGGGCGGTCGTGCTGCGGGAGGTCAAATACCGCGACCAGTCCAAAATCCTCACCCTCTACACCCGAGAGTTCGGAAAGATGGCCTGCATCCTGAAGGGGGGGCGCAATCCTAAAAACCGCCTCTCGGGCATCTTCTCCGCCGGAAACGTCCTCGACATCGTCCTCTACCGCAAGCCCGAACGGGAAGTTCAGCTCATCAGCGACGGAAGCCTCGTCTCATGCCCGATGGTGCCCGGGCCCGACATCGAGCGTTTCGGGGTTCTCTACCGGATCATAGACCTGGTGCGCCTGACAACGGAGCGTGACTCCAGAAGTCTCCGCCTCTTCAGCCTTCTGGAGTCGACCCTCCTTGAACTCAACCGGGAGAGGGTTGCCTACAGGACGCTCTACGCATGGTTCCTGCTCCGATTCATCTCATTGCAGGGTTTTGCCCCGGAGCTATGCCGTTGCGTCTTCAGCGGCAGGGAAATACCCGGAGATGGGGGCGAAGGACCCCGCGGTGAACTCCTGTTCGTCATGAACCCCGGAGGCCTTGCCCTCCCGGGTACCATCCACGCTGACGGCCGGAACGTCCGGCCGATCACTCCTGAAGCCGCAGACCTGCTCTCAGCCCTTTCCCGTACAGCAACTGCCGCCTCAGCCGCAGATGGGAGCGGTACGGCGGAGGGCGGAGCTGCCCTCATCTGCGGAACCATCCTCCAGGAATACTGCCGGCACCATCTGGAACACACCGGCGGACAGAAGAACCTTGCCGTGATTTCGCAGCTCCTCGCGGAATGAGCAGCGGGATTTGGAGTTTTATATCTGCTGGAGTATTCCTATCTTGACCCTACATTTTCATTTTTCCACATCGTCTCGTCCAATCAAAAACGCATTGACCGACATGCCGACACTCACCAGATCAGCCGAACTCTTTGAAAAGGCAAAGAAGTTTATCCCCGGAGGCGTCAACTCGCCGGTCCGGGCCTTCAAATCCGTTGGAGGCAACCCCATCTTCATGGCAAAGGGCCAGGGCGCTTACATGACCGATGTGGACGGCAACACCTACCTTGACTATGTCGGATCATGGGGACCGTTCATCCTCGGCAGCATGCACCCGAGGATCACTGCCGCCCTTGAGTTCACCCTCACCAAAATCGGCACCAGCTTCGGAACCCCGATCGAGATGGAAATCGAAATCGCCGAGCTCCTCACCAAGATCGTACCATCCATCGAGATGGTCCGCATGGTCAACAGCGGAACCGAAGCCACCATGTCGGCGGTCCGCCTTGCCCGCGGATGCACCGGCCGTGACAAGATCATCAAGTTCGAAGGCTGCTACCACGGCCACGGCGACAGCTTCCTCATCAAGGCAGGCTCCGGCGCCCTGACCCTCGGCGCCCCCGACAGCCCCGGCGTCACCAAGGGCACGGCACAGGACACCCTGAACGCGAAGTACAACGACATCAAGTCGGTTGAGCTCCTCGTTGCCGAGAACAAGGGCAACATCGCAGCAATCATCATCGAACCGGTCGCAGGCAACACCGGTGTCATCCCCGCGAAGAAAGAGTTCCTCCAGGCGCTCCGCGATCTCTGTGACCGTGAAGGCATCGTCCTCATCTTCGACGAAGTGATGTGCGGCTTCCGCGTGGCCCTCGGCGGTGCGCAGGAGCTCTACGGCATCACCCCGGACCTCACCACCATGGGCAAGATCATCGGCGGAGGCCTGCCTGTAGGAGCATTCGGCGGCAAGCGCAGCCTGATGGAAAACATCGCTCCGCTCGGCGGCGTCTATCAGGCCGGTACCCTGTCGGGCAACCCGCTCGCCCTCACCGCAGGCATCGAAACCCTGAAGATCCTCATGGAAGAAAATCCCTACCCGGAACTTGAGCGCAAGGCAGCGTTCCTCGAAGCCGGATTCAGGGACAACATGCAGAAGCTCGGCCTGAACTTCGTGCAGAACCGCGTGGGCTCCATGGCCTGCCTGTTCTTCACCGAAACCCCGGTCGAGAGCTACGACAGCGCCATCACGGCAGACACCGTGAAGTTCGGCAAGTACTTCAGCTCCATGCTCGAGCAGGGCATCTACCTTGCACCCTCGCAGTTCGAAGCGATGTTCACGAGCACGATGCACACTGATGCCGACCTCGAAAAGACAGTCAAAGCGAACTACGTCGCGCTTCAGGCCGCAACGAAGTAACCGGTCCGGCTAACTGATCGTTAAGGCGGAACATTGAAAAAGGAGGCCCGAAAAGGCCTCCTTTTTTATTTGTCCGAAGGCAAAGAGGAACGAGATCAGGTCCGGCCGAGGTTTCAGCCGATGATGGATGAACGGACCGCCGCCCTCGAAACCATGACGCGGCCGCCTGAGTCGCGGACCATCTGCTCAAGCACAGGAAGAAAGGTGTCAATCTTTTGGGGAGTGTCGCAGATATCCACAACCATCGGCAGGTTCGCTGCGAACTCCATGATCTTCGCGGTATGAATCTCCATATCGTGGCCGAACGAGAGGACCCCCTTCAGCACCGTAGCACCGGCCATTCCCTGAAGGCGGGCTTCGCGGACAACCTCCTCATAGAGCGGCCGGTGGCCGAGGCGGATTTCTTCGCCGAGGAAGATCCTGAGCATTTCACTATTCCTGAATTCCATCATGACCATGGTTTGGCGGCAATGATGCCGGTGTAGAGCGCAACAAACCCGGCAACAATGCTGCCGGCAAGGTAGAGGCTGAAATAAAACAGTTCACCCTCACGGGCAAGCGTCGCACCCTCAAACATGTAGGACGAGAACGTGGTGAAGCCTCCGCAGAAACCGGTCACCAGAAACAGCCTCGCCTCGGGCGACACAATCGTGGTGGAGACAGCAAGCTCGCTCAGAAAACCGATAAGGAAGCTCCCTGCGATGTTGACCGAAAAGGTGGCATACGGAAACCCCGGCGATGCCGGACTGAAGGCAAGCGCCACGAGATAACGGGCCACCGTACCAAGAAAGCCGCCAGCTCCGACCAGCAGGATAGACAAGGGCTGATTAATGCTCATCGCCCCCTTTCTGGCGGTCTTCTATCCGGCGGTGAGCGCAGCACATCTCGTCATGGATGGAAAGAAGTGTATTAAAAATACCCACGGCGATGATGGTCGGAGCCCAGAGGCCGATGAAAATGGCGATCAGTTCGTGGTTTGGAGCCGTGCCGAAAATGAAGACATGAATCGAGAGCACGATTGATAGGGTGGCGGACACGAAATAGTAGAGCGGCTTCATGCACGAATGTCTGTAGTGTGACTGATTGACTGGTAGATGAGTGAAATGTACACATTTGCCGCCATTATGAAAAAAACGGCAGGGGGCCCGAAGCGCCCCTGATGGAGGCTCGGGGGAGGGATTTAACAATTGGAAGAACGGTTGGGCTGGATTATATTGGAACCTTTTCCATGCACTCGGAAAACCGTCAGGCCGGCACAAACGCCATCCTCGCTTTCTCATCGATCCATCGATTCCTTCAAGGAAATCACAGCAATTTTTCATCTGTCTGAAGGGGAGATTCTATGCACAAAACTATTTCACGCCGCCAGTTCCTGAAAGTCGCCGGCGTTCTGGGGGGCATGTCCCTGTTGCGCCCCGTCTGGAGCCTTGGGCAGGCCGGAGCACCCGAACACGGCGGAGCCGTATCGGGAACCGTCACCTGGGTCCCGAGCATCTGCAACTTCTGTTCCTCATTCTGTGACATCAAGGTCGCTACGAAGGAGATTGACGGGGTGAAGCGCGCCGTCAAGATTGAAGGCAATGCCGAAAGCCCCCTCAACCGCGGAAAAATCTGCGCCCGCGGCCAGGCCGGCCTCTACCAGACCTACGATCCGGACCGGCTGAAGCAGCCGCTCATCAGGGTCGAGGGAAGCAAACGGGGCGAATGGAACTTCAGGGCTGCGACCTGGGATGAGGCATACCGCCACATCATCGGCAAGATGCAGAAAGTCAACCCATGGGAAATCAGCCTCGTCGGCGGATGGACGGCCTGCGTCTCCTACATGCATTTCAGCCTGCCTTTCTGCCAGAGCCTTGGAATCCCCAACATTGTTGCATCACCCCTTCAGCACTGCGTTACTGCGGGCCATCTCGGCACCGATCTGGTGACCGGCAACTTCAACGTGCACGACGAAATCCTCGCCGATTTCGAAAATGCGCGCTACATCCTCTTCAGCCTCAACAACGCCTCTGTGGCGGCCATCTCAACGGCGCGTGCCGTGCGCTTCGGCCAGGCAAAGAAAAACGGCGCCAAAGTGGTCTGTCTCGACCCCAGAATGGGCGAGCTTGCCGCAAAAGCCGACGAGTGGATCCCCGTCAAACCTGGCACCGACCACGCATTCTTCCTCGCGATGCTCCACACCCTGCTCCGGGAGAAGCTGTATGACGGACCCTTTGTTTCCAAGCACACCAATGCACCATTCCTGTCGTTCGTCGACGAAAAAGGTGCCGTGCAGCTTGCCGCCGACAAGGGCCCGGACGGAAACCCCACCGCCTACTACGTATTCGACCTCATAAGTCAGGAGGTCCGCGCCGTCCCGGCATACACCAACACCAACGAGCGCACGAAATCGGGATCGAGGATCCAGCCGGGCCTCAATGCCCCGAAAAACCTCAGCTGGCAGGGCCGACCCGTCACAACCGTCTTTGACCGGTTCATTGCGGAGTCCGAACCCTACACCCCCGAGTGGGCATCGAAGATCACCGACATTCCTGCATCAACAATCAAGCGCATCGCCGTCGAGTTCGGTCAGGCACGCCCCGCCATGGTCGATCCAGGCTGGATGGGCGCACGCTACCACCACATCATCGGACAGCGCCGTCTGCAGGCAATCATCCAGACCCTCGTCGGCGGTATCGACCGGCCCGGAGGCTGGATGATGAACGGCGAGCTGCACCACAAGGCCGAGGTTTCCTGGCACAACACGCAGCAGGGCAAGAGCGACAAGGACCTCCTGCCGGTCCAACGCCCCGGCATGGGCTTCGCCTACGGCCTGCTTGACATCTTCGCCAACCCCGGAGCCTGGGAACACGGAATGCCGGCGTTCTCGTTCGCATGGGCCGAAGAGCAGGCGAAAGCCGGCAAGCAGTCCGCGTTCCTTCCCGCCATGGCCGACACCGGTCTGCTTGAAGCGGTGAAGGGCGAACTGAAGTACCATGGGCGGCCTTACAACATCAAGGCCATCATCCTCAATGCGGCCAACCCGATCCGCCACTACTTCCCCGCAAAACGCTGGGAGGAGATCCTTTCGCACAAGAACCTCGATCTCGTGGTGGCAATCGACGTACTGCCTTCCGATTCGACGCTCTATGCAGACGTCATCCTGCCGAACCATACCTACCTTGAGCGCAATGAGCCCCTGCTCTACCCGCTCGGGCCAAACACCGGGATAGGGTTCACGACCAGGATCAGGACCATCGACCCGATCTACGACACGCGCGACACTGCCGACATCCTCTGCGCCATCGCCGAGGGTATGGGCAAGCTCGACAGCTACGTCCAGGGCGTCGCTGAATACGCCAGCCTCGACCATGCGATGCTGAAGCGGGAAATCGCCGCTGCAAAGAAAGCAGGAAAACCGCTGAACGAAGCGTTCCTGAAGACCGCCTATGAAGCCATGGGCCACTTTGCAGGCCATCTGACCGGCAAACACATGAGCGCTGCCGAAGTCGAAGCGACCATTATGGACAAGGGTCTGCTTATGCTGAAAGACGCCGATACCGTGGTTGAAGAGATGAACATGCCTCGCAAAATCCCCGTACCGACATCAACCGGACGGCTCGAGATCTTCAGCCCGATCCTCTCTTCATTCGGAGAGAAAGCAGGACGGATTCCGCTGTTCGACCCCGTGCTCGGCTATGTTCCCAGGGTCATCAGGGACAAATCCCCCGAACCCGCCCTCAAAGCCGACGAGTTCTACTTCACCTATGGAAAGGTCCCGGTGGTGTCGCACGCATCGACCAACAACAACAACGCGGTACTTGCCGCTGTGACAAAACCCAAAGAGGGCGCATTCACGGGGCTCTGGATGAACACGACGAAGGCGCTTTCACTCGGCCTCAGGGATGGTCAGGAGGTGGAAATAACCAACCTCCGCTACGGCCCGAAAGTAACTGCAACACTCTTCGTCACCGAAATGATCCGCCCTGACACGGTCTTCCTCCCTTCATCCTACGGAAGCCGGAACAAGATGCTCTCGGTCGCAGCAGGAAAAGGAACGGCGCTGAACGAGCTCATGCCCTACAGCATCGAGCCGATCGCCGCATCGTTCATGTCACAGGAATTTACGGTAAGCGTCACGCCCGTCAACAGTTAAATGGAGGAGTAAGCACCTATGGCGCGATATGGAATGGTAATGGACATGCGGACCTGCGTCGGATGCCAGGCCTGCATGGCTGCATGCACGGCGGAGAACCAGACGCCGTTCTGGAACGGGAAGTTCCGGACGCATGTCGAAGACAAGGCACAGGGCACATTTCCCGACGTAAGGCGGGTATTGCTTCCGAGGCTCTGCATGCACTGCGAAAACACCCCCTGCCTGTCAGCATGCCCGACAGGGGCAACATTCATGACGGAGGACGGGATCGTCAAGGTCAACTATGACCGTTGCATCGGCTGCTACGCCTGCTGCATCGCATGCCCTTACGACGCCCGCTACGCATACGACCGCGAGGATGTCAAAAAGGAGGAGGAGCTCTACGGAAAGTTCACGAGCCACCAGCAGCCGCATGTCGACAAATGCACATTCTGCGACCACCGGGTTTCGGAAGGGCGTGAGCCGGCCTGCGTCAGCACCTGCCCGACCAACACAAGGATATTCGGAGACCTCGATGACCCCAACAGCGAGGTGCACAAGCTGGCAACAAGCGGAAAAGCCCAGGCGCTGAACCAGTCGCTCGGCACGTCCCCGAAAGTATATTACATCCCATCATAGTTTAGGAGGAGGACCATTATGACTTTTGTTCATCAGGAGGTGTGGCACTGGCAGATCGCCACATACCTATTCTTGGGCGGACTGGGCGGTGCAACATTCGCCATCAGCGCCCTCATCCACCTCTTCGAAGGGTGCGACCGTAAAATGCTATCCGTCGCAGTCATGTCGTCAATCGGGTTCCTTGTGCTTGGAACCATCTTTCTTCTTGCCGACATGCTCCAGCCGCTGAAGGCGATTTACGCCCTCACCAATCCGCGGTCATGGATCTTCTGGGGCGTCATCTTCATCAACTTCTACTTCGTATCGGCCATAGCATACGTGATACCGCTGCTGGAGGTATGGCCGAAGATAAACCCCTACATACAGAAAATCCCCAGAGGGATCCTCGATCTTCTGGAGCGATTCAACAAGCTTGCCGCGCTGACCGGCTCAGCTGCCGGCTTCCTTGTGGCGATCTACACCGGACTGCTTATCTCTGCAGCCCCGGCCATAAGCTTCTGGAACACCCCGGCCCTTCCGTTGCTCTTCGTCATTTCCGGGTTCTCGACCGGTGCAGCATTCCTCCTCCTGCTCTCGACGTTCTCGAAGAACGAGGAGTCCTGGAAGATCATCGCCAAGCTCGAGGAACTCGACGCAATGCTGATCGTGACCGAGCTGATCATTCTCGGCGCCTACTTCAACTTCGCGCTCTTCCTGCCAACCGGTGCCCGCGAGTCCGCCCAGGTGCTTTTCCACAGCCCGCTCTTCATCATCGGATTCTTCATCTTCGGACTCATCGTGCCGCTTGCGCTTGAAACCTACGGGATCTTCTTTGCCAAGCACACCAAGAAATCGGGGCATCTTCTCGTCCTCGCCAGCGTCATGGTGCTTGTCGGCGGCTACCTCCTCCGCTACTACGTCCTCAAAGCCGGGCTCTTCCAGTTCCCCTGGTAATCCGCTTTGAATGAACCGTAACCCTCAACCAGAAAGCCCGTCATGCAGCATCCAATTGCATGACGGGCTTTTATGATACAACGATTATGAACGATTCACGCGATCCACGACAAAAGGCCCTCACCTTCCGCTTTTTCAGCCGCTCGTTTGCCTATCCGAATGAAGCCTTCATCAAGGAGCTCAAGACGTCTCTGGAAGAGCTGAGGGATGCTCCCGACCAGTTCAGGGAGATGATGGCTGCCTTTGAACATGAGGGAATCGAAGCCCTGCAGGGGGAGTACACCCGCCTGTTCCTGAACGGCTACCCCTCGACGCCCTGCGTCCCCTATGAATCGGTCTATCTTGAGAAACGAATGCTCGGAGATGCATCCATCGGCGTACAGGCCGCTTACAGCCAGTGGGATATGACGGTGGCGCCGGGCCTCATCGACCACATCGCAACAGAGTTCGAGTTCCTCGCTTTCCTCGCCTCAGCGGAGTCCATGGGTGGCACCCTCGGGGAAGATGCCCGTATAGCCGCGGAAGCCTTCATGAAGGAGCATCTCTGCCGCTGGATGCCGCGCCTTGCGGCCGACCTCGGCAAGGCTGCCAACCTGGAACCATACCGCCTGCTGGCAGCTGCCCTCCAGACCATCCACTGCCCCGTCTGACGTGCCCCCCACGAACGCTTCTCCTTATGAGGTTTTCTCGTGGTGGACGGCCTTGAGGATCTTGATGTTCAGTACGATAAACCGCCAGAACTGGTAGATGCGGCAGCGCATCAGGGCTTTCTGGAAAGAGGTGGGCCTCATGGGTCGTTACGGTTTGGTTATTCCGGGATGAACTGCCAGAAGGCGCGGCCGCGGAACTTGTGCATGAAGGTGGTCTCGACCATCTGCTTCAGCCAGGCACCGCTGATGCCGCGCTCAACCCGCGTCACGAACATGTCGCGCCCCTCGCGGTTGTCGTAGTGCTTCAGGTCGGGAACGACCGGATAGATGATCATGACAATGGCAGAGCCATTCCATAGCGACTTGCCGTTCGAGGCGATGCAGACGGTGAGCATCTCGGTCATCCGCTCCCGGTGAGTCATGCGGCCCGTCCGGATCATATCCATCACATTGAACGCAACCACCCTGCCGGTGACTCCGGAAATCATTCCGGTCCTTGGCGCGCCGGCAATGATAGATGTACCGTTTTTTGTGATATGCGGCCTGGAAATGGGCCCGGGAGGGGCGAATGCGATGCCGGCGGAGAAGATGTTCCTGTAGACAGGATGGTTGTACTGTGCAGGCCAGGCGTGGGGAGTTTCGCGGAGTTCTTCATAGCTGAGACCGTAGATGCCGTCGGCAAGTACGAACCCTGCGGGGTTGCATACTTTGGAGGTGATGTTTGTGCCATCTCTGTCGAAAAATGGAAAGGTGACGCCCTTCGACTGGGGAATGAGCATCGCAAAATCATAGCCGGTCTCTCCGTAGTTTCCCTCGAAATCCTCCCAGAATATGGTGTTCCGATCAACTTCGTGCACCCCCCTCCGGACGGCTTTTTCGATGCCGAACTCGTCCATCGCGTCTTCGATGAGATCACCGCCGCGGGCTATCCTCCCGCCTTTTGCCACCACATTGATGCCACCGACCCCGAAGTCGCCGATCTCGGGTTCGTTGGTGAGGTAGACAAGGTCCGCCCTGCTTCGCAGCCCGCGCTGGGTAAGGTCGTGGTGGATGTTGGTAATGTACTCGAAGGCCGCACCCTGGCAGGCTGCCGACGGATGACCGGTGCCGATCACGATGCGGCGGTGCTCTCCCTTCTTCATGCGCTCGACATTTTCAAGGTAGCGGTCCCGGGCCTGTATGGCGGTGTCAAAGTGGCAGATGGACTCGGTGTGCTTATGGGGGCCGAGGCCGGGCGTCGCATCGTAGTTCATGTGAGCGCCGGTAGCGATGATGAGATAGTCGTAATCGAGCCGCTCCGCTACGCCACCCTCAGCCCGCCGCAGAAAAACATGGTTTTCATCGGGGTGGACACTCAGGACGCTGCCCTGGATGAAGTGGACATTGAATTTGTCATAAATCGGCTGTAACTTGAACACGGTGTTCAGGGGGCGCACCGCATCAATGCCGAGCCAGACCCATGAAGGTACGAAGCCGAAGTAGTCGAACTTATGGATGACCGTTATGTCATGCTCTTTGCCGATACCGCGGCCAAGGTACATGGCCGCGGTATGACCCGCAAACCCCGCACCAATGATCACAACCTTTGCCATGACGGCTCTCCTTTCCCGTTCTCCGAAGTTGCAGAAATGCCGGAACCTCTTCCCGGACGCCACCGCTAAACTTACGACCAAAAAACCGGAAGGCATAATCCCGTTCGCATGCCAACGGAAGAAAACGGCCCCGGAGGCAACCGAAGCATGAAACCCAAAGGACGTATCATCGGGATCGATTACGGCACCAAGCGCATCGGCCTTGCCGTGACGGACCCGCTGCAGCTGTTCGCCAGCCCGGTCGGCACGTTCGAACCCGAGGGGCTCCATCATGAACTGCGCCGGATCATGCAGGGGGATGGCGTTGTACTGGCCGTGGTGGGCAGCCCTGTCAGCGAAGACGGAAGCGGGAACGCCATGACTGCAGTAGTCGACCGATTCGTTGAAGAACTCAGGGCTGTGTTTCCGGAACTTCGGGTGGAGCGGGTCGACGAGTCGCACTCATCGAAAGAGGCCTCGAGAATCCTTGCCGCCTCAGGCAAAAGCCGGAAAGTACGCCGGGAGAAAGGCCGGTTGGACAGTGCCGCAGCATGCGTGCTCCTCACCCGTTTCCTTGAGGAAAACAGGGGATGAAGGCGGGACTCCGGGGGAGACGTTTTCGTCTGGCTTTTCGGAACTGCTTCTGTATCTTATAGTTAATAGCTGCGGCAAATCATTCCGGAGCCTGTCTTTTTTCCACCTCCACACCATCTGAACAGATACGTAATGCTAGAGATCTTCAAACAGACGGGAGCCCTGCTCGAAGGGCATTTCAAGCTGACCTCCGGCCGGCACAGCAATACCTATTTCCAGTGCGCCAAGGTCCTGCAGCACCCGGAGCACCTGACGGTGGTCTGCGGGGAGATCGCCGGGCATTTCAGCCATAAGGAGATCGATACCGTCATCTCCCCGGCCATCGGCGGCATTGTCGTCGGCACCGAAGTAGGGCGGCAGCTCGGGGTAAAAACCATCTTTGCCGAGCGCAAAGACGGCAGAATGACGATCCGCCGCGGATTCTCTCTGGAAAAAGGGGAACGGGTCCTCGTGGTGGAGGATGTGATCACGACAGGCGGTTCGGTGCAGGAGGTCATCGAACAGGTGAAGGCCGCGGGTGCCGTGCCCGTCGGGGTCGGATCGGTGGTTGACCGTAGCAACGGCAAAGTTCGCCTTATTGATGACCAGTACTCCGTACTTTCGATGGAGGTGGTGAGCTACGATCCCGAAGAGTGCCCGCTCTGCCGGAGCGGCGTACCGATAGAAGCTCCGGGAAGCCGTGCCAGCGTAGGAGGCCCGGCAGCATGAATACGAAACCATCCATAGAGAGCATCTCTTTCATAGGACTCGGCCTGATCGGCATGTCCCTCCTGCGGGCGCTCCGCAGCACCCCCATTGCGGTGGAGGCGGGCATCATCTTCAGCGGATTTGACCCATCGTTCACCGAAGCCGACATAGAGGAGGCCGGAATGCTCGGTCTCGACCAGTTTATTGAAGATCGCGAAGAGCTTTTCAGTGCCGACGTCGTGGTGCTTGCCGCACCGGTGCTGACCAACATTGCATTGCTCGACGAAGCGGCACGCCTCTCGCCACCGACCACCATCATTGCAGACGTATCAAGCACGAAAGGCGATATCTTCAAGAGAGCACAGGAACTCAACCTCCCCTACTTCGGCTTGCACCCGATGGCAGGCAAGGAGTTGCAGGGTTTTCGTGAAAGCTCACCTGACCTCTTCAAAGAAATGCCGATCTTCCTCTGCCATGATCATAAACTGCCCTATAAGGGCCGGGGCCTCATCCTGAGGAAGATGATTGAATCGATTGCCGGCTCCCTGGTAACGTCGAATCCCATCCTGCACGACCAGATTATGGCACGAGTCAGCCACCTCCCACAGTTGATGTCCACCCTCCTCATTGACTACTGCTCGTCTCAACTGCGAGTCTCCGGTCCGGGGTTCGCCTCACTCACCCGCCTGGCGGGAAGCCCCTGGGAGATCTGGCATGACATCATCGGCACCAACAACAAAAACATCGCCGACGCAATTGAGGAGTTCGCAATGAAGCTCGTAGAGCTCTCATGGGAGGTGCGCGATATTGATAATGAGAGTCTGGAATCACGCTTCGATGAAGCAAACAGGCTGCACAAGTACATGCAGTTACCTGGATGGCGCACATGAAATTCGGCATCGTCATCAACGTATCCAGAGAGCGGGCCCTCGAACTGGCACGCAAACTGGTATCGTGGCTTGAAGCGCAAGGCATCGGATACATCTTCGAAACCCTTTCGGCAGAGCGCATTGGGAGCGCGCTGTCAGCTCCGATCGAAGAGCTCAACACCCAGTGCGACGCCTTCATCTCACTCGGCGGCGACGGAACCCTCCTCTTCACCTCGCAGCACTCGGTCACCAAGCCCGTCGTCGGCATCAATGTCGGCTATCTCGGGTTCCTGACGGAGTTCACCCAGGAGGAGATGTTTGAAGCGGTAGAAAAGGTGATCAAGGGAACCTACACCATCCACACGCGCACACAGCTCGAGGCCTCGGTGCCAGCAGACGGACGGAACGAGCAGTTCCTTGCCCTGAACGATGTGGTCATCGAAAAGGGCACCTATCCGAGAATCCCCGCCTTCGTCATCAAGCTCGACGGCGAACTGCTCAGCTCCTACCGTGCTGACGGCATCATCATCGCCACATCTACCGGTTCGACGGCCTACTCGATGTCGGCCGGAGGGCCCATCATCGCCCCGAAGTCGAGCGTCTTCGTCATCACCCCCATCTGCCCGCACATGCTGACGGTGAGGCCCATCGTCATCAGCGACGAAAAGATCATCGAAATCTCGGTCGAAGCCCCCGACGGCGAGTTCCCGCTCAACTGCGACGGGCACCTGCGCAGAATGCTTGAGCCGATGGAGCGTGTAACGGTCCGTAAATCAAGCCGCCTCATCAATCTGGTGGCAAACGAAAAACGGGACTACTGCGAAGTTCTCCGCACCAAACTGCTTTGGGGCCGTGAACACAACTCCGGCCTATAGGCCTCCTTCCTGTCTCAATGAACAGCATCAGTGAAGCATCACTCGGCGCCATGCTGGGCATCCCGGCCGGCACACCGCTCACCATTCCGGCCATGTGCCGGGGGCTCCGGCCGGTGTTCTATCCCGCACCGAACATGTCAGGGCGCCTCAAGGTATTCTCCCGGAGCCTTCAGAGCGCATTTGAAGCGCTCGGCATCAAGGTAGAAAGCCCCGAAGCGGCGTCAGGTCCTGACGGGAGGATTCTTGCAGGCAGGGTTGTCATAGCTCCCGGCGTCTTTCCGGACAATGAGCTTGCGATCAACCGGGTCTCGACGCTCTACAACAACATCATTGTCGGCATCTATGACGAACCGCCGCCGCTCTCCGGCCAGTCGGGTGCACAGGAGCGGCTTGACGCCATCGTGGCACGCCTGGCGCGAGATATGGTCCACATCCTTATTTACGTTACCGCTGAGTCCTGGACCATCTGCACGATGAACGGAGGCGTAGCCGTATTCCAGACGCCGCTGCCCTGCGTGGAAGACGTTCGACGTACGCTGGTACCGAAACTGACGGCCCAGGTCGTACCGCCGCGCCCGAAGGATTTCATGATACGGGAGGGAGAGCTCAGCACCCGGTCTCCCTTCTTTCTGGAGGCCGCAGAGGATTTCCGGAGATCCGGCCGGCTGTGGGAAAAGAGCCCTGTGCTGCTCACCCATACCTCAACCGACAACCTGGAATACCGGAACGGATACTACCGGCGGATTGTCCGACGCTACCTCGATGAACGAAGCGGCATGAGTTACGGGTTCTTCGCCCGCCAGCTTCCTGTGAGGGTCGAGGCGGCAGTGCCAGTAGCATATGGGGATACATACGACATGGCGCCGGAGAAAGATCCCGGCGGCCTCAGGGTCCCGGTACGGGTGGAGGGAACAGTCTATATGATAAAGGTTCCGACGGTGCGGGTACTGACAACACGGTCGGGATGCAAGAAGACCGCCGTCGAGCCCCTGCGCGACCTTCTGGAAATCGGAATGGAGGACGGGCGGCCCTACATCACAACTCCTGCCCTCAGCGAAGAGGGCACAACGCCGCGCCCCTCATTCGACACCCTCACCATCCTGGCCCACGCCCTCGGCAACGCCCTTGTAGCGTCCATACTCCTCTCAATCAGCCCTGAATCCACCTTTGCACGGCGGCTTGGAGAGTCAGGAGCATCCTTGACGCACTGGCACGGATATCCGGAAGAGGAGAATCTGCCGGACGGGTATTTCATGCACGGCACCGCCAATCCCCCGGTGTCGTGTTCGACTCCGCAGTCGGCGGCTTACAGCATCATTGGAAAAATCGAAGGATTGGAGCAGGCCCTCCAGGCGAGGAGCGCATGCACCCGAGGCGCTTCAGGCTATATGGGAGACGTGCATGTCGAGCCGAACCACGGAACGAACATCATAGGGGTCCTCTCGCTTTCGGAGACAGCGGCCGCCCTCAACCCCTAACCAGGGGGAGCCAGCCGTTTCAGGATAAATTCAGTCCTCTTCAACTGAAGGCTCAACCCAGGGCCACAGGCCCTGACTCCCGAGAATCATCTCCAGAACCTCCCGCACGCACCCGTTGCCACCCTCAAACGCAGAGATGTATCCGACACGATTGCGCAACCAGTCTGCACCGTTGATTGCAGTCACAGGAAGACCGACGCGCTCCAGTACAGCCAGGTCACCGACGTCGTCGCCGATGCAGGCACAGACATCGTCACCGAGGCCGTGCTGGTCCCTGAACGCCTCGTAGGCGTCAAGGAATGATCCGGTTCCGAACCGGAGGTCCTGCACGCCGAGCCCTTCGAGAATCGGACGGTACCCCTCGCTGCGCCGCTCCGAAAACACCGAGATGAGTAGCCCTTTGCGTACCGCCTCCTGTATGGCTACCGCGTCGCGTACAGAAACCGAACAGAGCTCTTCACCCCGGCCGTCAAAGGTGATGCGACCGCCGTTGAGCACGCCGTCGATGGGGAATATCAGTGCCCGGGTAGCTTTGAGTGCTTCGGCGACACGCGACGAGGGGTCGGCCAGGGATGGCTCCATCCCGAAATACTGGAAACCTGACAAGGGAGTGGGGATTTAGGATGAATGAAGCGGCTGCACGCACCGGTAGAGGTCGATCAGCTGTTTGACAAGTGGACGGAAACTCCCCAGCGGAAGCTGGGTTGCCGCATCGGAAAGGGCTTTTTCAGGATCCGGGTGCACCTCGAAAAAGAGGCCGTCAACCCCTGCAGCAACTGCGGCACGGGCAAGCGGGGCAACATACGCCCTCTCTCCTCCCGATACGCCGTTGCCGGCACCCGGCAACTGCAGGCTGTGGGTGGCATCGTAGATAACCGGCCAGCCAGATTCACCCATTTTGACGATACCGCGGAAGTCGACAACGAGATTATTGTACCCGAAACTAGACCCGCGCTCCGTCAGCATAATGCGATGGTTGCCGGTCGCCGAAACCTTAGCGGCTGCAAGCGCCATGTCCTGAGGGGCCATGAACTGCCCTTTCTTGATATTGACCGCAAGTCCGGTTTCGCCGGCAGCATGGAGAAGTTCGGTCTGGCGCGAGAGGAAGGCCGGGATCTGCAGAACGTCAACATACCGGGCGGCCAGCTCAACGTCCCTCGTCTCATGCACGTCGGTGAGTACCGGCATATCATACGTATCGCCGATTTCGCGGAGTACCTCGAGAGCCTCCTCGTCACCGATACCGGTGAACGAGGAACCCGAAGAGCGGTTCGCTTTGCGGTAGGAGCCCTTGAAAATGAAGCGCACGCCAAGCTCACGGCTGATACGCTGCAGTTCCTCGGCTACCGTCACGGCCATTGAACGGCTCTCTATGACGCAGGGACCTGCGATGAAAAGCGGGATATCGGGATCGGGTACGGCTATGGAGCCGATGGAGAACTTTTGCATCATCCAGCCTGTTAAGAATTGTAATGGAGGCCAAATCCCGCCAAGGCATTTGGGCATTGTGAGTTTGCCGCCATAAGCGTTAAATTTACAACAATATTCTGTTATTCACAGTCTGCAATCAAACGCACAGCACCCATGAGTATCACCGACACGAAGCAACGGCTGCAGGAGATCGAAAAGCAGCTGGCCGATCTCAGCGAAGAGCAGCGAAGCATCAAGGCGCGCTGGGACAGCGAAAAAGAGCTGATCAGCCAGTCCCGCGACCTGAAATCGCAGATTGAGGAACTGAAGGTCGAAGCAGAAGAGTATGAGCGGCGTGGCGATTACGGAAAAGTCGCTGAAATCCGCCACGGAAGAATCAAGGAGATAGAGAAGGAGGTTGAACGCAACCGGGAAAAGATCGAGCGGAAGCAGTCGGCCGGCGAGCTCATCATGAAGGAGGAAATCGACGCCGAGGACATCGCTGCGATTGTAGCCAAATGGACAGGCATCCCGGTCAGCAAGATGCTCCAGTCGGAACGCCAGAAACTGCTCCACATCGAGAGTGAACTGCACGAGCGGGTGATTGGCCAGGATGAGGCAGTCAGGGCGGTGAGCGAAGCCGTAAAGCGCTCCCGGGCGGGAATGGGTGATGAGAAGCGCCCCATCGGTTCGTTCATTTTCCTCGGCCCCACCGGCGTCGGCAAGACCGAGCTGGCAAGGACGCTTGCCGACTACCTTTTTGACGACGAGGACGCAATGATCCGCATAGACATGAGCGAGTACATGGAATCGCATACCGTCAGCCGCCTTGTCGGAGCGCCTCCCGGCTATGTGGGCTATGAGGAGGGTGGACAGCTGACGGAAGCCGTCCGCCGCAAGCCGTTTTCGGTGGTGCTGCTCGACGAGATCGAAAAAGCGCACCCTGACGTTTTCAACATCCTGCTTCAGATACTCGACGATGGTCGTCTGACCGACAGCAAGGGCCATACGGTGAACTTCAAGAACACCATCATCATCATGACCTCGAACATCGGTGCCCAGCTGATCCAGTCCGAGATGGAAAAAATCGATGGCAGGCCTTCGGAAGAGGTGCTCGAAAACCTTCAGGAGAAACTGTTCTCGCTTCTCAAGCAGCAGGTGCGCCCCGAATTCCTCAACCGGATAGACGAGGTTATACTCTTCAAGCCGCTGACACGCGAAGACTTGAAAAAGATCGTCCTTATCCAGTTCGACAGCATCAGGAGCACCGCCCTGCGCCAGCACATCACCCTCACCATCACGGATGAAGCTCTTGGCTGGCTGGCAGAAGCGGGATTTGATCCCGCATTCGGTGCACGTCCGCTGAAACGGGTCATGCAGCGGAAAATCACCAACAGCATCTCCGAATTGATCCTCTCCGGAGAGGTATCGGAAGGTGAGGGAGTGGAGATCAGCCTCGTAAACAAAGAACTGGCGTTCAAGACGACGAAATCCGCATGAGGCCGAAGGTACCCGTTTATCTTGCGCTGCTGCTCTTGGCCATCCTCCTTCAACCACTGCCCGTAGCAGAAGCCGGAACGAAGCCGGACAGCCTCACCATTAAAATAGGACAGATGCTGATGGTGGGGTTCAGGGGCACCACCCTCGGCCAATCCCCCGACGTACGGCGCGCCATCGACCGCCAGCGCATAGGTAGCGTGGTGCTCTTCGACTATGATGTCCCCTCCCGGACCCCGAAACGCAACATAACCGGCCCGGAGCAGCTCAAGCAGCTGAGTGGCGAACTGCAGGATCGTTCCCCCATCCCGCTCTTCATCTCAATCGATCAGGAAGGCGGCATGGTCAGCAGGCTAAAGTCGGCACGGGGGTTCCCCCGGAGCCCGAGCGCCCGGAGCCTCGGACTGCTCAGGAACCCCGACAGCACCCTCGCTGCGGCGGAGGAGACTGCCCGGACACTGAAGTTGATGCGAATCAACATGAACCTTGCTCCGGTGGTCGACCTTGATACCAACCCCCAGAACCCCGTCATCGGACGCATAGAGCGGAGCTACTCCCCTGATCCCTCAATCGTCACAACCCATGCATCCATCGTCACGAAGACGTTCCTCCGCGAGGGGATCATCCCCGTCCTGAAGCATTTTCCCGGCCACGGCAGCTCGACGTCGGACAGCCATCTGGGCTTCACCGACGTAACGGAAAGCTGGAACGAGATTGAACTTGAACCCTACCGCAGGCTCTTTCTTGATGGATATCAGGGAGCTGTCATGACCGCGCACGTCTTCAACGCCCACCTGGATCCCCGATATCCCGCAACCCTTTCGAAGCCGACCATCAGCAGACTCTTGCGAGAGAAGCTGGGGTTTCGCGGAGTGGTGCTTACCGATGACATGCAGATGGGCGCCATTGCCCATAACTTCGGCTTTGAAGAAGCGATCCGCCTGTCGATTGAAGCCGGTGCTGACATTCTTGTGTTTGCCAACAATACAACCGTCTACGACCCAAAAATCGCAGAAAAGGCATCAGGCATCATCCGCAGGATGGTGGATGAGGGCATAATTTCTCCCCTTCGCATCGAGGAGTCGTACCGGAGGATCATGACACTCAAAGAGACTGTAACCAACCCGGCCAGATGAAAACACTCTACCTTGTCAGACATGCCAAAGCAGGCTGGAGCGCCGATGCCGCCTCGGATTTCGAACGGACGCTCAGTGAACGGGGGATAAAGGATGCACATTTCATGGCGCGGCTGGTGCATGAAAAAGGCGCTCGCCCCGATATGCTTGTTTCGAGCCCTGCACTCAGAGCCCTCACGACTGCGGAAATATTCGCAGGGGTGTTCGCTGTTCCCTTGGAGTCGATCCTGCAGAAAATGGAAATCTACCACGGCGGAGCTCAGGAACTTCTGGACACCGTCCGTTTACTGCCAGATGAAGCCGGGAGCGTGATGCTCTTCGGTCACAATCCCGTCATCTCGGAACTTGCCAACCGCTTTGGCGACATGAACGGTGAGGCCATGGAGACGTGCAGCGTGGCGCGTCTGGACTTCCAGGTCGACCGATGGAGTGAGGCAGGCCCTGGGAAAGGGCTGATGATGTGGCATGAACATCCCGAGAAACGGCATACCCGCTGACCCGGAAAACGGCAAAGGATAGGCAAAAGAATGGACGGAAAAATCCCTCAGTCCCGCTCGGGCTTCGGTTCGCGCGTCATAAGATCAAGGATGGCCTTCTCGACAGGCTTCTCCTCAAACAGCATCTCATAGACCGCCTGTGTTATAGGCATCTCGACGCCGAGGGTGCAGCTGAGTGCGTATACGGCCTTGGAACTCAACACCCCCTCGGCGATCATATTCATATGGGTGATGATGTCATCAAGCGAGCGGCCGCGACCAATCTCCTCACCCACAAAGCGGTTTCGGCTGTGACGGCTAAGGCAGGTGACGACAAGGTCGCCGATGCCCGACAGCCCTGAAATGGTCATGGGGTCGCCGCCGAGTTTCAGCGCAAGACGGGATATCTCAGCCATGCCGCGGGTAATGATGGCAGCCTTTGCGTTGTCGCCGAACCCGATGCCATCGGAAATTCCTGCCGCAATGGCGATAATGTTCTTGACCGAACCGGCAACCTCCACACCGACGATGTCGGTATTGACGTAGACCCGGAACATATTGGTGTGGAACACTTCCTGAACCGATTCAGCGGTCTCCATAGAGGGGGAGGATGCGACAACCGTCGTCGGTTGCTCACGGGCAACCTCCTCCGCATGGCTCGGCCCGTACAGCGCAGCCACCTGGTTCAAAGAGAGACCGGGGAGCTCGTCCATGAGGACTTCCGTCATCCGCTTGCCGGTGCCGACCTCGATTCCTTTGGCCACGTTGACGATGATCACTCCATCAAGCGGCATAGTGCTGAACGCACGGGCCGTCTCGCGCAGCGCCTGGGAAGGCACCGCAGTGACGATCATTTCAGCCCCGGCAATGCACTCCTTGAGATCCGCCATGACTTCGAGAGACTCAGGAAATGGCGTCCCCTTGAGATAGCGGGTGTTTTCGCGCTCGACCTGAAGGGTTCGGGCAAACTCGGGGCGGTGTGCCCATAGCCGCACACTGTAACCCTTTCGGGCAAGCAGGACAGCAAGCGTAGTGCCCCAGCTTCCGGCCCCAAGGACGGCGATATGCATCAACGCACCGCCATCTTAGGCGCGTTTTCCGAAAGTGATGCGGTTCTCGGTACCTGAAATAAGGCGCCGGATGTTCGCTCGATGCGTATAGAGGATGGCAAGAGCCACGATGAGTCCGAAGATCAAGAGGTGGTAATCGAGGCTGTCATGGAAGAAGAACGACTCCCCGAACAGGCGGATGTAGTAATCAAGGCCCCCGCCGAGTTCGAACACATACTTGCGGATGGCTATGATGAGCGGAAATGCGAGGGCTGCAAGGATGGATGCCACGGAAACATAGCGCGAGAGCCAGACCGTAAGAAGAAAAATGCCGATGACAATCAGCATGCTGACAGGAGCGATGCCGATGAGCATGCCGGCAGCCGTGCTGACACCCTTGCCTCCCTTGAACCCGGCAAATACGGTGAACACGTGGCCGATAACGGCAGCCATGCCTGCAAGAAGGCGGAGCGCAACCTCGTTGATATCAGGATAGGCCCCGATGGGGTGCATCCTGAAGAACGCCACAACGCTGACGGCGGCGATGACGCCCTTGGCAATATCGATGAGGGTAACGGTGAGGCCTGTCTTCCAGCCGAGGACCCTGAATGCGTTGGTGCCGCCGGCATTACCGCTGCCGAACTGCCGGATGTCGATTCCTTTGAGCATTTTTCCCGCCATGATGCTGGTGGGAATGGAGCCGATGATGTAGCTCACCGCCAGAATAGCCAGTAGTGTCATCATATCTCTTGTTCGGATGTGCTTATGGAGAAAACCGCTTTGGCGCCGCCAACTCAGGCAGCGCTCACCTGACCTATAATGTACGCATTTTCACCTTGAGATTTCAAGCCCGCCATCACCCTGTCGACTCCGTCCTCCGCAACAATCATGACAAGGCCGATGCCGAGGTTGAAGGTGCGGCGCATATCATCCTCAGGCACGGAACCCTCACGGCGTATGAGATCGAAGATTGGAAGTTCCGGCCAGGCATCCCACTGCACGTCAAGCTGCAGGCCGTCGGGTACAATCCGCATAGTGTTGCCCATCAGGCCACCGCCTGTAATGTGCGACAGTCCATGCAGATCCGGTGATCCGATGAAGGGCTCGACCACCTTGAGATAGGAGCGGTGGACTTTCAGCAACTCTTCACCGACAGAACAGTCAAATCCCTCGAAGGTTTCCCGCATGCGTCCCTCGAATACCTTGCGGGCCAGTGAGTAGCCGTTGGTATGCAAACCCGTGGAGGGAAGGCCGATCATCACGTCGCCAGCACGCATCGCAGTTCCGTTGACGATCTTTTGATGATCGACGACCCCGACGACGGTGCCGGCAAGATCGAAATCGTCGCCATGGTAGACGCCCGGCATCTCAGCAGTTTCACCACCGATCAGGGCGCAGCCGTTCTGGCGGCAGGCCTCAACCATCCCGGCGACAACCGCCGCAGCATCGTCGGGCACAAGTTTGCCACAGGCGTAGTAGTCGAGGAAGAAGAGAGGACGGGCTCCGCAGACCAGTATATCGTTGACACAGTGGTTGACCAGGCATGAGCCTACCGTGTCGAAGCGGCCGAGCTCGACGGCAATTTTCAGCTTGGTTCCCACTCCGTCGATGCTGCTGACCAGCACCGGTTTTTCATAGCCCTTGAAGTCGGCTTCGAAAAATCCGCCGAACGCACCGATGTCAGTCATCACTCTCGGTGTGAACGTCTTGCGGACGTTTGACTTGATCAGGCGGACGAATTCCTCTCCCGCGCCTATGTCGACTCCTGCATTCCTGTAATCCATGTGGCTTAAGCTTTTTTGTTTCGTTTCAGGCCTTCCCTGCGGGAACCTCAAAAATACCTGCCGCGTCGTCCCCGGAAAAGAACTCCCGGTGCAGCGCACTAACAGCAATCGGCACGTCATGCAGGCCGACGACAAAGCCGACGTTGATCTCCGAGGCTCCCTGGGAGATCATCCGGAGGTTCACTTCGGAAAGCGCGCCGAAAATTCTGCCGGCAACCCCTTTCGACATGCGGAGGTTGTCGCCGACAACACTGACGGTGGCTACTCCATGTTCGATGTCGACCTGGCCGAACGCCCTCAGTTCCCCGAGCAGCTCATCACTGAACGGTACGTCTTCGACCGTCACCGACACGGAGACCTCGCTGGTGGAAATCATCTCTACCGATACCCGGTAGCGGGCGAACACATCGAACAGTTCATTCATGAAGCCGTGGCGGCCGAGCATACGGTTGGAACGGACGTTGATGATCGACTGCCCTTTCTTTACGGCAATCGACTTCACAAGGCCTCCGTAGCTCATTCCCGACAGACGCTCCGGATCATTGGTGATGACGGTTCCTTTGGCGTCGGGGTGCCATGTATTGAGGACAAACACAGGAATATTCTTTTCAACTGCCGGAGCGATGGTGTCGGGATGAAGAACTTTCGCTCCGAGATAGGCGAGCTCCGCCGCTTCGGAAAAGGTCATCACCCTTATGCTTCGGGCCTCCGGCACAATCCTGGGATCACAGGTCATAACACCGTCGACATCGGTCCAGATCTGTATCTGCGACTCGTGGAGCCAGGCGCCGAGAAGGGCGGCAGACAGGTCCGATCCGCCACGTCCGAGCGTTGTGGTCCTGCCGTCCTCCGTCCTGCCGATATAGCCCTGGGTGACGACGGTTTTCCCTGCCCTCTGGAGGGGACGAATGATCTTTTCGGTATTGGCCATGCACTCTTTCAGGAGCGGGCGAGCAAACCCGAAATGGTCATCGGTGACCATGACGGTGCGCACGTCCACCCACTCGGCTGGATGCCCGGCGGCCTGCATGGCGGCGGCAAACACGGTAGTGGAGAGGAGTTCGCCGAATGAACAGAACATGTCGCGCGAACGCTCGGTAAGTTCGCCAACGATCTCAACGCCCTTGACGAGCAGTTCAAGACGGCTGAGAAGCTGTTCGATACGGGGGATGAGCTCCTCCTGGGGTTCCCCGGAGGGGATCAGCTCCCGCACCAGACCGATATGGTGGCTTCGCACTTCACCGACAAGCTCCATGGCCTCGTCGAGGGAACCACGGCCGGAAGCGTCAGCGATCTTCAGAAGAGTGTTCGTGATGCCGCTGCATGCGCTAAGCACCACGATCGGCGTGGACTGCTCTGCCTCGCGGGCAACAATGGAAATGGCCTGCTGCATGGCCCTGGCGGTCCCTACAGAGGTGCCGCCGAATTTCATTACAGCCATAAGTTTCTCTGGGAATGGTTTGTCGGTTGTCAAGTCTCGCAAATATAGCTTAAAAATGAGAAAAACATCTTTGAGGACAAAAGTCTTATATTGAGCCACTGATCGAGCAACCCCCTGCAAAAGCAGGGCATCAGCCCACATGACACCAAGAGTAGATGCCAGGCACCCAACACCATATCGAGCTGTCGATACAGATTCCTTCCGACCAGCACGAGCTGGCCATAGCCCTGCTCGCAATGCAGGGCATCGGATACTTCCAGGAGGAGGACCAAAGACTGCTGGCCTACATCCCCGAAGCGGAGTGGTCAGAGGAAAAAGAGTCTGCCGTAATGCTGGCCCTTGGGGCCCTTCCCGGCGGAACGCCACCCATCAGGACTGAGTTCATGGCGGACCGGAACTGGAACGCTGAATGGGAGGCCCAGCTGAAGCCGATCGAGATTTCCGACCGGTTCCTCATTGTCCAGAAAAAAGGCGGGCCGGGTCCGAAACCAGGGCAGATCCAGATAGAAATCAACCCGAAGATGTCCTTCGGGACAGGCTACCATGCCACCACCCGGCTTATGCTCCGCCAGATGGAGGACCTCGGGCTGGAAAATGAGAAGATCATGGACATCGGTACCGGAACCGGCGTTCTGGCCATTGCCGCCCGCAAGCTCGGCAACACCCATCCCATCCTTGCGTTCGACAACAATGCCTGGGCAGCCGATAACGCACTTGAGAACATCGAAGAAAACAATGCCCCGGATATCCAGATTGAGCTGCTTGACGCCGAGGAAGATCTGGCCGTCAACCTCAGGAATGGCTACACCCTCATACTGGCCAACATCAACAAGAACGTAATCGACCGGATCCTTCCCGTCATCCGGGCCAACGCGCCGGGTGCCACGGTACTGCTCTCCGGCGTCCTCGTCTACGACGAGCCGTGGCTGAAAAAGCTGCTGAAACGGCTCGACTGCGAAGCTGTGCGGACCATATATGAAGACGAATGGCTCTCATGCCTCGTGCGCACCGCCGCAGACCAACCCCATCAAGCACCACATGACTGAACGCGTATCCTGCATAGATATCGGAACCAATACAGCCCTTCTCCTCATAGCCGACCTTGATCCGGAAAAGGGCACCGTGGAGCCCGTCTTCCACAAACAGACCATCATACGGCTCGGTGAACATGTCGACGAGATGAAAATCATCGACCCTGAAGCCCGTCAGCGCCTCATCAGCTGTATGCGCGACTACTCCGCGCTTTCCGGAGAACACAAATCCGACAGGATCATCGCCGTCGGAACCAGCGCACTGCGCGACGCGAAAAACCGCATGGAGGTCACCAGCGAAACCGTCCGCTCGACCGGCATCGTCATCCGCTGCATTTCCGGCGAGGAGGAAGCCGGGCTGACCTTTTTCGGTGCAGTCTCCGGAATGCAGGAAGTCCCTGACCCCTTCACGGTGATCGACATCGGGGGCGGAAGCACGGAACTCTCTATGGGATCGGTCACGGGGGTCACACAGAGTACCAGCATGGACATCGGCTCAGTGCGCCTGACGGAACGTTTTTTCTCCACCCTGCCGCCCTCGGAAGAGGAATTCGCCCGAGCAAAGGAAGAAGTGAACCGGGTGCTGACAGGAGGCGTCCTGCCGTTTTTCGCCTCCCGCGAACATGTCTTCGGCGTGGCCGGAACCCTGACGACCCTTGCCCAGCTTGCGCAGGGGATGCGGGAGTTCAACCCGGAAAAGGTGCACGGTTACCAGCTCCGCTACGATGACGTACGCCGGATACTGGAACTGCTGAAAGCCTCCTCCCTGGAGGAGATCCAATCCATGGGGGTTCCCGAAGGCCGTGCTGACGTCATAACCATGGGTGCACTCATCCTCCATCAGCTGATGCGTCTGCTCGGCCTCGGAGAAATCCGGGTCAGCGGCCATGGTCTCCGCTACGGCATTGCACTCCAGGAGCTGCAGAACATCCGCCGGAAGGAGTAAGGGCATAGATTGCAATCAGCCGTCCTTTTGCATCGCGCGTAAAGAACAGAAACCGCCTGTCATCCTCCTTCAGCCGGTATCGAGCCCGGATCGCATCGGATGAAAGAGGGAAGTCCCGCCGCTGGATGGCCGCACCCTCAATACCATGGCGCTTCAGGAACTTCCCGAACCCCTTACCGCTGTAAAGCGTCGCCTCGACCACCCGGAACACCCGCCCCGGGAACCCCTCCGGCCGATGTGCGGCAGTCAGGTAGCCGACCGAATGGTTGAGGAACACAAGCCCGCAGCTCTCGGCAACCACCC
This sequence comes from Pelodictyon luteolum, assembly GCF_001622165.1. Classification (GTDB taxonomy): domain Bacteria; phylum Bacteroidota; class Chlorobiia; order Chlorobiales; family Chlorobiaceae; genus Chlorobium; species Chlorobium luteolum_B. The sequence goes on from NZ_LVWG01000017.1 coordinate 41,878, forward strand.
CCTCAAGCCCCGCGTTCAGGATCGCCGGATCAGGCTCCAGAAGCCACTCCATCACCTCATCCGACACCCTCCGCTCCCCCGTATCCCGCCAGGTGAACCGCCGGGCATCCCCGTCCGCGCCACGGATGCAGACCGCATGGCGTTCGACTTCCAGAGGGGCTTGAGAGTGGAGCATGAGAAGGGTTGCGCGGCACTGAGCATCGACCGAGAGTACCGTGACCGATGCAAGCGAGGGGAGGCGCTCTTTCAGCCGTGAGGTTTCCAGCGCTGGTGAGGCCTTGATACAGACATTTTGTGCCTTTTGAAGCAGCATGTCGTGAAGAGAGACAACATCCGGAGAGGCCTCTTCAAGGCGGATGCTGCGACGTGCACCTTCGCGGCGATCGGGGTCAACGTATATCCAGTCAAAGTAACCATCCGGGAAGGATGCGAGCTGCTCTTGGCTGTCACCCTGAAGACACGCCACATTCCGGCGGCCGAGAACCTCCATGTTGTGGCATGCAACGGCGGAGAGCACTACATCACGCTCAACATGCACGACCTCCTCAAACGACCCGGAAAGGAAACATGCATCGATGCCAAGCCCGCCCGACAGGTCGATCACCCGCGTGCCCTTGAGAAGCGAAGCCATATAGGACGCCGCGCGCTCCTCTGAAGCCTGCTCAAGGGCACGGGCAGTATAGAGAAGAGGACTTCGGGAAAGAAGGGGAAGTTTTACGGCGGCTTTTTTCCTGCAGGAGATCTGCTCCGCCATCGCCCGGACTGGCAGATCGGTACGGCCGTGCATGCGCATCGCAAACTCCGCCGGCTCTTCACCCTCATGCATGCCAATCATGGCGAACACGCCGGGCTCCTGCAACAGGAACAGTTCGTCCTCAGTCATCTCCGCGAAGTTTGCGCCGCAGGACCTTACCTATCTGTGATTTCGGGAGCGACTCCCTGCACTCCAGAAAGCGGGGTACCTTGTAGGCGGCAAGATCTTTCCTGCAATGCTCCCGAAGCTCCTCCATGTCAAGCCGCATGCCTTCCCGAAGCACAACCCAGGCTTTCACCGCCTCTCCCTGGCGCGGGTCCTGAACCCCCGCAACCCCGACCTCCAGAACGGCAGGGTGGCGGGCGATGACCGCCTCTACCTCACGCGGCCATACCTGGAACCCGCCGGGCTTGATGACATCTTTTTTCCGGTCAACAATAAACAAATAGCCGTCTTCATCCATATAACCGATGTCACCGGTCAGCAGCCACCCATCCCTCAGAACCTTCCCGCTCTCCCCGGGCCTCTGCCAGTACCCGCGCATCATCTGCGGAGCGCGCATCAGGACCTCTCCCACCATGTTCGTCCCGAGCGGTCCGTCGCCAGACACTTCGTCCACGATCTTCACTTCGACATCGGGCAGCGGTATGCCGACCGAGCCCGGCTTGTAGGTTCCGAGGATGGGGCTGAATGTCCCTGCGAGGGTCATTTCCGTGAGACTGTATGCATCAATGATACGTCCGCCGGTCAACGACTCGAACCGCTCCTTCGTTTCCTGCAGAAGGGGCGCAGCCCCGGAAACGCAGAGCTTCAGCGAGCGAAGCAGGCCGGGATCCCTCTTGACCCTCGGATGGGCGATGAGCGCGGTGAAGAGGGTGGGAACGCCAGGAAGAACGGACGGGCGCACACGGCGGATGGTCGAGAGCAGGTCATCGAGGTCGCGCGGGTTCGGCACCAGCACCATGGGATGGCGACCAGAGAGCGCTGCCGTCATGATGCCAGCCTGACCGTAGACATGGAAGAGCGGCATATTGAGCATGATAGGATCGCTGCCTCTCTGGAGAATGACACTGAACCACATAACAATCTGCATGCCGGAAGTGACAAGGGACCGATGGGTACTGACGACGCACTTCGGAGTACCGGTCGTGCCTCCCGAAAAGAGGAACAGCGCAGTATCGTCCGGGTCTGGAGGTGCCGGGAGAGCACCGCCATGACGACCGGACTGAAGGACGGACTGGAACGGAAGGTCTCCCTTCAGAGCGGCAACCCGGTGACCCTCCGAGCGCTCCTTCAGGAGGGTAAAGAGCATACGCGTAAACGGGGGAAGGTACTCGCCGATGCCGGTCGGGATGAGGAGGCGGAGCGGCCCGTCGGGGCTGCGATCCCTCAGGGCAGCAACTTTCGGGTAGAAAGGAGCCAGAACGACGGCCGCCGAAGCCCCGCACTCCCGGAAGGCATGTTCGAGTTCAGTATCGCTGTAGAGGGGGTTCATCGGAACGACAACGGCACCCGTCTTCCACACACCGAACTCACCGATGATCATCTGCGGGGAGTTCGGCAGGAGCAGGGCAACCCGATCCCCTTTACACACTCCGAGATCCTGTAGGCCCCGGCCAAAAGCATCACTTTCCCGCTCCAGCTCACCGTACGTCATGCTCCTTCCCTTGAACCAGAGAGCGGTTGCGTCTCCAGCCTCCGCAGCCGCACGGCGGAGCACCTCCACAAGGCCCTCTTCGGGATAGGGATAAAGGGAGTGCGGCACGCCGCGATCATACCCGCGGGTCCAGTACGCAGCATTCATGCCGTCACCTCCCTTACCGCCCGGCAGAGGACTGCCAGATCAGATTCATCAATGATGAAGGGTGGCATGAGATAGACCAGACGGCCAAACGGGCGGACCCATACTCCGCGCCGGACGAACTCGCACTGCATGGAAGCCATATCGACCGCTCGCTTGAGTTCCACCACGCCGATGGCTCCCTGAACGCGGACATCGGCTACCCCATCATATCCCCGGCACGCATCAAGCCCGCTAAGGAGGCCCTCCTCAATGCGGTGGACGGACTCCTGCCACGGCTGTGAGAGGAGAAGCCGGATGCTTGCCAGAGCGACGGCACAGGCAAGAGGGTTTGCCATGAAGGTCGGTCCATGCATGAAAAGGCCCGGCTCGCCCGAAGAAATGGCCATGACGACGGCGTCGGTCGTCAGCGTGGCGGCAAGCGTCATGTACCCGCCGGTCAACGCCTTGCCCACACACATGATGTCAGGCTCGACCCCGGCATGCTCGAGAGCGAACATCTTCCCGGTGCGTCCGAAGCCCGTGGCTATTTCGTCAAAAATGAGCAGCACGTCATACTGCAGGCAAAGCTCGCGGAGTCGGAGAAGACACTGAGGGGAGTAGAATCGCATCCCCCCGGCGCCCTGCACCACCGGCTCCAGGATTACGGCGGCAAGTTCCCCGTGGTGCTCTTCAAGCTTGCTTTGAATGTCGGCCATGACGACGTCCGTGCACTCGGCTGAAAACGGGCAGTCGGGGAGTTCGGCAAACAACTGCTCCTGCATGGCCCCGCGGAACAGGCCGTGCATACCTGTCACAGGGTCGCAGACCGACATGGCGCCGAACGTGTCGCCGTGGTAGCCACCACGAAGTGCAAGCATCCGTTTCTTTCCTGGCCGGCCAAGGGCATCCCAGTACTGCACAGCCATTTTGAGGGCAACTTCAACTGCAACGGAGCCTGAATCACTGAAAAACACTTTCTGCAGCCCTGCCGGAGTCAGATCAACGAGCAAGCGGGCCAGTTCGACGGCCGGTTCGTGGGTCAGGCCTCCGAACATGATATGGCTCATCCGTCCAAGCTGGCGGCGCACCGCATCGTCCAGCACGGGGTGACGATATCCGTGGATGGCCGCCCACCATGAGGACATGCCATCGATGAGCTGCGATCCGTCTTCAAGCTCGATCCGCACTCCCGAGGCACTCCGGACCGGATAGACCGGAAGCGGATCTTCCATGGATGTGTAAGGATGCCAGAGATGTCGGCGGTCGAAGGTGGTATCGACGGAACTGGAATCGTGCGGCATGAGGAGAAAAGGGTTAACGGGTTGGAAATCCGAGACACCTGAGCTGATCCGGCGTGAAACGCTGGCTTCCCGGCTCCCCCCGAAGCTCCACGATGCCGGCTCCGGAACCGGACCGGCATAGATGCCGGCGGAAGTAATCCAGAGAGTCGTCGCCGATCGAAGGGTCCGTTTCGCCGTAACGGTTATATACCAATCCCTGCAATGGAATACCCCGGTGGCTGCATGCTTCGAGGGAGAGGAGGGTATGGTTGATGCTTCCGAGCCAGGGACCCGACACCAGAATGAGCCCGAAGCCCTCCCCCGCGACAAAATCCGCAAAAAGCAGTTCTCCGGAAAGTGGTACAAGGAGTCCCCCGACCCCCTCAAGCAGCACTATGGGGTAGCGCTCCCGGAGGGCTGCCGTTGCACGTCGAATCGACTCCGCCGTGATTGATCCTCCCGCGAGGCGGGCTGCAAGGTGGGGAGAGGCTGGAAAGGGAAACGAACAGGGGCATGTAAGACCCTCAAAGTCTGCATCCTCCGGCGGAACACCCATCAGCCGGCGGTGTTCCAGAATGTCTTCCGACATGCCGATGCAGCCGGTCTGCACGATCTTCTGGGTGATGGCATGCCGCCCCTCCGCCCTGAGCGCTCCGGCAAGCAGACCGGTGACCACCGTCTTGCCGACACCTGTTCCGATACCGGAAATGACCGTCACGGCTCCGCTCATAACGGGCAGCCCTCCCGTTTTCGAAGGCAGCAGTATACAGGGTGGTAGGTCAGCCCCACCCCTTCCTGACGGGAAAACATGCTGCGGTAGCGATCCGAAAACTCCCTTTGCATCCCTTTCGTCCAGCGCTCACGGTTGAGACCGTTGACACCGGTGCGGCTGATGTGACGGAGGACCGCTTCAGGGGAACTGAAGGTGAGGGTGATTTCGGCCTCCCGGAGTTCAAGGACTTCGAAATGCCTTTCACCAAGTTCACGAGTCTCTGCCATGGTGCGGTAGCTGAGGGCAGTGCCCAGAAGGGCAGCGATTTCCTGCATGTTGGAGCTGCTGAACGAAGTGAACACAAAGAGCCCGCCCGGTGCCATCGATTCTCTGATTCTCCCGAAAAAAGCATCAAGGTCGTCGAGCCACTGCAGGGTTGCGTTTGAGACCACAAGATCCGACTGTTCCGGCAGAAAGGGCAGAGATTCGACGTCACCGCCGAGAAAATCAAACACCACCTCCAAATGGCGATCCATAATCCTCTTGAGGCACTCACGACTCTCCTCCACCAGATCGTTCGCAGTATATCGTGCAATGCTGAAAGCCTCAAGCATCTGCTCCGTCAGAACACCCGAACCCGAACCCACCTCCAGCACCCGTTCGAAGCGGATGGAGGGTGCATGGCGTGCCGCCATGGAAACCAGTTCCCCGGCCATTGCCTTCTGCACCACTGCCTCGTCGGAGTAGGAACCGAGGGTGCGGCGGAACCGTTCGCGGACGAGGGCCTTGTCTGTCAACCCTGCCATGCCGTCACCTCCCGGATGGTTCTGCAGTGGAAAAACGGATAGTGCGGCATGGCCGCAATCAGTGTTCGGGGGGTGGCATCCCACGCCGCATCCTGGCATACAGGAAGAAAAATGGCATCACGCCCGCCAATGAAAGCGTGGCCGTACTCCCACCCCGGCTGGAGAGTCGGCCCGGAGAAGCTGTACTGAAGACTCAAGAGTTCATTTTTCTGATCTTCGGTCGTGCGGCTGGAGGAACATTCGCGAAAGAGGGTGAGGACTTCCGGCGTCCGGCACATCCGGCCCTCAAACCGGCGACGGCTCTCTTCGCCGTACCCATCAAGCGTCGCCTGGAAAATATCAGGATGTATTCCCCGGAGCGGGTCAACAGGAAAGAGTGTCCCGTTCAGGGCGACGGCCGCATCAATCGCGGGAAGAGGAACCGCACGGGCAGCCCAGACCCCGAAGGACCAGGCGATGAGGATGATGCGTCGGTACAGGGAGAAGTCCGCTTGCAGGTCAATTTCGGGAGTGGGGGCCGTGTAGTCGTAAAAGGCGAGCATGTCGCCCGCGAACCCGTCGGCAAGGGAGTCTCTGAAGAACCGCCCGGCGTGGCAAGCGTCCGTTCCCCAGCCGCTGAAGAAGAGCACCAGCTCTTCTCGGCCGTCTCTTTTGAACCAATGGTGCTTCATCGCCGCAGTCCTCCTAGGCAGCCGGCCACACCGGCAATGTCATCCCAACCGAGAATGGATCGAAGGGAGATGCGGATGCGGGCGCTGTTTTCCGGCACGGTGGGAGGCCGGACCGCCAGAGCCAGAAACCCGGCCTCCCGCAAAGCCTCGGCCATATCGAGAGCGCGGGAGTCCGCACCAGCCGTGACCGGCACGATATGGCTCTCCCCCGGAACGTCGAACCCCAGTGCAGAAAGCTCGCTGCGGAGCCTTGAGGCCAGTGCTAGAAGCGCACTTCGCTCAGCCTGCATCCCGACCTGGCGACGGAGCGTCAAAAGGCTCCAGCCAAGGGTCACTGGAGGCAGGGCCGTCGTAAAGATAAAGGTGCGCATGGTGTTGACGAGGTACCGGCGTACCAACCCGTCCATGATGGCATACGCTCCGGCGGAGGCCAGCGCCTTGCCGAATGTACCGACGATGATGTCAACCTCGCCGGTTACGCCCTCAGTTTCAGTAAGGCCAAGCCCACGCCGGCCAAATACCCCGATGCCGTGGGCCTCGTCGATGATGAGCACGGCATCATAACGCTTTTTCAGCTCGACGAGGCGCCGGAGATCGGCCCTGTCACCGTCCATGCTGAACACCGATTCAGAAATGATGAAGATCTGGCGATACCGGCCTCGAGCCGCTTCGAGCAGTTCCTCAAGATGAAGATAATCACAGTGGCGGTATCGCTCCCACCGTGCATCGGCGATCTTCATCCCGTCAATGATGCTGGCATGATTGAGGCGGTCGGAAAGCACAAGATCGTGGCGTCCGGCAAGGGCGGGAAGGATGCCCGTATTGGCGTGGTAACCGCTGTTGAGCACCATGGCCGCCTCTCGCCCGTATAGGGTTGCCAGTTCCTGCTCAAGTTCATCATAGAGCGGGTAGCTGCCGGTCAGGAGACGGGAGGACGAGCTTCCGAGGGGCGGAAGTTCGCTCCGGCAGCTCTCGAAATAACCCCTTCGCAACTCCTGATCGTCACCGAGTCCCAGATAGTCATTCGAGGAAAGATTCAGGAGACGTTCACGGCCGATAGCAATGAACCGACCCTCACGGGATGTTACCTCAGGCACCGCGCGCAACCGGTCCCGCTCCTTCAGCTGACGGAGTTCTTCTGTTATGCGTTCATGGAACTGCATCAGCACCCTCAGGAAAAGCTTGCAAGCTGCCCTGCGAAACGGGTATCGTCAGCGACCTCGCGTCCCCTGGTGGTCAGGTACCCGCCGGTCAACAGCCCGTCAGCGCCCGATAGCATCAGCAATCCCTGGAAATCCTTCATGACGGTCTCCCGGCCTGCGGCGAACTTTATGGTTTTACGGGGGTGAACCAGACGCATGATGGCGAATGTCTTCACAATATCGACGAGCGGAAGGGATGGAGCACCTTCGAGCGGGGTCCCCTTGATAGGGACAAGAACGTTGATTGGAATGACGGAAACATCAAGCTCCCGGAGGGCGAACATCATCTCCACCCGGTCCTCCATTTGTTCACCAACGCCGATGATGCCACCGCAGCAGACCGACACGCCGTGACGGCGGAGCAAGCGGACTGTCTCTATCCGATCTTCAACGGTATGGGTGTCGGCAATAAGCTCACCATATCGGCCTGGAGCCACCTGAATATTGATGTTGTAGTGCGCTATGCCGCGTTCGGCAAGCGCTTTTGCGGTATCGGGGCCGAGCACGCCGAGCGAGGCGCAGACCTCAAGTGAAGGGAGTTCACTGTGCAGGCGGTCGATCATGGAGAGGATGCGCTGAAACTCGGTGCTCATCTTCAGATAGCCACAGCCGCTCGTCACAATACCGAAGTGCGACACCCCCTGCTCCAAGCAGCCGCGCGCCTCGAACAGCGCGGCGTCCTCATCGACAAGCGGGTATACCTCAATGTCTGAATGATTGTGGCGGGACTGGGCGCAGAACCGGCAGTTTTCGCTGCAGACCCCCGACTTCGCGTTCATGATCGAACAGGCATGCACCCCGCCCTTCCCCCAGCGGTTCCGGACCTTGTTGGCAAGGGAGGCGATGTCGAGAGCGTGTTCTCCCGGAAGTGCGGAAAGCACGAGGGCCGCATCACGGCCGATCGGCTCTCCGGTCTCGAGCACGCTGTATGCCGCACTGACAGCGGGATGAAGCGGCGGAATGGGTAAGGTGGAGGACTGCATGTGTTCCATAGGTTATTTCCTGAGACGGGCCTCGCCGGATGCCACCCTGCAGGCGGTACCGTCAGAGGTTGTGATGATGAGTTCTCCGGTCGGTGCGATGCCTGTTACCGTACCTTCAAGGGTTCCGCGCATCCGCTCGACAGACACCCTCCGACCCTGAAGGAATGCGTTTTCTTCGAGTTCCCTCTGAACGAAGCTGAGGTCGTCCTCCTGCTGCCAGCGGTCGTAGATCGGCTCAAGATGGTTGAGGACCGAGGCAAGAAGGGCGGGGCGGGAGGTTATCCTGCCGGTTTCCATCCGGATCGAAGTTGCCGTTCCCTCAAGTTCCCCCTCGAACGCCGGCTGATTGACATTGATGCCGATGCCGGCCACAACGAAATGAGCACGGTCCGCTTCCGACTGCATCTCACAGAGGATACCGCAGAGCTTCCGTCCGCTGACGAATATATCGTTCGGCCACTTGATGGCCGGCCGGAGGCCTCCGTCCAGAATGGTGAGCGCGCGATGCAGCGCCACGGCCAGCAGCAGGGTCAGCTGGGGAATGCGTTCCATCGGAAGCCGGGGCCGGAGCACCAGTGAGAAATAGAGGTTCACGCCTGATGGAGAATCCCAGCTGCGCCCGAGCCTCCCGCGTCCGGCACTCTGGCGTTCGGCAACGACGACAGTTCCTTCCTCTGCTCCCCCCGCAGCAAGGGAACGTGCCGTAGTGTTCGTGGACTCAAGACTCCGATGCCAATGGATCGGACGACCAAAACGGCCAGTAGAAAGGTGTGGCCCGACCTCAACGCCGAGCGGCCTTCCTGCCATCGAAACGAGACGGTACCCGAGACCTGTGCGGGCGTCGATGCCGTAGCCTTCAGTCCGGAGCATGCGGATATGCTTCCACACTGCGCTACGGGTCATGGCGAACTCCGCCGACAACTCGGCACCCGACAGAAAGGTACCTGAAGCAGCAAGGCGCTGGAGGATATGAAGTGAAACAGTGTGCATAGAAACGGCAAAGTTGTCAACCTGAATGTACAACCAGGTCGACAACTTTGCAAAAAGGATCCAAACTAACGGGTGGAGGCCATGCGTGATGCCTCGTATTGGGTCCGGTAGGACTGGAGACCCTGGAAGATGCCGTAGGCTATCTTGGTCTGCTCCTGGCGATCACGAAGAATAACCTCTTCACGGGGATTGGAGATATAGCCGACTTCTACAAGGGCGCTCGGCATTGAAGGAGTCCAGAGCACCATAAACCCAGCCTGGCGGACGGTCCGGCCGTTCGTGCTCGTCGAACGGTCGAGCGGCTTTACGAGTTCCCTGGCAAGAGTGGTGGAGTGGCGGCTGAAGGAGCTCTGGGCCATGGAACTCATGATGAGATGCTCGTCACTGAAGTTCCGGTACTGCTCCCGGTAGTCCGCCTCCTGGCTTATGACGCCGTTTTCAAGCATGGCGACCTTCAGTGCGGCTGCTGTCTTGTGCGGACCGAGGATGTAGACCTCCGGCCCCCGGATCGAACGGTTTTCATTGGCGTTGCAGTGCACGCTGAGGAACAGCTTGCCCTCAGTGCGGTTGGCGATCTTGCCCCGCTCGTGAAGAGGAATGAAAATGTCGTCTTTCCGGGTATAAACGACCTCCACGTCAGGCCACTTCCTTGAAATAATGCTGCCAAGATCTCTGACGATGTTGAGCGCAACGTCCTTCTCACGGGTTCCTTTCAGACCGACCGCCCCGGGATCCTTTCCGCCGTGACCGGCGTCGAGCACGATGGTGTTGAGTCTCCATTTCTCCACATCGCCTCTGATGACACTTGCAATCCGCTGTGATTTTTCCCTGCTGCGAATAGCCTCCACGTCTGCATCGCTTCGCACATAGAGCAGGTAACGGTTGTTGCGCTGGTCTCGCTGGTAATCGAGTGAGCGCACGATACCTGAGCGGCCGTCAAAGGCCACACTGAAACGCAGTGCGCCGGCAGTAGTTCGCTCGGCCGTGACGGAGCGAACAATGCCCGAGGGGAAGATCTTTCTGAGGGTGGCGGGATCGCCGGAGGCTCCGGAAAGGATAAAAGCGGCATTGCCTGCAGTATCGGGCTGCGAAAGCGATGCCGAAGCATGTGCTCCGGATGCTGAAAACGAAATGATTGCCCCGTTGGCACGCTCTTCAACCTCAATGCCGGTTATCCTCGTCGGGCCGAAAGCCGGGGGCGGTTCGGGCGAAAGGGTGCCGATGGCAGCTTCGGAGCGGCCGGCAGGACGGGGCTGCAGCCAGGCCTTGAAAGTCTTTTCGGAAGCGCTGTATACGACATCGCGGTCAAGCCAGAGGGAAAAAAGTCTGGCAGTCTGGCTTATGGGAAGAAAGAGACGCTGGTCAAGCAGTTGCGGAGCAGCGGAAAGCTGCACAATCCTTGCTGGATCGGCCGCACGACGGGAGACGATACGGGCAAAACTGTTACCGGCAGTAACGGTGCACACGCTGCCGGGCAGAGCGATAGCCTCTTCAGCCGAAAGCATTCCTGCCGAGGTCCGGTAGGTAAGCCGCATTGCTCTCGTCATGGACTGAAGGTCGACAAGGATCCGGCCGTCTGCGCCTTTCCGGGTAAGCACCTTTATGGTGTACCCCTCGCCGTTGCCCTGAATGACTCGAAGGGGGACCGAGGAAACAGTCCATGGCGGAGCGGTGGCTGCAGAGAGTTGCTCCGGCAGGAAAAGCGCAATAATCAGGGCAAACAGGATATGCAGGACCGCAGGACGAGAAGAGGGCATCATGAAAACGGCCGATTGTCTATGAGTTGAATTCTTATGGGTTATGTCGCGGTTTTTTCCGGTCTGAATCGACCACCCCGCGATCCGGGCCCGTCCGGGTGCCGCGGCACCGATCAGCGGCATTATAATAAATATAAGGGTAGCCTGAAATTTGTTTTTAAGCAACCAAGGCCTATCTTTTTCAAAAATTCATTGCAACGCTCTCACCACAGGGACTGACGAATGGCTTCAAAAGCAGCGGCACTGTCCGCCAGAAACAGGACCCTGATCGTCGTGGAGTCACCATCCAAGGCAAAGACGATCAACAAGTACCTCGGGGACGGCTACACGGTGTTCGCCTCGGTAGGCCATATCAAGGATCTTCCCAAAAAGGAGATCGGGCTTGATTTCGACAACCATTACGAGCCCCGGTACGAAGTCATCCCCGGCAAGGAGAAGGTGGTGCGCCAGCTAAAGAAGCTCGCATCGGAGGCTGACGGGGTCCTGATCGCAACTGACCCTGACCGCGAGGGTGAGGCTATCGCATGGCACATCGCAAATGAAATCGGCAGTACACCGAAGCCTGTATTCAGGGTGATGTTCAATGAAATCACCAAAAGTGCTATCCTTGCAGCCATTGAGGAACCGCGCCAGATTGACTACCGGCTGGTCCGCTCCCAGCAGACCCGCCAGGGGCTCGACAAGATTGTAGGCTACCGGGTCAGCCCGTTTCTCTGGAATGTGGTCATGCGCGGACTGTCTGCAGGACGCGTGCAGTCCGTAGCCCTTCGACTGATCTGCGAACGCGAGGTGGAGATTAACAATTTCGAGGTTCAGGAGTACTGGACCATAGCAGCGGACTTCATCACAGAGAGCAAAGAAACCTTCCGTGCCCGGCTGGTTAAGCTCGAGGGAAAGAAACCCGAACTCTCGAACCAGAAGGAGGCAGAAGCTGCTGCCGACCTCGTCAAGAACGGCAGCTACACACTTCTGGACATCGCACCGCGCACCCAGCAGCGCAAGCCCCCGCTTCCCTTTACCACGTCCCTCCTCCAGCAGGCTGCATCGAATCAGCTCGGATTCGGCTCAAAGAAGACCATGCGACTCGCACAGCAGCTTTATGAAGGAATCGATCTCGGAGAGGAAGGTGCAACGGGTCTCATCACCTACATGAGGACTGACTCGATCCGCATCGGCACTGAGGCGGCAGGACAGGCCCGCAGCTTCATCGAACATGCCTTCGGCAAGGAGTACATCGGCTGGGGCGGAGCGGCAAAATCATCGAAAAACGCTCAGGATGCCCACGAGGCGGTCCGTCCGACCGCCGTCGGAAGGCGCCCCGAGCAGCTTAAGTCCTATCTCTCAGCGGACCAGTTCAAGCTCTACGATCTCATCTGGAAGCGGTTCGTGGCAGCTATGATGGCTCCGGCAAAAATCGAGCAGACAAGGGTCGACGTCGGCGACCCGGCCCGCGACATCATGTTCAGAGCCAGCGGAAGCCGGGTACTCTTCCCCGGCTTCATGCGGGTGTTCAACGACCAGGAGGAGCTTGAATACGAAGCCCGGAAATCGACAAAGGACGAAGGGGAGAAAGAGCAGGAGGTGCGCCTCCCGAAGCAGCTTGACAAGGACGGCCGGCTCGGCCTCGGAGAAATCGACAACCGCCAGAGCTTCACCCGCCCCCCGGCGCGATTCAGTGAAGCGACCCTCGTCAAGGAGCTCGACAACTACGGCATCGGACGCCCCTCGACCTATGCATCCATCTTCTCCACCCTGCAGGACCGACGCTACGTGGAGCTGCAGAAAAAGAAGATCATACCGACCATGCTCGGCATGGACGTGTCGCAGATCCTCGTAGCAAACTTCCCCGATCTCTTCAACGTAGACTTCACCGCCGAGATGGAGGGAGAGCTCGATAAGGTTGCGGCCGGCGAGGATGAGTACGAGAAAGTGCTCGACAGCTTCTACCGCCCGCTCGAAACTGCTCTCAGCGTTCGCAAGGAGGATCCGCTGATCCCACAGAACCGCGATGCTGCGCTCTGCGAGAAATGCGGAGAAGGGCACATGATCGTCAAATGGACACAGAGCGGCAAGTTCCTCGGCTGTTCCAGATATCCGAAATGCCGTAACATCAAGCCGATCAGCACCAACCGCGAAAAGCCCAAGGATACAGGCATACTATGCCCTTCATGCGGCGAAGGGCATATGCTCCTGCGCAACGGCAGGCTCGGCCCGTTCCTTGCCTGCTCCAGCTACCCGAAGTGCAACACCCTGCTCAATCTCTCGAAGCAGCGGCATGTCGAACCGATGAAGATCCCTCCGGTACAGACCGACCTCGCCTGTCCTAAGTGCGGCTCTCCGATGAACCTCCGGGTAGGCAAGCGGGGCCCCTGGCTCGGCTGCTCGAAGTTTCCAAAATGCCGCGGACGGATGGCATGGAACACTCTCGACGAAGGAATCCGGGCGCACTGGGAAGCGGTCATGGAGGAGCACAGGAAGGCCCATCCCGCCGTCACCCTCATGATGGTGGACGGCACGCCAGCACCGATGCAGATGGCAGTCGACGATATCATACAGATGGCAGAGGAAAACGGCATGGTCGAAATTGCCGTCGAAGCACCTGAAGAAGCGGTGAGCGAAAAGCAGGACTAGGCATCGAAGCACGGCAGAGGCGAGCCATGCATCTGATACACCCCTTACAGACAAAGCCCGGCGGGAGCGCTTGCTCCGCCGGGCTTTTTTCGTTCTGCTCCCCTTGCTGTGGTTACAGCGCTGAGGCTGTGGGCAGTATTAGAGGAACAGCAGCGCCCCCCGGTAAGCAATGAATGACAGCACCCAGGCCACAGCGAGCGAGTATGCCGAATAGAGCAGAACCGGCTTCCACCGGCCCACCTCCTTCTTCATGACCCCGAGGGCTGCGACGCAGGGCAGGTAGAGCAGCACGAACACCATCAGGCTGAGAGCCGTTGCCCGGTTGAAGGCCGGATCGCTCCTGAGGGTCGCCTGCAAATCCCCGGTATCGGTATCGGAAGAAAGCGAATAGATGGTGGCCATTGTGGAAACGACCACCTCCTTGGCGGCCAGACCTGTGACAAGAGCGATCCCGATCCGCCAGTCGAAGCCGAGGGGCCTGATGACCGGCTCCATCAGCATGCCTGCACGTCCCGCAAGGGAGTGGGCCAGCTGCTCACTCTGGGCACTCTGCTCAAGGGCGGAGAGGCGATCCTCTTTTTCGGCGGCACCGAGCCCTGCATCCGCTTCAACCGCAGCGCGAGAGCGCTGGAGGTCCGCTTCAATGACCGCACTCCGGGGGTAGTTGCTCGCAACCCAGATGATAACCACAGCAGCAAGGATAAGGGTACCGGCCTTTTTAACGTACATCAGAGCCTTCACCTTCGCCTGGAAAACTACCGACCCCAGTGTCGGCCAACGGTAGGGAGGAAGCTCCATGACAAAGGGCTCGGAGTCGCTGCTGAGCACCGTCGACTTCAGGATCCATGCGGTCCAGAGCCCGACGGCGATGCCGAGCAGATAGATACCGAAAAGGATGTTAGCGGCCATCGAGGGGGCGAAGAATGCCCCGCAGAGCAGCACATAGACCGGCAGTTTGGCACCGCAGCTCATGAACGGGATGATCATGATGGTCGCGAGGCGGTCGGTACGGCTTTTCAGGGTCCGGGTGGCCATGATGGCCGGAATGGAGCAACCGAATCCGGTGATCATCGGGATGAACGACTTTCCGTGCAGCCCGAAACGGTGCATTACCCGGTCTATGACAAAGGCTGCCCGGGCCATGTAGCCCGATGCCTCGAGGAACGACAGGCCGATGAAGAGCAGCACGATATTCGGCAGGAACACCAGGACGCCACCGACACCGGCAAGCACCCCGTCAAGAAGGATCGAGCGCACCATGCCGTCCGGCAGGTATCGCCCACCCGCAACAGCCAGCATACTGAAAAGGGAGGATAGCCACTCCATGACCGGTGCGCCTAAAGTAAAGGTGAAATGGAACACCGCCCATACGACAAAAAGGAAAACGGGTAAACCAAGCACCCTGTTGAGCACAACCATGTCGATATAGTCCGTCAGCGAGGTGCGTTTTTCCTTCGGCAGCTCGACGCACTCTTTCATAGCTCCCCTGATGAACGAATGCCGGTCTTCACTGATAAGCTCTTCAGGATCCGACCCGTAAAGCCGGCGGGCATCTTTCAGCGCGGCCTGCATGACCACTTCGGCCTTCACCCATGCGGGCTGGCGCTGGATTTCACGGTAGACCTCCCGGTCGCTCTCGAGCAGCTTGATGGCAAGCCATCGGCTGTTGTATGCGGCGAGTTCCCGCTCCGCTGCCAGCAGTTCGGAGATCTCGTTGATGGGCTCTTCGAGGCCTGAACGAAAAAACAGTTTGTTCTTCTGTATGGTAATGTCTCCCGTTCCGACGCGGATGACATGGTCAAGCAGCGACTCAAGGCCCGTACGCTTTTTGGCGGAGGTCGGCACAATGTGACACCCGAGAAGTTTCTGGAGCTGCCGGGTGTTGATCTTCATTCCCCGCTCCTCTACCTCGTCCATCATGTTCAGGGCAACGAGGAAATCAACCTCCATCTCCATGAGCTGGGTGGTGAGCAGAAGGCTCCGCTCGATGTTCGGCCCTTCGATGACATTGACAACCACGTCAGGTCGATGCTCGATGAGATACTTCCGGGTGACTATTTCCTCAGGGGAGTACGGAGTGAGGGAGTAGGTGCCGGGAAGGTCGACGACCTTTATGCGGTAGCCCCGGTAGTCTAGGTACCCTTCATATTTTTCTATCGTTACGCCAGGAAAGTTGCCGACTTTCTGGTGGGCACCCGTCAAAACGTTGAAGAGCGATGACTTGCCGCAGTTCGGATTGCCGGTGAGGGCTATGGAGAGCTCTTTGGATGTCGTCATCTCCCCCCCCCGAATCCATATCGCCGACGGGCTCCGGTGTGCATCGGCATGCCATCGCCGACACCTCCGCTGCGCTCCACCATGATTCCATCAGCCTCGCTTTTGCGCATGGTAAGGTAGAGTCCCTTGAAGAAGATCTCCATGGGGTCACCGAGCGGAGCTACCCTCAAGACTTTGAAACGGGTGCCCTTGATGAGCCCCATATCCATAATTCGCCGCCTGATGGCGGCATCAACATTGAGGCCTGTTACTTCAGCCTTGTCACCGACCTGCAGTTCCGATAAACGCATGTACTTCACTCCCTCTGAAAACGCGTGCGCGTCAATTAATCTGGATTTAATATAAATAACCGCGCGCGATCACAAAAACGTTCCGGGCCTCTTTTCAAGAGCGCCATCGTTACGCGCCGTGCGTAACGGCTGCGCCGGGAAATGGGGGCCAGCCCATCTCTGTACCGCCGAGAAGATGGCCGTGGATGTGGAAGACGCTCTGCAGGGCATCGGGTCCGCTGTTGAACACGAACCGATAACCGGACTCCCTGATGCCGAGAATTTCGGCAACCGTGGCGGCTGCAAGCATTATCTGACCTGCAATCCGCTCATGGTCAGGCGCAAGATCGCTCAATGATGCAATGTGCTCAAGAGGAATAATGAGGGCATGGGCCGGAGCCGCAGGAGAGATGTCCCTGAAAGCGAGGACATGGTCGTTACGGTAGAGGATGTCAGCAGGGATTTCGCCGGCTATGATCCGGCAGAAAATGCATTCGGTACGATGGTTCGCCATGGCAATGGTCACGGTAAATGGTTAACATCCTCCACCCCCTCCGGGGCGGAATCGCGAAGCAGTTTCGAGGCAAGGACCTTGTCGATGCGCTGGCCGTCGAGGTCGACGATTTCCAGCCTCCAGTTCTCCCAGGTCATGATGTCGCCAGTCTGCGGCATCCGGCCGAGCAGCCACATCATGAGGCCGCTGAGGGTGTGGTAGCGGCCCTTCTCCTCTTCGGGAACGCTTTTGAGTTCAAGCGTATCCTTGAGTTCCGGAACGGGGATAAGGCCATCAAGGAGCCAGGAGCCGTCTTCGCGCTCGACGGCCCACGAATCCTCGCTGTTGCGCGGAACGAACTCCCCGGTTACCGCCTCAAGCATGTCCTGAAGGGTGACGAGGCCCTGAATCTCCCCGTATTCATCGACCACGAACACCATCTGGCTGCCGGAAGTCCTGAAATGATCGAGCAGTTCCATTCCGGTCAGCGATTCGGGAACATAGATGCATGGCTGAAGCTGGGAAGTGAACTCCGTCAGCCCGCCGCGAAGCGACTGTGAGAGCAGCTGCTTGGCATTGACGACTCCAAGCAGCGACTGCAGACTGCCGCTGCATACCGGAAAACGGGAGTGCTCCGACTCCGTCACCCTCGCAATGTTCTCCTCCACAGGACGGAGTATGTCAAGGTATACGATGTCTGCCCTGGGCACCATCAGGGTACCGAGCTGGCGGTCGTCGAGACGGAAAACATTGCGGACCATCTCATGTTCCTGCTGCTCGATAACACCAGCCTCGGAACCCTCCTCAAGCATGGCATGGATTTCCTCCTCCGTCACACGCTGAACCTCTTCGGGATCCTTGCCAAGCAGGCGGAGGATTGCATCGGTAGAAAAGGAGAGGAGCCTGACGAACGGGCGGGTGACAGTGGAGAGGGTGAGCATCGGCAGCGCCACGAACCGGGCAACTCCTTCCGGATTGAACTGTCCCAGCCGCTTCGGCACCAGTTCGCCGATGACGATGGTCACATAGGTGATGGATACGACCGCGACAACCGTGGCGGATATGCGGCTGGCGTCAGGATCCATGCCGAGGGAGACGAACCATGCAGACAGCGGATCGGCAAAAGCCCCTTCGCCGACGATTCCGTTGAGAATGCCGATGGAAGTTATGCCTATCTGTATGGTAGACATGAAGCGGGTCGGCTCCTGGCCGAGCTTGACTGCCACCGAGGCCGGACGGTCGCCAGCCTCGGCCAGTTTCGAAAGCCTGGAGCGCTTGGCTGAGATAAGAGCTATTTCGGTCATGGCAAGCATGCCGTTGACCAGAATCAAAAAAAGGAGAAAGAGCAGTTCCATACGTTGGATTTGGTTCGCCGGGGAAACAGGTTTTGGAACCCGGATGCATTCTATTACGCTTTTTCCCTTTTATTTCCAAAAGGGGCATCCGGCCGGCGTTCTAAAACGTTGCTCAGTGACTTCCGTTTCCGACGTAAGTCGTTCCATCGGGACCGATGGCGTGGAGTTCGAGCACGACTTCCTCGCTGCCGGCCACGGCATAATGGGGCACCCTTACCGGCTCGGTAAAAAAGCTGCCGGCAGGCATGGCGCGGAGGGCGGCGTTGTCGAACCGCTCCCCGAAAGCGAAGTAGAGTGTTCCTTTCAGCACAGTCACCATCCGGGCCTTATTCGGATGGTAGTGCGGATCCAGACGGGTACCGGGCGCAAGCTTTATGCGCTGGGCATATGGTTCAGAAAGGGCTGGATCGCCAGCGAGCAACGTTGTCTCAAGACCGTGGAGTTTCGGATTCGCCACCCAAACCAGTTTTTCAGGCAGGATTGCTATGCCCGTTTCTTCGGTGATAGACTGGCTTACCGTTGCCAAAGAGTACTGCGGTGCCGCTACGAGGAGGCCCAAAAGGAGCGCAAAGAATATGGAACGCTTCATGCTGAAGGGGTTTTGATTTATAAATACCGTACAATCTACGCAGATCTCCCCACTCGGCAAAATCCAGAACCGACAGCAGGCAACAGATCCGGAACTGCGGAATAAGAAACATTCCTATATTACCTCTGATTGTTGGCATATGACCGTAAACACACCATCCTGACGACCATGCACCAGACACTGAAAAGAACCCTCGCCTGCATCCTGTTTCTCCTCATGGCCGCCTGCTCCCGACCGGCACCGGAAGCCGTCGACATCGACGGCAACAGCTACCGGACCGTGCGTGCCGGCTCCATGATATGGACTGCCGAAAACCTGACGGTCTCAAGGTTCCGTAACGGCGAGCCGATCCCCGAAGTCCGGGATGCGGCCGAGTGGGCGGCGCTCACCACCCCGGCCTGGTGCTGGAACAGCAACAGCCCGGAAAACGGAAAGAAGTATGGAAAACTCTACAATTGGCATGCGGTCAATGACCCGAGAGGGCTGGCGCCTGAGGGTTGGCACGTGGCCACGGATGCTGAATGGACCTTGCTCTCGGAACTGCTCGGTGGCGAAGGGGTGGCCGGAGGAAAGCTGAAGGCTGTCAAGGGCTGGACTGAGCCTAACGAGGGGGCGGAAGACGCCATCGGGTTCCGGCTGCTTCCGGCGGGGGCGCGCCGCGACACGGATGGGGATTACATGGAACCCGGCGGCTACAACCGGCTCTGGACATCGACCGAAATCTCCGGCAAAGCCGCGTGGGGCCGCAGTATCGGCTACTTCGACGCCACCTTGAGGCGCGGAAAGGCGAACAAGAACACCGGCTTTTCTGTCCGCTGCGTCAAGGATTGAGTCAGAGCGAATCGCCCTTCGAGGGCTTTTCTTTCTGCTTCATGAGTGAAGCCGTGAGGAACCCTCTGTTCAGAATGGCGATGTTTGTGACGGATATTCCCTTCGGGCATTCAGCCTCGCAGGCATAGGTGTTGCTGCACCCGCCGAAGCCGAGACCGTCCATGCACTCCACCATCTTCATCACCCGGTGTTCCGCCTCAATCTCTCCCTGAGGCAACAGGGCGAGATGGGAAACTTTCGCTCCGATGAAAAGCATTGCCGCTGCATTCGCACAAGCCGCTACACATGCCCCGCATCCAATGCAGGCGGCGGCATCGAACGCGTCGTCCGACTGCTCCTTCGGAACAGGAATGCTGTTGGCGTCCGGCACACCTCCGGTATTGATGGAGACATATCCGCCTGCCTGGATGATGCGGTCAAGCGCGCTGCGGTCAACAATAAGGTCCCTGATGACAGGAAAAGCCTTCGCCCGCCATGGCTCTATCGTGATGGTGTCGCCGTCCTTAAACGAACGCATGTGCAACTGGCACGTGGTAACACCCTTTACGGGCCCGTGCGGGCGGCCGTTGATGTAGAGGCTGCAGGTGCCACAGATTCCCTCCCGGCAGTCATGGTCAAAAGAAACGGGCTCCTGGCCGCCTTCGATCAACTGCTGGTTGAGGATGTCGAGCATTTCGAAAAACGAACTGTCGGGAGAGATGCCGGAAACCTTATAGGTAACCATGCTGCCTTTTGCTTCGGCGTTTTCCTGCCGCCAGATCCTGAGAGTGTAGTTCATGACCGTCGTTGAAATGGTGATGGGGGCAAAGGGACGCCGCCCCGTTACTTGTAGCAGCGCTGCGATAACTTGATGTCGTTGAACTCGAGGCGTTCTCGGTGCATCGAGGGCTCGGCACCTTCGCCGGCAGCCTCCCATGCGGCAACGAATGCATACTCATCATCGTTGCGCAGGGCCTCTCCTTCGGGAGTCTGGAACTCTTCGCGGAAATGTCCGCCGCACGACTCCCTGCGCATGAGGGCATCGCGGGCCATGAGTTCGCCGAGCTCAATGAAATCGGCGACCCGCCAGGCCTTTTCAAGCTCGGGGTTGTACCGGTCCATCCTGCCAGGCACACGGACATCCTCCATGTACTCCCGGCGGAGTTCGCCGATAAGCCCGAGTGCATGCTGGAGGCCCGCCTCGTTGCGGGCCATGCCGCAATGATCCCACATAATCCGGCCGAGACGACGGTGGAAATGGTCGACGCTCCGGCTTCCACCAGTAGAGAGATACCGGTTCAGGCGCTCACGAACGGCTTCTGCCGCGAGGGTAAACTCGTGAGAAGCGGGGTCGATGCGGGGGGTGTGGATCTCGTCGGCCAGGTAGCTGCTGATCGTTGCCGGCAGGATGAAGTACCCATCAGCCAGTCCCTGCATGAGGGCCGATGCTCCGAGCCGGTTGGCCCCGTGGTCGGAGAAGTTGGCCTCGCCGATCGCATACAGACCCGGAATGGAGGTCATGAGTTCATAGTCGACCCAAAGGCCGCCCATCGTGTAATGGACCGCCGGATAGATCATCATCGGAGTACGGTAAGGATCCTCTGCGACGATCTGACCATACATCTGGAAGAGGTTCCCGTAGAGTGCTTCTATGGTGTCATGCCCTTTGCGCTTGATGGCGTCCTTAAAATCAAGGAAGACTGCCATGCCGGTGCGGCCGACCCCGAACCCCGCATCGCAGCGCTCCTTGGCAGCGCGTGAAGCCACGTCGCGCGGCACCAGGTTCCCGAAGGCAGGATAACGGCGCTCAAGGTAGTAGTCGCGGTCCGACTCGGGAATATCGACCGGAGTAATCTCCCCGCTTTTGAGCCGATCAACATCCTTTTTTAAAGCTGGAACCCAGATGCGGCCGTCGTTGCGGAGGCTTTCGCTCATCAGCGTCAGCTTCGACTGGAAATCGCCGTGAACGGGAATACAGGTCGGATGGATCTGGGTGAAGGAGGGGTTTGCAAAAAGCGCCCCTTTCCGGTATGCGCTCCAGGCCGGGCTTACGTTGGAGCCCATGGCGTTGGTGGAGAGGTAGAAGACGTTGCCGTATCCGCCGCTCGCCATCACCACTGCATGCGCAGCATGACGCTCGATCTCTCCGGTGACGAGGTTGCGGGCGATGATGCCGCGCGCCCGGCCGTCTATGAGCACGGTGTCGAGCACATCGCGACGGTTGTAGAGGGTAACGGTTCCGGCCGCGATCTGGCGGGAAAGGGCTCCATAGGCACCCAGAAGCAGCTGCTGTCCGGTCTGGCCCCTTGCGTAGAAAGTACGGGAAACCTGCGCCCCACCGAACGAGCGGTTGGCCAGAAGGCCACCGTACTCGCGGGCGAAGGGAACTCCCTGAGCCACGGCGAGGTCAATGATGCTGTTGCTTACTTCGGCAAGCCGGTAGACGTTGGCCTCACGGGCCCGGTAGTCGCCGCCCTTGATAGTGTCGTGGAACAGGCGATGGATGCTGTCACCGTCGTTAGGATAGTTCTTGGCTGCGTTGATGCCGCCCTGCGCAGCGATGCTGTGGGCGCGCCGCGGGGTGTCCTGATAGCAGAACGCCTTGACGTTGTAGCCAAGCTCGCCAAGCGACGCGGCGGCAGAAGCACCGGCCAGACCTGTGCCGATGACGATGATATCGAGCTTGCGCTTGTTCGACGGACTGACCAGCCTGCAGCCCGAACGGTAAGCCGTCCATTTTTCAGCAAGGGGGCCTTCGGGGATCCGGGCGTTGAGTCTTGTCATTGCGGTACCGGTAGCGGTAAGGGGGTTAAGGGAAAAAAGCCAGCCTTAAGGGAATCAGGCTGAATCCAGCGGTCATAATGACGGCATACACCGATCCGGCGATCTTCAGCAGCGGGGTGTAGCGGCTGTGATTCACGCCAAGCGTCTGGAAGGCCGACTGGATGGCATGGTTCAGATGGAAGCCGAGAAAGAGAAACGAAGCGATGTAGAAGCTTGAATACCAGGGGCTCTGGAAGAGGATGAGGGCCCGGCTGTAGAAGTCATGCCGATCGATGCCTTCGGGCGGAGCCACGAGGCCGACCTTCAGCATCCAGAAGTCCGCAAGGTGCAGAGCGAGGAACACGAGGACGACGAGGCCGGTATGGAACATGTATTTCGACAGGAGCGAGGTGTCGCTGCTGTTTGGTCGCTGGTAGCCGACAGGACGCGCGGCACGGTTCGCGCCCGAGACCATGAGTCCGTAGAGGATGTGGAGAAGGAATCCCAGAAACAGCACAGGCTCGGCAATCCTGATGAGCGGATTGGTGGCCATGAACTCTGCGGCAACGCTGAAGCTCCGGCCGCCATCCTGGGCAAGAAGCAGAAGATTGACTCCGAGATGGACGGGAAGAAAGACCGCAAGGAAGAGGCCTGCAAGAGCCATGAGGGATTTCCTGGCGATGGACGAGTTCAACGGCATGATGGTTGATCCGGTATTGAGTGAATGGGAAAGAACGGACTGCGGTGCCACGCGGCTGCGCCTTCGGGCGGTAAGGTAACGCGCAGGGTACCGACTTCCAATTAAATAATCACATAACCAACTCTTCTTCCTCAATCGCTGCGGCGCGGACCGGCGAAGCCTCGGCTCCGGCGATCTTGAGCGGGAAGGCGGAAAACAGAAACCGCTTCCCGATGAGAGGAAACAGGCCTGTCAGGTTTTCTATGACCGCCAGCCCATGGCCGAGCAGCATCCTGTGCGCCGGGTAGGCGCCCAGATGCGGAGCATCGATTGAGGGTGAGTCGATGCCGATGCCTTTTAGGCCCATCGACACCAGAAGCAAGGCTGCGTCCTCCTGAAGATACGGGCATGCTTCAAAATAGGATGGGCTACCCCAGCGGCTGCTCCACCCGGTATGAATCAGCAGGAAATCGCAGCTCCCCTCAAGAGGCGCGCCGGCAGCAATGACAGAGGTCGTAACCGCCCCGACGTTTTCCGAAGCGGCGTCAAGCACATATCCCCTTCCAGCAAACCAATCGAGCGGGCAATCGTCCAGCGACGGGCCGTTTGGCAGCATATGCAGAGGCAGGTCGACATGGGTCCCTGCATGGGAGGAAAACGAGTACTCCCGCTCCAGATAGCCATCCGTCCCGTACCCGGCAGCATCCCGCACACGGGTCACGGGAGAGCCCGGCCAGAGGGGCATGCCTTCGGTAATCGAATGACTCAGATCATGAATGCGCATGGGGAAGATCGAATAGTCATGATATGTTGCTGAAATGCTTCATGAACTGCACGCGCTCATAGCCGGCAGGGTTCTGGACTGCATCCATCGCCATCCGGCCGATAAAATCGTCGAGCCTCGCAAAGCCGTGGCGGTCCATGTACTCCTCGAGCTCACCGAGCATTATGCGGATCTCCTCGAACCCTTTCCGATAAAGCACCGAAGCAATCTCTACGGCTTTGGCGCCGGCAAGAAGCTGCTTGATGAGCGCTTCGCCATCATGCACTCCGGTTGAAGCCGCAAGATCGCAACCCGTCCGCCCCGAAAGCATTGCAATCCAGCGCAGGGAGTTGTACACGTCACCCTCCGTACTGAAAACAGGGCCCGCTTTGAGGCTGAAGGTTTCGATGTCGATGTCGGGCGAGAAAAAACGGTTGAACAGCACCATGCCGCCGATACCGGTACGCGACAGCCGGCCGGCCGTTTCCGACATGGATGAAAAGTAACTGCTGATCTTGGCGGCAACTGGAATGTGGACTGCGCGCGTCACCCGCTCAAGCACATCGAAGTATACCTGCTCGTTCTCGGCACCTGTTCTCGATGTGTCGGAGGGCGGCACGAAAATATTGACCTCGAGCCCTGCGGCGCCAACGCCCTCCATCTCACGGGCGAACGACACCCACTCACCCGGAGAGACGCAGTTGATACTTGCTATCACAGGAATCGAAACGGCATCGCTGCACTCCTGAACGAGTGCGAGGTAGCGATTGAGTGCGTCGCCGCGTGAGTATTCACGGATGTAGTCCTCGGCCTGAGCATACCAGAAGCGCTGCTCGTTACCGGCGAGGCTTTCGGCGCTCTCCATATGAATCTCTTCTTCAAACAGCGACTTGAGAACAACGGCACCCGCACCGCACCGCGCAGCCTCAACAACGTTGTCAATACTGCCGGTAAGGGTTGAGCTTGCTACGATCACGGGACTGCGAAGATCAAGCCCCATCCAGCTCGTTGAAATATCTGCCATACGCTTTCTGGTTGTTCAGATTGTTGTCGGTTGCTTCAGCTCCCGGAAAGGGATCATGGTGCAGAACGCGCCGGAGCGGGGGAAAATTCCCCGGGATGAGGGTCCGTAGCGCCGGAGAACCCGGCTGCCTGCATAAGCCTCCGACCGAAAACAGTGTTCGGGTAGGAGCCGCTGAACAGCCCGGCATGCGCTCCGATCGCGAACACGGGGACCGGAACGGCAGTATGCACCCTGCTCCCCCACCCGATGCCCGCCCGGCGATTCAGGATCGCGCTGACAGCCGGAGAGAATGTGTCAGGGGCCGGGAACGGAGCCATGGAGGCCGTAAACTCCAGCTGCAGCTCCCTGCGTTCCCCGGCTGAGAGAACAAGCGCTGAGTCACAGGGAGAACCGAGACCGAAAAACACTTCGAGGCTGTCAAGCGCCATCGGAAATGTAACCCGCTGCTCGCTCCGCCACGTCGCAACCCTGTCCATGAAACGCTCGAGCGACACTCTCTGGTTGAGGAGCAGCCGGGGCCGGCTTTCGTATCCCCCGGAGGCATTGCCAAGACTGAGGCCGCCGCATTCATGGTCGGCAGTCACGACGATGAGGGTTGTGGAGGGATGGCGGCGATAGAAGGCGAGAGCCTCTCGGACCGCACGGTCGAATGATGCAACGTCATGCGCCGCAGCCGCACCATCATTGCCGTGACAGGCCCAGTCGATTTTTCCACCCTCCACCATCATAAAAAAGCCCTTCGGGTTCTCGAGCAGGCGTATACCTTCGCCTGTATATGTCGCCAGATCGATCTCCCCTGATTCGGCATCCATGGCAAACTTCATCGCAGCATTCCGGTCATAACGGCCATACGCCCAGACGGGCGTGCCACTCTGAACCGCCCGCAGCTCAGGAGCGTTTCTCACAATCCGGTACCCGCCGGCCTGCATGAGGGAATCGATGTCACCATGATCCAGATCTGCACGTGCCCGCATGAGAGGGAAGTTCCCTTCAGCATACCCGCCGGCGAAATAGTCGACTCCGCTCCCGACCATCTGGCGGGCAATGTCGTGAATGCGCTTGCGCGATGGGCTATGGGCGTAAAAGCATGCCGGAGTCGCGTTGTCGATGCCGACACTCGTGACGATGCCGGTCCGCATGCCCGCAGACTCAGCCATTTCGACAATGGTTTTGAGGGTGTCGAGCCGGCTGCCCATGGAGATGGTGCCGACCGTCGTGCCGTGCCCGGTGGCCAGAGCAGTTCCTGCAGCAGCAGAATCAGTGATGTAGCGGTCAAGGGCATGAGTCGAGACGAGTCCAGTGACCGGCAGAGAGGTCATCGCAAGCGTGTCCCCCTCCGGGAGGAGTGCGCGGCCGAGTTCAACCTGGGCCAGTCCCATGCCATCACCGATGAAAAGAAAAATATTGCGTGCGGGGGGAGCCGTTCGGGAGGGCACTTCTCCTGCAGCCCCGATGGCAGGGTTGCGTGCCGAACAGCCCGGCATGAGAAAGAGGGCCGAGAGGAGGAGTGCAGGGAGCATCCACGTCCTCTGCATTGTGGCTGATCTGTGGATCATGGCGGCGGCATTGTTAATCGGTTAGGATGAACATACCATGCCGGCCGGAAAGATAATAATGCGGTCGCGTTACAGTCCGGTTAAATCCAGAGGGGGATTGGAGAACTACTCATTTCGCGCTTCACTGCGACCCATACGACCTGACACGTAACGGATGATTGCGTCGACAGCATCCTCGCGCTCGCAGTCGCAGAAGACCTGATGCCCTGAACGGCTTAACCAGAGAACCGACTGCAGGGAATCCGGTGTTCCAAGTGAGCTGTTGAGGACCCCGACACTTTCGGGGAGCACCGTGCTCTCAGTGCGGTTATGAAGGATGAATACAGGGCAATGCACCGCACCGAGCAGCTTCTGGGTCTTTTTGATGAGCCTGAAAAACGAAAGAACCGCATCAGTAGGGACCCATTCGTAATGACCCCGGCAGGCCGCTCCCTCCGGATCGGCAAAAACGGACTTCAACCCCCACCGCTTGACAATGAGGCTGATCGGCAGAGCTGCAAAATTTAACGGGCGCCCCGGAGCGAGCACCGAGACCAGACGAATGGCCGTAGCAACAAGAACCAGAGAGTCAACCTTTCCGGGATGACGCACTGCAAGGTTGAGCGCAAGCAGAGCGCCCATGCTGTGGCCGACGATGATGATGCGGTCCGCCCGGTCTCCGAGCTCCCTGAAGGCCACATCGGCATCATGAAGCCAGTCCATCCATCCCAACCCTTTCAGGGCAGCGGGCGAAGGTCCGCCATGACCGGCAAGGAGAGGCATGGAAACAGGAATGCCAAGACTCTGGAGTGGGTGCAGGAGGAGTTCGACACTCTCCCTGGTCGCCGTGAACCCGTGGATAACGAGCACCCCGAAGGGGCTTCGCCCCGCTGTTCCGGCGTTCATGGTTCCCATTCGGACAGGCTTTGGTTGCGTGGATACTACAAGCGGACCGGCATCCTTCTCCCGAAAGGGTTCAGGAATATACCTTTAAGGGTAATATAATGGGGTAAAGGGGAATTTCCCGTATATTGAAAAAGACAGACGTACAATCTTCTGCAACCCCCGGAATCCGCCCAAGCTCCCGCCGAGGGCGTCCGGACAGGCACCCTCTCTGATGAAGTCGAACGCACTGTTTCCCGCATGCATCATCCTCACGCTGACCCTCAGCTCCTGCTCCTCTTCCAGGGGGCCGTTTGTCAGAGAACGTCTGCCGCGCATTTCACCCGAAGAAGCCTACCGGCAGGGGAAACTGAAGAATACCCCCTACGTCATTGACGGCAGGATCTACGTTCCGATGAGCTATGAACAGGCTGCAGCATATGAAGAGGTGGGAAGAGCTTCGTGGTACGGACATGAAACCCTCGACAAGAACAACGGGCAGCCTACTGCTTACGGGGAGCCCTTCGATCCTGCGGAGCCAAGTGCCGCCCACAAGTACCTGCCGCTCCCCTCGGTGGTTAAAGTAACCAACCTTGAGAACAGCCGTTCCATCGTAGTCCGGGTCAATGACCGGGGACCGTTCGTTGATGACAGAGTGATTGATTTGAGCGCCGAGGCAGCAAAACAGCTGGGCTTCTACCAGCAGGGGACGGTGAAAGTGAGAGTCGAGGTGCTGAACCGCTGAAGGGCGGGACTGAACGCCCGCCCATTCAATCGGCACGATGTCATTACTTTATGACGGCGGCGTCTTCCATGAATTTCTTCAAGCCGGAATCGGTCAGCGGGTGGCTTGCCAGCTGGCGGATGACGCTGTACGGGATGGTGGCAATGTCAGCTCCGATGAGGGCCGACTCGACGACATGCTGAGGGTGGCGGATGCTGGCGACAATCACCTCAGTCATGAGCCCGTAATTGTCGTAGATCTCGACAATCTGCCCGACAAGGGCCATCCCGTCCGTACTGATGTCATCAAGCCGCCCGACAAAAGGACTGACGTAGCTCGCCCCCGCCTTCGCGGCAAGGAGCGCCTGGTTCGGCGAAAAGACGAGGGTGGCGTTGGTTCGGATACCCTTTTCCGAAAGACTGCGAATTGCCTTCAGCCCGTCAATGGTGAGGGGGCACTTGACCACCACGTTATGATGGATTGCGGCAAGCTCCTCACCCTCCCGGATCATTGACTCAGCCTCAAGCGTGGTCACCTCGGCGCTGACAGGTCCGTCGACAATGTCGCAGATGCGGCTTATGTGGTCCATGAAATCTTTCCGGGTAAAGGAAAGAGGATCCTCGACGATCTTTGCGATGAGCGAGGGATTGGTGGTCACACCATCAAGCACGCCGAGCGATTCGGCTGCACGGATTTCGTCGAGGTTTGCGGTATCGATGAAAAATTTCATGTCTCCTCCTAGGCCGTAACCTGCTGGCGGTCAAGCATTTCGTTGAAGTTTTTCGCTTTCCTTCCTTCCCAGCTACGCCGGTGATAGGCATATCCAGCGATGAGCGGCATGGCGATGGTGGCCTCGGCGAACACCATCTGCTCGAAGACGGTATCAACCTTGCCCCAGGAGCTAGCCTCTTTGAGGGTCGAGCCGGAAAGTGCTCCGTCACGCTCATCGGCAACGGTGATCTGCACGGCATAGGTGTGCATGGAAACGTCCTCATAGCCAAGGACCTCGGCTGCGACGACAATGTCCTGAGTGAAGTTCTTCGGTACGCCGCCGCCGATCATGAAGATACCTGTCCGGTCGTTTTCAATCTTGATGCGGGTCAGTTCGCGGAAATCCTTCACCGAATCGATACTGACATGGCTTCCGGGGTTGTTCCACTGGTGGTGAACCAGCCCGAATCCGGCTGAGCAGTCGGAGAATGCAGGGCAGAAGATCGGCACTCCCTTTTCATACGCCTTGTAGACGATGGAGTTGCGGTCGTGACCGTTCGCCTCGATATAGCGGGCCATCTCGACGATGAACTCGCGCGAGGAGTAGGCTCCATGCGCCATGGAATCGGCAATCTTTCCTGTAGTCTCATCGCAGACTCGCAGGTCGTCTTCATCTATGTAGGTGTCATAGATACGATCAACATGCATATCGCGAAGGATGGCATCATCAATGAAGGGGGTTCCCTTGTAGTGCCGGAATCCGAGGGCTTCGAAGAAATCCTGGTCAACGATGTTTGCGCCGGTGGAAACAATCGCATCCACCATATTGTTGTCGATCATGTCGATGATGACCTGCTTCAGGCCGGAGCTGATGAGCGAACCTGCAAGCGTAAGGATGACGGCGCACTCATGATCTTTCTGCATACGGTCGACGATTGATGCCGCGCGTGCAAGATTGCGTGCCTGAAAAGCCGTATCGGCCATCTGGTCGATGAGCGGTACAATGTTCGTCTCTTTGATGTCAATGTGCTTTACCTGTTCGGAAAGCAGTTCCTTTTTAGTGATAGCCGATGCCATGGCGGACTCCCTTGCCTGTTGTTCTGTGAAATTAAAGATCTAAATAAAAAAAGGAGAGCAAGCTGACTATATCACACACCTGAATTGCCGGATGCTGCTTCCTTCCGGATCTGACATGGTTGGGCAACCAAGTGTTGTATAGGACTTACTCTCCAATAATAGAGGTTTTCGACACCTTCTTCTGTGAACAGAATGCAACAAAAGGAAATCGAAACAAGTTGCATAATATAGTGCTGCGGGCTCAAAAAACAAACATAGCCCTTTTATCTTTATTGGAACTGTTATAACTTCTTTGAATTTCACCACCAAGCCTCCTCGAGGCGCACTGCCGCCCGTCGCGGCAACATTCATTTTATGGGAACACAAAGGATTTTGAGCGGGATGCGGCCGACCGGAAAGCTGCACCTCGGCCACTACACGGGAGCGCTTGAAAACTGGATTGAACAGCAGAACCTCATGGCCCCTGACGGCTCAAGGCTCTATGAGACCTGCTTCCTCATCGCCGACTACCACAGCCTGACCACTTCGCTCGACACCAGCGAGATCTACAGCCACACCATCGACATGCTCACCGACTGGCTCGCGGCAGGCGTTGATCCGGAAAAAAGCCCGGTCTTCCGTCAATCGCAGGTCAAAGAGCATGCTGAGCTCTTCCTTATCTTCTCGATGCTCATCACCTCGGCCCGCCTGGAGCGGAACCCGACCCTGAAGGAGCAGGTCCGCGACCTGCAGATGGAATCACTCACTTACGGGCACCTCGGCTATCCGGTACTGCAGGCCGCCGACATCCTCCTCTACAAGGGGAGCGTCGTTCCCGTCGGAGAAGACCAGATTCCGCATGTCGAGATTACCAGAGAGATTGCCAGAAAATTCAACAACCACTACCCGCATCCCACGAAAGGCGAGGTATTTCTGGAGCCTGAGCCGAAAATCACTAAATTCTCGCGCCTCGTCGGTCTCGACGGCAGGGCGAAGATGTCAAAGTCGCTCGGAAACACCATCCTGCTTTCGGACGGACCCGAAGAGGTCCAGAAAAAGATGCGCAACGCCGTGACCGACACACAGAAGCAGAGAAAGAACGATCCCGGACGCCCTGAAGTATGCTCCGTCTTCAGTTATCACAGCCGCTTCAGCAGCCCCGAACTGCTCTGCAGCATCGAAGCGGACTGCCGCTCGGGAGCGCTCGGCTGCGTCGACTGCAAGCGGATGTGCGCCACAGCCATCTCCGAAGAGCTCGCCCCGATTCTCGAAAGGAGGAAACAGTATGAAGCAGACCCTGTGCTCGTGCGATCGATCCTGCTTGAAGGGGAAAATAAAGCGCGGGCTATAGCCAAAGAAACCATGCAGGAGGTCCGCGCTGCAATGCAACTTGGAGAACAGTGATGCCGCACATTACCACACAGGCCTTCATTTTCGACATGGACGGCGTCCTGACAGACAACATGCACCATCATGCCGAATCCTGGGTGCAGCTGTTCCGCGACTACGGTCTCGAGGGAATGGACGCACAGCGCTATCTGGTGGAAACCGCCGGCATGAAAGGCCATGACGTACTCCGATATTTTCTTGATCCAGCCATCAGTGCCGAGGAAGCTGAAAAACTCACCGAGCTGAAGGACTTTCTCTACCGCGTCATGTCGCGTGACCTTATAGCGCCGATGGAGGGCCTGCTCGGGTTTCTTGATACCGCCCGCAGCCATGGCATCAAACTGGCCATCGGAACCGGTGCAGGGCCCAAGAACATTGCCTTCGTACTCCGCCTGCTCGGACTGGAAAACGCATTCAGCGCCATCGTATGCGCTGATGATGTTCCCCACGGCAAACCCGCTCCGGACATCTTTCTGCGCGCGGCAGAACTTGTCGGCGCCCATCCCTCGTCCTGCGTTGTTTTCGAAGATGCACTACCCGGGCTTGAGGCCGCAAAAAGCGCCGGCATGGCTGCCGTCGGCGTCACAACAACAAACAGCGCCACTGAACTTGCCGGGTTTGACAATGTGGTCCGGGTCATCGACGACTTCACCGGCCTCGATCCCCTGACGCTCCTGCCTCTCCCTGGCGACCGGCATCAATCGAATCCAGCTTAACACCAGCGATGCACTCATTCCTTGTAGCAGAGATCCAAAAAGCCCTCCGCTCGGCCTCAGTAACGACCGGCCAGTCGATCATCATCGAAAAACCCACTTCGCCGAAATTCGGCGACTACGCCACCAACATTGCCTTTCTTGCGGCAAAGGAGCTGAAGCGCAACCCCCGCCAGCTGGCCGAAGAGCTAACCGGGCACTTCGGCTTTCCGGAAGGAACGGTTACAAAAATCGAGGTAGCCGGACCAGGGTTCATCAACTTTTTCATGGAACCGGCGTTCATCATGCAGTCAGCTGAAAGGGTTTTCAGGGATGGCGTGGAATACGGCAAGGGAAGTGAAGGTGCAGGAAAGACCGCCATCGTTGAATACGTAAGCGCAAACCCTACCGGACCACTCACCATCGGGCGCGGACGCGGCGGGGTTCTCGGAGACTGCATTGCCAATCTGGCAGAGGCACAGGGATACAGGGTAAACCGAGAATACTATTTCAACGATGCCGGCCGGCAGATGCAGATTCTCGGCGAATCGGTACGTTACCGCTATTTGGAACTATGCGGCAGGAGCGTTGACTTCCCGGACACCCATTACAAGGGCCTCTATATCGGGGAGATTGCCGAAAAGATCTACAGCGAGCACGGTGAAGGGCTGCTTCAGGATGAGTCCATCGAACCGTTTCGCAGCGAGGCAGAATCGATCATCTTCAGCTCGATACAGAAAACGCTCGGAAGACTCGGCATTGTTCATGATTCATTCTTCAACGAGCACACCCTTTACACCGCGGACCAGAACGGCATATCGCCCAACCAGCAAGTGATTGACCGCCTGAGGGAGAACGGTTTCATCGGGCAGTACGACGGAGCGACCTGGTTCCTCACGACGAAGCTCGGCCAGGAGAAAGACAAGGTACTCATCAAATCTTCAGGAGAACCAAGCTACCGCCTCCCGGACATCGCCTACCACCTCACCAAGTATGCCCGTGGCTTTGACATGATCATCAACGTTTTCGGTGCGGATCATATTGACGAATACCCGGACGTGCTCGAGGCGCTGAAGATCCTCGGCCACGACACCACGAAAGTAAGAATCGCCATCAACCAGTTCGTCACGACGACAGTGAACGGCGAGACCGTCAAAATGTCAACCCGCAAAGGCAATGCCGACCTGCTCGACGACCTCATCGATGACGTCGGCCCTGACGCCACACGCCTCTTCTTCATCATGCGGAGCAAAGACTCGCACCTGAACTTTGACGTTGATTTGGCAAAGAAGCAGTCAAAGGACAATCCGGTATTCTATTTCCATTACGCTCATGCCAGAATCTGCAGCCTCCTCCGGCTGGCATGGAGTGAAATAGGCTTTGATGCTGCGAAACTTCCTGAGCACGGCATTCTGATGCGTCTCAGGGCCCCCGAAGAGCTGCAGCTTGCATTCGGCATTCTGGACTTCGGGGATGTGTCCCGTTCGGCGTTCAGGATGCTCGAGCCCCAGAAGATGGTTGACTACATGCACGCAATCGCCGAACTCTTTCACCGATTCTACCAGGAATGTCCGATCCTGAAGGCCGAACCGGAAATTGCCGAGGCAAGGCTCTTTCTCGCGGTTGCGGTACGCCAGGTGCTCCAGAATGGTTT
Organism: Pelodictyon luteolum; assembly: GCF_001622165.1. Taxonomy (GTDB): domain Bacteria; phylum Bacteroidota; class Chlorobiia; order Chlorobiales; family Chlorobiaceae; genus Chlorobium; species Chlorobium luteolum_B. Next base: position 75,112 of record NZ_LVWG01000017.1, read on the forward strand.
CAGGATCCTTGGAATCTCTGCACCGGAATCCATGTAGTTGCCGGCGTAGCAGGGAGGCTACGCCCCCCTGTATAGCCCTTCGGAAAGGATGTACTGCATGACAGACTCCGGAACAATCCCACGCAGCGACTTACCGGCCGCGGCAAGCTCCCGCACCATGGTTGAGGATACCGGGGCCTCGAATGCTATGCATCGCACCCTGCTGTCCTCAGCAAGCATATCAGGCCCTGCATCTCCTCTGCGCCTGAACACAGCCACATCGGCAAGGGCAAATATGCCCTCTGGATCCCTCCATCGCGGAAAGTCCAGATAACTGTCCTCTCCGATGAGGAGAGTCAGGTGGGCATCGGGATAAGAGGAGCGGATATGGCGGAGCAAATCGACGGTATAGGATGGGGTCTGCTGCTGCAGCTCCCAACCGCTCACATCTGAGTCCATGCCTGTCCGGTTGACTTCAAGGGAAAGCAGTTCCGCCATGGCTAACCGCTGCCGGTCGGAAGCGCCGCACGTGGACTTAAGCGGATTGTTTGAAACGGAAATCAGGATTCGGTCGGCAGGAAGAAGCTCTCTGGCAAACAGCGCAAGAGCAAGATGACCGTTATGCGGCGGGTCAAAGGTCCCGCCGAATACTGCAAGGTGCACAAGGCTCCCCGTCAGGAATTGCTGAAGTTCTGCATGATCACCTCACGCGTACCCTTCATCTCTTCAAGATCCTCGGGATAACTCTGAAGATAGGCATCGAGCGCGCGCTGAGCATCGAACCACTTGCCGCGCTTCACAAGAACGTCGACAAGCCCGGCCTGGGCTTTTTTCATCCAGGGGGTGTCACCGTAGTTTCGCACCACTTTCTCGAAGTAGATTGCAGCCGCTTTGTACTTTTTAAGCTTCACATACTGTGTGGCAATGGAGTACGTTGCAGCACCGAGCTTGTTGTGCAGAACCGGAATCGCAGCAGATGCGTGTTTAACGCTGTCCTGACGGGCCATGGCAAGCTTTGCTGCCTCATATCCACGCTGATAGGAGGCACTGGACGGGTCGATCTTCAGAAGCTCGCTGTACGTATCGAGATCGCGCGCACTCGAAGCGGGATCCTTTACTCCGTATTCAGCCAGATACTCTGAATAAGCCCCTATGGCCTTCCGGGTATATTCCTGGTCAAGTTCGTATCCGGGAGAGAGCTGCTCATAAGACTTGGCCAGCATATAGCGAGAAGCCTCCCGGTAGGGAGATGAGGGGACCTGCTGCAGAAGCCGATCATACATGTCGGATGAAAGCAGGTACTGCTCAGATGCATAGTAGGACTGTGCGAGAAGAAAGAGTACATCATCCTCAAGCGGAGTTGCCCGGGAGGCGAACAGCTGTGGCTCAAGCGCCGCTGCCGCATTCTCGTATTCCTTTTTCTCGTAGAGTTCGGCTGCCTTCTTGTAGGCAACGCTTACCTGCTCCTCTGCGCTCATCTGCGGCCGGCTGGATGAGCACGATGCAAGCGCAAGTGTGCCTGCGACCAGGAAGAAAACAGATAGAGTACGGATGCTTGAAAGAAATGTAGCCTGCGGGATTCTCTTGACCGCCATAGTGACTCCGTTATGCAATTGTGTCCGGAACAGGGTCCCGTGTCATTGTAAAAGTATGCAGGGCTGGATGTGGAGCTTAGGGGAGTCGAACCCCTGACCTTCTCATTGCGAACGAGACGCTCTACCAACTGAGCTAAAGCCCCGGAACGGCGCCGGATGGCGCCTTCATAAAAAGCCAACAGCCTGCACTAGGCAGGCTGTGAATGCGTATCCCGCCTGCTGCGGCTTCCCGGGGACCCCCCCGGGCTGTCTCAGGCCTCTTCGTTCGAAAGGGTCCGGCGGAGCAACTGCAGCTGATGGCGGATGCTACCGTCAAGAATCGTATCTCCGATCTTGACAGATACTCCGCCGATAAGTTCAGCATCAAGAGCCATGCGGGCCCTGATCTTCTTGCCGGTGTATGCGGCAAGTCCGTTGGCCAGTTCTTTTGCCTGCTCCCCGCTGAGCTCCGTCGCGCTGGTCACATCCACGTTGACCACTCCGTTCTTCTCATCGAGCAGCACCTTGAATTCAGAAGCTATCCCGCGCAGAATTCCTGCACGCTTCTTCCGTGCGATAAGCGACAGGAAACGCATCATCCTGTCTCCGACCCGTCCACGGAAAATCTCTTCGAGTATATGTGTCTTGCGGTCGCCATTGATCAGCGGGCTTGCAAGCACGCGGACCAGGTCGCGGGATCCGGCAAGGGTTTCGCCGATCATATCCATCTCAGCCGTCACTTCCTCGAGGAAACCTCCCTCGTCTGCGGCGCTAAGAAGGGCATATGCGTATCGGCGGCTTGCAATTACACTTGACATTTCAGGCCCGTTTTCAGTTACGATTGGTGGAAAGATCCTGGATCATGCTGTCCACGACCTTTTTCTGCACATCTGCATCCAGCGCGCCGCGAATAATTTTCTCCGCGCCACGGACGGCAAGATCTGCAACTTCGTTGCGGAGCTCGGCAAGCGCACGGCGCTTCTCCTGCTCAATTTCATTTTTTGCGGCTTCGATCATCTTCTGTGACTCCTGATGAGCCTTTTCAGTGATCTCCGCACGAATCTTTTCGGCATACTCCCTGCCTTCGCGGATGACCCTGTCGGCTTCTGCATCGGCTTTCGCAAGCAACTCCCTGTTCTGGCGGAGGATTGCTTCAGACTCTTCTTTCGCGCCGTGTGCACGGTCGATGGATGACTGGATCCCTTTCTCGCGCTCTTCCAGAGCACTGATGATCGGCCCCCAGGCTATCTTCTTCAAGATGATGAGCACGAGGACGAAAGTGATGGTCGTCCAGAAAATCAAACCGGGTTCAGGGCTCAGAAGACTGCCGGCAAGTAGGATGTTTCCCGACGTAAGCATGGACAATGTTTACCGTTAACGGTTGATAAAATCCGATTGCGGCCGAGGCTGACCCTGCCGCAATCGGGATGACTTCTGCTTGGCTCTCGTAGGCTTGAAAAAGCTTACTTAAGAGCGAGAAGCACACAGATAACCTCACCGAACAGCGCAACACCCTCGATAAGAGCAGCTGCGATGATCATTGTGGTACGGATATCGGAAGTTGCCTCAGGCTGGCGGGCGGTACCCTCTGCCGCAGAAGCTGCGATGTTACCGATACCAAGGCCTGCGCCGATGACTGCAAGGCCGGCGCCGAGACCTGCGCCCAAATAACCCAATCCAATTCCTTCCATCTTGTAATTACCTCCGTTTGTTGTTTTAAGTTGTTCGCTAACGCTGACTAGCAGTATTGAACCTGTTGATGAAAAGCCGAAAAATACTACTTATTCCCCAATAATCCAGACATCTTTTCAGTGGTGTGCAGCTTCGGCCTCACCGCCCTCATGCACCGTGGCAAGCCCGATGAAGAGCGCCGAAAGCATGGTGAAGATGAAAGCCTGCAGGAACGCCACGAAAATCTCAAGCAGGTAGATGAAGATTGAAAAGGGGACCGATACTGCAGCCGCGACAACATAGCTCTTCAGGATGAAGCTGATGAAGATCAGGCTGAGAATGACGATATGGCCAGCCGTCATGTTGGCAAACAGACGGACGGTGAGCGCAAACGGCTTGGTGAAGAGGCCGATCACTTCGATCGGAATCATGATGATCCAGAGCGCCCAGTGGGTACCTGCCGTCAGGTGGACAAGGTAACCTTTCAGCCCGTGGGCCTTGAGGGAAGCGGCCTGGGTGATGAAGAACGTGAAGACAGCGAGGGTCAGGGTGACGTTGATGTTGCCGGTGGCCGTTGCTCCGTAGGGGACGAGACCGAGAAGGTTGCAGAGCAGGATGAACATGAACACCGTGAGGAGATACGGCAGATGCTTCTCATAGCCATGACCGATGTTTGATTTGGCCACATCAAGACGGATGAACTCGACGAGCGCCTCCATGGTGTTTGCCACGCCGGAAGGCGCAGTCCTCGGAGTGATCTTACGGTAGGCTGCTCCGACGAAGGAGAAGAGAACGAGAAGAATGGCTGACACGATCCAGAGCATTACGACGTGCTTCGTGATGGAGATGTCAATACCGAAAAACGGAGGCAGCGCGGGAAGGTGGACGGTGCCGAAAGGCTCGAAGGAGAAACTGTGAGAGTTGAGGATGTGGTGCATGATCACATCACCGGCCTTCTCCTCTTCGTGCCCGGTGGCCTCAGCGTGAACGGGTTCCAGAGCCGGATCGACTGCGACCTCAGCATTCACCGCTGCCACGGTGGAAACAGGTGCGCCATGCTCTTCGGATGCCTGCACGGGCAGGTATGCATTCAGCAGTAGCGGCGCAAGAAGCGCCATGATCCTGAAAAAACCTTTGACCTGAATGAGTTTGATCCGTTTCATGCAGCGTTCTTTTTCTGTTTGTTCTTCCGTTGGTAGCCGAGGATTTCGACAATCACATAAATACAGTAAAAAGCGAAAAACGAGAGCACGAAATCGTTGATGACCGCCAGATCCCTAAGGATGACGAGGGCGACGAGGACCATCAGGACGAGAAGCCTGATGACGAGACCGCCGAACACCACCTTGGTGAACACCTGCGACTCACGATCAAACGCGTACTCAAAGAGCAGGTAGCCGGCGAGGGTGTTGGTTACAATCATGACCCAGGCGATGAACACCGAGCTGAGATCCACACTGCCGGGCGCAAGCCCGTAGGCTATTACCCCCCATAAAATGACGGACAAGATACATAACTTTAATAGAAAATCAAACAATGGTTTCATCTCTGGAGCTGGTTCGGGTTAACGGGGGCGCCTCCCTTTGCGGTTGGCCTCACGGAGTACCTTCCATAGCACAAGCGACATGCCGGCCATGCCGAGAAGGACTCCGAGCAGGAGAAGGACGGGTGAAGAGCCGAGCTTCAGGTCGGCCCAGTATCCGAGCAGCACGAACAGGGCAAAGCTCACGGCTATCTGCAGACCTATACCCAGATAGTCCGACAATGCCCGAACGGAACGGCCGAAATAGTCCGGGAATCGCTCATCGTCCTCCTTCCGCATCGGCCGACCTCCCTCTGGTTGCTCAAGGTAGCTCTCTTCTGTCCATGAAGATAACACTCTTGCCCGACATCGTGAAGCTCTCTGTACTGATATTAGGCGAAAGGAGGTTCCCGTCGCAGGAAAATGCTATTTTCCACCCAAAGGCCGGCGAGCATCCGGTACGAAATCCCCAGGTAACGTACTACTGAACAATGGAACAGGACGAACTTCGCCGCCATGACGGCAATGCACCATTCATCACCCCCGGAACCTTCGGCAGGGGTGGAGACATCCTTGCGCTGCAGAGCACGCGCCATGGCGGCCTGAGCCCCGACCCCTGGAACTCCCTTAACCTCGGCGAAAACACCCTGGACGATCCTCGGCGGGTACGCGAGAACATGCTTATCCTGGCCAAAGCGGCGGGCTTCGATGCATCAAGAACCGTCGGGTCCCTGCAGGTTCACGGCACGGAGGTGCTCCATGCACGCGAGCCCGGACACCATAGCGGTTACGACGCATTCATCACAGACACTGAAAACCTCTGGCTCTGCATCTTCACCGCTGACTGCCTGCCGGTGCTCATCTACGACCCAGAACAGCGCGCCATCGGCGCAGCACACGCCGGATGGCAGGGAACCGCCGCAGGAATAGTCGGAAAAACCCTTCATGCGATGGGGGAGGCATTCGGCTCACGGCCGGAATCCTGCGAAGCATGGATTGGCACAGGCATCAGCGGAGACGATTACGAGGTGGGAGCGGAAGTGGCCGCGGCCGCGGCATTTCCAGAGAAATGCAGTATGCCGGGAGCTGAAGGCAAACGCCTTCTGGACCTTGGCGCGGCAAACCGCATGCAGCTCCTGCAGGCAGGAGTGGACGAAGAGCGAATAGAACGTGCTCCCTACTGCTCCTTCAGGGACGAAGGAATGTTCTTCTCCTACCGGCGGGACAACGGCCGGACTGGCAGGATGGCTGCTGTGATCGGTATCAGACCCGTCAGCCGTCGCCCTTGACGGCGACCAGCATGGTGCCGATCCTGTCTTCAAGTTCACGGATTTTCTCAAGCTCACCCGGAGTCAGCACCTCAGGAGATACATCACATCCTGAGAATGAAAGAATCGTCTTTCCGAGCTCCCGCTCCAGGCTCCGTACTTCCTCGATCTGGGACTGGGTCAATGCAGAAAGGGTTGGCAGCATCGTTCACCTCCTCTTGTCACATGTTCGGATTTGGCTTCTCCCCTCAGCTCACCGAGCGCTCCGGGAAGACTGTCCACTCTTTAATTATAACACATGTGCCGAACTCCGCACAGTTGTTTCGTAAAAGCATTTAGGCTAAATTTAAGTTTTAATCTGTCCGGCATTTGCCCCCGGCTTTTGCCTTCTATAAAACCATAAGCGTAACTGCCACCATGAACGACATTGAGCTACTGAAACAAAACCACAGGGCCAACGAGCTGATTTTCAAGGGCCTAGTGGAATTCGGATGTTTCAAGGCCGCCCTGGAACTCGATCTTTTCTCCCTTCTTGCGGATGGAGAAAAAGACACCGCAACCCTGGCCACAGAAGCCGGTGCTGTCCCCCCGAGGCTCGGCATGCTCCTGGAAGCACTCCGCCAGATCGGCGTTACCACTGAAAACGCCGGCCAATGGGACCTCACCCCGATGGCAAGAGCCATGTTCGTCCCCGCCGCCAATCAGCCCAACATGTATATGGTTCCGGTTGCCAAAGCCATGGCGCACCTTGCCGACAGCTTCTATCTGAAAATGGCTGATGCAGTCAAGGGCAATCTCAACTTCAAAGGCGAAGTCCCATATCCGCCCGTCACCAGGGAAGACAACTGGTATTTCGAGGAAATCCACCGCAGCAATGCGCACTTCGCAATCAAGCTCCTGCTTGAAGAGGCCCGCCTTGAAGGCACCAAAACCCTCGTCGACGTCGGCGGCGGCATCGGAGACATCTCCGCTGCCCTTTTAAAAAAGCATCCGCAGCTTGAATCTACCATCCTCAACCTTCCCGGCGCCATCGGCCTGGTCGATGAGAATGCCGTAGCACAGGGCGTCGGGGGACGGCTCCGCGGAGCTGCCGTGGACATCTACAAGGATGCCTATCCGGCAGCCGATGCCGTGATGTTCTGCAGAATCCTCTATTCAGCAAACGAACAGCTCACCGAAATGATGTGCAGGAAGGCATATGACGCCGTTCCAGCCGGAGGAAAAGTCCTGATCCTCGACATGATCGTCGATGACCAGGAGAACCCCAACTTCGACTACCTGAGCCACTACATCCTCGGCGCCGGCATGCCGTTCTCCGTGCTCGGCTTCAAGTCACAGGAGGCCTACCGCCAGATCCTCGAGTCGATCGGCTTCACCGATGTGCGCATGGTCCGCAAATACGACCACCTGCTCTGCGAAGCAGTCAAGCCCGCCTGAGACGCCGGCGACAGGAGGGCGCAGCCCTTTGCCGGCGTCGCCCCGGATGCAAACAAGAAAAGCCTTCTTCCCGTAGTGCAGGGAAGAAGGCTTTCTCTTTACACTGAAACAGGCACGGCAGAATCAGCATGCCGCCTGCTGCCGGCCAAGTGAGGCT